>NZ_JBGKFB010000001.1:675000-1307500 GCF_041333735.1 Veillonella sp.
AACATCTCACGACACGAGCTGACGACAACCGTGCACCACCTGTTTTCTGGCTTCCGAAGAAGAGGAACCATCTCTGGTTCTGTCCATCAATGTCAAGACCTGGTAAGGTTCTTCGCGTTGCGTCGAATTAAACCACATACTCCACCGCTTGTGCGGGCCCCCGTCAATTCCTTTGAGTTTCAACCTTGCGGTCGTACTCCCCAGGCGGGGTACTTATTGCGTTAACTCCGGCACAGAAGGGGTCGATACCTCCTACACCTAGTACCCATCGTTTACGGCCAGGACTACCGGGGTATCTAATCCCGTTCGCTCCCCTGGCTTTCGCGCCTCAGCGTCAGTTTTCGTCCAGAAAGTCGCCTTCGCCACTGGTGTTCTTCCTAATATCTACGCATTTCACCGCTACACTAGGAATTCCACTTTCCTCTCCGATACTCTAGATTGGCAGTTTCCATCCCATCACGGGGTTAAGCCCCGAACTTTTAAGACAGACTGACCAATCCGCCTGCGCGCGCTTTACGCCCAATAATTCCGGACAACGCTTGCCACCTACGTATTACCGCGGCTGCTGGCACGTAGTTAGCCGTGGCTTTCTATTCCGGTACCGTCAATCCTTCTAACTATTCGCAAGAAGGCCTTTCGTCCCGATTAACAGAGCTTTACAACCCGAAGGCCGTCATCACTCACGCGGCGTTGCTCCGTCAGACTTTCGTCCATTGCGGAAGATTCCCCACTGCTGCCTCCCGTAGGAGTCTGGGCCGTGTCTCAGTCCCAATGTGGCCGTTCATCCTCTCAGACCGGCTACTGATCATCGCCTTGGTGGGCCGTTACCCCTCCAACTAGCTAATCAGACGCAATCCCCTCCTTCAGTGATAGCTTATAAATAGAGGCCACCTTTCATCCATCCTCGATGCCGAGATTGGATCGTATGCGGTATTAGCAGTCGTTTCCAACTGTTGTCCCCCTCTGAAGGGCAGGTTGATTACGCGTTACTCACCCGTTCGCCACTAAGATTGATAGAAGCAAGCTTCCATCGCTCTTCGTTCGACTTGCATGTGTTAAGCACGCCGCCAGCGTTCGTCCTGAGCCAGGATCAAACTCTCCAAGATATCTTGAAGCTATTTGAATAGCTCATTATTTGTTGTCGTTACATTTAAGTAACTTTGAATTATGGTTGGTTTTGACTTTGTCAAAACCCGCACTCTGGCATATGTTCAATCATATGATTGATTACCTATCATTGTTCAGTTTTCAAAGATCTGTACCAGTTAAACCAGATTTCATCTAGCTTCGAAGCACTTTCTTTCGAAGTGTTTCACCAACTGGCGACTAGATTATAATAACATGTCGTCACTTTCATGTCAACATCTTTTTATAATCTTTTTTAGAATTTTGTAATTTCTGTTTTAACCAGGAATTACATTTTTATTCTAAAACGATTATCAACAAACATAGATTTTATCTAGTGTTTGCTAACTAATAAACAGTCGCTTCGAACGACTGTATAGCTATTATAGTACAAAGATCTGAGGTACGCAACCCCTAATTTTAAAATTTTGCAAACTTTTTTCTACCTCTCTTTATATGGTAGATTCTTGTATTTGTCATACTATATATAGTACTTATTAATAATATCAATAATGAACTTAAATTGCCTTACTATATACGCTATTCTTGCTTTATCTATACCGTTATTTTTATAGGTAGTAATTCGCATTCAGACTCTTTTACTAATCACCTCTTAAGCTACATGTATCATTAGCATAATTTTGTCATTATATAGTATATATAAATAAAAACAACGCCATCCAACCGGATGGCGTTGTTTAATAAGGATTTGTGTTCCCTAGTCGGGGGTCCAGGGTACGGGGGCCCTCACAAACTCATTATAAGGGCCATTGTGTCATTGTAGATACGCGTGTATGTAAGGGATACACGTATATCATCAGTATGTATTAGAGATCAACTAAGCCTTTAAACGAGAGAAGACAAGGCTTTAATATCTACATCACTATAGATACCAATTATTGTTGGATTGCACTACGTAAATCAACTTTGTTGTAGTCGTTGCTACCCATTGGTTCGTTGATAGCTTTGCGAAGGTCTACTACGTGTTCATCAGCAGCAGTTGGTTCTTCGCTTGCTTTATTTTTAACTGTTTGTTTAGTAGCGAACCAAATTGTTTCGTTCATGTAGTGACGAAGTTCTTCGTTAGATACATGTTCTTGCTCTTGAGCAAGGATATCCAAGATTGCATCTTCTAATGCTTGTGCTTCGTCGTCAGTCATAGGACCGCCAACTTGCTTTTGTTTTTGTACAACTTCGTTAACACGATCTACCATGCCACGCAATACATTGAAGCCATAGCTATTTACGAAGCCATCTTTTTCATTGTATTTAGGTGTTTCAAAGTATTCGTATTCGTTTTTGTTACGGTTCTCACCGTTCCAATTTAAAGCTGTTTCAAAACCGTGTACGCGACCTAAGGAATGCGTACGGAAGTAATCAGCATAGTTATGTTTATCTTTGGAATGTAACCATTTTTTATCAGCTTTAGTCAATTGTTCATGATTGTTGCGTTTAGCCTCTGCTAAGGCGATTTTTTGTTCCGCATTTTCCCATGCTTTCACATAATCATGAAGAGATTGTACTACTTGTGGGCTAGCCACAGGTACCAATACAACATTGCTCAAACCAGGTGCGGATGCAGGGTTAGGTAAGATCAAGTTGTCATCATATGTTGGAGCGCTTGCTGCGTGACCAGTGAAGGATGCTGCGCTCAATAAAACTGCTGCTGTGAAAGCAAGCATTGTAGATTTTTTCATATCTATTCCTCTTTTCATAGTCGAATTAATGTGCTGGATGAGGGCTCCCGAAGGAACCCTTACCAGTCATATCCATACCTAGGATTAGATTCCTAGTTTTTTTGAAAGTTTTCTGAAAGTGTAACTAATTACATACCCATTTTCGCCATCATTGCAGCCATTTGAGCTTTCAATACTTCTACTTCACTTTGTAGACCAGCGTTTTGAGCTTTAATTTGTTCGTTTTCATATTTCAAGTCGGATACTTCACCTTTTAATCCGGCATTTTGAGCTTTCATTGCAGCCATTTCAGTTTGAACTGCGTATGCAGAACTGATAGGGCCTTTGCGGTAGCGGTCTGCTACAGCTGCTTCAGCATCTCTATTACCAACTTTCCAAGTTACACCAGCGTTTGCCATCATATGGCTAGAGCCGCCAGCCCAGGACAAGCCACCATGGAACATTGTGGATTCGTTTTTGTAATGAGCTACGCCCACTGCAATCGCGGAATTACCACGGTAGTTACCATAACCAGCCATGATTTGAGTTGGTTCCAATGGATCGTATTGCATAGGTTTCAATGCGGACAATGCTGCACCTTGAGCGCCTACACGGCCGATTTCTTCGTTCAATTGATCAACGCGTGGGTCAACTGCGCCTTTTACGGAAAGGTCATAGTTCAAGCCGCCATCAGCAGATTCAGTTTTCTTCAATACTACGGAATGATCATCAGATGTCAATGTAGTACGGGAATCTTTCAATTGTTTAACGTTTACTGCATCTGTATCATTAGTGCCTTTTTGAACATTAGTGATTTTGTTACCACCCATGTTGAGGTTGCCACCAGTGATATTTACAGTATCGCCACCGAAGGATACTTTAGGACCATTGGAGTTGTTGGAAATGGAAGTGATGTTAGTGAGGTCGCCTTTCACGTCGAAGGATACTTTACCGTTCGCATCAGTGTGAGCAGTAGTATTCACGCCGTTGGAGAAGTCTAAACCTTCAGATAACATTACTGTTCTAGCGTTGCCACCATTTTCTTTGTAAGTCAATGGAATTTGTTTAGCTGCTTCCTTACCATTGAAGTTAACTTGGTAGTTAGTTGTATGGTTAGTAGCATTTGGTTGAACATCTACAGTGATCGCTTTGTTGTCACCTGTTACAGTAACTGCTTCACGAGCTGCGTCTTTCACGTCGTTTTTATCTACAGATACTTCGTATGTTGCACCAGCTGCACCGAATGTATCGCCAGCTTTAGGAGCTACTTTAGCGATGTTATTAGCATCAGCTTTAGCTTGTACTTTTTCAGTAGATTTTTTAGCTGCTTCTTGTTGAACAAGTTTCAATTGTTCTTCAGTTGCTGCACGACCTTTAGTTGCGAAGTCAGCAGAATCAAGAGTTTTGTTAGTTAAGCCAGTGATGTCACCAGTTTTACCATCAAGCTTGATTGTGTTGTCGCCAGCTACGTTAACTACTTGGTCACCTTTGAATTCTAATTTACCGTCGCCTTCTTTGTTAGTGATGGAAGTGATTTTGTTCAAATCGCCTTCAACATTAACTTTATAAGGGTTGTTTTTAGAACCATCGCCAGTCACTTTAGTGTTTTGACCGTCAGTAAGGTTAGTTTTAGCTTCTTTCAATTGACGTACGTTAACCGCATCAGTATCGTTTACACCGTCTTGAACGTTAGTAATTTGTTTATTACCAGCGTTGATACCGTCTTTAGTTACGGATGGGCCATTGTTGATTACTAAACCACCATCAGTGATCTTAGTATCGCCAACTGTTAAGGAACCTTCGTTAGTAAGATTTACATTGTTGCTCAATGCATATTCTACTTTAGCGCCGTTTTCGTCGCTAGTTTGTTTTACAGTAAGGTTTTTACCGCCGGAGAATTCAACAGTTTTACCATCAGTAATTTTCTTAGCTGCTGTTTCAGAATCAGAAGTAGTATTACCAGAGGATTTAACGTTGAAGCTACTCATTGTACCAAGGCCAGCACCGCTAATTGTCATTTCGCCATTAGCAGATTTGGATACTGTGATACCGTCAACACCTTTAACATTTACTTTACCGCCGTTAGCTGGAACATCTGTGCCGTTAGCTTGGATTGTCCAGATATCGTCAGTGTTAGCAAATGTTTTGTCGCCGTATTTAATGCGGTCCCCATCTTTCTTAATTGTTGTGTAATTATCAGGTGTACCTAAGTGGATTTCCTTAGTTTGGATAGAGTCGATACCTTTGATGTTTTTATTCAAGCGAATGTTCAAAGTATCGTGACCATCAGCAGTTACAGCGATGTTACCTGCAGCAGATTCGAATGTTTTTTCTTGCTCTTCAGTAACGCCTTCACCTTTAACTTTAACTGTGGAGTTAAGTTTGTTTTTGTTTACAACGCTTTCGTTATTACCAGTGAATTTCAAGCCGTCATCAGTAGTAGCCACTTCGTGTTTGTTGTTGTTGCTATCTTCGTATACGATACGAGTGATACCATTAGTACCGTTTGTACCATTTACACCGTCTTGACCGTTAGCACCACGGATAGTAAGACCATCTTTACCGTCTTTACCATTCAAGCCGATAGAGCCGTCTTTACCGTTAATTACAACAGCAGAACCGTCTTTACCGTTTACACCGATCTTACCGTCAACACCTGGTTTACCATCTTTACCGTCATTACCAACTTTGATATCGTCGGACAATGCATAGTTATAAGTGTGGTTGCCAGTTACTTTATCAACGATTTGTTCAACAGTTAAGTTTTTACCAGCACCAAAGTTTACAGTTGTGCCAGGTTTAACGATTGTAGCAGTGTGATTACCTACTGTGTTACCAGTAACATCACCTTTCCAACCGGAGTTGTTGATTGTATCTACTACAGTTTTAACTGTTGCGATACCATTGTCACCATCTACGCCTGGTTTGCCATCTTCGCCGTCTTTCACTTTACCAAGTGTTACGTCGTATTTAACAACACCGTTTGCATCAACGGAAGCTTTAGTGTAGTTGCCGTCAACGAAGTTCAAGCCTTCAGACAATTTAACTTTTTGTTTAGCACCGCCGTTAGCTGTGTAGTTAAGTTCAGCATCGCCAAGGTTAACACCTGTTGCGCTTACTTTGTAGATTGTTTGGCCATTATCGCCTTCACGAGATGTTACAGTTACGTTGTCACCAGCTTCAACTTCAGTTTTAGCAGATTTCAATTGTTTTACGTTAACTGCATCAGTGTCATTTACGCCAGCTTTCACATTAGTAATGTTCAAGTTACCAGCATTAATGCCACCTTTAGTGATGGAAGGACCATTGTTGATTACTAAACCACCATCAGTGATCTTAGTATCACCAATTGTTAAGGAACCAGATGGAGTCAAGTTAACTTCTTTGGACAATTGAACTTTCAACTTGCCATCTACGTTGTTCACGCCGATGTTGTTGTCAGTCAATTTGGACTTATCTGCACCACCAACAACGTCCATAGTTTCGTTCAATTTCTTAGCGATAACTTTGGATTTATCAGCACCTTGTGCATCGTCACCAGCATATTTCATGCCATCATCCAATGTAGCCACTTCGTGTGTATTCTTGCTGTTATCTTCGTATACGATACGAGTGATACCATCTTTACCGTTTACACCAGGTTGACCATCTTTAGCTTTCATAGTAAGACCATCTTTACCGTCTTTACCATTTAAGCCGATGGAACCATCTTTACCGTTGATTACAACAGCGGAACCATCTTTACCGTTTACGCCGATTTTACCATCAACACCGTCTTTGCCATCTTTACCAACTTTGATGTCATTAGACAATGCATATGTATAAGTTTGTTCACCAGTTGCATTATCGATATTTTGAGTAATTGTCAAATTATCGCCTGCTGCGTAGGATACAGTTTTACCGTTGCCTACTGCTGTTACAGCGTGGTTACCAACTACATTGCCTTTCGCATCTGTGGAGAAGGAGTAGCCATCTTTAATTTGATCTGCCAAACCAGACAAGTCGATTTTCGCGATTGTACCAGCTTGGTTAGCACCATTGCCATCGTTGTATTTCAATGTAACGGATTTGTCTGCTGCATCATAAGAGTAAGATGTAGTAGTTTCACCTGCACGGTTGGATTGAGTTGGTGCAATGTGTAAGTCGTTAGCTTTGGAAATACGAGTTACGTCGCCAATGTTAGCTGCGTTATCGATTACATCGCCGCCAGATTTAAGGTTAGTGATGTTGTTGTCGCCCATGTTCACGTTGCCGCCATCGAATTTGAATTCGTTGCCGCCGATTGTGAAAGTAGCAGGGCCATCGTTTTTAATGGAAGTGATGTTTTTCAAATCTTTGTTCAATTGAACTTCGAGAGTATCAGTACCATCAGCTTTTACGTTGATGTTACCAGAAGCGCTCTTGAAGGATGCAGAAGTTGTTTTATCTACGCCTTCACCTTGAACTTTAACAAGGCTGTTCAATTTGTTTTTGTTTACAACGTCAGTGTTATTACCAGTGAATTTCAAGCCGTCATCAGTAGTAGCCACTTCGTGTGTATTGTTGTTTTTGTCTTCGTATACGATACGAGTGATACCGTTAGTACCATTTTTACCGTCTACGCCGTCTTGACCGTTAGCGCCTTTAATAGTAAGACCATCTTTACCGTCTTTACCATTCAAGCCGATAGAACCGTCTTTACCGTTGATCACAACAGCAGAGCCGTCTTTACCGTTTACGCCGATTTTGCCGTCAACGCCGTCTTTGCCATCTTTACCGTCGTTACCAACTTTGATGTCATCGGACAATGCGTATTCAACTTTAGCGCCGTCATTGTTGCTAGTTTGTTTAACAGTCAAGTTTTTACCTGCTACCATTTCAACTGTTTTACCATCAGAGATAGTTTTTGCAGCTGTTTCGGAATCAGCAGTTGTATTACCAGAGGATTTCACATTCCATGTGGATTGTGCAGCACCTGGAGCTACATGCAAGTCGTAAGTAACTTGGTTACCGTTTTCTGTTTTATTAATTGTTACAGAGTTATCGTTAGAAGTTACTACTGTACGGGAGTCTTTCAACTGTTTAACGTTAACTGCATCAGTATCGTTTACGCCTGCTTTTACATTAGTAATGTTCAAGTCACCAGCGTTGATACCAGTTTTAGTAATGGATGGACCACCAGAGATAGTCAAGCCACCGTTGTTAACAACAGTATCACCAATAGTTAAGGAACCAGATGGAGTCAAGTTTACGTTGTTGTTAAGATCGTATTTAACTACGCCATCAGCAGCTACGGAAGCTGTTGTGTTGGAACCATTTGTGAAGTTCAAACCTTTATCCAATGTAACTTTTTGGTCATTAGAGCCATTCGCTTTATATGTCAAAGGAATTTGTTTAGCAGCTTTATCGCCATCGAATGTTACTTGGTAAGTTGTGTTGTGGTTTGCTTCGTCTTGTACAGGTGTAACAGTGATTGGGTTATTGCTATTGTTTGCATTGTTTACAGTCACTGCTTCACGAGCTGCGTCTTTAACAGCATTACGGGAAACATTCACTTCGTATTTAGCGTTTGCATCACCAGTTTGTTTACCGTCAGCTACAGTAATGTCAGCAATGTTAGTGTCGCCTGCTGCAGCAGATTTTTTAACTACGCTTTCAACAGCAGCTTTATCGCCTGTAGGCAAGTTGCTCAAGTCGATCTTAGCTGTTTTGCTTACTGCATTATCATTGCCATCAACATATTCCAATGTAACTGTTTTATCAGCGTTCACTGTGTATGTTTTGTCTTTGATATGAATGTCGTTAGCTTTGGAGATACGGTTAACGTCGCCAATGTTTGCTGCGTTGTTGATAACATCGCCACCAGATTTAAGGTTAGTGATGTTGTTATCGCCCATATTCACATTACCGCCATCGAATTTGAATTCGTTGCCGCCGATTGTGAAAGTAGCAGGGCCTTCGTTTTTAATAGTCTTGATGTTAGTCAAGTCACCAGCTAAACCGAATTCAACTTTAGCGCCGTCTTCAGTGTTAGATTGTTTTACAGTCAAGTTTTTACCTGCTGCCATTTCAACTGTTTTACCATCAGTGATAGTTTTTGCAGTTGTTGCGGAATCAGCAGTTGTATTACCAGTGGATTTTACATTCCATACGGATTGTGCAGCACCTGGAGCTACATGCAAGTCATAAGTAACTTGGTTGCCGTTTTCAGTTTTGTTAACTGTTACGGAGTTATCGTTAGAAGTTACTACTGTACGAGCATCTTTCAATTGTTTTACGTTAACTGCGTCAGTATCGTTTACACCAGCTTTCACATTAGTAATGTTTAAGTTACCAGCGTTGATACCAGTTTTAGTAACGGATGGGCCACCTGTAATTGTTAAGCCACCATTATTAAGAATAGTGTCGCCAATTTTCAAGGAACCATTTGGAGTCAAGTCGATGTTGTTGGACAATGCATATGTGTAAGTGTGTTCGCCAGTTGCAGCATCGATATCTTGTTTTACAGTCAAGTTATCGCCTGCAGCATAGGAAACAGTTTTACCATTGCCAACAGCTGTAACAGCGTGGTTACCAACTACATTGCCTTTAGCGTCAGTGGAGAAGGAGTAACCATCTTTGATTTGATCAGCCAAACCGGACAAGTCGATTTTCGCAACTGTACCAGCTTGGTTAGCACCGTTACCATCATTGTATTTCAATGTTACGGATTTGCTTGCTGCATCGTAAGCGTAAGATGTAGTAGTTTCACCTTGACGATCAGAGGATGTTGGAGCAATGTGCAAGTCGTTAGCTTTAGAAATACGTTTTACATCGCCAATGTTAGCTGCATTGTTATTTACATCGCCACCAGATTTAAGGTTAGTGATGTTTAGGTCACCCATGTTGATAGGGCCACCAGTAACATTGATGGAGTTAGGACCAAATTCCATTTTTGGACCATTTGTAGTGTTGGAAATGGAATGGATGTCTACTAAATCTTTGTTCACATCGTATTTAACAACGCCTTCAGCATCTACGGAAGCTGTTGTATTTCTACCGTTTGTGAAGTTCAAACCTTTATCCAATGTAACCTTTTGTTCGTTTGTGCCATTCGCTTTGTATGTCAAAGGAATTTGTTTAGCAGCTTTGTCGCCATCGAATGTTACTTGATATGTAGTATTATGGTTTGTTTCATCTTGTACAGGTGTAACAGTGATAGGGTTGTTGCTGTTGTTTGCATTGTTTACAGTCACTGCTTCACGAGCTGCGTCTTTTACGTCGTTACGGGATACGTTTACTTCGTAAGTTGCGCCAGCTTCACCGAATTGATCGCCTGCTTTAGGGGATACTTTTGCGATGTTTTTGTCACTAGAGCCAGCTACGTCTGCTTTAGCTTGTACTTTTTCAGTAGAAGCTGCAGTAGGTTTTACGTTGTTAACATCTACAGTATATACAGTTTTTGTGCTGCCATCTGCATTTTGAATTACATTGCTTGTTACTTTCGCAGCATTTTTACCTTCTACTACAACAGTGCTGTTCAATTTGTTTTTAGCGTTGTCGGACAAGTCAGCTACTACATTGCTACCAGAAGCAGTTGTTTTAATGTACTCACCATTGTTAGCACCTACAACGCCGAAACTCAAGCCACCTTGTTTGTTCAATTTTTGTAATTCAGTAGCGCCTGTGTTACCAGTCAAACCAACTGTGTTATTGAAACCGTTGTTAACGATACTCAATTGTTCTTCAGTTGCAGCACGACCTTTTTTAGCGAAGTCAGGAGCATCCAAAGTTACGTTAGTTAAACCAGTGATGTCACCAACTTTAGCATTCAAGTTAATGTTGTGATCGCCTGCTACGTTTACAGTTTGGTTACCACCGAATACAACTTTGCCGTCGCCATCTTTGTTTGTGATGGATGTAATGTCAGTTAAATCACCTTCAACGTCTACTTTGAAAGTTTTAACGCCATTCACGTCACGGTGAGAAGCAGTTGTGTTCTTACCGTTTTCCATGTCGATAGCTTCTTTAGCAAGGTTTTTAATTACAGTCTTACCACCATTGTTGATATTGGAAAGATCTTGTTTAGCAATACCTGTGATAACAGCAGTTTCGTTAGGAACGTCTTTGTTGTTACCATCAAGGTAAGTCATTGTTACTTTGCCGTTGTTATCAACTGCGTATTCACCTGGTTTGATATGACGTTCGTCAGCACGAACTTGTTTCAATTGGCTAACATTAACAGCATCATTATCGTTTACACCAGCTTTTACATTTGTAATATTCAAATCGCCAGCGTTGATACCAGTTTTTGTAATGGATGGACCACCGTTGATAGTCAAACCATTATCTGTAATGTTTGTATCACCGATTTTTAAAGAACCATCTGGAGTCAAATCAACATTTTTATCTAATGCAAATTCTACTTGTGCATTACCATCTTTGTTGGTTTGTTTGATGGTCATGTTTTTGCCGGCTTGCATTTCAACAGTTTTGCCGTCTTTGATTTCTTGAACGCCAGCGGAACCTTGTGCAACTTTACCTTCTGTAGCAGAAGATTTAACGTTGAAGGAGCTCATATCACCAGTTTTCAATCCGCTCAAGTCGATAACTGCTTTAGGGCCATTTACAGTTTTACCATTACCATCTTGGTAAGTTAATGTAACTTTTTTGTTAGCATCTACAGTGTATTCAGCCACATTGTTATTAGTGCCTGCTGTAGGAGCTACGTGCAAGTCATTCGCTTTAGAAATACGGATAACGTCGCCAATGTTAGCAGCATTGTTGATTACATCGCCACCAGATTTAAGGTTAGTGATGTTGTTATCACCAAGATCTAGGTTGCCACCAGTGATGCTGATATTGTCACCACCAAAGTGCATTGTAGGGCCACCATTGTTAGTGATGGATGTAATTTCTTTAAGATCCTTGTTCAAGGAATATGTGTATGTTTGTTGGCCAAGAGATGTTTCAATATCTTGTTTAACTGTTAAGTTCTTACCAGCTGCGTAGTTAACAGTTTGACCGCTTTCAACTTTAGTTGCTGTAGCAGTACCATCTAATTTACCACCGTTCGCTGTAGCGTTTGTTAAGAAGTCATATTTAGCTGCTGTGTCAGCAGCGTTGATTGTGTAAGTAGTACGACCATCTACAGTTTTTTCATCAACTGTAACATTTTTACCAGCTTTCACCATGCCTTTGTCATCAAAGCTTACAGTGATTTTGGAATCTTTTTGACCATCATGAGCCGCTACAGTAGATACACGACCTTCGCCAATCACGTTTAATTTACCGCCATCAGCCAAGAAATCACTGGAACCAGTATTACCAGTCACAGCAACACCAACGTTTTTCAATTGAGCCACGTTAACAGCATCAGTGTCTGCAGTACCTGCAGCAAGACCAGTCAATTGACGAGTCAAAGTGCTACCATTACCGATAGATACAGCAGCTGTAGTAGCTGTTTGTACGTTGCCAGTCAAACGAGTATATTTACGTTCATGAGGATCAGATGGGTTATAACCTACAACACCTTTATCTGTTGTTGTAACAGAAGAAGAACCAAGAGCTACACCATTAGCAATATTAGCTTCAGCAGCATTACCTAAAGCTGTAGCAGCCTCAGCATTTGCTTTAGTTGTACGACCTAATGCAACGCCATATTTGCCAGCTGCACGAGAGCCAGGACCTTCAGCGATAGCAGATTCACCAGTTGCTTGAGATTGCATACCGATAGCAATAGCGTTTACACCAGATGCAATAACTTTAGGGGAACCTTCGCCACTTTGACCAATTGCAATAGCATTATTGCCAGAAGCCTCTGCACGAGCACCGATTACAGTAGCACCAGATCCAGATGCTTTAGTTTCACGACCGATAGCGATTGCATCTAAATTAGTTGCTTCATTATCACGACCGATAGCAATTTGGGAGTTCTCATGATTTCTACGTGTATCGTTACGGTCACCATTTGCAGAGTCAGTTAAGTTATTTTTACCAATGGAGATACCACCCATAGTTTTAGCTTCATTATATTGACCAATAGTCACTGTATCAGCTACATGGGATGTATTCATAGCACCAACAGAAACAGAATTATCACCCAAAGCTGCATTGTAAGAACCTACTGCTGTAGAGTAGTTACCTGCTTGTTTAGGTGTTGTTGTTGTAGAGCCTTTTGTGTAGTTTTGGTTATTATAGTTACCAATAGCAACAGCAGATGTTGCATTAGCATTATTTTTATTACCTAATGCTACAGTTGCAGCAGCACGCGCTTCGTTACCTGCACCAATCGCTGTAGCTGCACCACCATTAGCATAGTTTTCATTACCTACAGCTAAACCAGAATTACCTAGAGCTTGGTTATTAGCACCCAAAGCTGTAGTACCATCTTCATTATCAGTTGTATTTTGGTAACCTACAACAATGGAGTTAACGCCAACACTGTTATTTGGTTTAGCGTTAGCCGCGATATCGATACGGCTATTTTGTGTATTTACACTGCCATCTGGACTTCTGTACGCTTCAACAGGAGTACCCAAATGAGCGCCTGCACCAACAAGTGCCAAGCCAGCCAATACACTAGCTAATACTTTTTTCTTGCCGTTATTGTTTTTCGCAGCTTCAGGTACTACTACGTAGCAGCCTTTAGATTTGCTATAAACGACTTTAAAAACCTTATTCATAGAAACTATGAACCCCTTTCTCTCTTATAAGAAAACACTAAATGCCTTATATACACTTTTTGTTTCATGAATTGTTTATGACACACGTTCACATACTCTTCATTAAGATATTTATATAATACCAATTTATAAACTAAATGTAAATAGAATCTCTTAAAATTATTAAAGAAAATTTTAGAATTATAAATTTAATAAAATTGAGTTTATGCTACAAGGAATTATATACATACACTCTATAAATCAAGCTATTATAATATAGTTATTATATACAATATAAAACATTTATATTTGAGACTACTCTATTTTTATCTAATCAGTTTATAATATGTTAACAATCTATAGAAACATCCATGCTATCTTCATATTTATAAATATAAACTTTTTAAATCGAATTATATAGATAATGCAGTATTTATCGTATATATAATGTATTTTAAGAACAAGAATAGATAAACGCTTGCCTTTACTTTATTAAATTATTTTATATTTGTTTATAAAAAGAGCCTCCTTATACAATAAGGAGGCTCTTAAATCTCATATAATAATACCGATAACTAAAGGATCAATATAAAAAGGATAAAAAATAACGCCATCCAAACGGATGGCGTTATTTGTATAAGGATTGTGTGCCCTAGTAGGGGTTCTAGGGTACATAAGGCCCTTACATGTCCTTTATAAGGGCCATATATATTGTGTTATTATTATACAGATATTTTATCTGTATACGCATCTAGGAGTTCTTAGAAAACTTAATCTTAGAAATGTAGTTTACTATTAAATAATTATTGAATCGCAGTACGCAAATCTACTTTTTTGTAAGTTTGAGCATTACCCAATGGTTTGTTAATCGCTTCGCGAAGATCTACAGTGTGTTCATCTTGAACAATAGGTTCTTCACTTGCTTTGTTTTTAACTGTTTGTTTAGCTGCGAACCAGATTGTTTCGTTCATGTAGTAACGAAGTTCTTCATTAGAAACGTTTTCTTGGTCTTTAGCCATTACATCCAAAATAGCATCTTCCAATGCTTGAGCTTCGTCGTCAGTCATAGGACCGCCAACTTCTTTTTGTTTTTGAACGATTTCGTTGATTTGATCTACCATGCCACGCAATACATTGTAACCATAGCTGTTAGTGAAGCCATCTTTTTCATTGTATTTAGGCATTTCGAAATATTCGTATTCGTTTTTGTTGCGGTTTTCACCATTCCAGTTCAAGAACACTTCTTGACCATGTACACGACCGATGGAATGTGTACGGAAATAGTCAGCATAGTTGTGTTTGTCATAGGAATGTAACCAGATTTTTTCAGCTTTAGTCATTTGCTCATGTTTGTCGTATTTCACTTTAGCTTTTGCGATGTTGATTTCCGCATTTTGCCAAGCTTTCACATAGTCATGAACAGCAGACACTGTTTGTGGGCTAGCCACTGGAACTAATACTACATTGCTCAATTTAGGAGCAGATACAGGATTAGGTAAAATCAAATTATCATCATATGTTGGAGCTGATTGTGCACCTACAACGCCTGAAGAAATAACAAGGGCAGCTGCACAAGCAAGTAATGTAGATTTTTTCATTCTATATTCCTCTTTTCTGTCGTTAGATTATGGTGAAAGTATCTTTCACATGTGTTACACAGTGTTTCTCTCTGAAAGCTAGGCTTTCACAAATAGAATGGAGAGGCAAGCGCTACACAAGGTAGCGCATACCATCCATAGTTTGCTTAGTTCTTACACGCTCAAATGATTACATACCAAGTTTTGCCATCATTGCAGCAATTTGAGCTTTCATTTGTTCGTTTTCAGCTTTCAAATCAGATACTTCGCTCTTTAATCCAGCGTTTTGAGCTTTTACAGAAGCCATTTCTTGTTGCATTGCATAAGCGGAGCTGATAGGGCCTTTGCGGTAACGATCTGCTACAGCAGCTTCGCTATCACGGTTGCCAACTTTCCAAGTTACACCAGCGTTCGCCATCATGTGGCTAGAACCACCAGCCCAGGATACACCACCATGGATTAATGTAGATTCATTTTTGTAATGAGCTACGCCAAGAGCCAATGCGGAGTTACCACGGTAGTTACCGTAACCAGCCATGATTTGAGTTGGTTCCAATGGATCGTATTGGATAGGTTTCAACGCGGAGAGAGCAGCACCTTGAGCACCTACACGACCGATTTCTTCACCAAGCATATCTACACGAGGGTCAGCTGCAGGAGCACCTGGAGTACCTGTTACAGCTAAGTCATAAACTGGAGCACCATTAGCATCTGTAGTTTGATTAATTACAACAGAGTGATTGTTAGATGTTACTTTAGTCAATTGACCTACGGTAGCAGCATCAGTTTTATCTTTACCAGGAGCAAGGTTAGTAATTTTATTACCACCCATGTTAAGATCGCCATTTGTTACATTGATGGAGTTACCACCGAATGTCATTTTAGGACCAGTAGTTGTATTAGAGATGGAGTTAATACCAGTCAAGTTGCTATTCAAGGAGTAAACAACAGAGTTGTCTAAATCATTACCAGTATGTGCTTTACGTTCAACGATCAAGTTGTTACCAGCTACGAACTCTGTACCTTTTGTAACTTTCACAGGAGCTGTGGAACCAGCTACTTCACCAGTGCCTGTTTTATTAACCGCAACATTTACACGAGTAGAATCAAGTGTTGTAATACCAGTGATTTTTGCTTTCAATGGATTACCAGCTGCGTCTGTTACTTGTTTACCAGCGCCATCAACATACGTTAATTCAACAGTACCTGTATTATCTACTGTGTATGTATCATCTTTGATACGAGTATCGCCAGCTTTAGCAATACGTTTAACATCACCGATGTTAGCACCGTTTGTATCCGTATTGCCACCAGATGCTACATTAGTAATTTGGTTACCACCATTGTTAAGACCATCTTTAGTTAAGGATACAGTCTTAGCTGGATCAGTTGGGTTATTGATAGTCATGCCATTACCACCAACTGTAGTGTTACCATTTTTGAAACCGTCGTTGTTGATAGTAGTATCGCCAGTTTTTAAGGAACCATTAGTACCAAGATCAACATCTTTATTCAATGCATAGTTAACAGTTGTATTGCCATTACCATCATTGGATTGAGTAACAACCAAGTTTTTACCAGCTTGCATATCTACAGTTTTGCCATTTTTGATGTTTTCTGTTGTATCACCAGCGTGTGTGCCATTTGCATCAGCAGATGTTTTCACATTGAAGCCATCCATAGAACCAAAGCCAGTTGCACTGATTGTCATTTTGCCATTAGCTGCATCAGGAGTAATTGTGATATGATCACCAGCTACAAGATTTACCTTGCCAGATTTAGCAGGAACATCTACACCATTAGCTTGGATAGTCCATAATTGATCTGTAGTAGCTACAGTCTTAGTATCGCCACCTTTTGTAGTGAATTCGATGTTATCACCATTGCTCTTAATAGTGTTATCACCAAGTTGAATGCTGTTTAAACCTTTGAGGTTTTTGTTCAAGCGAATAGTTAATGTATCAGTACCATCAGCAGTAACTGCGATATTACCACCAGCAGATTGGAATGCAGCTTCATCGGCAGCAGATACATCTTCACCTTGTACTTTTACTAGAGAACCAAGTTTACGTTTGTTTTCTGTACCAGTGTTGTTACCAGTGAATCTCAAGCCATCATCCATCGTAGCAACTTCACGTACGATATTCTTACCATTAGCATCTTGAATTGGATTGCCACTAGCATCTTTCGGTACATAAACAATACGTTCAGCTTTATCTGTATCGGAATTATGAGCTGGATCACGGTTTACAAGAACTTGTTCACCTTTAGCAGATGTAATAGAAATATCAGCACCATCACGGCCGTTGATACCATCTTTACCATCTTGGCCTTTAGGACCAGTCATACCAATGGAGCCATCTTTACCGTTAAGAACTACGGAAGAACCATCTTTACCAGTTGCGCCAACAGAGCCATCTTTACCATTAGCTCCATCTTTACCCGCCACGATATTGTCGGCTAAGGAGAATTCTACAGTAGCATTACCATTAGTAGTATCATTAGTTTGTTTCACTACTAAGTTTTTACCGGATTGGAACTCTACAGTTTTAGTGTCAGCGATATTTTGAACATTTGCATTGTGATTGTCGCCAACAGCACCACCATCTGTAGTGTTAGCAGAGGATTTAACATTCCAAGAAGAAGCACCTGTACCACCAGTACTCAAGTTGGAGAGGTCGATAACTGCTTTAGTATCAGTTACTGCATTGCCATTACCATCATTGTATGTCAATGTAACAGTTTTACTAGCTGCATCATATTTATATACATTAGTACCCGCAGCATTAGCTGTACCACCTTTAGTTTCAGTAGAGCCAGCTGCCACAGTTGTAGGAGCAATATGACGTTCATTTGCTTTCAACGCATCAGCAGTAGATTTCAAATCAGATACGTTAACAGCTGCATTTGGAGTACCAGTAGTTGTATTAGCAGCAGCATCCAATTTTGCTAAGAAATCGCCACCAGTTTGATTTTTAATAGCAGAACCAACGTTATTAACAATCATGTTGCCACCAGTTGTAGCACCAGTGCCATCTTCAAAGGATGCGATTACAGGACCAGTATATGCAGTACCATTTTCTTCTTTGAAAGTACCATCTGGTTGTTTAATCAACTTATCACCATTTGGTTTTGTGTAAACAGCAGGTGTAGAAGCGTTTACTGTATAAGTAGTATGACCATCGGCTGCAGTAGTATCAGATGTAACAACAACATTCTTACCAGCTTCTACTACTGTTTTAGCTGCTTTCAATTGTTTGTAATTAACAGCATCAGTATCTTCTGTACCAGGAGCTACGTTCACAATCTTATTGTTAGTTGTGCCGTCACCCATGGATAAGTTGCCACCCTTGATTGTTACTGCAGGTGTTGTTGCACTAGGAGCATCATTCAATGTAATGGAAGAACCACCATTGGAGATTTTATTGATACCAGCTAAGTTTTTGTTCAACTTAACAGTTAATTTATCAATGCTATCAGCAACTACAGCGATGTTACCAGATGCAGATTTAAATTCTTCACCATTAGCTTCAAGTTTATTAGTCGTTGTATTTTCTGTAACGCCTTCACCTTGTACTTTTACCAAGGAACCTAACTTATGTTTATTTTCAGTAGATTCATTGTTACCAGTGAATTTCAAACCATCATCCATCGTAGCAACTTCACGTTTAATTGTGTTGCCAGCATCATCTTTTAATGGATTGCCATCTTTATCTTTTGGTACGTATACGATACGTTCAGATTTACCACCATTATTAGCTTCTGGTTTATTAAGTGTTTGTGTACCATGATCTGTTGTAATATCTACACCACGACCATCTGCACCTGCAGGGCCTTGAGGACCTGTCAAACCAATTGTACCAATGCCATCTTTACCAGAAATAGCCACTGCATCTTTACCGTCTTTACCAGAGATACCAACTTTACCGTCGATACCGTTTGTACCAGTAGCACCAGTTGCACCTTGTGGTCCAATGATTGTTACACCATCTTTACCATTAGTACCATTTTCGCCATTAACAACAACTTTATCTAAGTTAGTTAAATCTTTATTTAGGCTATAAGTATATGTATGTGTTTTTGCAGTTGCATCAATATCTTGTTTTACAGTCAAGTTTTTACCTGCTGCGTAATTGATTGTGCCACTATTTTCAACAGTTGTTGCAACAGCTGGAGTTGTAGCATCATTAGCTACAGTACCACCGTTTGCAGTTGCATTCGCTTTGAAAGTATAACCGCTTGTAATTTGGTTAGCCAAATCGGACAAATCGATCTTAGCTTCTGTACCAGTTACGCCAGCACCTGTACCATCATTGTATTTCAATGTTACAGATTTAGTAGCAGCATCATATTTATAGCTTTCAGCTGTACCACCAGCACCTTGGTTTACAGTTTCGCCTGTACGACCAGATGTAGTTGGACGAATGTGCAATTCGTTTGATTTCAACGCATCAGCAGTAGATTTCAAATCAGATACATTAACAGCTGCATTTGGAGTACCAGTAGTTGTATTAGCAGCAGCATCCAATTTTGCTAAGAAATCGCCACCAGTTTGATTTTTAATAGCAGAACCAACGTTGTTAACGATCATGTTGCCACCAGTTGTAGCACCAGCGCCATCTTCGAAGGATGCGATTACAGGACCATTATATGCAGTACCATTTTCTTCTTTGAAAGTGCCATCTGGTTGTTTAACCAACTTATCACCATTTGGTTTTGTGTAAACAGCAGGTGTGGAAGCACTTACTGTATATGTAATATGACCATCTGCTGTACTAGTTTTAGATGTAACAACTACATTCTTACCAGCTTCTACTTCTGTTTTGGCAGCTTTTAATTGTTTTACGTTAACTGCATCATTATTATCTGTACCATCATCCACATTAGTAACCTTGTTACCGCCAACGGATAAGTCACCACCACTGATTGTTACTGCAGGTGTATTAGTAGCACCACCAGGAGCATTATTCAATGTAATTGTTGTATTGCCATTTTTAATAGTATTAATGCCATTAAGGTTTTTAGACAATTGAACGAGCAATTTGCCATTACCATCGTTGTTTACACCGATGTTATTATCAGTTAAATCAGCTTTAGTAGCACCACCGATAATGTCTACAACATTATTTAGTTTCTTTTTAATAACATTAGCATTTGTTGCTTGATTTGCTTGACCATCATCACCAGCGAATTTCATACCGTCATCATGTGTTGCCACTTCATGTTCAACGTTATTTTTGTCTGTGTAAACGATACGAGTTAAATTAGTACCAGGAGCGCCATTGACACCAGGAACACCATCTTTTACGTTCAATGTTGCACTAGCACCTCGAGGACCTGTTAGACCGATAGAACCGTCTTTACCATTGATAACTACGGATGCACCATCTTTACCATTTACGCCAATTTTGCCGTCAACACCATTAGCACCATCTTTACCAACTGTGATTTCATCGGATAGAGCAAATTCAACTTTTGCACCATTAGTATCGCTAGTTTGTTTAACAGTTAAGTTTTTACCAGCGATCATTTCTACGGTTTTTGTATTTTCAATCGTTTTAGCGTTTACTTCATGACCTGTTGCAGTTGCACCACCATTAGCAGTATCTGCAGAGGATTTAATATCCCAAGTAGAAGTTGTACCAGTAGCAGGTGCCACTTTCAAATCGAATGTTGTTACACCATTAGTTGTTGTAGATTTTACTGTTACTGAATTATCAGTTGAAGTTACATCATATGACTTATTTAACTTCGCTTTTGCATCATCAGTTAAATCTACTTTGATATCAGAGCCATTAGCAGTTGTGCTGATGTATTGATTAGCACCACCAGTACCAGAACCGTCACCTTTAATGTTGAACTTAATACCACCGTTATTATCTAAAGCAAGTTTAGTAGTTTCTGTGTTACCATCTGCGCCTAAATTAATTTTATTGTTGAATTTATCATTCACAGATTTCAATTGGTCTTCTGTAGCTGCTTGGCCAGATGTGAAGTTTGTTGGATCAAATGTTAAGTTTTGTAAACCACCAATCTTACCTGTGCTTGCATTAAGCGTAATGCTATGATCACCATCTACAGTAACAGTTTTATTTGGACCAAAGGAAATTTTGCCGTTGTTTGTACCACCATTTGTGATGGAGGAAATGCCCGTTAAATCGCCCTCAACATCTACTTTATATGTATCTACACCACTCACATCACGTTTAGATGCTTTTGTATTTTTACCATCTTCCATATTAATAGCAGACTTAGCTAAGTTTTTAATCTTAGTTTCGCCAGCATTAGAGATATTGGAAAGATCACGGTTAGCAATACCTTTAATAACAGCTTTTTCAGTTGTAGCCTTGCCATCACCATCAACATAATCCAATGTTACATCGCCATTATTATCTACTGTGTACGCAGGATGAGTTGCTGTAGTAGGTGTAATATGACGTTCAGCAGCTTTTACTGCATGTAATTGGCTACCATTAACAGCATCTGTTGATGTGGAACTTACATCACCAGCTTTAACATTAACGATTTTGTTACCGCCATTATCTAAGCCAGTATTAGTCAATTTAACATCAGTTGTAGTTGCACCAGAAGTTGTAGGTGCCTTAATTGTAATACCACCATTATTAACTGTAGTACCACCAACTGTTAAGGAACCAGTATCAGACAAATCAACATCTTTGTTCAAATTGTACTTAACAACGCCATCATTACCGATTTCTGCTGTTGTATTTGTACCATTTGTAAAGTCTAAACCTTTTTCTAATGTAACTGTTTTATCTCCAGCACCATTAGCTTTGTATGTTAAAGGAATAACTTTTGCTGCTTTAGCACCATCGAATGTAACTGCATAAGATGTGTTGTGATTAGGATCATCTTTAGTTGGTGTTACAGTAATAGGATTATTAGTATTACCACCATTATTGATTGTCACCGCTTCACGAGCCGCATCTTTAACCGCATTTTTAGAAACGGACACTTCGTATTGAGCACCAGGATCATTTACAGCTTTACCACCTGCAACAGAAACATCAGCAATGTTTGTATCGCCAGATGCAGCAGCTTTTTTAACTACGCTTTCAGTGGAAGCTGTGCCACCTGTTGCATTAGCAGATACTGTATAGATATCATGACCATCAGCACCTTGAGTCTTCGCAACAGTAACACCAGTACCTTGTACAACTTCAGTTCTTAAGCCTTTAATTTGGCTATAGTTAACTGCATCTTTATCATCTGTACCAGGAGCAAGATTTGTGATCTTAGAATTTCCCATATTTAAGGAACCACCAGTGATATTGATGGAGTTACCACCAAATGTCATTGTAGGACCAGTTGTAGTATTAGAAATAGAGTTAATACCTTTTAAATCTGCATTTAAGGAGTATTTATATTCTTGATCACCATTTGCAGCAATAGTTTGTTTTACTTTTAGATTATCGCCTGCACTATAAGTAACTTGTGTACCAGGTTTAACATTTCCTACAGTTGGAGTACCATCTGTGTTACCACCAGCAGTCGCTTTCCAGTAGGAGTTATTAATAGCTTGTACAACGTTTTGTGTTGTAGCTACGCCATTGTTAGCAGGTTCTTTCGCCTTACCATTATCTTTAGCGATATCATCACCTTTAGTGAGTTTTACGGTAATACCAGTTGAATCAGCAGATGTAGAAAGTAAACCTTCACCTTTAATATTCAATGTACCATTTTCTAATCGCACATCGCTATTGCCACTATTACCAGCATATTTTAAGTTAACGCTTCTTAATTGAGCTACGTTAACAGCATCAGTATCTTCTTTACCTGCTGCAAGACCTGTGATTTGACGAGTTGCTGTAGCGCCATTACCAACAGCTACAGCACCAAGAGTAGAGGTTTGAGCTGTACCAGTTAAACCACTATATGTATTTGTGCGAGAATCAGCTGGATTGAAGCCTTGAATACCTGCAGCTGCAGTAGTCGCAGAGTTAGAGCCAAGAGCTACACCGTCTGCAATATCAGCTTTGCTACCTTCACCAATTGCAACAGTAGCTTTACCATCAGTTGCAGCTTGGTAACCAATTGCAACGTTGTGTTCACCAGATGCAGTGGAACGAACACCAGCCGCAAGAGATTCCTTACCAGATACTGTATTGGAACGACCAAATGCAGCAGATGTACGACCAGTTACTGTATTAGATAGACCAACTGCAGTACCTTCATAACCAGCTTTGTTATTTGTACCAATAGCTGTAGCACCATCAGCTGTTGCTTGAGATAAATGACCTACAGCAGTTGCATTACCGCCAGAAGCAACTGTTTGATTACCAATTGCTGTTGTATTAGTATTAGATGCATTCGCTTGATTACCAACAGCAGTTGCATTCGTATTTGTTGCTTGTGCAGTATCACCAAATGCAGCAGCACTTTGACCACTTGCTTTAGAGTTTTTACCAACAGCAGAGGCATTTAGTCCAGAGGCTGCAGAGTTATTACCAACAGCAATAGAATCGTTTTTAGTAGCATTTGCTAAATTACCAACAGAAATCGCTCTTTCTGCTTCCGCTTTAGATTTATAACCAACAGCTATAGCTCTTTCAGCAGTTGCTTCTGCAGAGGACCCTAAAGATGTTGCATAATTCCCAGAAGATTTTGATAACGTACCAATGGCGATAGCACGCGTTGCACCAGCTGATGTTTCAGCTTCACGGCCAATAGCTTGAGAATCTTCAGCATAGCCTCTTGCACCAGAACCAATAGCTGTCGCATAGTTTGCAGTAGCCTTAGTTTGGAAACCCAAAGCAGCCGCATATTCACCACTTGACTTAGAACCAGAACCAACAGCTGTACTATCTTTGGCGGTTGCTTCTGTTTCGTTACCAATAGCAATAGATGCTTCTTCACCATCTGTTTTAGCTTGACGCCCCAAAGCGATAGCTGCTTTGCCATTAGCATGGGTTTGGTCACCAATTGCGATAGAGAAATTATTATTAGCATACGCTGAGTTACCCCAACCACTACCAATCGCAATAGAGGCATCAGCGGTTGATACCCCCCCACCACTAGTATTATTAGCAGCGTCTACATAATCAGGCACCATACTACCTGTCGCAACTAATGCTGCAAATACAGTAGCCAACACTTTTTTCTTACCACCATTGTTTTTCGCTACTTCAGATACTACAACGTAGCATTCTTTTGTTTTGCTCCAAACAACTTTAAAGATCTTATTCATATTTCTATGAACCCCTTTCTTAAACTAGACACAATTACAATCCTTATATAATACGTTTAATAAGCTGAAAGTTAGATATTTACACACTTTTACGTTATTCTGAGTAACTTTCATTTACTCTTCATTTTGTGTCATGAATAGAATAACAAAAAATGAAAACTTTGTAAATAGTTTTCTTCATGTTTTCATCATGAAAATTTCAAACTTATTTATAATTTTAGAAATTATTAATACTTTTTCTGTATATTGCGTATTTTTTTGTACATTTATAATTTATTTTTCTATTATTTTCGATTTAGTTCAATAAAATTGAGTTTATTTATTAGGAATTCTCATAAATCTTTAGTTAAGATGTTTATGTAGTTCAATTTTTATCGATATATTAATTTTATATTCATATAAAATTAAATAATAATAGGCCATGAGCACTACATACTATAGCGCTCATGGCCTATTAACTGTGCACTTAACACAGTTTATTATAAATGAATATATTATGAATGTAACCTCAGATACATTGTTTAGATTATTCCAAATTTATCGATATAAATATTAGGTACATCTATATAGGATCAAATTCATATATTATTTTATATATATAATTCAATCTTTAGATTATTCTACCCATATTGTATTTTGTCTCCTTACTAGTTCTAGCATTTTAGCTCGCACCGTTATGCTTTCACTAAGACGGTGCTGTCCACCATACCAAGCAATAGGTGAACCGGCTAGACGGAAGGTAATCTTACCGTAAGGACTGCCAGAACTATGTTCAGGTTTATTGTACCCCATATCAACAGACACACGCGGTGTGAGTTGTAATTCTGAGCCAATGCGCAAACCATTCTTATCCGCTTGTCGCACTTGTTTCCAATGATATCCTTCTACATATATCCGAGCCCATCTTGCATTCGTAAAGGTCTTACCATACTCAACGGTATATCCATCCGATACGCGTTCTAATGTATGAAGATTAGCATCAAGAATTCTCTCATCAGATGCCGATCCATACCAATTAAATCTAAATTCGCTTTCACCAGACATATATTCAAGGCCCGCACTAAGGCGGTCATGATGCCGCAAGAATCGATGGTCATAGAATAGATGGGCACCATATACATGACGATCATCCTTTGAAATACGACGATAACCAACACCTACATTCACCGTGGTACCAATATCCGTCGCTCGTGACAAACGCTGTTGCGTAAACCACACCTGACGAGACGTATCGTCATAATGCCCCAATGGCTGCACGGTCTCTACAGAGTACAGAGGTTTCCAGTCTTGTTGAAATTGAAAGCTCAATGTGGTCCGACGCATCCATGGTTTTCCCTTAGATCCATGCATCGCATTAGATACGTTTGTCATGGCCAGCGCATTAATGGCACGGTTCACCGCATCAACATCAGTATACTGAACCGTCTTTGTATCTTGTCGATCCATAACCAGAGGTCCACCTTGACCAATGACATGATCTGGTGTTGCAGATGGCGTAATATGGAAATCCGCCATCTCCACTGCCGACGTATCTAATTGTGCCGCCTTATGTAATTGTTCTCCTTGTACCTTATCCTGTGCTGCTGTGGTCCCATAACACAACAACCACCCTAAGGCTATACACACAATACGTTTCATATCTCTCTACACATACAATTCATGAATTAAAAATGAAATATATATAAGTGTAACGAATATAAACGTATACTGTCAAGCTTCTACAAAGGGGTAGTGTTTTTATAATAGTATATATATAGTAATACTAATTTAATCACCCCTTACGTTAGATATGTTATAACGCCAACCTATTTTGCTCTTCAGCCTTAATAACAGCTCAAATTATGTCCAATTTTTTGGATATGGTTTCCAATTATGTGCTATACTAATCTCATGATTTAATACTATGCATGTAATCATTGGGGAAATATATGAATAAGAATAAGAAAAATAAAAAAGCTAAAACTAATGCAGAGGAAAAGCAAGTCGTTTCAACTAGTTCTGTTATATCGGAACAGTTGCAAGGGGATATTGATGAGTTAAAAAACTCATACGACTCTTTCCTTTACGTATCTAAGCCGTTTTCCAGTACAAATATTAACAACTTACAGGCAAAGGCTAAAATGTACGGCCTTAACCCAGTGCCGCTAAAAGGGGCGCGCGTACTGGAACTAGGTGCCTCTTGTGGTGGTAATATCGTTCCACAAGCACTGTACTATCCTGAGACTACTTTCACAGGCATCGACCTATCCGGCGTACAAGTAAAACACGGCAATGATATTATTAACTCCATCGGCCTCAAAAATGTGACCTTATTAGAAAAGGACATTCTCGATATCGATGAAAGTTTCGGGACCTTCGACTATATTATCGTTCACGGTATTTGGTCCTGGGTTCCAGATGTGGTGAAAGACAAAATCCTAAGTATTTGCAATGTGAATTTATCGGATAACGGTATCGCCTATGTATCGTATAATACGTATCCAGGTTGGAAACGTCTCGAACAATTACGAGATATCATGTTATACTCCGAAAAACGAGCAAAAGACCAGGATTTATTAGAACGTACCTTATATACTAAAAGCGTACTCAAAATGGTAGCAGACACTATGAATATTGATGATCGATCCCGTGCACAATCGGCCTATAAGATTAACAATATTCATAATGTATTGAATTCCAATGACTACTATGTAGCTCACGAATATTTAGAAGCCTTCAACGATCCTGTATATGTATCCGATTTCATTGAACGAGCACGCAAACAGGGTTGTGCCTATATCGGTGATGAAGTATTACAGCGTTCTTTTATCACTTGGCTTGCAGACGATGTTACGAATAATATTAGAACCTTATCTCATGACAACTATGTAGATAAGGAGCAATTCTATGACTACGTGTACGATACACAATTCCGCATGAGTTTATTAACAAAACTTTCAAACGAGGACAAAATCAATCACGAAGAAACTGTAACGCAAGATATTCTAAATAGCTTGTATTATGTAGGCAATTCCAGAAATGAAAAAGGGATTCCAGAAGACTGGACTGATACTGTAAACATTGCCATCAAAGAGTTAATGGACACCCATAAACAGTTTAATGTACAAGGTATTATCAACCATATTAATAGTCAATACCCTGGCTATAACATCAATATGGCTCAACTCTATCAACGCCTATTATTGTTAACCATTGTGGGTCAAATCAATATCTTTGGTGAATCCTATCCTATGACTCCATTTGTTGAAAATGAAAGCTATATCCCACAGCGTTTTATCAATTATGTGAATACGCTAATTATGAAAGACGGAAATAAGTACATGGCCTTAGGTAACATGTACAACCAACTGGATAATGAAGTTGATAACGGTGTACTGTACGTAATGAATCAATTAGCACAACCGACCTCTCGTGCTAAATTACTTGAATTAGTAGAATCTGATTTAACAGTCAATCGCACCACAAAAGATGGTTACACCTATAAAGTTCCTAGTGAGCAATATTTAAATGAAGTATTAGTCCACTTAGAATACCTTGGCTATTTTACAAAATAACAACTATATAACTTTTTAACGCACATAATAAAATCCCGCTATCTCATGAGAGTGTACGGACCTTTAGCAATAGATTATCTACAGCTAACAGCTCTCCTCTATAAAGATAGCGGGATTTTATGGTTAGTATTGTATTTTTAAGTATGGCCATACACTTATGTGATATAGGGGGGATTATAGCATCCGTAGGGATTGTAATTGCATAATAAAAGGGGAAGTTGCATATGGATGCTACATATAAGTATAGATACATACGTTGTATATATGTAAGGGGTAATATATGTTAAGGAAATATATATCTATACAGACATACAGCTATATGGCCATAGATAGGCATGCACAAGGTCTCGGGACCTCATGCATGATTACCTGTATATTAGAATTTGTGTGTGAAGCCAGCGTTTACGCCCCAGTCTGCTTGGTAATCACCAGACAATCCTGTGGCAACGTCAGCAAATACACTATTGTTGCTATTGAAGCCATAGCGGCCACCAAATGCCAATTCAGTCCAAGTACCTTTAAGGTCTTGTTCTGTTAATTTCACAGCTGTGCCGCTAGCGAATGCAGTTTTCACATTGCCTGTGAAAGCATGACCTGCTGCAAAGCGTGTATATAGGTTGCCGTTACCGAATTGTTTACCCAATTCAAGACCAAGCTTACCAGTAGTACTGTTTACGCCAGATTGGTTAACAGATACATTATCTACAGTAAAGTTGCGGCCACCAAAGTGTATAAAGTTCAATTGTGCTTGTGGTTCTACATAGAAGCCATTAGCGTATTTCAATGTTTTACCATAGCGAACACCGATGCTGTATGCATTGGATTTTACATCACTAGACATAGGTTCACCGATTTCATTACGAGCTGTAAAGTCATTGGATACACGGCCTACTTGAGTTTCCACATGTATATATTGATCTTTACCAAGATCTTTCAAACCATAGGCACCAATGGAGAAGGATTTAACCTTACCGGAGCCATCGAATACATAGTCTTCAGAACCACGAAGGTAGGATACTTGACCACCTACAGTCCAACCACGGCTGATTTTAGCATCATAACCACCTTGGATACGTGTGTAGTCTGTAGCTGTATCAATACCGCTACCAGAATAGCTGTATTTACCACCACCAATGCGAGCCCAAATACCTGTAGGTTCACCTTGTTGTAATACACGAGGACGATACATATCGTCAGCTACTGTACGCCATGCGTTGATATTGCCTACTACAGCAGAACGAATGCCACGCATATGCGGTGTATCATACGCACCACGAACAACAGGATTAGGATTTACTGGTGTAGGTGCTGGAACTTGAGGTTTAGGATCTGGAGTTACCGGTGTAACTGGCTTAGGATCTGGAGTTACTGGTGTAACTGGTTTAGGATCTGGAGTTACTGGCGTAACTGGTTTAGGGTCTGGAGTTACTGGTGTAACTGGTTTAGGGTCTGGAGTTACTGGTGTAACTGGTTTAGGATCTGGAGTCGGTGTAGGTTTTGGTTCTGGCGCCACGTAGGAGCCTTGACCATTACCGTCTTTCCAAGTAATATCCCCTTCTTTTTGATCTGTAGTCAATGCTTTTTTGTAGCTAGACACGATGCCTTTAGAAGCGATGGATACAGTACCAGAAAGGTTTCTTTCACCTTTTACATAATTTTCATAATAGAATTTATGTGCCAAATTATCTAAAATCTTGTTTACATTGCTTTCAGAAGATGTATCAAGATTGTCACCTGTTACATAGCCATGCACGCCAGAGCCAGCTGCAGCAGATTTCACGATAAAGTTACCGCCCTCGATGTCAGCCGCATCAAGACCATTTTTTTGAGAAGCTGGTTTACCGAAATTTAGTCCAGTACTTGCGCTCATATCATAAATAACATTGATATGACCATCTAGCTTGTTAACATGAATATCGCTGCGAGAATCTTGAGAAATACGGCTGAAACCTTCGCGAGTACGAGTGCCTGTGAGGGTATTAATGCTACTACGAGCTTCTTTACCATCGATCATGAACGGCTCTAAGCCACCCATACTATCGTGGCTCCACATGCCTCCATCAAAGGTCATGTCGATCTCGCCACCTTTATCTTCTAAAGTATTCACTGCTTTACCAGAGAATTGGTTAGGGCTATTATGAGCACGACCTAGACCGATGTTGATTACAGATGGTTGTTGATCTTGGTATGGAGGCATCGTGTTATCAGATACGAGCACATCACCTTGCATATTGAACACTTTGTGCTTTACAGTACCCGCATCATCAATGCCGAGATTAATTTTACTATTATATGCAAATGCAACTGGATACGGAGACTGCCATGGCGCAGTACTCACGTCCATAACACCACCATCAATTTGAATGGAGCTATTATCTAGCATGCCTGTAATGAAAGCTGGTTGACGATAGCGTTTAGGCAATTGATTTGCATCAGGAGTATCCAAGGAACCAATTGTAACTTTACCACCATTAGATGCTACTACACCATTAACAGTCGTATTCCCAGTACTTTCAAATTTACTATCTGGCGCATTCGAAAAAATTTGTCCATCTGAATTAAGACCTGCTGCGGCCCATGTACTTGGCATGGCCATTGTAGATGACAATAACGTCATCATAACAGCAGATAATAAAAATTTATTTCTTGCTCTCATCCTCTTACACCTCAACTATAAATACAATTACAATCACATTTGTGAAAGTCCCTTCATAAACGAATATATATCTGTAATTTGATTTATTAGTCTAAATAGACAGAAAAAATAGATATATACTCGCTTTATTAAGAACTCATATCCAACATTTTTAAAATATGTTTAAAATATTACACTATTTTTTGTGAATTGTAAATGAATTTTGTGAATTTTATTTAAAATTATTTAAAATATTAATAAATGAGTTATAAAGTAAGAGTATAAAAGCCCCATGTATTAGATAATTATATCCAATACGTGAGGCTCTTTTTATTCTATTATTACCGTATAGGTTTAAATGTTGACCAGTATATTAGAATTTATGTGTAAATCCTGCATTTACAGACCAGCCTGCTTTATAGTCACCGGATAAGCCTGTACTAAGGTCTGCAAAGATGCTGTTATTAGCATTGAATCCATAACGACCACCGAATGCTAGATCTGTCCAAGTGCCTTTAAGGTCTTGTTTTGTATATTTTGTAGTATTGCCAGTTGTGTACGCTGTATTTACAGTGCCAGAGAAGGCATGGTTTACACCAACGCGAGTATAGATATTACCTGCGCCGAATGTTTTACCGATTTCAAGGCCAAGGCCACCTGCTGTGATGCTCACACCAGATTCGTTGACATGCATACTACCTGCATTAAAGCTATCTCCACCGAAGTGAGTGTAGCTCAATTGCGCTTGTGGTTCAATGTATGTGCCATTTTGGAATTTCACAGTTTTACCATAGCGTGCACCAATTGTATAGGCATTTGCTTTAGCATCACCAGAAAGGCTTTCACCAATTTCATTGCGAGCTGTGAAAGTATTAGAAACGCGACCTACTTGGGATTCAAGGTGAATATATTGATCTTTACCAAGATCTTTCACGCCATACGCACCTACAGCAAAGGCTTTTTCCTTACCAGTGCCATTGAATACATAGTCATCGTTGCCACGAAGGTAAGAAACTTGACCACCTACAGTCCAGCCGCTACCAGTTTTAGCATCGTAACCGCCTTGAATGCGTGTATATATTGTCTCTGTATCAATACCTTTTGCGTCATAACTATATTTACCGCCCCCAACGCGAGCCCAAATACCTGTCGGTTCACCTTGTTGTAAAATGCGGGTACGGTACATATTATCTGACAATGTTCTCCAACCATTAATATTGCTCATAATAGCAGAACGGGCACCGCGCATATGAGGTGTATCAAAATCACCCATGTTAACGTGAATATGAGAATTACGGTCTGGTGCTGGAGCTGGTTTCACTTCTGGTTTAGGAGTTGGTTTTGGTGCTGGCTTAACCTCAGGTTTTGGAGTCGGTTTTACCTCTGGTTTAGGAGTTGGTTTTACCTCAGGTTTTGGTATTGGTTTTGGTGTTGGTTTATTTTCACCATATACGTATTTACCTTGACCATCCTTATCGGCTTGCCATGTAATAGCACCTTCTTTGGCATACCCTTCAGTCAACACCTTAAAGCGTGCAGATTCAGCACCATTGGATGCAATAGCTACTGTACCTTGAAGGTTTCTTTCACCATTTACATAATTATGGTAATACACCTTGTGAGCCAAGTTATCTAAAATCTTATTTACATTGTCCTCACTAGATACATCAAGACCTTTTTGAGACGTATATAAATGAGCAGCTGCATTAGACTCTGCACTTGTAATATGAATATCTCCACCCCAGAAGGATTCTGAAGTCAAACCATTATAGGTTTTCGTTGGTGGTGTGTATTCTGGATCTTCTGTATCGTCGTACTCACCATTAATATCATAAAAGAAATTTACATGACCGACTAACTTATCAATGTGGATTTCATTGTGCTCATTTTGCACTACAGCATTTTCAAAACTGCGATTTTTAGATCCTACTAATCGATGTACATGGCTTGGGGTTGTCATTGAGCTGTAGCTAGTGCCATTTAAACCACCTTCGTAGAGATGATCCCAATACCCACGTTGACCAAGGTATACATTAATATGGTTTGCTTGTTTTGAATTTTTATCTGCTAAGTTAAGAGCAAAGCCAGTCCAAAATACTTCATCACTATCTAAACCGATATTAATTACAGATGCATAATTAGGGTTGCCATCGATACGAACATCACCTTCAATAGACATATTATGCCCAGTAAAATCACCTGTATTACCATCTACACCAAGATTTACAGTACCACCTTTAGAAATAACAACTGGATTACTGCTACGACCAACTTGAAGATCCCCATTTTTAATATTCACAGTACTGCCATTTTGGCTAGTAATGATAGTATTACGTTCATCGATTAATCTACCGGTTACGTAATCTGCATTAATGGTACTCAAATTATCTGCATCAAGCCCATACATTGTACCTTGCGGTGTTCCCAAGTCTACAGTTTCACCCTTAGTCAAACTAAAAACAGGATAGTCTGCCATCGCATACGGTACTACAGAGCTAGCAATCGTCAACGCAATCGCTAAAGATAAGTTCGCTTTACACAAACGTTTCATAAGAACCCTCTCTCATTTACATACTATAAACTATTATTAAATAATTTAATTATAATTTATATTTATATTCCTGTAAATATGAGGGAAATTTGCCACATAAAAATAGCCCTTCGTTATCCCTAGATAATTAGGTAACTGAAAGGCCATTTCATCAATTATTTATTCTCTTGAGATGAGCCCGACGGATCTACTCGCTTGGCTATCTATTTATATTATAGGGTTAATCTTATATATCGTCAAATATGGATAAACGATACTATAGTACACTTATACAGACTAAAAGGCAGCAATAAAATTGCTGCCTTTTTATTTACCCTTTACTTACGTGCCACACTCATAGCGGCCATCATACCTGGAGATTTCCAAACGGATTGGCCATTGTCTGAAACGAGTTTATTGTTATAGTAGAATACATCTGCATTGTAATAGTTACTATCGCTAGATGTTACCTTATAGCTAAGGCCAGATGTAGTGTACACCGTAAAGTTAAGTACATCCCCTACTTTCTTCACAGAGTCTTGATCTACGTACCAGCTATTACCATTATAAGTAGTAGCATACACATCTGTACGAGCTTCTACATCATATGTATTAATACCGATCAATACGAGTAGAGCTGCTAACATATATAAAAATTTACGCATTAGAATTACCTCCGTTTTATCGTTGGAATACTTATTTATTATACCAAAAAACGGTGAAATTCGCATTAAAATGGCGCTTTCTACTTACTCATGTATTAGAATTGATAGTTAAGGTCTACACGGTAGTAGTTAGGAAGTTTATCGTTGTCACCGATGCTCTTATTTGTTTTATTGTTGAAGCCATAGTAACCTGTTATACCTACATTGTCTTGCAATGCATAGTGAGCTGTTGCCAACCAACCTCTGTAACCACGGTAGCTAGTAACATATGCTGGACCACCATGGAAGTTAGGATCATAATAACGGTTTGTTGCATCATATGGTACTTCCCAACGAGAAGATTGAAGGGCAATGTTATCACCAAAGTTGAAGTATTGCGCTTTTACATCCCATGTACCACGTTTAGAGATTTTGTAATCACCATAGCCAAGGCCAGCAGACCAAGCTGTACCATTAGATACGCTAGTTGCTTTCACCCATTCGCCGCCAACCCAAACTTTATCAAAGTTCAAGTCAGAGCTAAAGCCATACATATTTTTAGCTTCCCCATTTACACGTTTGTTAACACGTGTATAGAAACCACCTAGGTTTACATGGTCGTTAAGTTGACCTTTTAAGCCTGTATATACCATGGTAAAGTTTCCGTTTTTATCGATGGAGTTTTGGCCATACATATCGGTAGCAAAACCGCCCTCAATACCATAACCATACGCTGCTTGGAAGTTAAGCTTATGATTGCTTGCATTGAATTGAACACCGTCAAAGCCATCATCATAAATCAAGCCATTACCGATCATTTGATTGAAACGGCCTGCTTTCACAGATACGCGTTCACCAAATTTATGATTTACATAAGCGCGGTCAAAATGAATATTTGTTGGTCTATCGCGAAGGGATGAACCAGAAGAGGATGTTTGGAAAGAATCACCTAGTTCCATATTTCCTGTTGTAATACGGACTACAACGTCGGTGCGATTATTAACCTTTGCATTGAATTGTAAACGAGCGCGCACATCGAATTGGGAACCTTTACTATAATCTAGGCCACGCATATTCGTACCATCATTTACGAATTTACCATCTTTTTCTTGGGAACCAAGATAGCGAAGACGTACGTCACCAGTTACCTTCACATTACCTACGCGGTCTTCTAAACGAGCTACACGAACACCCAAATTGTTCAACTCATTAGAGAACTCATCAGCCAAGCGATTGATCATCACTTGTTGTTCCGCATTAGCACGGTCTTGATTAGCCATTGCTTTAGCAATCATTTGAGCCATTTCAAAACGAGTAATTTCATTTTGCCCTTTGAAAGTCCCATCTGGATAGCCATTCACAACACCTGCTGCAGCCAATTGAGACACCGCTTGATACGCCCAAGAATCTGTGCTCACATCAGAAAATGGATTGTTAGCAAATGCAGTTGTTGCGCCCAATACAGCAGTTGCTGCTAACATTGCGGTAATTTGTTTTTTCATAATCTTACCCCATAAAAACACTAACTATACACGATTAAAATTAACAATTAATAACCACCATAAGTCATTATATACAGGTTATTATCATCAAAATGTTTTTCATAGCATTTTCATGAATATAGAATGTAGAATCAATGAAGCACACCTTGATAGTCCTTCTTAGAAATTAGTACAGTCCGGTAGCATTATCCAAGCCCCTTAATAGCTCTTCTAAAAATTAGTACACGCCTGTAGTATCGGTAGGCCCCTTTGATACTGCTCCTAAAAATTAGAACACGCCTGTTCTAATTCCGGAGAGACCATATTCATAAAAGCCCCAGAGTACTAACAGCTAATATACACCGCTATTAGTACTCTGGGGCTATTTTATATATAGACTATATTTTCAGATTATTTTAGGTAAACTTAGTTTAGAACTTATGTGTAAATCCAGCGTTTACAGACCAGCCTGGTTTATAGTCGCCAGATAAACCTGTGCTAATATCAGCATAAAGGCTGTTGTTAGCATTGATACCATAACGGCCACCGAATGCAAGGTCAGTCCATGTACCTTTAAGATCTTGTTCTGTAGATTTTACAGTGGAACCACTTGTGTATGTAGTTTTCACCAAGCCGGAGAAGGCATGGTTAACACCTACACGAGTATAGATGCTACCGGCGCCAAAGGTCTTCCCGATTTCAAGGCCAAGACCGCCAGCAGTGCTGCTTACGCCAGCTTGGTCTACATGCATGGTGCCTGCATTAAAGCTATCTCCACCAAAGCGGGTATAGCTCAATTGCGCTTGTGGCTCGATGTATAAGCCATTTTGTAATTTCACAGTTTTACCATAGCGAGCGCCGATAGTGTATGCATTAGCCTTCGTTTCGCCAGATAGGCTTTCACCAATTTCATTGCGAGCTGTGAAAGTATTCGTTACGCGACCAACTTGGGATTCAAGTTGAATGTATTGATCTCGGCCGAGGTCTTTCAAACCATAGGCACCAACAGAAAAGGCCTTTTCTTTGCCAGAGCCATTGAATACATAATCATCATGGCCACGAAGATAGGATACTTGACCGCCTACGGTCCAGCCGCTACCAGTTTTAGCGTCGTAACCACCTTGAATGCGTGTATAGGTTGTGTCGGTATCAATACCTTGTGCATCATAGCTGTATTGACCGCCACCGATATGGGCCCAAATACCTGTTGTTGCTCCTTGTTGCAATGCACGAGGACGATACGAATTAGTTAATGTGCGCCAGCCGTTGATATTGCTCATAATCGCGGAACGAGCGCCACGCATATGAGGAGTATCATATGCCGTTGTTTGAGCAGGTGATGGGGTTGGCGCCGGTTGTGGCGCAGGTGTTGGTGCTGGTTGTGGCGCTGGGGTTGGTGTTGGTGCCGGCTGTGGCGCTGGTGTCGGAGCCGGTGTTGGTGCTGGCTGCGGTGTTGGTGCCGGCTGTGGTGTCGGAGTCGGTGTTGGTGCTGGCTGCGGTGTCGGAGCCGGTTGTGGTGCTGGGGTTACTGTTGTATTGCCGTACACGTATTTACCTTGACCATTTTGGTCGGCTTGCCATGTAATAGCGCCTTCTTTAGCATATCCAGATGTTAATACCTTAAAACGTCCAGATTCAGCACCTTCAGAAGCAATGGCTACTGTGCCTTCAAGGTTTCTTTCACCAGTCACATAATCATGGTAATACACCTTGTGTGCAAGATTGTCTAAAACCTTGTTTACATTATCCTCAGTAGACAAGTCCAATCCCTTGCGGCTGGTGTATAGATGAGCGCCAGAATTAGGGGCCGCACTTGTAATATGAATGTCACCACCCCAGAAAGAATCAGCCGTTAAACCATTATATGTTGTAGTTGGCGGCGTATATTCTGGATCCTCGGTATCTGCATATTCATCATTAGGATCATAAATAAAATTCACATGTCCTTCGAGCTTATCAATATAGAGTTTATTATGCTCATTTTGCTCTACCATGTTTTGAAAATTACGATTCGTAGAGCCAACGAGTCGATGTACACGACTAGGCATAGTACTGCTATCAAAGCTAGTACCATCAAGGCCACCTTGATATAATAGCTCCCAATCCCCTCTTTCACCAAGGAACACATTGATATGATTATATTTTCTGTCATTTTCATCAGCTAAATTGAAAGCTAGCCCAGACCAATTGGATTCCTCACCATCTATACCGATATTAATGGTTGAGCTATGAATTGGATCATGTTTAACTATAACATCGCCTTCAACGAATATTTTATCACCCGTAAATTCACCGTGATGATCATGGACGCCTATATTAATTGTGCCGCCTTGAGCAAGGGCAACAGGTGTACTCACTCTACCAGAATTATATACACCTTTTTTCAATTTAATGTCTCCACCATTTTTACTGGTAGCAAATGCACTATGACCATAGCCAATATTAGAATACCCGTCTTCAATAATAACCATACCACCATTCGCTACTATAGAAGATATATTTTTATCGTATTCTGGGAATACACGTATCATATCATCACTGTTAGCTACGAAGTCTGTATTATCAGTATACGGAGCAGTATAGGCCGCATCTACCATCATATTAGGCATTACAGATCCAGCAATCGCCAGTGCCACAGCTAACGATAGCTTTGTTTTACTTACATGTCTCATAATAGTCCTCTCACTCTCACAATGTAAATAAACTATAAATTATCTTAAATTATAATTTACAATTTGTTGTTTGTAAATATGAGAGAAATAAAATTAGTACAGGACTGTAGTATTGTCTGGGATCTTTAACACCTCTCTTAAAAATTAGAACAGGCCTGTTCTATTTCTAAAGACACTATATTAGGTTCATCTTACTAGTTACTACAGGCCTGCAGTATTGCCTGGGACCTTTATACCTCTCCTAAAAATTAGAACAGGCCTGTTCTAATTCTGGAGACACTATATCATACTCATCTTAAAAATTACTACATGCCTGTTCTAATTTAAAATCCCCTTGATAGGTACCGAAATACTCATCAAGGGGATTGTTTTAGTTATGAACGATACCAATCATCAGATTAGAATTGGTAGTTTAGCTCTACGCGGTAGTAGTTTGGTAAGTATTCATTAAGGGAACCATCGATACGATATGTTCTATTCTTGAATCCATAGTATGCATTGAAGCTCACGTTGTCTTGCAACGCGTAGTCAACAGTGGCCATCCAGCCTCTAAAGCCACGGTATGTAGTGGTAACAGATGGTGGTGTTGCATTATAATCCCAATGGTAATTATTGGCATCAAATGGGAAGTTCCATTTTGATCCATAAGGCGCTAAGTTTTGATCAAAGCTAAAGTATTGCGCTTTTACATCCCAGGTACCTTTTTTCGCAGCGTTGTAATTACCATAACCGATACCAGCAGTCCAAGCATGGCTATGTGCGGTGCCAACCGCTTTCGCCCATTCGCCACCAATCCAAAGTTTATTAAAATTCATATCCGTGCTTACACCATACAAATTACCGTATGTATTATAATAACCGGTTTTATCTCTTCTATGACGAGAGTAGAACGCACCCACATCGATATGCTTATTTAATGTGCCTTTGAGGCCTGCATAATTATATTGATCACGGTCTGGCAAGAAACGGGTTTCATTATGCTCTGCCGTCGCATAGCCATGGGCTAATTGAAGTTGAACTCTATCATTCCCCGTGTTGAATTGAATACCATCGAAGGTATCATCATACAATAAACCATTACCGATGACTTGATTAAAACGGCCCACCTTCACAGACGTATATTTACCAAATTGATGATTTACATAGCCACGATCGAGGGTAGGAGTGGATTCGAATTCACCGCCGTCGCCAAATTCCATTTGATAGATTCTAAAACGAGCCACTACATCGGTACGGTCATTTACCTTTGCATTAAATTGCACACGACCACGAACATCAAATTTAGATGGTTTATAATATTGACCGGCTTGCCCTATTAATACGCCATTTTTCCTAGAGGAATGACGCAATAAAAACTGCACATCACCGGATACTTTCACATTACCTGTGCGGTCCTCTAAACGAGCCACGCGAACGCCTAAATTGTTCAATTCATTGGAAAATTCATCGGCTAAGCGATTAATCATCGCTTGCTGTTCCGCATTGGCGCGGTCCTGATTCGCCATGGCCTTCGCAATCATTTGGGCCATTTCAAAACGGGTAATATCTTTTTGGCCTTTGAAAGTCCCATCTGGATAGCCATTAATGATGCCCGCATCCGCCAATTGAGACACGGATTGATACGCCCAAGAATCTGGCGTTACATCAGAAAACGGATTCGCTGCGAATACCGTCGTCGTACCTAACACAGCCATTGCTGCCAACATCGTTGCCAAGTGTTTTTTCATAATCTAACCCTCTCCACAAACACAACAAATATATATCAAAACATCACATTAGAATTGGTAGTTAAGCTCCACGCGGTAATAATTAGCCAAGGAACGATTATAGTTAGCAAATTCAGGTTTTGTTTTACCTTTGAATCCAGCATATACGCTAAGACCTAGATTGTCTTGCAATGCATAGTCCACAGTACCAAGCCAGCCTTTATACCCGTGGAACCATAAATGTCCACTACTTTCAGTTTGTGTAGAATCATAAGCAAGGTTCCATTTAGAAGACACAGCGCCCATCTTCTCATCAATATTGAAGTATTGGGCTTTCACATCCCAACTGCCCTTTTTAGCAATATCATAATGACCATAGCCTGCACCGGCAGTCCAGCCTGTACCATATTCCGTATGGGCCGCTTTCAACCATTCGCCACCAATCCAAACCTTATCAAAATTAATATCAGTATGGAAACCATAAAACGTTCTAAATATAAAGCCCATATTATATGGTGAGTTCATGCGAGCATAGAAACCGCCCATGCTGATATGTTTGTTTGGCTGACCTTTAAGGCTAGCATAACTAACGGTATCATTCATATCTGCGGAGGTACCATTAAACATCCCTTTTAAGAAATAGCCATGGGCCCCTTGGAATTGGATTTTATCGTTGCCGATATTAATTTGAGCACCGTCAAACACATCGTCATAGAAGTAACCATTGCCGATAACTTGGTTAAAGCGCCCTACCTTTGCAGATACATATTTGCCGAATCGATGATCCACATAAGCACGGTCGATGTAAGCTGCCCCAGTCATTTCACCTGTATTATCATCGTAAGTATTACCAAATTCAATAGAATCGGTCGTCATACGCACTACCGCATCCGTCTTGTCATTAATCTTCGCATTGAATTGGACACGTGCACGCATATCAAATTGGGACTTTTGGCTATACTCCCCTTGAGTTCTTATAAAGTCAGGCCCCATCGCTTTAGTACCAAGATACCGCAAACGCACATCACCATTTACTTTCACATTACCCACGCGGTCCTCTAAGCGATTGACGCGAACGCCCAAATTATTCAACTCATTGGAAAATTCATCAGTTAAACGATTAATCATCGCTTGTTGCTCTGCATTCGCGCGATCTTGATTCGCCATGGCCTTCGCAATCATTTGCGCCATTTCAAAACGAGTAATGTCCTTTTGGCCTTTGAAAGTCCCATCTGGATAGCCATTGATAATGCCCGCACTCGCCAATTGAGACACGGATTGATACGCCCAAGAATCTGGCGTTACATCAGAAAATGGATTCGCTGCGAATGCAGTCGTTACACCTAACACAGCCGTCGCTGCCAACACAGCAGCCAATTGATGTTTCATAATATACCTCTCTTATACAGAAACTATATGTTACACGCTATAGTCGCATGAATCAGTATATAAGTACCCTCGTTTCCTCTATATAAAAAACATACAACTATACAATTCCTGTCTAGTATAACAATGAGAGATAAATAATCGATAAGCAGAACATAAAATATTCATATTATTTTCATTTTTAAGCAATTATGGAATAATAAAGCTGTACCAAAATATGATTAAATCACATTTTGGTACAGCTTTATTACTATAAATTTTTAACTACTTTAAAGCATCTTCTTCATTCCAGCCTTCACAGAAGAAAATAATATAATGATCTATACGTATATCTGTTAATGTAGACATACAACACCTATTTAACAGTATCCGCTAACGCCTGTTCTGCTGCTTTCATAGATGCATATTTAGGCACTGTTCCTTTAATTGAATTACCTAAAATAACGTTTGATTTGAGTAATTCATTACGTTCAATTTCATCACTGTATTTGACAGCCTCTAATGTTCCATCATTACGTTTACGAGTAATATAAATATTATCTTTTCTTACAAAAGTATCTAACAGTTCTGGGTAATGAGTTGTAAAAATCAAGCAGGCCCCATGAGGGTTATAATCGCGATTTTCAAATAAAGATAGAATCCATTCTACAAGACGTTTATTAATATGATTTTCTATCTCGTCGAATAGAATATACCCGCCTGCTTTTAATACGGATTGGAGAGCTGGAAAAAAGTGCAATGCTTTTACAGTACCAGAAGATAAGATAGACTCCAACTCATCATAGGATAAATCGTACTCAGAATCACCATCTTTTTTGAATTTCAATTTATATTTATCTTTGCCCTCTGACTGTTCAATACAACTAATTGCACTATCAAAACACTGTATAATCGACACATCAGGAATCGTAGGTCGTATATTCCGAACGGTATTATATTTTTCAAACGAACAAAGTACCTTTGTTGCCTTATCCTTAAACATGCTCGCAATACTCATGTCATCAAGTAAAAACTTAGCATCTTCAAAATCGGTACGTTGATTAACAACCTTAGAGCGTACAAAATTAAATAGATTCTTTTTAGTTAGTTTTGAGAACGATCGTACTTTCAATATCTCATTCTTATAAACAAAATCATATTCATCGTCCAATATATATCGTTTTATGATTGAAGATGTTAATTCTAATATTTGTTTACCAATTTCAAACCACATAACAAAAACTATTGGTTTCTCTTTTGTACCATCAGTACTTCCTATAATTTTCTGAATAATTAGTTTAATATGAGGATCATTCAACCTAGCATCATTAGCAACAATCTGTAACAATATCTGAATAACCTCTAAAATCGTTGTCTTACCTGTCGCATTAAGACCTGTGAAAGCTATTAAATTTTGGGAATAAATAGACGCTCCACTATCAATCCTATAAGCTCTTTCTATGTTGTCATTATCAGTAAGTAATTGGCTTACTTTATCTGTTGCCACTAAATCAATATGTAAATTTTTACCAAACAAATTCGTATTGTGTATTTCAAATCCTAATAACCGCACTATAACACCTCCTTTTTTTATTATTATAACATATTTGATAGATTTAAAACATTTATTTTGTTTAAAATAGAATATTAACTAATTTAGGATGCAAAAAACAATCAAAATCATCAATTAGAAATAGCTTAGAATTATGATAATTGTTCAAAATCATCATTGCTAAAAACAAAAATATCTGCGTACCTATACTTTCTGCTTCATAATCAATAACAAAGCTTCCCTCATCCTTACCTTCATATTCAAATTGAAGTAATAACATGGGGGCTACATTTAGATTATTTCCTTGTACAGGCATAACAAAATCTTGTATTTTAATATCTTTTATATGAAAATCTGCAGCCTTCATAAAATACAATACTTTTTCTTTTAAATCAGGATTAGTATATAATGGCAAAAATAGATGTTGGTTACATAAATCAGTATTCCTTAAACTAAGTACAAGAATATCTTGTGCAAACCATTCATATGCCTCTTTAACTTCTGAAACATTATTACTTTTAGCAAAGTATAGTAAAGGCTGATTAGCTCTTAATACACCATTTAAGCTCTTTATTGATGACGGCATAATGATATTATCTATAGTTCTATTAAAAATGATATCATCATTTACAACTAAGCACTCTTCATTAATATTATTAGCATCATAGTTTAATTCATAAGAATATAGATTTCCATTTTTAATAAATCAAATTTTGAAATAGATATTACCTGCTCCATTAGCAAAAGTATCAATAGGTAAAGTCTCTAACTCAGAAGATGTACCATAAACAATAATATCTCTAAGTAGTTGAAAAGCTCTAATCACATTAGATTTTCCAGATGCATTGCCACCCAATATAAATGATGACTTAACAACCTCTGTATTTCCTAATCAGACTGTATTCACCTCTACACACTCCGTAATACCTTCACCTACCTCCATAGAAAAGGTGACTTCGTCTTTGAATGATCGAATATTTTTGAAAGTAAAATCTATTAGCACTATATCACCACCTTGCATTTAAGAAATATATTGAACCCTAGTTGCATTTACGTAATTATAATATAGTTGATATTTTATAATTATAAATTCAAACACTCAACAAATCATATTATCATATTTCTTGTATTATCATTTAGCACATTTCTAAGATGTTATTTACAACAATCTAATATATACTGAACAGTCTCATTCTTTCTATAATCTATATTATACAAATTAAATCGCACTAATTTATCAAATTCTGATGAATATAATGTCTTTTGATATTTACATAATCTGCTAGATAAATCATTTTTAATTAATAAAATACTAATAAAGCCCTCTACATTTACTTATTATGTAAATATAGAGGGCTTCACCTTTTATTTATACCTTGCTATAAACTCTTCAATTTTAGACCAATACTTCATACTTTCAAAGATTTTATCATCATCCCATTTCCACCATTTCATGGATAATAAAGATTCGACTATACTATCAGAAAATCGTTGTTTTATAACTCGATTACTACCTACAACAACTGTGTATGGCTCTACATCCTTTGTAATAACACTACCTGCTCCTATAACGGATCCATCACCGATAGTTACACCACTTCTAATAATACTATGAGCTCCAATCCATACATCATTACCAATTCTAATACTTCTATCCGCATTAGGCATATCTTTCTTATAATCAAGAAAATTTCCATATGTACTTACATAATTAATATTATGACCATTTTGAACAAGATGTTGATCAATACCTATCGAACAAAAACTGCCTATTGAATGCATTTCTCTTTCATGATAAGAACGATAGCCATATGTGAATTTTCCAATTGGTATACCAATATATTTATCAAACCAATATCTAGCTAAATTATCTTTCCAGCCATATTTCTTTTTTGAATATTTATATAACCATTCAGGAGGATTACTTGTCCCTCTAATTTTTCGTATACCTTCCAAATAGAGTTTTTCCCATTCCGTAATCCCATATTTTTCTACTAACTCATCCATGATTTCCTTATTTATGCATTCACAAACTCAATAACTTTATTAGCAATCATTTTCACATCATCTTTTGTTAAATACATATGAAGTGGCATTGTAATAATTCTATTAGACATTCTATGCGCATTAGGACATTTACCATTATCATAAGAGTACATTTCATACTCTGTATTATCACGATAATGAACACCTGGATAGATATCATTTTCTTGTAAATATTCAAGTAAACCATCTCGATTATCTACAGCAATTTCATAGATATGATAAGAACATTCATCAGCATGTGGTGCACCTATAATTTGGATTTTAGGCTCGTTTTTAAATATCTCATCATAGTATCTAGCTAATTCACGGCGATATTTATTTGTTTCGTCCAAATACTTAAGTTCCACTAATCCAATAGCAGCCATAATCGAATTACCATGATCTTTATAACCAAGGTACTCTACATCATATTTCCATTTATAAGAACCCTTTGTACCACTATTACGAGCATACGTATCCTTATTAATACCTAACCATGTCAATTTACGGCAAATTTCATCATATTTTTTATTATGGAAACAAATCATGCCACTATCAGCAGTTGGTAAATTTTTAACAGCTTGAAATGAATAGACAGTTACATCTACACCATTCCATGTACCTGGCATTTGTCCATTCACACGAGTACCAGCCATGTGAGCCGCATCAAGTATTAACTTAAGATTATGTTCTTTACAAATTTCAATAATTTTATCTAATTGACCAACACGACCACCATAACCAACGAAAATAACAGCTCTAGTTTTATCATTAATTTTTCGTTTTACATCTTCAGGATCTAAACAAAGATATTCATCTACATCAGCAAAACGAGGTACTAATTTTTCATATAAAACAGCATGATTCGTAGATACAAAAGTAATTGGTGTAGTTATGATTTCATCACCATTTTCCCAACCATTTTCTTTTTTTAAGATTTCTACTGCTAAATGTAATCCAACAGTAGCAGAGTTTAAGAAATGAGCATTCTCATGACCAGTATATTCTTTCCATTTATTTTCAAATTCTACTGTTTTGAAACCAAGACCAGTCCAACCTATTTCAAGACATTCTCTGATTTCATTTAAACATTCTTCTACATGATATTTAGGTTTTAATACTTGAATTGTCATGATTACTACTCCTCTATAAATATTATGATTATTAACAGTTTTTACTATTTAAACTTAATAATAGTATCTATCTTACTATTTATCTATACTCTATTTTTTTCCAAATCTTTCTTTATCTTTGTAGTCGATATTTCTTTTGTTCTAGGCAAATAAATTACCTCACAATAATCTTTTAGAAAATCAAATTTTCCCTTCCAATCATCTCCCATGACAAACGTATCAATTCCAAATTCTTTAATATCATCAATTTTCTGATCCCAATTATTCTCAGGAATAACTAAATCAACATAGCGAATTGACTCCAACAATTGTTTTCGAATCTCATAACTAAAATAACATTCTTTATTTTTACTATTCTTATTAAACTCATCTGTAGAAAGGCAAACAACTAAATAATCTCCCATTTGTTTTGCTCTCTTTAATAAGTTAATATGCCCATAATGTAGCAAATCAAATGTTCCATATGTAATAACTTTTTTCATAATAACATCTTACCCTTAATTTATTCTTTTATATTCCCCACTAATTATATGTTTCCACCAGTCTTGATTATCCATATACCATTGAATAGTTCTCTTTATTCCCTCATCAAAAGATGTTTTTGGCAACCATCCTAATTCATCATTGATTTTAGTAGGATCTATAGCATACCGTTGGTCATGCCCTGGTCGGTCTGTGACATAAGTAATTAACGATTCATCTTTTCCTAATGTAGATAAAATTGTTTTTACTACATCAATATTAGCACGTTCATTATGTCCACCAATATTATAAACCTCTCCTACACGACCTTTTCTAACGATTAAATCAATGGCCTCACAATGATCTTCTACATATAACCAATCGCGTACATTCATTCCATCCCCATATACAGGTAATTGTTTATTATTGAAAGCATTAATAATCATCAATGGAATCAATTTTTCTGGAAAGTGATATGGTCCATAGTTATTCGAACAACGTGAGATTGTTACAGGTAAACCATACGTTCTATGGTAGGCCAATACTAATAAATCAGCAGATGCTTTAGATGATGAATATGGACTCGATGTATGAATCGGTGTTTCTTCTGTAAAGAATAAATCTGGTCGATCCAGTGGTAAATCACCATACACTTCATCTGTGGATACTTGATGATATCGCTGAATTCCATATTTACGACAAGCATCCATTAATACAGCAGTTCCCATAATATTCGTACGTAAGAATATTTCCGGATTCTCAATACTTCTATCCACATGAGATTCTGCTGCAAAATTAATAACTATATCTGGCTTATATTGCTCAAATATTTTATAAATAGCTTGTCTATCTGCAATGTCTGCTTTCACGAAAGAAAAATTAGACTTATCTTTTACGGGTTCTAACGTTTCTAAATTACCTGCATAGGTTAGTGCATCAACGCATATAATATGGTCTTCTGGATACTTCGCTACCATCATATGTACAAAGTTACCACCGATAAATCCAGCACCACCAGTTACAATAATATTCATATGCACACCACCCTATTGTCTACTATCTGCCATTGTAAAGGATATCTTATTTTCTAATTCATCAAAGAATGGAGATTTGGTATCCTTCTCAGATAGGATAGGATTTTCTATACCCCAATTAATGGCTAATATAGGATCATTCCATCGAATACCACCATCTGATTCTGGAGCGTAATAGTTATCTGCTTTATACATAAACTCAACATGATCTGTTAGGGTTACAAAACCATGTCCAAAGCCTCGAGGGATTAGAAATTGTTTTTGATTTTCTTCACTAAGTTCAATAGCAAACCATTGCTTATAGGTAGGACTATCCTTGCGAAGATCAACTGCTACATCAAGTACTGCACCACGGACACATCGTACTAATTTTGCTTGTGCCTTATCCCCATATTGGAAATGAATACCACGCAATGTGCCTTTTACAGTAGATGATGAATGATTATCTTGTACGAAATTATAAAATAAGCCAGCTTCTTCCATAATTCGCTTATTCCATGATTCCATAAAGAATCCTCGGTGATCGCCAAAGACTTGTGGTTCAATAATCACAAGTCCTGGGATACCTGTTTCGGTAATCTTAATTCCCATACTATACAACCCCTATCCTTGTATTTGCCCCTCTGCTACACGCCGTAAATGTTTACCATATGGTGATTTGCCATATAGCTTTGCACTTTCTAGTAATTGTTCTTTACTAATCCATTTATTACGATACGCAATTTCCTCTAATGCAGATATTTCAATACCAGACCGTGTTTGAATAACTCGAACAAATTCGGATGCATCACTAAGAGAATCCACAGTTCCTGTATCTAACCAAGAATATCCTCTACCAAGTGTGTGAACACGTAAATCACCACGTTCTAAGTACATCTTATTTAAATCTGTAATTTCTAATTCTCCACGATCAGATGGTGTTACCTTTTTAGCCAATTTACAAACGTCTTTATCATAAAAATATAACCCTGTAACGGCATAATTTGATTTAGGATGTTTTGGTTTTTCTTCAATAGATTTTACTAATCCATTTTCATCAAATTCAACAACACCAAATCGTTCTGGATCTTCTACATGATAACCAAATACAGTCGCACCACTCGTGGCCTGTGCAGCTTCTTGCAATTGTTTTCTCATCCCTGCACCATAAAAAATATTATCGCCCAAAATCATGGCACAAGAATCACCATCAATAAATTCTTCACCAATAATAAAAGCTTGTGCTAATCCATCTGGGGATGGTTGCTCTTTATATTGTAAATTAATGCCATATCTAGAACCATCACCTAATAAGCGTTCAAAATTAGGTAAATCCTGCGGTGTTGATATAATCAAGATATCCTTAATCTCTGCTAACATAAGTATAGATAATGGATAAAATATCATTGGTTTATCATAAACAGGCAATAATTGCTTAGATGTTACTAATGTTAGTGGATATAGACGTGTCCCTGATCCACCAGCTAAAATAATCCCCTTCATACTAACCCTTCTCTTTTCTTCTAAGAAAAAATTAATTTTAATGCATTTGTCAAATTATATTTTTCTCTTATAATACAACCACCCGAATAAGCTATTTTATTTCTTTCAAGTTCATGTTCAAGATAATATTTTATCTTCTCAACTAATTCATTAGTATCACTATAACAATCAAAATGTACTAATTCCTCTAACTGTAAATCATACTTATTTTGGATATCACTTAATAGAAAATTATTATTACCCATTACCTCAAAGGTTCGACAATTATAACAAGTATGACCTTCTATATGAATATTCAGATTAATTTTGGTTCGTTTATAATATTTAATAACCTCTTCTGGAGATAGCACCTTATTTTTGACTACTTTAGATAAGTAAGGGTATTTAAGACCAAATTTAAATTTACCTATAATTTCCTGATACCAATGATGACTATGCCATACACGACCTAAAACTAACATCTTATAATTATTCTCATAAGCTACCTTAGCAGCTGCTTCTAATAGTTCTAATCTTTTTTTAGATCCTGCAATAGTTCCTATAAAAAAGATATCCAAATCTTGTACATCTGTTACCTCTCTAGGCGAAGAATAAAATTCTGGACCTGCATATAAAGGTAAATAATGTGCAGTAATAGAACAATATTTTTCTAATTGAATTACATCATTAATCTCAATAGAATAAATATTTGAATATAAATTAATATGATTACCCAATGATTGTACATCATGAATAGAATCCCAAACCCATAAACGACAATCAACCTTTTTAGCTATATCTTCATTAATAAAATATAACTTATTTGGAAAACGAAAATCATTAAGAAATAATGCTAATTCTATATTATTTCTATCTATAAACTCCAATAAACGTTTTCTTTCATCTTGTATATTTTTATTATAATTTAATTCAAATATATAAGTATTATTACTTAACTGATGATTTGCCTCTATCAAATTATTAGAAAACATAGCACTATTTCTATGATTAGTTACAATACAAATATTCATTTATTTTCCCTAATTAATATAACCAATATATAATATTACTTCCAATACGCTTCAACATTATGACCTACTTGTTGTTCCTTTGACGGTAACTTCATATAATCACCGTATGTTTGCTTTAGCATATCATCATATTCTTTAATAATAGGTACTTTATTATTTTCAAACTCTACTTCTATAAATTCTTTAAACCAATCATATTTATAAATAGATTTATTAAAATCAGTTTTCTTTTGATAATCTTGTGTCAATGATACAACAGGTGTTAATTGTCTATTATATTTGTTCTTACATTCCATCAACTTTTTTGCCATCGTATCTAAATTAGGTAATGGTAAATGGTATTTACGTACGAATCTATTCCACTTTTTAAAGTGCCGTTGAAAGTGTTGAATCCATTTCCAATAGAATCTAACATCCATAAATAATTTACGTTGTTCATTTTTTTCAACAGGAATATGATCTAATACAAAAATATCAATATACACACCATATTCAACTACTTTTCCCTTTGAAAAATGTTCATATAAAACAGTTTCCGTATCAAAAAACTTAGCACAAAATGCCATAAAGTAATTCTCTTCATCCATTTCAGGCCATAGTTTATAACGATCTGTACTATTTAATATATATTGTTTCCAAGCTTTTTCAAATTTTTCATATTCTGGGCGCATCATGATAACATCAATATCATCGTCCCAAGGGATAAAGCCTTTATGTCGAATAGCCCCCAATGCTGTTCCATAAGCAATCGTATATTTAATATTATTCTTTGTACAAAACTCATTAAATCGTAATAAAGTTTTCAATAATACAGATTTGAGTTCTTTCCCCTTTATTGGTTCATTCATTATACTAAGCAACTCCTATTTTTTTATCATACTGAATAATAGATTTTCCCATTGAGACCATATAATATCTGGTGCAAATCGTTTCATCGAATCTACTGCTTGTCTTCCCAATGCAGAACATAATTCAGAATTCCCCATAAGCTTTTCTAAACCTAGCGCTATATCTGTAGGATTATCTTTTACTAAGATTCCATTATATCCATCTTGTACCATATCTGATACACCAAGCCATGTATCACAAGCTATCACCGGTAACCCTTTAGCCATCGCTTCAGCCATAGATAAACCAAAACCTTCTGATGCACTCATCATGGCATATATATCCCCTGTTGATAAAACAGATTCCACATCCTTAGTAATACCTTTAAATAGAATTCTATCTGATAAATTTGCCTGTTTTATCATCAATTCTAATTGTGCTTTATAGGCTTTATTTTCATCAGCCCCCCACAATTCAACAATCCAATTTGGAAATTGATCTGCCACTTTAGAAAAAGCTTCAATTAATAAGTGAGGTCGCTTATGTCCCTTTGCCAAACGACCTATAAATAAAATTTTATGTACATCTTTTGGTTTTGTTAAGTCTACTTGATTATTAAATTGTGGTACTACATTTCCTATAACCACAATTTTATTATTAGGAAGATGTCCTTCTAATACTTTTTTAAATGATGGTAATAGCACTTGATTTACATCAGATTTCTTTACAGCTTCTAAAGACAAAACAGGATAAAAATCAAAATAATCTTCTGGATTACCATGACTCATAGTAATAATAGGAACTTTATCTTGTAAATTTAAATCAATGATTAAACTTTTAGAAGTACCTGGCGTGAATGAAACAATAATATCTGGCTGAATACCTTTTATTATCTTTCCCATATAAGGGCAAATATATTTATAAAAGAAATCACTGTTTACAGTACGAGCTTTTTGTTTACTAAATAATCGATAAAACTCACGTTTTAAACGTAATGAAATCGGATATTTGATTCGTTTTCCATTCTGTAATCGTACATCATAACACTTTATATCCTCATCTATAGGAAAGAAAAAATCACCACTACGTTCATCAGCATAAATAACTGATACAGTATGTCCTCGTTTATACATTTCATTAGCAAAAGCACTGGTTACTTTTGCTAATCCGCCTGTATCTCCAACCATCTTAGTCGTATTTACTAGTAAAATATTCATTATCAAACCCCATATGTATAGCAATTAAAAGGTGTTTACTGACTATAATAATTACATTTATTATAGCATATATGGACCTTTAATTACGCATAAACTCATACTTTATTCATTTATTAAAATGTATCTAATCACTTAAATTTTAATCCTATAAAAAAACTTCTACTATATAATCAATTTCATTTAATAGTAGAAGTTTTATACATTACAATATTCTATTTTAAATACGCCTTTAAATTTTCTTTAATTTGTTCTTCGTACTGATCCAATAGTTCATATCTCTTCCGATACTGACTACGTTTTTGTGATTTGATTTCTTCAATCGGTTTTCTGTACTCTTCCAATGGTATTTTAAAGAATCGTGGATCTTGTGTAACTGTACCGCCAATGTCTTCCCACAATGGATCGAGTTCAGCTACCTTTGCCTTATGGCCACGCACTATGTGTGTATTAGCGTAGAAACCTTCGTCAGATACGGTGTACATAGATTGCACTTTACAGTATTTAACGAGTTCCCGAATCAAAAATACAATAAAGTTTTTTGGACGATAGCCAAACATTTTCTTTGTAATATGTTTTGCGTTATCGAGACCATCTTTATACCCTTGGATGGTACCAATCCACAATGCTGGTTCCCCTTCTAGACCTTTGCCAAGGCGGATATTCGCATGGTATACGCCTTGGTCTCCTAGTTGTAACAGAATGGTAAATAAACCTTCCTTACGTTGACCGGTCATAAAGTTAAGGTGTGCCGTCATGTTTAAATCAGCATCTTCCCAAAGTAGAATGCCTTGTTTTAATCCTTCCGGTTTTAGTTCCTCAGGATTATATAGCATTTCGATGGTCTCAGGCGTAAATACATCTTCTAATGCTGTAAAGTGATTCTTTACCGCATCAATGCGTTCACGCAATGTTGATTCTTTAAACAAGAAAATACGGCTCATCAACTCATACAGACCTTCTTGTTTATCTAAAATATGTTGATCTGGTACGTAGCTTTCAAAAAAAGCCTTGTATTCCATCATCTCTTGCTTGTGGCCTACAGTTCGCAAGAAATGCAAGATTACGCGACGTGTTTCACGCCACGATTTTTTCCCATAAATAGCTCGACCATTAGCCCATTGGTCCTTTATATATTGAAACATACACTCTCCTTACTTATTCTATACATTAATAATCGAATCGATCATCCGTTTATGTCCAAAGTCTTCATTGGCTTGTACCAAACCTGCCTCATATATATCTGGATGTTCAATCATTTTGTTTACGAATTGTTCTAATCCAGCGCGAATCGTATCTACCGAGGATATGTCTAAGCTTTCACCAACATGGTAATCGCGAAGCACCTCAGGGTTAATTTCAGGCGACACCAAAGCGGGTTTATAAAACCCAATAGCCGTGTAGAGCATGGCGCTCCAGTGATAGCGATACCGTTCGGCACCGTAAGGCATCAAGATGGCATCTACATCGAGTAGAGCCTTGTCCCAATCGGGGCCGATGAGGTTCGCATGTAGGAATGAAAGCCCTGGCACATCCTTATATTCGTCAGCGATGGCATCAAATAGTTCGCCGTCCTCAGGTTTTGCGGTTGCCCCTTGTACCAAGAGTTCTACGGGACCTGTAAAGGTAGCCATTTTGAAAGCATCCAATAGAGGAATAATATTCTTTTCCTTACGGAATTGTCCGAAAAATCCAAGACGAAGTGGCGTATGTGTAGAGAAGGTTGGCGTTTCGCCCGTGGATGGCGTAAACACAGGAGGCAAGATAGGACGTACGCGAGATAGATCACTACGCAGCATATCGTCGCGCAAGGTGATAACATCTAGGTAAATATTTGGATATCGATTGGCACGTTCCGCTTGTTTCAAGAACCGTACGTTTTCACCCTTGCCAATACCATGGAAAATAAAATGAACAGGAACCTTTGCATTTTTGAGAGGCGTATCCAATAGAGCCTTTATATAGCGATATGTAGAGGTTGGAATAATCAATGCATCACAATTATGTTCCTCTAACTTTTTAGCAGCCGAAGTAAACCATGCACGACGGCGTCGTTCACGCAATAGAGACAAGAACGGCTTTTTCCATTTCGATGCACCTGCATAGGTCACTACCTCTCCGCCCTCAAGATAGATAACCTCAACGCCATAATCAACCTTAAAGGTAAAGTTCTCCGGCACCATCAATACCGGTTCATGACCTTGGCGTTTTAATTCATTGATGATCATGCGGTCAAATTCCACCTCATGACCGGCAGGCATAATGATACTTTCCAAAATGGCTACGCGCATTGTGGTCCTTCCTTTCTCATACTCACACTCGTCTATTATTCAGAAATTATAATTTCCCATTAGATTTCAATAAATAGTATAGTTTTACATACTTAATCATGGTGTAGAAATAATGGTTCGCGGATAGGATAAATCCTATTTTTCCATCTAAAAAACCTCTATCTAAAATGTACACCTTGAAAAAAGCCCAGCTTGGACGGATAAGAATATCCTTTACAAAGGAACAGGATTTCCCATTTTCCTTATATTTCTTAGCCGCTAATGTCGTATAGTTATTGAATTTATTGAAGTACTGGTGCCAATTATCATAGGTATAATGGTACATTTTGCCACGTAGTTTAGCCTCTGGATAGGTACTAGATATGGTTTCGTGTACAAATCCTTCTATATTCGTGCCTTCTTTTGGCATAAATCGCAACACATAATCGGGACGCAACACGCCATGAGTGGCCTTGTTGTGATGGAACACATTAGACCGTTCAATCCAGTATGCTTTTTTCTCATCCTTAGCCAATACCTCTTGTACTTCTCGTTGCAATTCTGGCGAAATGCGTTCATCCGCATCGAGGAAGAAAATCCATTCGGACCGAGCCTCTTCGACGGCAAAGCGTCGTTGTTGGGACCAATCGCCGTTCATTGCGTGATGTACGACGCGAGCCCCCATAGATTCAGCAATCTCTACCGTTTTATCCGTACTGCCGTCATCGATAAGAAGGACCTCGTCAGCAAATTGTGCAGATGCGATACAGTCTTTCATATGTTGTTCTTCATTTTTAGCCAAAATAATGACCGTTAGTGTTGCCATGTATGTCTCCCCTATTGTACATTAGCATAAAATTTCATCATCCACGCCGATAAGGAGCGCCAATATTCTGCGTCCTGTGCGTGATTGTCGATTGGGCGGATGTATTCGGATGGTTCCGCCGTGTATGTTTGGTATTGTCCATAGTCGCCGTGCACGTCCCCTACCATGTCGCTTGTGATCCATTGGTATGGCGTTACGTGCACATCTGGTTGTTCATTGAATGCGGATGGCACCGCTGCATAATATTCGAACCCTTTCGGCGCGATGGCCTCTATGATGGTTGGCATAATGCTTAGATGCGTGCCGATAGATGCGGATAATGATGTTTGTGAAAGCTCTGGATGTTGCATGTAAAACACGGTATTGCGAATTTCACGCATCGTATAATCCCGATGCAAGAAGGATGTATTATTAAACTGACCAAATAGATTGGAATGGTCACCCGTTACGATGAACAAACTATCTGGGAACTTCACTTTCATATCGTCAACGAAATTAAAAATAGCCTTATCGCAATATTTGTAAGTAGCTAAGCCCTTATTGCCATCCTTGCGATTCAAAATATCATCGCCAACGCCAGGCAAATCACGATGGGCATCAAAATCAAGGTACTTATCTTCCAATTTATAGGGACCATGATTAGTCGTAGTATATACAAAATGGAATGTCGGTTCGTCCATATCCACAATACGTTTTGCCGCCTCTTCGAGGAATACATGATCGTATACGCCAAGCCATGTTTGTGGTACATTAGGACCACAGAATTCGGTAGCATTTTCAATGCGGTCAAAGCCTTGAGCCTTGCCGTATTTCGTAAAGTTACCACTCGATGAGTTACCACCATACCAGTAAATGGTTTGGTATCCTAATCGTTTCATTTGTGCTGCCAGAGCCGTAGGCAATGTATTGTTCCAGAAAATTTCCTTTTCATTCAATTCCATGCCGCTATCGTAGATACCGCTCATGAGACTTGAAATAGAAGGGCGCGACACATTACCAGCAGGTAAGAAATTAGGCACACGAGCCGTATGTGTATCTGCTGCAAAACGACGCAAACCTGGACAGATATTAAAATTCATATACAACGGATCCATGGACCACTGAGGGATGCTTTCACCAACAATCAAAAAGATATGCTTAGGTTTAGTAATGCGAGCACCTTTTGCTACGCGTTTAAAGGCATGTAATGGATTGTCCAACATTTGCCAATCGCTGCGCGGCATGAGATGATTCACATCCTCTACGAGTTCCTCATCCGATTTCATTTGGGCCGCCGTCAACGGCGTTTTACGAACCAATTTGAGAGCCTCTAAATCGTCGATGGTGGCCTTCGCAAAGAAGATATCCTCCTTAACGATGGTTGGCACTACATCCCATTCCGGTTTATTGCGGTGATTCAATGTACCACCATAATGAAGCCAGTAGTAAATCACCACATAGATTACCAAGAACCCAAAGGCACTCGCGCCGGCTGCGATGTTGCTTTCAAAATAAGGATACGGAATGGACGGAATCGCAGATAACAATGTGCTAGCACCATAGCTAATGGCCGCCACAGGAATGAATCCGGCGAGCACCCACCAACCCTTGTCTTGATTAAAGAAGATATCGATGAGGTTTTTCTTATCTGCATGTTTACCATAGTGCAACATGTAGTTGTACGTATCATTAAAGTGCTTGTAGAACTGCATCTTACCGGCAAAGGCAGCATAAATAATGCAACTCAACACCGTATTGAGGACGATGGCTGCCGTCATGTAGTAATCTGGAAAGGCCAAGAATGGCAATGTACCGAGCACAAGCAAAATCAATAGCTGATACGCGTTGATATCCATGCCCCACCAAAATCCAAAGGTAAAGCATTTACTTATGATTTTTCCTTTTCCATTAAGATTTTCATAAGGATGATATACATAGATAAAAATAGCTCTAAATATAGCACAAAGAATTGGAAGCCATAAAAATAATTTTATATTCTGCTGAAGAGATAAAAAGAATTGTTCGCCCATATATTATTAAAAACTTTCTATAACTATTAACTATTCAATTCCATTAGTAATATCTAAATACTACTAACAATACTTTTTACACTTCGGCCCCTTACATTTTTTACATTTACCGCATCCGCGGTCGATAGTCCCAGTACTGGCTGATTTCTCAGCACTAGTACTCTCCTGAGCCTTCTTAGAGGCTTTACTATTCCATACAGAAACTATCGTTTCTACTTTTTTTCGGATCCATCCTTTTTGGATTTTTTATCCTTTTTCTTGTCTTTTTTCTTATCTTTTTTACTGAAAGTATCAGATAAGAAGACTGTTTTTAACTTGTCATTTAAGACCTTAAGCTTCTTTTCAGCCTTGTCTTTCTTTTTCTTTAACTTATCTTCGGATTTAGAATGTTTATCTTTTTTAGACTTTTTATGTTTTTTATCCTTTTTATCCTCTTTAGACTTTTTATCATCTTTGGATTTCTTGTCATCCTTAGATTTCTTATCTTCTTTGGATTTTTTAGACTTTTCGTCAGTCCCATTGATACGCGCCCATTCATCATCTACGCGTTTCAATTGCTTTTTAAGAAGCTTTTCCATCTTCTTATTGGCTTTATCAGAATCTAGGCCAGCTTTGCCGAATAACAAAGCATTTACTGCTGTATATGGATCAATAGAGGACATATCATTTTCATTTATATCATCTTTTTTACTAGATGCATCCTTATTTGTATGGGATATTTCTGTATCTTTAGATTTTGAAAGTAATACAGAGTTTTCCTCATCAAATGGATTTTCTTCATCTAAGTGACGGACTTCTAAACTTTCCACACCATCTAGTGAATTTACATCCATATGCTCTACAAGTGCTTCATCAAGGTCAGACATCTCATGTTTGGAGCTTTCACCAGAACCTGTAAAAAGACCACCCATAGAATGTAATTCGCTCAATTTAATATGGTTCATGCCCACTGTAGAATCGTGCTGTGCAGGAATATCGGACAATTGGACCTGTTCCATAGCGTACACATCGTTAGTATGGCTAACACCCTTGCCAAGATACGATTTATCAGCAATGATGATATCTTCTTGATCGTCGCCTAACACATTACCAAACAAATCCTCTTCAAGAGAATCGTAGGTATGCAACATGGACATCCGTTTTTGAACCTCTTCAATTTGATTCCACAAATCCACGAGAGAGGATGTGTAGTATACGCGTTCCTTAACCTCTAAATAAGCTTGGTAAACGATAGCTAATTCAGACTCATTGAGTCCCTCTTCGGCACCAATTTCTTCAATCATTTGTTGAATTTGTTGATCTCGATCATATCGTTTAATTAAGGCCTTGCGAATACGTTCAATCAATGCTGTATCGATGATTTCCACGGGTACCTCCAGTCTTCAATACACTCAGCCCTATCCACTACATTAGTGCATACGAATCAATGTATAGAACCATAAAAAATAATTTGATTTTATAATCTCTAATATATTATTATATCAGAATTTATCTGCTTTTTCCTTAATAATCTAGGTGAAAGACCCCTAAAATAAATTGACTGAATACACTAAAATTCGTTCTTTTACATCACGTTCTTCAAAGAGATCACTGCAATCAATGGGTTCTTCCTGTTCCAATCGCACATGGTTATTCAAGAAGTTTTCTACCTCTTCGTTTACGTAGTAGAAAAATAGCTTAATTTCACGAGGATGATGATACAGAGAATCAAAGATATTTCCTAATACCCGCTTAATCGTATGGAGCGCAAAGGGATTAAAGAAAAAGCAATGATCTGCTTGATCTGGCAATTCATAAAGCGCCGCATCACCATGAACAAAGCTCACACGATTGCGGGCTGCTGGGCTTTCACCATTAATTAGAGCCTTTTCATAGAGCCGTTCATCGTATTCGATGCCGATGGAATGACAACCCGTTTGGTACGCCATAAAAATACTAACACGGCCCTTGCCACTACCATAATCAATGAGGGTATTTTTCTTGCGAATATGACCACTATTCGCCAAGCGTTCAAGCACACAATAATCCGTCGGCTCATACGGATGATGCTCCGTATCAGACCGACTATCATCACGGCCAGCTGTCTTTATTTGTAAAACCTGTTCCCATTCCTGTTCACTTGTCATATACCTAATCCTATCATGAGGTCCAATTTATATGGCCTAATAATTAATACTAATCTTAATTTATATACATACTATACCCTTATTAGCGCCATATTTACAAATTAAAGGCAATCATGTATTATAATATATGACAAAGGAAGTCAATGTGAGACACGTTTTCACGCAAACAAAAAAGGAGGGTGGTGGCCCTCCTTTTTTTTGTGCTAGTTACTGACGGAAGTAACCATCTAGCCACTTGCAGATGTAGTGACATAATAAAAGCACCCATTAGGGTGCTTTTATTATGTCAAACATTTATTGATTCTAATATGGTATACTAAAGAGTAATATTTCTATTATTCTCATGTGCAGAATTATATGTCATTAAAAAGGAGTATCTATTTACATGGACAGTGATCTGACCTTAGATTTTATAATTATCGTCGTATTAATCATCGCGAATGGCTTGTTCTCTATGACGGAACTGGCCATCGTCAATGCAAAGAAACGAAAATTAGAGGAAATGGCCGAAGCAGGCAATGATCGTGCTAAAAAGGCCTTTGAATTAGCAGAAAATCCAAACGAGATGTTCTCTACCATTCAAATTGGTATTACCCTCGTTGGTATCTTAACAGGTTTATATTCTGGTGCTACCTTCTCTGGTCCTTTAGAGGATATCTTAGTGGCAAGCATTCCAAGCATCGAACCCTATGCTGCATCTATTAGCTCCTTCCTCATCGTTGCTATCATCACCTATTTATCCCTCGTTATTGGCGAGCTCGTGCCGAAACGTTTAGCATTAAATAGTCCTGAAAGCATTGCCGTTGTAGTATCTAAACCTATTTACTGGTTATCGGTAGCATTAAAACCTATCGTTAGCTTCCTCGGCATTTCCACAGAATTCCTTTTAAAATTACTAGGCGTTACTGTGAAAGAAGAGGCGCCTGTTACAGAGTCTGAAATCAACAAAATGCTTACCGAAGGTGTTGCCATGGGTGCTTACGAAGAAGAGGAACCTATCCTCGTAGAAAATATCTTCCACTTGGCAGATATGAACGCTGGTGACATCATGACACCTCGTACGCAGCTCAAATGGATCGACCTTAACGGTACAGAGGACGAAATTATGGAAGTCCTCAAAAATGCCAACCATTACCGTATTCCTGTAGGTACCGATTCCTTGGACGAATTAAAAGGTCTCGTTACCGTATCTGACGTATTAGTTCAAATCATGCAACGTCCTAGCGAACGTTCCATTCATGATATTATTGAATCTTGTTTGAAAGAACCATTACTCATTCCAGAATCCATTACACTCATGAAATTGTTGAACGTACTCCGTACAGAAGGCGTTCATGAAACCATCGTTCTCGATGAATACGGCGGTTTCAGCGGTCTTGTAACCTTACATGACATTATGGAAGAAATCGTAGGCCTCATGCCTTCCGGTGAAGAAGAAATTAAGGAAGAAGAAAACAAAATCGTCGAACGTGAAGACGGATCTTGGCTTGTAGATGGCCTCCTCGACGTAGATGAGTTTAAAGAATTCTTCCACATCGATGAAGAATTACCAGGCGAAGAAAAAGACTTGTACAAAACAATGGGTGGTCTCTTAAATGTTCTCTTTGGTCGCATTCCAAAAGAATTAGACAAAGCAAAATGGAATGGCTATACCTTTGAAGTCATCGACATGGATAATACCCGTATCGATAAAATCCTTGTTACCTACGAAGAACCTATTGTAGAACAAGAAGAAGAAAAAAATTAAGATTTATTAGCTTACCATTATTAATGATTGTTCTTTAATAATTACGGATAAGTAAATAGATATTAGTACATACTAGATTATATACAAAAAGAGTGAGTTCTCTAAGGAGGACTCACTTTTTTATTACAACCTAACAACCAGTGATTTTAAAATAAATAGGCATACTTTCAAAATATACTAACAAATATATGAAATAACTATATAATTCTCTTATTTCCTACAAATTTCTACAAATACACTAGAATTATATATTTAAATATAGTATTATTAAATTGTATAAAATATATATTTAGACCTAATCTAGAAATAACATCTAATTTAAAACTAGTCATTATTCTAAAATAGGTCCATTAAAATATAAAGTCCTATGATCATTTCATTGTGTAGTTATGTGTCATAGGGCTTATGTGTGTAGTAAAAGGAGAGATTCTATGAATCAAAGAGTCATGGCAACCATAGGAGCCCTCTTAATCGGGACCTCTATCATAAGTGGTTGCGGATCAGAAAAGCCACCTGAGGATACTACTCTCAAGGTACGGACCATCACCATCGGTGAAGAATCAGGCACTACGAGTGCTGGCTATGCAGGTACTATCCATAATAAAACGGAAACTAAACTAGCCTTTCAAATTGGAGGCCGCGTTATCAACAAATTTGTAAATGTTGGTGATGTGGTGGAAGCAGGCCAAGTTATCGCTCAAATCAATGGTTCTGATACGGCAGCACAAATGCAAAATGCAGAAGGCGCCGTAAAAGCAGCTCAATCGGCTTATGAATTAGCAGAAACTAATGCTAATCGATACCGCGAACTCTATGCGCAACAAGCGATTAGTAAATTGCAATTAGACCAAGCGGAAAACCAATTAAATGCCACAGCTGCTCAATTACAACAGGCTCAAGCAAGCCTTAATTTGAGTAGCAATCAAAATAGCTACACTAGCTTAACGGCTCCAGATACGGGCATTATTACGGCTCTTACTCTTGAATCTGGCCAAGTCGTAGCGGCTGGTCAAAATGTAGGCACCTTAGCAGTTGGTCGTGATCCAGAAGCGGTCATCGCTCTTCCAGAACAGGAAATGAGCAAGATTCACGTCGGTAGCCCTGCTACGATTACCTTCTGGGCGTTACCAGATGTAAAGGTTCAAGGCGTTGTGCGTGAGATTTCACCAGTTCCAGATCCAGTAGCAAGAACGTATACAGTAAAAATTGCCTTGCAAAATGCACCTAGTGAAGTACAGCTAGGTATGACAGTTAACGTAAATCTAACTACGACGGATACAAGCAATATCACCATTCCGTTGACGGCTCTTGTAAAAGACTCAAACGGCAACAATGCGGTCTACATCATCCGCGATAAAAAGGCTCATCTCGTGCCAATCAAGACTGGTGATTTTGGTCAAAACTCAGTTATCGTCACATCTGGCTTAGCTAAGGGTGACATTGTCATCACTGCTGGTACCCAACAATTACAAGAAGGGACGGCGGTGAGTCAATGAAACAATTTAACTTAGCCGAATGGGCTTTAAAACACAAGTCCATTATCTACTACTTCATGGCTGTGCTCCTCACCTTTGGTATCTTTTCATACAACCATATGGGACGTATGGAAGACCCAGACTTTACGATGCGCACCATGGTAGTCGGCGTTGCTTGGCCGGGGGCTTCCCCACAAGAAATGTCGGATCAGGTAACGGACAAATTAGAAGAAAAACTGCGCGACCTACCTGGCGTCGATTATACAAAATCTTTCACAGATGGCAGCAAATCAGTTATTTATATTAATCTGAAAGAAAATCTACCATCCGATAAAATCCGTCCCGCTTGGGAAGAAGCGCGGAACATGATCAACGATGAATGGAAGTCATTACCACAAGGTGTTCAAGGACCGACTATCAACGACAGATTTGATGATGTATACGGCATTATCTACGCCATTAGCGGCGATGAATTCTCCTATGAAGAAAAGCGTCAACAAGCAGAAGACTTAAAACGTCAATTGTTATCTGTTCCAAACGTTAAGAAAATCAGCCTCATTGGGGTTCAACAACAAACCCTTAATGTAACGATTAATAAGGATAAACTGGCATCCTATAAAATCAGTACACAACAACTATTAACGGCTATCAAACAGCAAAGTATGATGGTTCCAGCTGGTATGATTACGACGGATACGAATAATGTATATCTCCGCGTGAACGGCCTATTCGATAGTCCGCAAGCCGTACAAGATATGCCAATTCGCATCAATAATCAAACCTTGCGCCTTGGCGACATGGCTGATGTAACTATGACCTACCAAGATCCTAGCAATCCTCAATTCTACTATGAAGGCAAGCCAGCTATCGGTATTGCCATCTCCATGGATGCTGGGGCTAACAATGTGGAATTTGGTGAAGCTATCGATAAAAAGCTAGCAGAGTTGAAGAAAACCATCCCTGCAGGCCTTGAACTCGATCAAGTATCTAACCAGCCACATATTGTTAAGGAATCCATTGGGGACTTCTCACAATCCTTATTTGAAGCCATCGCCATCGTATTGCTCGTAAGCTTTGCATCTCTTGGCTTGCGTACAGGTGTGGTCGTAGCCCTCACTATTCCAGTCGTTGTGTCTACCACATTCATTTTGATGTATGAAAATGGCATTTATCTGCACAAGGTTAGTCTAGGTGCATTAATACTGGCTCTAGGCCTCCTCGTAGACGATGCCATCATCGTTGTAGAAATGATGAGCATTAAGCTCGAAGAAGGTTGGGGTCACTTTAGATCTGCCACCTTTGCTTATCAATCGACAGCATTCCCTATGCTATCTGGTACGCTCATTACCTGTGCTGGCTTCTTACCATTAGCACTCGCAGAAGGCATGGTAGCAGAGTTTACAAAATCTCTATCCATCGTTGTATTTATGGCGCTCATCCTATCTTGGTTCGCCTCTGTTCTCGTCAGCCCTGTTCTCGGTTATAAAATCATCGAAAACAAAGCTCCAAAACCTGAATCAGAATGGACCAAACGAGACCATATCATGCATAATCTTAGTGTTACATTCTATGACAAGTTTGAAAGACTGTTACATTGGGCCTTAGGTCATCATAAGGTAGTATTACTCATCACCTTAGGTGCCTTTGTGTTATCACTACTTTCACTACCATTGATAAAACAGGAATTTTTCCCATCATCAACGCGTAATGAAATCATCGTATCCATGCAATTCCCTCAAAGTTCATCCATCGAGTACACCGCAAATCAAGCGAAGATCATCGACGAACATTTACAAGGTAACGAACATATTTCAACCTTTACATCTTATATTGGACAAGGTTCTCCACGTTTCGTCCTCACCTTGGAACCGGAATTGCAACGGAACAATTTCTTGCAGTACGTTATCGTTACTAAATCCTTAGAGGATCGCGATAAACTATATGCTGAATTGACGCCATACTTAAATGAAGAATTCCCATCTTCCCTTGTTAATACGCAATTCTTACAAATTGGTCCACCATCCAAATATCCAGTTATGCTCCGCGTATCTGGACCTGATCAAAAGGTGGTAAAAGAAATTGCCAACAAGGTAAAAGACAAGATGCAAGGCGATAAAGATTTGCATAACATAGCCTTTGACTGGCCAGATACGGAACCAGTAGCCAATGTTCATATCGATCCTAACAAGGCTCGTTTACTTGGTATCGATAGCTATGCCGTATCCTTACACTTGCAAAGTTTATTATCCGGTACAAAATCTGGTGAATACTACGAAGGTAACCAAACAATTCCTGTTACATTCCGTTTAGGAGATAATGAACAACACAATTTAAGTGCTCTATCCTCCTTACCAATTCAAACAGGTAATGGTTCTTACGTACCTCTTAGCCAAATTGCAACCATCTCCATGACCCAAGAGGATGGTATTATCTGGCATCGCAACATGATGCCAACCATCAGCATTCACGCTAATGTAAATGCAGGTGTCTTAGGCAATGCGAAAACAAAAGAGGTTTATAAATCCTTACAAGACATTCGCGATTCCTTGCCTACAGGATATACCATTGAACTTGATGGGGCCGCAGAAAAGAGCGTAACAGCTGTACAAAATCTGTTAACACCAATGCCGATTATGCTCTTTGTGATCATGACAATCCTCATGTTCCAATTAAAGCGTATCGCCCTCATGTTTATGGCCTTGCTCACAGCCCCTCTCGGATTAATCGGCGTCGTATTGGCTCTGAATATTACAAGAACGCCATTGGGCTTTATGGCTATTCTAGGTATCATCGCCCTTTCGGGTATGATCATTCGTAACTCCATTATCTTGTTAGACCAAATCGAAATCCACAAGGCAGAAGGACAAGAACCTCGTGAAGCGATTATCAACTCCGCTACACTTCGTTTCCGCCCTATCATGCTCACTGCTATCGCAGCGATTTTAGGCATGATTCCTCTCATGGGATCTGTATTCTGGAGCCCACTTGCTATCGCCTTTAGCGGTGGCCTACTAGTGGCAACAGTGCTAACACTTATCGTATTACCAGTCATGTATGCAAGCTGGTACAAGATAAAATAAAAAAACAGCAGGGCTACCACCCTGCTGTTTTTAGTTACAATAATACATGGAAACTTATAGTCTATTACCTATTAAACTACAACAGCTGTACCATTGCATGTAACCATGAGCATACCATTTTCTGCACCTACTGTGCTGTATTGGAAGGATACGCCAATAACAGCATTAGCACCCAATTTAGAAGCCCGTTGAGACATTTCATCAAGCGCTGCTTGGCGTGCATTCATCAAGGAGTTTTCATAGCTACCGCTACGGCCACCAACGATGTCGCGAATGCCAGACATGAAGTCTTTCACAAAGTTACGGCCTTCTACGACCTCACCAAATACGATACCTTTGTACTCTTGTACAGGTTTATTTTCAATATGCATAGTTGTAGTAATAATCATAATTGTATCCTCTCTAATTGACTACAATATATTTTGATTTATTATAGCAAGGCTTTCACAGAAATACAATCACAAAAAAAGACCTATTCACTACATTCATAATGAACAGGTCTAATTATATGTTTTTATCGATCAAAATCGCGGTCTAGGTTAACCTCTTTCAATGGAACAAGTTTTGTTTTCTTGATGTATTTGTAACCTAAGTATACTGCGAAGAAGATTGGCAATCCGATGTACGCAACGGATACGCCATACCAGTCGATTGTATCGCCTGTGAAAGCGGAGTAGTTTTGACCAGCAATGATGATGACGCAAAGAATGAACGCCAAGATTGGGCCAATTGGGAACAACCACGCTTTGTAAGGTAATTCACTAAGATCTCTACCTTGTGCAATGAAGGCACGACGGAAGCGATAGTGAGAAACAGCAATACCAACCCAAGCGATGAAACCGCAAAGACCGGAAATATTAACAATCCAAGTATATGCAGTACCTTCACCGATGAAGCTTGTAAGGAATGCAAATAAACCGATTGCTGTCGTTAAGATTAACGCTGGCACTGGAACGCCACGGCTATTAAGCTTAGCAAAAATCTTAGGTGCTTGACCTTCTTTAGCGAGTGCGTAAAGCATACGCGTAGAAGAATATAGACCAGAGTTACCAGCACTGAGTACTGCCGTTAAGATAATAGCATTGATAAAGCTAGCAGCAAAGGCAAAACCAAAGCGGTCAAATACGAGTGTGAATGGAGAAATAGATACATTCTCTACACTAGAATTCAACAGATTTGGATCAGTGTACGGAATTAAGAAACCGATAACTGTGAAAGCACCGATATAGAACAATAGAATACGCCAGAAGATTGTATTAATCGCTTTTGGTACATTCTTTTCAGGGTCTTCTGCTTCACCAGCAGCTACGCCGATAAGCTCAGTACCTTGGAAGGAGAAACCAGCTACCATGAAGATAGCGAGAATGGATTCCCAGCCACCTACGAATGGTGCTTCCCCTACTGTCCAGTTCGCAAATCCTGGAGATGTGCCACCAATGCCAAAGATGAGCATGAAGCCACAGAACAGGAATACGAATACAGTAATAACCTTGATGCTAGAGAATACATATTCACTTTCACCAAAGGAACGTGTGGATAAATAGTTCAAGCCGAATAAAACGAACAAGAACAGAGCAGACCATACAATGGCAGGCACATCAGGGAACCAATATTTCATGATCAGTGCCCCTGCTAATACTTCAGCAGCCAATGTAATAGCCCAGTTAAACCAATAGTTCCAACCTAAGGCAAAACCAAAGGCAGGGTCTACATAGCGTTTTGCATAAGTCCCGAAGGAACCTGGAATTGGCAAGTACGTAGCCATTTCCCCAAGAGATGTCATGAGGAAGTATACCATGATACCGATGAGGCCGTAAGCTACAAGCGCACCACCAGGGCCTGCTGTACTTACCACTTCACCACCGGCTACGAATAAGCCAGTACCGATAGCGCCACCTAAAGCGATCATATTCATATGACGCGCTTTTAGGGAACGTTTTAAATGTTGATCTTTATTAGAGGTAAACTCTACATTATTATTTTGATTTTCAGCCATGGGTCACCTCTTATAAATCTAGATTACGCACATATTTTGCGTTATCTTCAATAAATTTACGACGAGGTTCTACCTTATCGCCCATGAGAACTGTAAAGATTTTATCAGCTTCGATGGAATCCTCTAAGCTAACTTGTAAAATCGTACGGTTTTCTGGGTTCATGGTAGTTTCCCACAATTGTTCAGGGTTCATTTCACCTAAACCTTTATAACGTTGGATTGTGATACCATCACGACCTACCTCATCAAGCTTAGCTGTAAGCTCTGCATCAGAGTATACATACCAGTGGGATTTACCCTTCTTGATTTGGTACAACGGTGGTTGAGCAATGTAGATATGACCTTCCTCTACCAATGGTTTCATATAACGGTAGAAGAATGTTAATAACAAGGTACGGATATGAGCGCCATCAACGTCCGCATCTGTCATGATGATAATCTTGTTATAACGGGATTTTGTAATATCGAACTCTTCCCCAATACCAGTACCGAAAGCGGTAATCATGGAGCGAATTTCGTTATTAGCTAAAATCTTATCAAGGCGTGCCTTTTCTACGTTAAGGATCTTACCACGCAATGGTAAAATCGCTTGGTAACGACGGTCACGACCTTGTTTTGCAGAACCGCCCGCAGAGTCACCTTCGACTAGATAAATTTCAGTCATAGATGTATCTTTTTCGGAGCAATCTGCCAATTTACCAGGAAGGCTAGATACTTCCAACGCATTTTTACGGCGAGTTAAATCGCGGGCTTTACGAGCTGCCTCACGAGCACGGCTTGCCATTGTTGCTTTTTCGATGATTTTCTTCGCATCTTGAGGATGTTCTTCGAAGAATGTCTTAAGACCTTCAGATACGATAACATCTGTAATACCTTTAACTTCGCTATTGCCAAGTTTAGTTTTTGTTTGGCCTTCAAATTGAGGTTCCAATACTTTTACAGATACAACAGCTGTCAAACCTTCACGTACGTCTTCACCGGAAAGGTTGGACTCATTTTCCTTAATCAAGCCAGATTTACGGCCATAATCATTGAGTGTACGAGTCAAGGCAGCACGGAAACCAGAAAGGTGAGTACCACCGTCAACAGTATTGATGTTATTTACAAAGGACAACAAATTTTCGCTGTAGCTATCGTTATATTGCAACGCTACGTCTACTACTACGTCGTCTTTTGTATTTTCAATGTCGATAACAGTAGGATTTACTACTTCTTTATTTTCGTTCAAGAAGGCAATGAAAGAACTCAAACCACCTTCGTAGTGGAAGCTTTCAACACGAGGTTCCTCTTGGCGCAAATCGCTCAATGTAATGCGAAGACCTTTGTTAAGGAATGCCAATTCTTGTAAACGAATTTTCAATGTATCAAAGTTGAATACTGTAGTTTCAAAGATTTCAGCATCTGGCTTGAAGATAACTGTAGTACCAGTACCTTCTGCTTTGCCGATTTCATGTAACTCGGAAGTCTTATGACCACGAGCGAATGTAATCTCTTGAATGATACCGTTTTGAGCTACTTGAACCTTAGTCCATTCACTCAACGCATTTACTACGGAAATACCTACGCCGTGAAGACCACCAGAAACCTTGTAGCCGCCACCGCCAAATTTACCGCCAGCATGCAATTTTGTTAATACTAACTCTACCGCAGACATACCAGATTCATGCATCCCTGTAGGAATACCACGACCATCATCGACAACAGTGATGCTGTTATCTTCATTAATGGATACTTCGATATGTGTAGCGTAACCTGCAAGCGCTTCGTCTACAGAGTTATCTACTACTTCATAAACGAGGTGATGTAAACCGCGAATGGACGTACTACCAATGTACATACCAGGGCGTTTACGTACCGCGTCAAGACCCTCAAGAACTTGTATATTCTGAGCGCCATAATTTTCTTCAGGCATGAAACAAACTCCTCCTAACAATCTATCACACTGTACTGGATTGAAATTTGGTACAACACATGTACAGAATAAATCTTATCTCTTTATTATACTATAAAACTCATCAATTCGTCTCATTAAAGTCTTAATGCTAATACCAGATCCATAAACGCAATCATCAGTGACCACATAGGTCTTGATTTGCTCCTCTGGTACCATGGCGATATACTCTAGCGTTTCATAGTGATGAATAGGACTTTTATGGGACTTTCCGCCCTTGGCGTGCACCATGGTAATGATGGATTCAATAGGCACGGAAACGGTATCCCCAATATGAACGTACATAGGAATGCCCCCTCTACTTTTCTAATGTCCCATTAAGGGCATCAATTTTGCGCTGTTCTTCTTCAGCAAGGAACTTAGACCGATATTTATTGCACAAATTGATAACATGTTGATCCGTTAGCTCATCAGGCTTTTTATGGGTGATGAGCATAGCCACCATATACATATGACGGCGATTGATGGATCCTTTATAAATTTTATCTAGGTAAAAGTATATGGATTCTCGCATCGCTTCTGCAAAATCTGGGAATGTACATTGTATGAATTGCTGACAATCACTATATTTAAAGTACGGGTACTTTCTAATAACCGACTTAATGTCCTTAATATGTTTTCGATGCAATTCATATTCACAAGTAGGGCAGATGTCCCGTTTAGATTGCATATGCATGCCACATCGACCACAACGATGATAGCCATGCTGCTCTAAATAGATTTCACGCTTTCGAGCCGTAATTTGTACTTTTCTGAAAGCAGCTCGTAATTCTTCGTTATCCGTTTGTTCTAACGACTTATCAATGGCATCTACATCTTCTTTTGAAAGCACGATGTCTGCGAAATTAATACGTTTTGTAATAATCTGTTCATCAGGCAATGAAATAGATGTATCAGTATTAGCTTTCACATAGCTCTGCCGTTTCATAATGAAGCGAATATCTTTGATCACCTCTTGATGGTAATACTTGTTAACAGCCTCAATGATACGTCGTTTTTGCATCTGTAATTCCTGCATCCACATGGAGTTATCTGCACTGATAACCATATCGGGAGGCTTGATAGATACAATTTTCGTATGATCCGCAATGACATCGCCCACTACATCACGCCACTTGTGAACGAGGGTATTTAATTTATATTGTTCCAGTAAATTCAGTTTTGATAAGGCCTTTGGTAAACAAAGATCAAGGCTGTCCATACTGAACCTTTCCCCCTTCACAAGAAATAAATTGAACAGATTTCAAATCTTTAAAATCGTGAATATCTGTAGTAGTAATAAATGTTTGAATACGTTTATGAATAAACTGCAATAAATTCGCTCGTCTCGACTCATCAAGTTCGCTCAATACATCATCCAATAACAGAACTGGGTATTCTCCAACCTCGGACTTGATAAACTCAAGTTCACTCAACTTTAAGGATAATACAGCAGTTCGTTGCTGCCCTTGGGATCCAAATTTCTTTAAATCCATCGCATCAGAGAAGAATCGTAAATCATCGCGGTGAGGACCTACGCTAGTAGTCATCCGATGACGATCCTGCGGCAACGCTGCTTTAATGCGCTCGTAAAATCCTTCCTTTGTATATTCTAATGAACCATTGTCCATATAAGGCTGTTCATAACCGATGGTCAAATTCTCGAGACCACCCGTTAATTTACGATTCATCAAATCGATGAGAAGGTTAATTTTCTTCAAGCTTTCTAATCGTTTCTTTACGATAAAGCTCGCCATATCAGCTAACTGTAAATCCCATTCTTCAAGAGGAATGTTTTGCTTCCCTCTATATTCTTTAAGGATCGCATTGCGCTGCTGTAATAATCGATTATACTGCATCAACTGATGATAGTACGTAGCGCTAGTCTGAGAGATTTCCATATCGAGGAAACGTCTACGTCCCGACGGAGTTCCCTTGATGAGTTGTAAATCTTCAGGACAGAATATAACTGTATTTAATGTACCAATCAGTTCCTTTTGAGATATTTTAGTATCGTTTAAGCGAATATCCTTAGGACCTTGGCGGAATAACTTAATATTTACCTTTTGTGGCGTATCCTTTTTCTCGAACTTTACTACAATGCCAGCTTCCTCAGCATTGAACATGAGCATATCTGACGTATCGTTGGTCCGATGGCTTTTACCAATGGTACCCACATAGATAGATTCAAGAATATTCGTCTTACCAGCCCCATTAGTGCCGTGCAAAACGATAATCTCCGGATTAAACTGAATCGTTACATCCTTATAATTACGAAACTGGAATAATTGCAGTGAGTCAATTCTCACCGATTATGCCTCCTCTTGGGTAATTACGAGATCTACATCGAGACCTTCACAAGAAATCACATCGCCAACGCGGCACTTCTTGCGCTTTTCTGTGACAACCTGACCATTCAAAGTAAGAATACCTTCTTCGATAAAGGATTTAATTTGACCACCTGTTTCGATGATACCTTCTAACTTCAACAACTGATCAATTTGAATGTACTCCGTATGAATGGGTACCTGCTGTTGCTCTTTCATGACGTCCTCCTATAGTGGACAATTTATAACTATATGGGAATTAGGTAACGATGACTTTTAATCATCATTACCTAATAAAAATATGTATATTAATTCACTAGAATATACAATACGTTGATTAAATTATCAATTAAATAATAATAGACATCAACATAAAATATTATTAATTATTTAGTACCAGAGTACAGTTCCTCACTGTGAATTTTCTTTAGGCTACGTTGTAGCCTAGAAAATTTTACGTTCGGAACAAAGTGATGCAGTGTCCCTGTCGTCGCAAGCTCCTCCATTGACTACTGCCCTACTTTATGCATTCGTACGAACTGGTGTTACTACGTATGTATAGTTCGGATTATTGTCTTGGCGAATAACAACAGGACCATTTTGTTTTAAGAACAAGTGAATGTTGTCGCCTGTGCTGTGGCGCAAGATGTCTGAGATGTAGCGACCGTTGAAGGAAATTGTAAACGGTGTACCTTTAAATTCAACAGCTACGTCTTCTTTTGCCATACCGATTTCAGTATTTTGAGTAGACAATGTTACATTGCTTTCAGCCCAATCATAACGAATTACGTTATAGCTGATATCTTTTGCCAACAAGGATACACGGTCAACAGCACCAGCGAATTCGCGGCGGTCGATAACAGCGCTAGAATCGAATTGGGAAGGAATTACCTTTTCATATTCAGGGTACGTACCTTCGATCAAACGAGAAATGATGTAAATAGATTCAAAGTTGAACACGATTTGTGTACGGTTCCAAATGATGTTGATCATGGCTGGATTATCTGTTGGTAATAAACGAGATACTTCAGCCAATGTTTTTGTAGGAATGATAGCGCGCATTGGCGTAGTTGCTGGTTCATCGATGGTAATTTTCTTAACAGCCATGCGGTGTGTATCAGTAGCAACCATTGTTACTTCGTTTTCTTTGATTTCAAGAAGAGCACCTGTAAATACAGGACGATCTTCGTCAGTAGCAGCTGCGTAGTTTGTTAAATCGATGAGTTCTTTCATAGCAAAGCTATCGATGTTCACATGATCTTGGTCGTGAATTTGTTCAACTAAAGAGAAATCATCTGGATGCAATGTTACTAAGTTGAATTCGGAAGAGCCAGAAGTGATTGTTAAAGAATTACCATCCTCTGGTTTGTAAAGTTCGATGGTATCGCCTGGTAATTTGCGAATTAATTCTTGGAAGTAGCGGGAACCTACAACTAATGTACCAGGTTCTTTAATGTCGCCGTCGATTGTTAAACGAATACCTAGTTCAAAGTCATTACCTTGCAATTCTACTTGACCATTTTTTGTTGTCATATAGATAGCACCTGGTAAGTTGGAACTTGTTTTATTTTGAGATACCTTTTGCAATACGTTGATTGCTTTTTGGAGATTTGCTTTTGGGAATGTAATATGCATATGTTACTCCTTTATAATTTGTCTGTTTGTTATTAGTATTATTAGATTTGTAGATTGCTTTACATTATATATATATTGTTTGTATGTACTATTTTCATATAATGTAGAAGCATTGATAACTATTTCTCTTGTTTGTAATATTCTATATTTGCTACCGTAGATGCTCTATAGATATTCTGCGATAGATCTGTTTCTACTGGTTTTTTGATTGTTTGTTAGTTTTAGTAGTAGTAATAGTAGGGGCCTGTTCATATGTGTAAAAGTGAATTGGCGCTACTAACTGTGCGATTTCTTGGTTGTGTATAACTATGTTGATAGTTTGTAACCACTTATCCACATACTCACAGCGGAGTACGGTTTTTAGGATATCCACAAAGTTACGCACAATATATCCACAGAGTTATCCACAGGTTGTTAATTTCTGTTTAATTTCAGAAATCATGTTCTTAGTTTCTTCGTTTCGTTCAATTTCCTTCGTAATTTTATCGTACGCATGGAGAATTGTTGTATGGTCACGAGAGAACGCAGCTGCGATTTGCGGATAACTTTCATTGATCATATCGCGGCAGAGATACATGGCCACTTGCCGTGGGAATGCGAACTGTGCTTTACGCTTCTTACCGAGCAAGTCTTGCTTTTTAATATTGAAATAAGAACTTACAAAATTCTGAATACTTTCAATAGTCACCATGTTAACCTCTTCTGTGTGAACGAGGCCAGCCAAGGCTTGTTTAGTGTATTCTAAATCGATAGATTCAAGACGTTGATCGATAGATGCAGTACCGATTAATTTTGTGAAAGCACCTTGCAACACGCGGACGTTTTCGCTGAATTGAAGTGCCACGTAGTTGATGGAGTCGTTATCGATACGGATAACGCGATTTTTCTTATATTCTCTTTCGAGTAAGGATCTAAAGATAGCAATGCGCGTTTCTAAATCTGGATTTTCCATTGTTGCAATGTAGCCAGCTTGGAAACGAGAACGGAGACGGTCTTCGAATTGCTCCATATCGTTTGGCATTGTATCAGAAGTAAGTACGATTTGTTTGTTGTTATTTAATAACTCATTGAACGTATTAAATAGCTCGGTTTTCGTACTTTCACGACTTTCAAGGAACTGAATATCATCAATCATGAGCACGTCGATATTGCGGAACGTGTTGCGGAACAATTTACCTTGGTTACGCTGTAATGTTTCGACGAAAATGTTCATAAAGTTTTCGCTCGTAATAGACATAACCTTCATGTGTGGATGATTTTCCTTGATGGCATTGCCGATGGCGTGCATCAAATGCGTTTTACCGAGGCCTGAAGGACCATAGATAAAGAGCGGATTATAGTCGCCACCAGGATATTCGGCTACATTTTGAGCAGCCCCAAATGGAATGCGGTTCGCGTTGCCTGTTACATAGTTGTCAAAGCGATACGCTGGGTTTAGATTAGATAAGGATAAATCTACAGGTACATTATCAGACTGTAATGTAGGTGTTGTAGTTTCAACAGTTTTACTAGGCGCTACCATTGGTTCATCTGGGATTTCCACAGGCGCTGGAGCACGATCGATATAGACCGGCTCTTGATAAATTGGTTTGTAGAACTCCTCTTGATGCGTTTTCTCCTCTACTACTGGAGGTAATGGCATCGGCGGAGCCACTACAGGTGCATCATCGATGAGACTTTCATCAACAAAGGTAGTATCTACACTTTCTTGATTGAAATCGAATAACACCATATCACGATGAGAACCTATAACCGTAGTAATAGCATCCTGCAAAGCCTTGCTAATCTGTGGCTGCTGATCGATTAAGTTTTTTACAAATGTTTGCATGACCCCAATATGGATCGAATGACTTTCGAGAGACATGGGAATCAACGATGACGTGACGCGCAAGTACAACGCGTCAGGCAAATGTTGCATGTTCTTTTTCGCCTCTTGCAATATATGTTCCCATATATTATTCAAATCAAATGACTGCATGACGTGCCTCTTGTGTATAACTATTGCGATAAATGTGTATAACTTTAGGAATAATGTGTATAACTCTTGTGAAAGCTGTGGAAAAACATGTTATTCCTGTGAATAACCTGTGCACAACCTGTGAATAAGTGAAAATAAAATTCTCTTCCAACCAGATAATAACTGACTTTATAGATTACACAGGTCAAAAGAGAAAAAATGTGGATAACCTTAAAAGTTATCCAACAAAAACTTATAAAAATATATACTTTTTCCTAATTTCAGTTATGATTGTACCAAAAAATAAGTAATTTGTCATTCAATCTGTGGATAACTTTTATAAACTGTTTATAATGTATATTTTAAATTTTTATGGGTATATCTATTACTTTTGGGGGAGGAAGTGAAACTACTTTTATGGAATTACAATTTGTATATGAACTATTTTTAACTAAGTAACGATGATTTATAAATCTAATTTTTATCCACTTATTTTTATCTTTGTTTCTAGATTACTTTTAGGAAGGAATTGATACTAATTTTCTCGCTCCATTCTGACGCAAGTCGCTTAAAAATTAGTATCAATCCCCTTTCTTACAAAGATAGATAACCATGTTTATAAATAATAACTGTGGAAAAGTAATCTAGAAACTATCTAATCATCGTTACTAAACAATAAAATCCTGTTCATAAAACAAATTGTAATTTCATATGGCGTAAAGGGAAAAGGGAGAAAACCACATCTATTCCTCTCTTCCTTCCAACTAGAGATTAAAACATAAATTTGTCTAATATAAAAAATATTAGAATTGTGAGTTCTTGTGTTGCTGATATTGATGTTACGTTTACATCGTGTAGTGGTGTGTAAGGTAAAATTAGGGTTGTCTTAGGGAGAGAATATAGGGTCCTTTTGAGCGACTTTACGGTTAGTATGGATCGATGAAGGAGCCCTAATCATTTGGAAACGTAACATCAATTTTTCCTCTTTCTCCTCAAGAGGTTAAAAGGTAAGATTTGTTACATCTTAGATCAGTATTCTGAAAGACTTTTAGGTTTGATATAAAAACTGATACTACTTTTTATACTGATAGTAGGTGTTATAGTAGTCATTAGAGTGCGTTAGGAGCAGGAATAGATGTGGATTTTTGACCGAAACGATGAGTATGGAGGGAGAAAACCACATCTATTCCTCCCCCTCCTCCAACTAGAGATCAAAACATAAATTTGTTTTATATAAAAAATATTAGAGTTGTGAGTTCTTGTGTTGCTGATATTGATGTTACGTTTACATCAATTTTCCCTTTCTCCTCAAGAGGTTAAAAGGGAAGGTTTGTTAAATCTTAGATCCGTATTCTGAAAGACTTTTAGGTTTGATATAAAAACTGATACTACTTTTTATACTGGTGGTAGGTGTTATAGTAGTCATTAGAGTGTGTTAGGAGCAGGAATAGATGTGGATTTTTGACCGACTTACGATGAGTATGGAGGGAGAAAACCACATCTATTCCTCCCCCTATAAAAGTAGTATCAGTTTTAAGTTCTATCGGATTTAAGTAAAATCTATGATAAAAGTCTTTCAGAATAGCCCTAAATGATTGACAAATTTACGTTTTAACTCTATAATTACCCTGTTATGGTATAAGTAAAACAATACAAAATGACGAGGAGGTGTTTTACTAATGAAACGTACTTACCAACCAAATACTCTTTGGAGAAAACGTACCCATGGTTTCCGTGAACGCATGAAAACTATCGGTGGCCGTCTCGTTTTAAAAAGAAGACGTGCAAAAGGCAGAAAACGCTTATCTGCATAATATAATAGCTGTTAGGCAGGAGAAAAAACTTGGCGCTGCTGCCAAGTTTTTCTATTCTTAGGACTTAAGGACAATGCATATGGATTATTGCCTCGATAAAGCAAGACGACTGACGCACAATAATGAATATCGCCTTGTGTATAAGCACGGTAAATACGAAGTAGGCCGTATGTGTGTACTCTATCGTATGCCCGTGGCGAAGCAATCTACGCGCATTGGTTTTGTAACCGGCAAAAAGGTTGGTTGTGCTGTTGAGCGCAACCGAGCTAGACGGCTCATGAAAGAGGTGTATCGCCTCAATCAACATTCCATACGCGAAGGGTATCATATCGTAATTGTTGGACGTGGCCCTCTGAAAAACGCTACCTACGAAAAAGCGGAAAAGGAAATTTTGTATCTTTTGCGAAAAAGCAAATTGTTGATACAAAATGATAAATAGGACCACAAGTTAGAAGGCTTTGGTCCTTTTTTGTGTATATGGAGGTTTCCATGAAACGCTGTATAACAATGCTTTTACGACTTTTAATTAGGTTTTATCAGCTTGCCATATCTCCCTTAAAACCTGGATGTTGCCGTTATTATCCGACATGTTCCACATATACTTTGCAGGCCATCGAAAAATATGGTCCTTTGAAAGGTAGCTGGATGGGTTTAAAACGCATTCTTCGCTGCCATCCTTTCCACAAGGGTGGCTACGATCCAGTTCCTTAACCCACGAGGGTTTAGGCTGGTTTTGCGTTCTGTGAAAGCAACTTTCACAAAAAACATCTAGCATAGTTTTGGAAATACCTGAGCATCTGTATGGATGAAATTTAGACCATACCATAACGATATATGGATGCGCAAAGGACGGTTTCGGACTGTAAGAAAAAGGAGAAACAATGGAATTCTTAAGTAGTATATTCCACCCTATCGTTGAATTGATGACTACATTGGTAACCTATGCGTTCCAATTAACTCAAATGGTAGGCTATCCAAGCTACGGTGTGGCTATTATCCTTTTAACAATCGTTATTAAAGCGGTTTTGGCACCACTTACTGTAAAACAAATCAAATCCATGAAGGCTATGCAAGAGTTACAGCCTCGCATGAAAGAATTGCAAGATAAATACAAAAACGATCCTGCAAAACTTCAAGCGGAAATGGGTGCATTGTACAAAGAAATGGGCGTTAACCCATTGGCTGGTTGTTTGCCTCTATTGGTGCAAATGCCATTCTTGATCGCTATCTTCTATGCTTTACAAGGCTATCCATACGATCAAAACTATGTACAATTCTTATGGCTTCCTAGTCTTGGCGAACCAGATCCAATGTACATTTTGCCAGTATTGAGTGCATTATCTACATGGATTATGTCCAAGCAAACTAGTAGCGGTGCAACTGGTGCTGCTGCGCAACAACAAAAGATTATGACAATCTTTATGCCTTTATTCATTGGTTACATCTCCCTTAACTTCCCATCTGGATTAGTTATTTACTGGATCGTATCCAATGTATTCCAATTTGTGCAACAACATTTCATTTACAAAAGCTTAGAAGCTAAGAAATAGGAGACACTATGGAATTTATCGATGTATCTGCTAAAACCATTGAAGATGCCATTGCCAAAGGCGTAGCTCAATTGGCTGAAGATGGCCAAGAATTGGTAGAAACTAAAGTCTTGGAACAACCTTCTAATGGCTTCTTGGGCATTGGTCGTAAACCAGCAGTTGTTCGCTTATTCTTCACATCTGTAGCTAAAACTGCTACGCAAGAAGAAGTAGCTCATGTAGAAGAACAATCTGTAGCTGTTGCTTCCAAGCCAGTAGCAACAAGTGAAACAGAAGTACAAGATACAGCAGTTGAAACTTCTGAAGATGATGTCGTAGAAAAACCTTCTAAAAAGGAACTTTCAAAAGAAGATCAACAAGAAATTGCTGAAAAAGGTAAACAATTCCTCGATGATATGTTTACACAAATGGGCCTCACTGTAGTTATCGAAAAAATGATGACGAAAGATAAGATTACATTCCAAGTACACGGCGAAGATTTAGGTATTTTGATCGGTAAACATGGTCAAACATTGGATGCTATTCAATACTTAACAAATCTCGTGGCACACAAGGATGTATCTGGCCACTGCCACATCGTTGTAGATGTGGAAAATTACCGTTCTCGTCGAGAAGAAACATTGGTGAATCTCGCGAAACGCTTGGCTTCTAAGGTAAAACGCAACCGTCAAAAGGTTTCCTTAGAACCGATGAATGCTTTTGAACGTAAAATCATTCACACTGCCCTTCAAGGGGATAAAAACGTTGTTACTAACAGTGAAGGGGACGAACCGTTCCGTCACGTTGTGATTACGTACAAAAAATAATATAGTGGTGTAGCTTTCAAGTGACTGATATTCTCGGTTGCTTGAGGGCTGCCCCCATTATTCTTTAGGTTATGGTGAAAGCTAACCTAAGTTAATCTTCGCATGCAAAGATTAGTTTAGTTTAACTTTCACAGGCGAAGAACATATACAAAAGCAAATACTAGATAATCGAAATACGGAGATATGTATGTATATAGATGATACAATAGCGGCCATTGCGACGCCGCCCGGCATCGGCGGGGTTGGTATTATTCGTGTTAGCGGCAAGGATAGTTTTCCTATTGTAAATAGCCTGTTCAAGAGCGCTGGCACCGTTCCTTTGATGGACCGCCAAAATAGAACGATACAATACGGAACCATTGTGGACCCTGCAACGAACAAGACCATCGACGAGGTTCTTGTGTTATTAATGAAAGGCCCTCATTCTTACACCGCAGAGGATGTGGTAGAAATTCAGTGTCACGGCGGTATTGTGCCGGTTCGACAAATCTTAAAATTGCTCGTAAATCACGATGTGCGTATGGCTGAAGCCGGCGAATTTACGAAGCGCGCCTTTATGAACGGACGTATCGACCTCACCCAAGCGGAGGCGATCATTGATATTATTGAAGCGAAAACAGAGGACTCCCTCTCTCTCGCTGTATCTCAGCTAGACGGTACCGTTTCGTCCTTTGTAAAAGATGTGCGTGAACAGCTCATCGCCATGATTGCTCATTTAGAGGTAACCATCGACTATCCTGAGGAGGATATTGAGGACGTAACGAGCCAAGAGGTTCGCGATCAATTACAGCCTATTTTGAAAGCTATGGATGATTTGTTATCCACAGCGAATACGGGACGCCTCATTCGCGACGGTATTACGACGGTTATTGTAGGTCGTCCAAATGCAGGTAAATCGAGCCTTATGAACGCTCTCTTGCGTGAAAACCGCGCTATTGTAACGGATATTCCAGGGACGACGCGGGATAGTATTGAAGAATATATGACCGTAGAAGGCATCTCTCTACGCCTCATCGATACGGCAGGTATTCGCGATACTCAAGATACGGTAGAAGCCCTCGGCGTGGAGCGTGCTCGTGATTATATTAATAAAGCAGACATTGTGCTCTGCGTTATCGACGGGTCTACTCCATTAACCTTTGAAGAAATCGAAATTTTGACCTCTGTTAGCGGTTTGAACACCATAGTACTCCTCAATAAGTCCGATGTGGCACAAGTTGTTACAGACGAAAATATTAAAGAACATGGTAATTTTACAGCTATCGAACGCATCAGTGCTAAAGAAGGCGAAGGCTCTGCAGTTCTCTCTAAATGGGTGCAAGAACTCGTCTACGGCGGTCGTGTAAAACAAGACAACAACGCCATGATCAGTAACGTGCGCCACATCAGCCTCATGGAACAAGCAAAAGCTCAAGTCGAACAAGCCCTCTCCTCCATCGACATGGGCATGCCGGTGGACTTTGTCGCTACCGATTTGCGCAGCGCCTGGGAACTACTAGGCGACATCACAGGTGATACCATCCGAGAAAGCATGATCGACGAACTATTCAGTCGATTTTGTCTTGGTAAGTGATTTAAACTTTCACAATAAGTAACAAATATAAGGAATTCAATTGATATGTACACAGTAGATAATTATGATGTCATCGTCATCGGTGGTGGTCATGCTGGTTGTGAGGCGGCTCTTGCTGCTGCCCGCATGGGTCATCGCACGTTGATGGCGACTATCAGTTTAGATAACATTGCGCTTATGCCATGTAATCCTGCCGTTGGCGGTCCTGGTAAAAGCCATCTTGTTTATGAACTTGACGCTTTAGGCGGTCAAATGGGTATTAACGCAGATGCTACGGCTATTCAAATGCGTATGCTCAACATGGGTAAAGGCCCTGCAGTGCATTCCTTGCGCTGCCAATCTGATAAAATCAAATACCAACATTTGATGAAACAAACCATTGAAAATACAGAGAACCTCAATGTTAAGCAAATCATGGTAACGGAGCTTAAGGTTGAGGACGGCAAGGTAACAGGTATCGTAACAGAACTTGGCGAATTCTATGGCGCTAAGGCTGTTATTCTTTGTACAGGTACCTATTTGAAAGGTAAAATCCTCATCGGCGATATCGATTATGTAGGTGGCCCAAATGGTCAACGCGTAGCAGAACATTTCTCTCAATCCTTGCTCGACAATGGCATTGAGTTAATGCGCTTTAAGACTGGTACGCCAGCTCGCGTAGATAAACGCACGCTTAACCTTGAAAATATGGAGGTTCAAGAAGGCGATACACATCATCACTCCTTCTCCTTTATGGATGAATGGATTAATCGCAATGAAGACGTATGTTGGTTGACCTATACTAACAAAGAAACGCACGAAATCATTACGAGCAATATTCACCGTGCCCCTATGTATAGCGGTAAAATCGAAGGTGTAGGCCCTCGTTACTGTCCTTCTATCGAAGATAAAGTAGTGCGCTTTGCCGATAAAGAACGCCATCAATTATTCGTAGAACCAGAAGGTACTAGTACAAACGAAATGTACGTGCAAGGCATGAGTACTTCCCTTCCTATGGACGTACAATATGCATTCCTTCGCACCATTCCAGGCCTTGAACATGTAGAAATCATGCGCCCTGCGTATGCTATTGAATACGATTGCTTGAACCCAACGCAATTGACACCAGCACTTCAAGTGAAACATATTGAAGGCCTCTATTCTGCGGGTCAAGCCAATGGTACATCTGGCTATGAAGAAGCCGCTGCACAAGGCTTAATGGCTGGTATTAATGCTGCTTTATGGCTTGAAGGTAAAGAACCTTTTATCCTTGCTCGCTCCGAAGCATATATCGGTGTTCTCATCGATGATCTTGTAACAAAAGGTACGAATGAACCATACCGCATGATGACAAGTCGCAGTGAATATCGTTTATTGCTTCGCCAAGATAATGCAGACATGCGCCTTACTGAAAAAGGTCGTGCTATTGGTCTTGTAAAAGACGATCGTTGGGCTAAATTTACAGCAAAGAAAGCTGCTATTGACGAAGCAATGGATATGTTACGAAATACACCTGTAAATCCATCTAAGGAAACGCAAGCTTTGCTTGAAAGTTTAGGTACAGCACCTATTAGAACAGGTATTCATGCTTATGATTTAGTAAAACGTAATGAACTTTCCTACGCTATCGTAGCCGATGCATTTGGTTTAAAACGCTATACTCCTGACGTAGAAGAAGCTGTTGATATCTCCATTACGTATGAAGGTTATATCAAAAAGCAAATGGACCAAGTCGACAAGGTTCGTAAATTAGAAGAAAAAATTCTTCCAAAAGAATGGGATTACACACAAATTAAGGGCATCTCCCTTGAAGCTCAACAAAAGCTTAATAAAATCCGCCCTCACTCCATCGGCCAAGCAAGCCGCATCTCTGGCGTATCCCCGGCGGATGTATCTGTACTGTTGATCCAACTAGAACAATACAATCGAAGTAAATAATTGTGATAAGCAATCATATAATCGAAAAAGCTAGCTAATCGTTACGATTAACTAGCTTTTTTCTGTTATAGAGCTTCACGTTCTTGATGTTCATCTATTTCTCGACCTTTGCTCATATAGTCTGGAGTAAATAATGATAAGCCCATTTTAAATAATAGCCACATACATTTCTGTTTCATGGGTACCACCTCCCTATTAATGGTAGTGTAATCTATAAATAAGTTCATTAGCAAGTAGCAAGTTTTATTTTATATATGTAATAGAGATCTATATCAGTAAATATTTGTATATTTATATGTATATTTATAAAGTATATATTATTCTATAACTAAAATATGTACACTAGAGAAGTACATCAAGTGTACATTCAGAATAGACAAAATAATCCATATGTGAAGAAAAGTTCATGATGATAAATTAGAAATAAACCGTGAGTTTTGGTTACTGAAAAGATGAATGATGAAATTGAAAAAAAGATGGACCGATTTCTCAATTAATTATTTTAAATGATAATGCAGGTATAACATTTCTCGCCTACCCTATTTTGTGTTACGCAGGTCCTATATTTTTGGTTTGTAAATGAGAATAAATTGAGAATATGCTATAATATAAAGAAAAATGACTTAAATATTTCGCTTATATAGTCATTTTATTAGTTTTCGTATATAAACTTATATAAAATAGGTTAAAAACGCCATAGAACGCAAATTTCTGAGTTTTATAGGGTTTGAAATAAGAAATACTATTCTACTATCTTATATATTGATGATTACCTGGATTTGTTTATATGATCTACCATATGACATGAGATTTTCTAACTATGTGTTGTTTACTTTTACAATCATATAAATATCTGATAATTTATTAGGAGTACTTATGAAAGAAAAATACGATGTGCCTATTGCACGTGAGTCTGAATTTGTTTCATATATGATGGAGCAAATGAGCCAATTTGGTTTGCCTTGTACGGAAGAGCAGGCGAAGGATTTTTATGTGTATTACGCGCGCATGATTGAAACAAATAAATATCTCAACCTCACCGGTATTACAGATATGAAAGAGGTTGTAGTGAAGCACATGATCGACTCCCTCTCCTGCTACGATCCAAATATCATTAAATCAGGCATGTCTATCATCGATGTTGGCACTGGTGCTGGTTTCCCTGGTATTCCGTTGGCAATCTATGACCGTAGCCTTAAGGTTACGCTGTTTGATTCTTTGAAAAAACGTCTTACCTTCCTTGAATCCGTTATGGATGAGCTACAGTTGACGAACTGTACTACTTTACATGGCCGTGCAGAGGATCTTAGTCATCAAGATTACCGTGAAAGCTTCGATATCGCTACGAGTCGTGCAGTGGCACGTTTACCTATTCTCTTAGAATGGACTGTGCCATATGTTAAAGAAGGTGGCTACGTTATTGCCTTAAAAGGTGCTATCTACGAAGAAGAAGTGGGAGAATCCAATAAAGCCCTTAGCACATTAAAAGCAAAGATTGAAGAAGTACGTACTGATACACTTCCAACCTTGGATGATAAACGAGCAATCCTGTACATTAAGAAAACAGGTAAAACACCTAAACAATACCCACGTAAACCAAAAGAAATTAAAGACAAACCGTTAGTATAACTTATTAGTGCTATCTCGTTATAGCTGATAATAGAAAACAATTGATACCTATACAAAAGAGGATGCAAATCTTAGATTTGCATCCTCTTTCTCTTTCTCTTTCCCATTGCCTATTAAGCGATATCTTATACGTGATCAATGATATGTAATGTTGTATCGATATCGTTTAAAGGCATAATATGTACGCCTGCAGCAATTTTTTTGATTTGTTCCAATGTTTCGATAGCGATTTCTGTACCCGCTTCTTTACCGCCCTTTTCTACGCGGTCTAGGATTTCTTGAGTAAGGTTGATCCCAGGCACTTTTTCGTGTAGATATGTAGCCATTTTGAAGCTTTTAAGTGGAATTAAACCGAGCATAATAGGTACATCGAATTCAGACATCTTATCGATGTAGCGTTTTGCTTGTTCTAAATCGTAAATTGGTTGTGTTTGTACGAAATGCGCACCATTATGGATTTTGGCAGCCAATTTTTGGCGTTCAATTTCTAAATCTGGAGCACCGGGGTTACCAGTTGCACCGATGTAGAAGTTTGTAGGCTCATCTAAGTCATTACCTGCTAAGTCTTTGCCAGAATTCAAAGTTTTAGCGATATTTAGTAAGCCCATGCAGTCTACTTCGAAAACGGATTGTGCAAATGGATGGTCTCCATTATCTGGTTTGTCACCAGTAAGGGTTAAGATATTATTTACGCCAAGTGCTGCAGCGCCAAGTAATTCGGATTGCAAGCCGATGATGTTGCGGTCGCGACATGTGAGATGGAAAATAGTTTCAATGCCTTCATTATGTTGCAATAAATAGGACAAGGAAATTGGGCTCATACGCATCTTAGACATAGGGCTGTCAGCGATATTAATAGCATCAACCTTCCCTTTTAAACGCGCTGCTTGATCAAATACTTTTTGAGCAGAACTGCTCTTTGGTGGGTCTAATTCAACAGTAATGGTGAATTTCCCTTGTTGATGTTTCTCTCTTAATGTCATCATGTACCTCTTGATCTATACATATGGTGAAAGCTTATCTTGTTTAATCTTTTAAGTGGTTTTCACCATTAAAATAAGTTTTTAAGACGAGCCTTCACCTTGTTTTGTGTCATGTAAATCAGAAATTATTTTTCTAATGTCTCAAAGTAATCATTTGCGTGGTTAACGGCAGCGATACCGTCTTTAGCGTAGATATCTGCGCCCGCTTGGTCTGCGTAGTCTTGAGATACTACAGCACCACCAACCATAACCTTAGTATTAAGGCCTGCAGCGCGGATAGCAGCGATAGTATTGTCGATTTGAGGCATTGTTGTAGTCATCAAGGAACAAATACCAACGAGAGCGGCTTTGTTGTCCTTAATAGCTTGAACGATGACTTCTGGATCAACGTCTTTACCAAGGTCGACGATTTTATAACCATTGTTTTCAAGTAAGGCCGCTACGATATTTTTACCTAAATCGTGAATATCGCCTTTAACTGTTGCTACTACGACTGTACCTTTATCTAAACTTTCACTAGCAGGAATAATTTCTTTAATGGTGTTGAAAGCAGCTTGCATCGTTTCAGCAGCGAGCATTACTTGTGGCAAGAATAATTTACCAGAACCGAATTTATCCCCTACCACATTCATCGCTTCAGATAGACCTTTTTTAGTAAGGTCTAATGGATCAATTCCATCAGCTAAGGCTTTTTTTACAAGATCTATAATAGCCTCTTTTTCCCCTTGCTCTACGCAAGCACGGATATTAGCGAGTGGATCATTGCTATCGAAGGATTTCTTTTCAGGACCTTTTGGAGCAGCATTGCCAGGAGCACTTGTTTCGTCTTCGTAGCCATATTCTTTGATGAATTGAGCAGAACCTGGGTCCCAACCTAATAATGTAGTGCTAGATACGAACGCTTTCTTCGCTGGATAGTTTAGAGGGTTCATAATTGGTGTTGTTAAGCCACATGCTAAAGCCATTGTTAAGAACTGGCCGTTCAAGTAAGGGCGTTGTGGCATACCGAAGGAGATATTGGACAAGCCCATTACTGTTGGGAAGCCAAATTTCTCTTTATATAGCTGTAATGTACGTAATGTTTGGCGTGCACTATCTTCACCGCTGGCAAGTGTTAACACCAATGGGTCGAGTAATAAGTCGTGTGGTTGAAGACCATAACCATAAGCACGATTTACGATGCTTTCAGCTAAAGCAACGCGGTCCTCTGCTTTTTCAGGTAAGTCACCACTGCAGATTGGCAAGCAAAGCAATGCAGCACCATAGCGTTTAGCCAATGGCATAACGTGTGTGATGGACTCCTCTTCCCCATTTACGGAGTTGATAAGAGCACGGCCTGGGTAGTTTTTAAGGGCTACTTCCATAGCTACTGGATCCAATGTATCGATAGATAATGGAGTTTCAACAAGCATGGATAATTCGAAGATAGCACGCTCCATCAATGGAGTTTGATCCATGCCTGCTACGCCCATGTTTACGTCGAGGATGTCGGCACCTGCTTCTACTTGGTCTAACGCATCGCGTTTTACACGGATGAAAGAGCCATCGCGTAACTCTTGAGCAAGCACTTTACGGCCTGTAGGATTGATACGTTCACCAATAATAAGTGGTTTTGTGTTGTGACCTAATTCTAACAATTTAGTACGGCTCGTAATGATTGTTTTAGGTTCAATATGAGCACGTTCTTTAGGTGTATGTGCTTTCACAGCGTCAGAAATAGATTGGATATGAGCTGGTGTTGTACCACAGCAACCACCTACATAGGTTGCGCCTGCATCTACGATTGGAAGCATCAATGGACCCATTTCTTCTGCTGTAAGTGGGAATACAGTTTGTTTATTAATTAATTGAGGCATGCCTGCATTTGGTTGGCAGCTAATTGGCAAGTTTGTAACACTAGCGATTTCCTCAATAAGTGGTGTAATTTGTTCAGGTCCAAGAGAACAGTTAATACCGATAATATCAGCACCCATAGCCTCTACAATAGTAGTTGCTACTGCAGGTGGCGTACCTGTAATGGTACGACCGTCTTCACTGAAAGAAAACTGACAGATGATTTGTACATCTTCTTTTGTCTTCCCTGCTGCTTCACGAGCGTCAAGAGATGCTAATAAAGCGGCACGCATTTCTTGTACGTCGATGATAGTTTCAATGATAATGAAATCTACGCCACCTTCAATCAATGCATCTGCTTGTTCACGGTATGTGTCATAAATAGAGTCAAAACTCATATTGCCTAATGGTTGTAAGAAACGACCTGTAGGACCCATAGAACCAGCTACACGAGCAGATGGTTTAACCTCTGCAATAGCATCTTTTGCTACCTTTACAGCGGCAATATTAATTTCTCTTACGCGATCTTGTAAGTCGTAATCTTCTAATTTAAGACCACAAGCACCAAATGTATTTGTAGTGATAACATCACTGCCGTGTTGTAAGTATTGAGCGTGAATATTCTTTACTACTTCTGGTTTTTCTACGTTAAATAATTCTGGACAATAGCCCTCTTCTAAGCCTGCAGCTTGAAGCATTGTGCCCATAGCACCGTCAAATATATACATAAACATCTTCCTTTATCATCCTAAAATTTACAATGTTTCACGTGAAACATTATTCTGTTGGTTGGCCTTTCATAGCGATACCAGAGGCTTCAGCTGTTGTTTTGTTACAGCCCTCTTCGCCTTCGTTATTAGACGTTACAGTTGCCTTTTCTGGTAGTTTACGAGATGCACAATCCTTTTGGGAACAAGATGTGCAACCACGTTTTGTTTTGATGTCTTCGTTAGCTGGCATCAAACCAATGATAGCTGTTACAGACTTACGTGGGAACAATAAATAGTTCTCTGTTACTTGTAAGCCAATCATCTCTGTTTTGATGATTTTAGCTAGTTGTGGTTGAATTTCTAATGGCCAGTTACCATATCCAGGGCTAAAACGCCATGTTGGTTTATAGCCTTGTTTTTTTGCAATTGTATTGATAACTTCATTTACTTGATCTGCTACTTGTTCTACTGCTGTTGTAGCCGCTGCATCAAGTAACAAACCTACAGTGTAATTACCTTGTTTGAATAACTGTTCACTGCGAATTTCTACATCTTCGCCTACTGTTACGCCTAATACATAGACTTTTGTAGACTTTTCTAAGTGTTTTTCAATGATGGAACCTTCAATCTTAAGCGGTGGATTGCTCAAAATTGTCTTTGTTTCAGCATCATAATCGTATTCTTGATATACACCTTTAGGTGTAGCTAATAATTGAATTTCTTTACATGCTTCGTCCACATATTGTTGCGGAAAATCCTCTGCATGACGAAGTCCTGCGTATCGTTTTACTTCTGCTTTATCGATTGCAGGAAGCATTCCGTTATAAATGGGCATGGAAACGCCTCCTCTTCAAAAATAAAAAGCTCTGCGTATCCGTAGAGCGTGTACTTAATCTTTAGTATATTGTATATAGATCAGTTAAAACTTAAAGTTTACTGATTTTACGCCTATAAATATAATTACTATCTAATTAATAGTATATAGATATCGATAATGCCTGTCAAAGCTTATAAGACCTGTATTCTCATATAATTTAGTTGTATATTGATATAACTTGAAGCTATATCAAATTGTATTTTAATCCTAAAAGTTATTAATGATAATGTTATAGAGATTTTGCGCTGTTATATTTACTTAATAATCTTACTACTTTATATTAGATTGTTTCACGTGAAACAATTTAATCGTTTTGTTTGTAAATTTTACTCAGTATATTAAATTGTGTCTTGGTGTTGATTTTTAATTATTAGTTGAAACGTTTAATTAAATTTCGCGATCAGTTGTTATGATAATTTAGATATCTTTATTGGCTTATTTAATTTAATAAGTTTAATTGCATTTTTTTAGTTGTTTTTAAAGCAAAATATTCGTGAAAAATTTTTGTGTAATTTTAATTAGTTGGTATATGTTTATATGCCAAGCTTAATTTTTTAACATAATTTTTTTTGCTAGAATTATATACGGAGCAAGTTGTAAATTTTTGATTATACATAAATGTTTCACGTGAAACATTTATGTATATATTTAACTCAAAATCGTTTTAAAAAATTAAAAGTAAATTGTTTCACGTGAAACAATTAGGATTTTTATTAAGAATTTTGAGAATACAAAATGAGGTTATATCATATTATTTGCTAATATTTGATTATGTATATTATTAAATGATGTGTTTAATAGATAAAATTATAGATATTTTTCGAGAAATTGATTTGTAATTACCGTAATTATCGTTGTTTTATGTTATAATTAAAAAGAAATATTTTGAACGAACATGTGAGGTGAATTAAGTGGGCAAAGTTATAGCTATTACTAATCAAAAAGGCGGTGTTGGTAAAACAACAACATCCGTGAATTTGAGCGCTTGTTTGGCTGATGCTGGTAAAAAAGTATTACTTGTTGATTTGGATCCACAAGGTAATGCTAGCTCTGGTTTAGGCATTGAAAAAGATGATTTAGAACTCTGTGTACACGATGTTCTAATCGATGGTGAACCTATTACTGATATTGTTCAGCCTACAATGCTTAAAAAGCTATTTGTAGCGCCTGCAACAATTCAATTAGCTGGTGCAGAAGTGGAACTCGTTTCCGTTGTTTCACGTGAAACAATGTTGAAAAAAGCATTGGCACCAGTACGTGACGAATACGATTTTATTATTATTGACTGCCCGCCATCCCTTGGTTTGCTAACATTAAATGCTTTTACAGCAGCAGATAGCGTTTTAATTCCAATTCAAAGTGAATTTTACGCACTAGAAGGGGTTAGTCAACTAGTAAAAACCATAACAATTGTACAACAAACATCTAATAAAGACCTTGAAATTGAAGGTGTCTTGTTAACTATGTTTGATGGTCGTACAAATTTATCTATTCAGGTTGCTGATGAAGTGAAAAAATTCTTTGGCAATAAAGTATATAAGACTATTATCCCTCGCAATGTACGTCTTAGCGAAGCTCCAAGCTATGGTGAACCAATTATTGTATATGATCCAAAATCTAAGGGTGCTGACGTATATACTAAATTAGCTAAAGAAGTAATTAAAGCCTCAAAAGCTAAATAATTAAATAATAGAGTGTTACAAATTGATATAGTCACTATGTAAGGTGAGAGAGGTTAGTTATGCCTAGAGAAGTTAAAAGTAAGAAAAGTAAATCATCTGGCTTGGGGAAGGGCCTTGGAAACTTAATGAAGGTGGATACTGTAGAATCTGTACTACCTGAAAAGGAGATTCATGAACTACCAATTTCCGAATTAGTTCCCAATGCAGAGCAACCTCGTAAAAGCTTTGATGAGGATAGTTTAGCTACATTAGCTGAATCTATTAAAAATCTTGGTATTTTTCAACCGATTGTAGTACGTAAACAAAAGAATAAATACCAAATTGTAGCTGGTGAACGTCGTTACCGTGCGGCTATTATTGCGGGTCTAGAGACAGTACCAGTTATTGTAAAGAAATATAATACAGAAGAAATGACAGAGGTAGCCCTCGTTGAAAATCTACAACGTGAAGGCTTAGATCCTATTGAAGAAGCTATGGCATACCAAGGTTTAATGGATACTTATAAACAAACGCAAGAAATGATTTCTGCTCGTTTAGGTCGCAGTCGTTCTTATATTGCAAATATGGTTCGTTTGTTAAAGTTGTGCGATTCTGTACAAAAAGATCTTATTGAAGGTGACTTAACAGTAGGTCAAGCACGTCCATTACTGGCGTTGCGTAGTGCTGCACAACAAATTGAAGCTGCTGAACGTATTAAAGAGGGCGAATTAAGTGCACGTCAAGCAGAGGCTCTTGTAAAGTCTATGCAAAATAAAACTCCTAAAACAAAGGCTGTTAAGCCGCAAAGTACTGCAGAGGTACGTGCTCTTATGGACCGTTTAAAACTAAGCTTGGGATCTCCTGTAAACATTAAGTTCCGTGCTGGTAAAAAGGTTCAAGGTAAGATTGAAATTGCCTTCTCCTCTGAAACAGAATTAGAACGACTCATTGCTTATATGGATGGTCAAGACCATACAAATGATACTGAAACTGTAGAATTTAGAGTATAATTGCTCAGCAAAAGCACTAGTAATATATAATCTTGTACTCTTTATTACTACGTAATAACTATATATAGTGGGTTTTTTATTAAATAACATAATCGGTATACTAAATTTGATATCGAATTATGTAAATTAAGTAATGACAAATCAATAACAATTCTGTATAATATAAATACAATTTACAATCCACGGTGAAAGCGTAGTCTACGGACTGCGCTTTTACTGTATTTAAGGGTTATAATTATATAAAGTGATATATTATATATAAGCGATATATTATATATAATAAGTTATATTATTAGAAATATTAGTTAGATATTTAATAATATATATGTTAAGTAACAAGGATAGACTATGGAACAAACACCTAAAGCAAACCGCGTACATATCGGCTTCTTCGGCCGCTGTAATGCTGGTAAGTCTACATTGATCAATATGTTAACAGATCAGCCTGTATCCCTTGTATCTGAAGTAGCAGGGACAACGACAGACCCGGTGAGCAAATCTATGGAGATTTTACCACTAGGACCTGTGGTGATTACCGATACAGCTGGTATAGACGATACAACTGAATTAGGTACATTGCGGATGGAGAAAACAGAAGAGGTTGTGAAGAAGATTAACCTTGCTGTTTATGTACTTCGTACCGATGAAGAACCAACTGCTGATGATATGCATTGGTTAAGCCTATTAAAACAAAATAATGTGCCTATTGCATTATTTATAAATGAAATCAATGCAGAAATTGACAAAGAAAATGATAAAGAAAACAACATAGAAAATAAAACAGATGCATTTACTTATGTAGAAACTCATAAGGGATTATCTGAATTAGCTACTGTCATTGGTTCTGCTGATTTTACATCTAAGGTTAAACGTTTAGAGTTACTCGATCTTCTGGGCGGATTAACACCACTTGATGTAGAAGGTGATCAAACTTTATTACAGGGCTTAGTAGAAGAGGGGGATACAATCATCCTCGTATGTCCTATTGATAGCGCAGCGCCAAAGGGCCGTCTCATTTTGCCACAAGTACAAACAATTCGAGAAATTCTCGACTATAAAGGCTTGGCGCTAGTGTGCCAAACAGAAGAGTTACCAGCTATGATTAATTCTCTTAAGAACCCACCTAAGATGGTTATCTGTGACTCTCAAGCCTTTGATCGAGTTGATGAGCTAACACCTCGTAGAATTCCGTTGACGTCGTTTTCCATCTTGATGGCCCGCTTTAAAGGAAAATTACAGGACTTAGTAGCTGGTGTAGAGGCGATTAAAAATTTAAAACCAGGTTCTAAGGTGCTTATTAGTGAAGGTTGCACACATCGCCGTCAATGTGATGATATTGGAACTGTAAAAATTCCTAATCTGCTAAAGAAGCAAGGTCATACAGATTTACAGTTAGAATTTACAAGTGGGGGAGCCTTCCCAAAAGACGTATCTCAGTATGATTTAATCATCCACTGTGGTGCTTGTATGCTCACACGCCGCGAGGTATTACGACGTATTGAATGTGCTGTTGTACAAGGCACACCAATCGTAAATTACGGTGTACTCATAGCCGCTCTACATGGTATACTAGAACGAGCGATAAGCCCATTTATTGACGAAATAAAAGGGTAGATATAATTAATTTATAACTACACATATTAAATTAAATTGCATGCAGTCATTTAACTTTCACAATAAGAATGGTATAATTAAGTGTTGGAGTTTGAATGATTGTATAGGAAGGAATATACATGTTCGAATCGATTCAACCGTGGATTGGCATGGCAACCATCGTCCTTGTTATAGCGTTGTTAGTGTATTGTATTATCTTGCACATTCGCTTAGGGAGCCTTAAAAAGAAATACGATTTCTTTATGCAAGGAGACAATGGTGCGAGCCTAGAACGTAAATTATCTGTAGAGGTTAGCGAAATTCGCGATGCTGCAAAGGGTCTTGAGACCATGATGACCGAGCAAGCGGCAATCCGCAATATTCAAAGCAATACGATACAAAAAATTGGCTTTATTAAATATAATGCCTTTGAAAATATCGGTAATGATTTGTCCTTTGCGCTTACATTGCTTGATGGCAACAATAACGGCATCTGTATCTCCAGTATTTACGGTCGTAATGAATCCCGTATTTTTAGTAAACCCATTGTGAAAGGTAAAAGTCTCGTAAGTCTTTCACAAGAAGAATTAGAGAGTTTGAACGAAGCGTTGGGCGAACGCACCAATGAGGAAGCGTTAACGAGCGCCATCGTTTCTAAATAAGGAAGGTTTGTATTGAAAGTACCGGCATTTATTTCAAACAAAGTTGAAAGAAATGGTGACAACTGCATATTGACATTAACAACCAAGCAGGCGAAGGTTGCAGCTATTGTAAGCTCTATTATAATTATCGCCGCATTGGTTCTCGGCATTTGGGGCATCGTGCGCCAAGCTGAGGTAGTGCAATTACGTCAACAGACACAATTACAATCTGAACAGCTAAAATTGTTACAACAAAAGACAGATGTTTTAGATAAGAAAATTCAAAACTTAAATCAAATTAGCGAAGAAAACAAGCAAATGCTGAAGGGCGCTGAATCTGGCACACCATCTCAAGGTGGCGGGGACGGTAGCGACCCAAAGCAGCCAGCCGCTGATGAAAGCGAAGTAAAGACGCTGACAGCGGCACAATTATCAGCTCGTCTGTCCAAAATGGACAAGGACGCACAAAAATTGCTAGTTAGCTTCTATACAATGCGTAATATCCTTCGTGATGGTGGGGCGCAAGACCTTATGGCTATGCAATCTATTAACTTCTCTGCTGGCTCTGGTGGTGTTACGAATAACACTACACCAAGTATCTGGCCGAGCAAGGGCGTTATTACCTCTCCATTTGGTAGCCGTGTGGACCCTGTAACGGGCGCTATCGGTGCATTCCACGAAGGAGTAGATATTGCGGATGACTATGGTACACAAATCGTGGCCACTGCTGCGGGCGTTGTAACCTTTGCAGGTTATACAGAAGGCGGTTATGGTAACCTCGTTGAAATCGACCACGGTAATGGCTTCGTAACGCGTTATGGCCATAATAGTGCTGTGTTGGTAACTGTAGGTATGAGCGTAAAACAAGGTCAAACAATTGCCTTGATGGGCAGTACTGGTAAAAGTACAGGCGCTCACGTTCACTACGAGGTACGCCTCAATGGATCTCCTACAGACCCTATGATCTTCTTACCAATTAGTAACTAAAATTAAACATGATTCATAAGACAAAGAACTTGTTATGCGTGCAAATGCACTAATAGCAAGTTCTTTTTCTTTTCTTTTGTATATATATATTGTAAAATAAAAGTATATGAACGGAGGTATATCTATGAAGGCCTATGTACAAGTTTATACCGGCGAAGGCAAGGGCAAAACGACCGCTGCTATCGGTCTAGCTATCCGTGCCATCGGCGCTGGCAAGAAAGTCCTCTTTTTGCAATTTATGAAATCTAAAGTATATAGTGAACATACTATTTTACCTACCTTAAAGAATTTAACCTTGGAAACCGTGGGCAAGCCATTCTTTATCATCAAAGAAGGGATGAAGAGCAAGGACGAACTCGCTAAATGGGGCGATGAAGTCGTTGTCTTTGAATCTGGCAATCCGCCAAAGGATTATGTAGCGCTCATCGAAAAAGGCTACGAACGTGCACTAGCTGCTATCAGCAGTGGTGAGTACGATCTCGTCGTTCTTGATGAATACAACATGGCACTCTTTTTTGAACTCATTACATGGGATAAGACAAAGGCTTTGCTCGATGCTCGTCATCCAGAAACGGAACTCGTATTTACGGGCCGTGGGGCTCCTCAAGAATTAATCGATGAGGCAGACCTTGTAACGGAAATGAAAGAGGTCAAACATTACTACCTTCAAGGCGTAATGGCTCGAAAAGGTATTGAAAACTAATCATAGGTACACCTAAGGAGGTGATGTGGTTGAGTACAGTGGCTATTGTGGCCCTCGTTATTGTGGCCATCATTGCAGCACTCATCTTGATTATCCTACTGACACCAATCACATATAGCATCGAAATCAACGGACGATCGCCATATCGTGGCGAGGTGCGCGTCAAATGGTTGTGGCGTGTATTTTCACTGCATCTAGCGTATTTGCAGGACAAACCATTTTTTAAGGAATTATACATTTTGGGCATGCTCAAGATTGGTCCTGTGAAAGACTATGAAGAATGGCTTGAAAATCGCGTAGACGAAGAATACCAAAAGGTGATGGACGACGATGGCGACATGTCGCAAGCGGAAGCCTTCGCCAAAGCGATGCAAGGGGGCGGACAAGGTCCTTCTGCAAGCTCTAGTGGTACTAGCTTTGATGATTTGAAGAGCGCTCAGCGTTCTGACGCTACCTTTAATGATGAAGAAGCGCCAGGGGCTGGGACTTCTCAAAAGTCGAATGAGCGCATAGAACGTCCTGAACAAGCTTCTAAGGATATGGATGCACAAGCTCGTGCTGATCGGTATGACTCCATTCAGCAAGACCCAACATCCCATATTCAAAGTGATGATGAAACGGTAAGTCGCGTTACTTTCAACAGTGACGGTTCCATTAAGGAAAAGGTATTTACGAAGGTGAATGACCTCAAAACGACGGTGAAACAACGTTTTGAAAAGCCAGATCCAAACGATCCGGTGGCATCATTTAAGTCTAAAATTCCTACATTCTGGTTCATGAAACATGTAACAAATACAGAATTATGGCACCAGTTATTCCTTGTTTCAAAACGATGCTATGACCACTCTAAACCACGCGATGTGGCCATAGAAGGTCGATTTGGTATCGGTGACCCATATCGCATGGGGATTATAGCATCTATGCTATATAGCATTTGGCCAGAACAAGCTGAGAACATCGAGCTCGATTATGTAAACTGGGCCGGTGAAGGTAGCGGTCATATTAAAGGTCGCATCATTTTAGCTGTCATGGCTTGGCATGGCACAAGATTTTTACTATCTAAACCAATGCGTTCCCTATTGGGTGAAGGTGCTCGCGTCTTCTGGGTTAAACGGAAGGAAGCTAAGCAGTTAGAAAAGCTGAAAGCCGAACAAGGTCAAACAGCGTAAGGATATATTAAGTCAACTAAGTACATGAGCTGATATAGCAATGATACTTTCACAAAAAGCGGAGGTACTGTGATGGAGAACAGTAATGTAAAAGAGAATTTGGAAGTCCTATTCGAGAAATTCAAAAATATGATTAAGGTGGAAACTGTAGTAGGCGAAGCTGTGCAAATCGGCGATACTACACTTGTTCCATTCGTAGACGTAACATTTGGTTTCGGTACTGGTACAAACCACAACACTGCTAACAAAAATCACGAATGTGGTGGCGGTGGCGGCGGTGCCAAAATGGAACCAAGCGCTATCCTCGTTATTAAAGGTGAACGCATCGAGTTGTTCAACATTAAAGGCAATCCTTACAGCAGCAGCTTCGATCGTCTTATCGGTTTGGTGCCTGACCTCGTGTCCAAATTGAAATCCGATAAATACATTTATTTGAACGATGAACAATAATTCGGCGACGAATTATAAATACTAGGTGAAAGCCGTAATACCCACATGTGTGCTCTGAATATGTCCGTAACGACTGCGATTATAGCTTCAGGGCGTGCCTGTGGGTATTATTTTAACTTCTATAGACTTTCATAAGCAGTTCATAGGGCTTTATTATGCTATGTAACATAGTCTTGTGAAAGTTAGCGAGATTTGTTATAGTAAAAATAGTACACTATTGGATTGTATAGTGACACTTTTATTTCGAGGAGGATTTCAGATGAAATTATCTAAAAAATTAACTACCTTAGCTATCGTTGGTGCTATGTCTGCTACTGCTGCAGTAGCAAGTGCTGCTAACATTGGCTTAGTAAATATGAGCCAAGTAGTAAATAGCTACCCTGGCTATGGTGCATTAGATATGAAAATGCAACAAGTAGACGCTCAATACCGTCCACAAATTGAGAAAAAAGTACAAGAAATTGAAAAAATTCAAGATCAAACTCAAGCAGAAGCTGAATTCAACAAATCCGTAGCTCCATTGCTTCAAAAAGAAAACGAAGAAATCAACAAAATTGCACAACCTATGATGCAAGCAATTCACAATGCTGTTGAATCCATTCGCGTTGAGAAAAAAATGGATGTAGTATTGGATGATCCATACACAATCCGTGCGGCTGACGCTAACAGCAAAATCGAAAACATTACTAACGAAGTAATTAGCCGTCTAAAAAAATAATACCGGCTAAAAAAATAATATGAAATGGCCCCTTGTCTGGTTTCAGATAAGGGGCTTTTGGATTTAAAGGAATTTTATAGTAAGATAGAGAAATATATTAACAGAAGTAGTCTGTTAGAGATAACATATTGTAAGCATTATATAGGTGTTTTCTTTAAAATAGATTAGCTTATTTCAAATAAGGAGTGAGTTCTAATGAAAGATTTTAAAGTATTAGCCACAGAGCGGTATTCAGTACGAAAATTTGATACGAAGCCCGTTGAGCAAGAGAAATTAGATATCTTGTTAGAGGCAGCGAGATTAGCACCTACGGCTCATAATTATCAGCCGCAACGCTTACTTGTGCTGAATACGACAGATAGTATTAACAAACTAAAAGACTGCACTAATGGTCACTTCAATGCGCCGTTGGCGATTATTGTTTGTTATGATAAAACAGTGAGTTGGAAACGGGAATACGATGATGCGGATTTAGGCGTTGTAGATGCTAGTATTGTAGGTTCTCACCTCATGTTTACCGTGGCGGATATAGGCTTAGGAACAACCTGGATTGCTCATTTTGATCCAGTTAAAGTACGCACGGCATATAACTTGCCGGATACTATTATACCTGTAGCCATCTTCCCTATAGGATACCCTCATCCAGACTGTGTGCCTGCACCGGGCCATACAAAACGATATGAACTTACTTCACTTATTAAATATAACTTTTTTGATTAAATACTAGAAATCTACAATTTGCTATAAATATTATGAGAAATACGGTGTTGGATAATTTCAACAAATAAAAATAGAGACTAGTTGATTCAAAATATCAGCTAGTCTCTATTTTTACTATTTTTGAAGATGAAAAATTAATGAAGTTTTTAAAGCTGATTTAAGCATTATTTAGTGATAACTGATATACTAACCATAATACTTAGAAGGAGCGGATATTTATGTTTAAGCGATTTTTTGTTAGGTGTTTCTTCTTAATATGTATATTAAGTTCTATTTCATTTATATCATATGCAGTGTCATTATATGATTTACAACATTCAAATCAATATAAATTAGTTTATTCAACAAATACACAGGATTTGTATATGAATTTGAGTTCTGTTCAAAGTCTACGTTATAATCCACCTTATTATACGTTGAAATATCAAGCATATTTAGTTGATTATAATGATAGTACAATAACTTTATCCGATTTTATTGCTAATTATAATTATAACTATTCTATTGAAGGTATAGCTAAAAAACAAAGATTATATGAGTTATCTTTTAATGAGGCTAAACCGTATTTGATAAGTGCTAAACGTAAAGAGTCTGGAATTAATGGTTCTTTTAAACTTGATAAAGTGTATGATTTAGATGGCAGAATAGATAGTGATTTTAGTAGTTTAGATGATAATAATTATGCTACTGCCGATTATGTTTATGCCGGTCCTTTTTATAAAGCAGCCGCATATGCATTTGAAAAAGCATATAATAAAATTTTTTAATAATATATTTTGTAGGGGAGAATATTATGAAAAAAAGAATACTATTACTTATGTCGATGTTTTTAATGATGAATACCTCTTTTGCAGAAAATTTAGATCAAAATATAAATCATGATTCGACTAATATAATGAGATATTCTGCAGAGCCTGGTAGTAAAACAATTTTATCTACCTTATCAGAGAGCGATAAATTGAAAGCGGAAGCAGAGTTTAAAAAAGGGAAAAAAGATTATTATAATTTAGGTAGGAAAGAGCCTGGTGGGCTAAAGCAATTATATGCGGCTCCTACTATGGCATATATCTCTACTCCTTATAGTTTATATAGGCATGGTATTTACGTAGAAAAACAGACATTTATTCCGTTTTCGAAGGAATTAAAAGCCGAATTAGAGGCACGTGCTGATAAAGTTTATATTTATACTTATTCAAATCCTATGTGGGGAGTGCCTTCTTATATAGGAAATATAGTAATAAAAAAAGATGGTAAAATTTATAATGGTAAGATGATGGACTTTAAAGGGGTTGAAGCCAATGAAGGTGCATCAAAGGCATATGAATTTGATATAAACTTATTTGATGGAAGAGACATGGATGTTATTGCCGTTAATGCTGCTGATTATAAGCAACTTATTTTTCATATAACTGCAGAAACATATAAAAAACATCAATGGTATTAATTCTGATTGATGAATTAAATAAAAAAGGAGCGCTTAGCGCTCCTTTTTTATTCAGGTTTGTGAATAAGATTTACTACGAATTCGCTGTCTTCAACAAGTGTTGCTTGGATGTAGTTGTCGCCGTTGAATTCTAATACTTGGCCTGGTACAAGTACATGTTCTTCAGTTTCGTTAAGGAATACTTGTACTTTACCTTTTACTACTGTAAAAATTACGTTTGCTTCTGGGTGGTTGTGTTTTTCAACTTGTTCACCAGCTTTGCCGCCTTTTTTTACGATTACATAGTTAGGACCTTGGAATAATAAACCTAATTCTTGATTAACTGTGCCTGCCATAATAGACCTCCTAATTCTAGCTTTTTATGTTTTGAAAGCTGACGCTATTACTTAATTAAATGAACTTATGTAATTACCTTATGCTTACATTATAAATGATATTGCTTATCAATGCTGTGCCTATAGCTACAGTTTTGTAAAATATATAGAAAATTTCAGACATGAAAAAACGAACGTAAAATTTTACGTTCGTTTTTTTGCTCGTTTTCGTTCGTTTATAGTGTCTAAACAAACGGAATGTTATGTATTTATTAATTATTTTTTACGAATGGAATATAAACGTGTACCGTTTTCTTCAGTCGTTACAAGTTCAAAGTTTGGATCTACCGCTTTTACAAAGGCTTCGAACCATGTTTGGTACGCTAATGCCATGAACTTAGGGTCAACGCCCGCTGTACGCCAGTAGCCTGCTTGTAATCTGTGATCCCCAACCCATGTAAATTCATCTGGGCTTTCAGAAACAACTTGGTCACCACCGTCACAAGGCATGCCGTTTACATAGAAGTTTTGAAGTGCATTGTAAATAGCAGGTGCAGTGTGTTCCTCAAGATTGTCTTGCGCCACAACGCCACAAGCTTGACCTTGGACAGCAAATGCATCAAGAATTGCTGTTACTACATGTACGGCTTCGTCGCCGGAGTTTGTATCGAGCAAATCTTTGATGAAAGCTGCTTCGCGAACGGAAGCGATGTTGATTTGGTTGGACAACCAGCCATGGATATTGCCATGGTCGATGATGTTTTCTAGTGGGATGCTAGGATTGATTGGCTCACCGTAAGTATCTACGGAAATAGAGTGTAATTCCTCTGCCAAATCATCAACAACCTTAGTTGTTTTTTCTAAAATCAAGTTTTCACGCTCAACGAGCAATTGAATTTTACGATATAACCAATAATGGATGTGACCTAAGAATGCGGACATATTAAGCTCCTTTTCGTGCAGTTTCTAATTTTTGAACTAAATCGTATACATTAACACCATGGATTTCTGCAGCTTGCCACAATGGTTCAGCTGTAGAAGATGGGCAACCAAGGCAACCCATGCCGATGCTTTGTAATACAGGCACAACATTTGGATATGTATCCACGATGTCGCGAATGATTGTGTCTGGTGTAATAGGAGCACCTGCTTCGAGGCGTGGTGCTTCTGGTTCTGGATCATTACCATGACCAGGCAAGAACACAGCTGGTTCATCGGATTTGCTTTCAGCTGGAGCACCTTCAAGGTCGCCCAATACAGCCTCTTTGAAAGCCTCTAAACCAATGCGGTCAATGAATTCGCCCATACGTTCAATTTGTGCGTTTTCTTTATAGTATGCAATGATACGATCTACCAATGCAAGAGCTTCTTTTTCAGTTGTTACTTCTGCGATGAGGTCGCCGATGCGTGGATGCGCGCCGCCGCTACCGCCAGCGTACACATTCCAACCCTCTACAGTACCGATGATACCAACATCTTTCATGCGGCTTTCAGTACAAGAGTTAAGACAACCGGACACGCCGATTTTCATTTTGCTTGGCATTTCTTGAGACAAATACTTGCGTTCAATTTGCATGCCAAGATGTACGCTGTCTTGTTTAGCGCGTTTACAGAAGGTAGTACCTGGGCAGATTTTTACGCTGCGCACGCGGTTAGAAACAGTGTACGCTGGCTCCATGCCGAGCATTTCCCAAGCTTTATCTACGTCTTCTGCTTTTAAATTCGTAATCATAATGCGTTGGCTACCAGTCAATTTAAGAACAGCGCCGAACTCATTCGCTACGTCGATATATTTTTGTAATTGTTCTGGTTGAATGAAACCTGCTGGAACGCGAGGTGTAATTGCATAACGGCGTTGGCCGTTTTTAATGCGTTGTAAATTTGCTGCGATTTGTGCCATTGTAAATCCTTTCTCGAGCCCTCTCTGCGGAGAATAGTGGCCTAAACTACTTAGTTAATCTATGTAATTCTTTATATGTAATCTATATACGCCGTTGGGTTTTGTGAAAGCTTCGCACGTATACGTACAGCGTGATGAGATCAACTAGGCGATGCCTCACCAAAACCCGGCGTAACGATCAGTACGGGTATTAAATACTGACCTGATGTTCCTAGTATAAACTATTTTAACATGTAATAATGTAACCTAAGCTACAAAAATGAAAAATTTCAATATTAATTATTAATAGCATATATGATTTATAATACTAGATATTATAAAATAATTTACCTAATTGGTAAATTGTATATTTACATTTGTATTTGAGAGAGTATAATAGAATTAACCTACTAGGTAAATTGTTATAAATGGCCATTTATATTGTATCAACCATTCACTATGATTTGAGAGAGTCGGTGACATATTGGATATACGATATAAGAATAATAAGTTAGAAACAGTTTGTACAGATGCAAATACTGCTAGGCGAGAATATGGACGTGAGATGGCACGTAAAATTCATTTAAGAATTGATCAACTTCGTTTTGCTACATCTATTCAGTCTTTGATTTTAAATGGTGTGGGACGGTGCCATAAGTTAGTTGGAGATCGCAAAACTCAATATGCTATGGATTTAGTACACCCTTATAGACTTATTTTTATACATATTGATGGAATGTTTCACGTAGTAGAGATTCAAGAAATTGTAGATTATCATTAGTATAGGAGATATACATATGAAGATATATGAGAGTAAAACTTTTATTGCTATACCGCCTGGAATGACAATAAAAGAGGTTTTAGAAGATAGGCATATGACGCAAAAAGAATTAGCTACACGAATGGATATGAGTGAGAAGCACATCAGTAAGCTCATTAATGGTGAAGTCCCACTAACACAGGATGTAGCAATGCGTCTTGAACGGGTATTTGGTGTAGAGGCAAGTTTTTGGAATGGATTAGAAGCTAATTACAGAGAAAAGATATTAAAAGTAGAGTATGAGAATTCTATTGATGAAGAAATCAACTTTGCTAAACCTTTTGGTTATGCCAAACTCGCACGTTTAGGCATCGTGCCAGAAACAAAAAAGGTAGCTGAGCAGGTTAATAATCTACAAAAGTTTTTTGAGGTAGCTTCTTTAAAAAATGTAGCTAATGACATGGTTATGCCCTTAGTATATGAAAATATTAAGGATATGGAGCCTGATAAAAAGAGTGCAATTTATACATTGGTACAAATCACGAAAGGAAGGGCTCGTTTTGTAGAGGTCAATCCTTACGATGCGGAGTTACTAAGAACATTTATACCAAAAATTAAGGACCTTTCTAGTGAACCTTTAATTGGTGTGAAAGAGCCTTTGAAGGACATGTTAGCAGCATGTGGTGTGATTATTGTGTATTTGCCAATTATTGATAACATAACCTCAACATGTATTACCTATTCCAAAGGGAGCTCCATTGTTCTTGGTATACCAACGGAAGATACTGATAGTTTTTGGAATTTATTAGAAGAAGCCCTACATAACTTGTTAGAGCGTGATTATCAACGTAGTAATCGCAAATACCGAAACAATGATCCTGTAACTGTGGTGAATTATTGAGCCATATTTTGGTAAGTTTTTAAATACCTCTTTTTTGTAAGTTTTTAAGGGCTTATAGCACTTGTTAGAGGTTCCCATTAACGTAAGGTCTTTCATAGTACGATGTATAGGATTCTTATCCTGTAACAAAATAGCGTATAATAGACATATAGAATATTACTGATATAGGAGATACAATGAAGGTCCTTTACGATACAATTTTGAAAGCAACATATACTGGTCGCCCGAACCGTTTTGTGGTGACCTTAGATTTAAATGGTGAAAGCGTACTCGCGCATTTACCAAATCCTGGTCGCATGTGGGAGCTCTTATTCGCCGGTGTAACGATGTACATCGTGCCTCACGATAAGCCTGATGCAAAGACAAAGTACCGCGTTGTAGGCATCGAGCGCGATGGTGTCGTGATTATGCTCGACACAAATTACAGTAACGATGTAGCGCAGCATTTGATCGAAAATAAGCTGATCCCTGGTTGGGAGGAATGGCGCGTTGTAAGACGAGAGTATACGGTTAAACTACATGGTACATCATCACGTTTTGACTTGCTCCTTACCAATGATAAGGGCGATGAGTTTTTACTAGAGGTTAAGTCTTGTACGTTATTTTCTAAAACGGGCGCCATGTTCCCTGATGCCATAACAGAACGAGGCCGTAAGCATTTATTACATTTAAAAGAATTGCAAAACGAAGGATACCACACAGGGGTTCTATTCCTCGTGCAATGGGATAGAGCGCAGTGGTTCTTACCAGATTACCACACGGATTTAGAATTTGCTCGTACCTTTAAAGAGGTAGCTCCTTCCTTAGACTGGAAAGCCGTTGCTGTGACCTGGGATGAGACTTTCACCATGCCAAATGTAACACGAGAATGTTCCTATCCGAGTACCATCCTCGATACAGAGGCTCATGATAGCGGCGTGTACGTGATGGTCATGCACCTTGATCACGATCTTGACCTTGAAATCGGCTCTAAAGGGATGATGCATTTCAAGGCGGGATACTATATGTACGTTGGCTCTGCAAAAGCGAACTTAACGAAACGCATTGAGCGCCATAAACGGAAACGCAAGAAAATGCACTGGCACTTAGACTACTTCCGCGGTCACTGCGAAATGATAGCAGGCCTGCCGATACGAACTAGCCGGGCTGATGCAGAATGCGCCCTCGCTGATGCGGTCCGTGGCGTTGCTGAATGGGACGTGCCTAAATTTGGTTGCTCTGACTGCGACTGCAAAAGCCACCTATTTGGGATGAGGGAAAATCCTATTCATAACAAAGCATTTATGGATGTAATAGAAAACTATCGTATGAATAAATTGGATGCGCTAGTTAAGTGATTGTTGTTGGGGCCCCGTCACATAGTGGTTTACTAGTTAAAAAAGTTAGACACTTATTCCTTCGCTCCATAGTGACCTAAGTCGCTCATTCATAAGTGTCTAACTTTTTTACAACCCTATATGTGGACTAGTCCCAACAACAAAAGCACTTTTCCTTTCGCATGGGGCGAGGCCCCTGATGGGGAAAGGGTGTGAAGTAGAGTATCAACAATCAGCTGATGGTATCAATGATTGTGTCTGCATATTTGATATGAATACTTGATACAAATGGGGAAAAGAGAGAGGTGTGGTTGTGTATGCCTGTGTTTGTTAGGTTTGTGTTGTTGGTTTTTGTGTGTGTTTGTAGTGTTGTATTGGGTGGTTGTACTTCTTCGCGGTTAACGACGCTCGATGCTGAGCCGTATACGCCGGATGATATTAAGGCAATGGTTGAGAAGCGTTTTGCGTCGTATCATCCTCGTCTAGTGTTGCAGGCTTCTGAGGTTGTTACTACAAAGCCTTATAAGCACTATGAATATACGTTTTTTGATGAGAATAATGGCATTGTCTTTACTGCGCATGCTTCTGTTGAGGTTCCTCAGTTGCCTATTCCTGGTGGTCAACGGGTTACGAACGCAGAGTATAGGTATGCAGAGGCTTATTTAGATCGCTTGAATAGTGAGGTAGCACTGTTTGCTGCAAAGTATAGATTTCAGGTAGCTAATAATGAGGAGCGCAAAGCGCTAATGGATGCTAAGATTATGCGAAAAGAGGATAATAGTACGGTTCCTTTGTTTGAGGAAGGGGATTTTATATTTCTTAATCAAACATCGAATGGTGCTGGTGTAGTGGGTATGTTAAGAGACATATATTCTCTATATAGACCTAATGGTGACGAGACCTTAGTAAGTAGCGTGTATGGCCGTAAGGTTAGCTTTTACTATTTACCAAATGGTGAAACAGACAAGAGCAAGGCTTTGTACCTAATAAGTTTTAAAATTAGAGGGCGGGAAGATTGGCGAGATACCTTAATGAGTGGTGTTGGTTATCAAGATAAGAGTTCTGAGCAGATTGAACGAGATATAATTACCGTTGTTGATCGGGAAATACAACAGGCTGTGCGAGGAAAATAGGTCAGGGAGAGGTGTATCTATGAAGCAGTTGATTAGGTATATATCATTAGTTGTTGTGTGTATTTGTACATTTTTATTGAGCGGTTGTTCTTTTGTGTGGACCACGGAAAATGGTGATCCTGCGACGCCAGAGGATATCAAGTCTAGCGTGGAAAAGGAGTTCGCTGTTGTTCATCCTAACCTTGTTCTCCAGTCCTCTGTAGTGGAACAGGAAAAACCGTTCCAGCGGAATGTGTATGTCTTTTATGATGAAAGCAATGGTTTTACCTTTACTGCTGATTCTGTGGTGCAACGTCCAACCTTGCCGGTTCCAGGTGGTGAAAGATACACGAATGCTAATTTTGCCTATTCACAAGAGTATTTAATTCATTTGAACGCTGCTTTGGTGGAACGTGCTAAGCAACATGGTCTGCGGATGGCCACACATGAGGAAGTTTTAAAGCTAAAGAAATCTGAAGCAACACGTGTAGCAGGTACTAATCAGATACCTCTATTTAGATCCAATGAAATTATCTTTGTAGATAAGTCTGTAAAGGGTGAAGATATTCTAACCTTTATGAAATTCATATATAGCGAGTATAAACCGCAAGATAATCCAGCACTATTACATCCTCGTGCTGACAGAAGCGTTGGTATTTACTATTTACCAAAAGGGGAAGCGGATAAAACAAAAGCCCAGTATTTGATAGGTTTTAGGTATATGGCAAGAAATGACTGGAAAGAAACTATGCTAACAGGCATTGGCAGTACTGGTAAGGATACGTCAGCTGTAGAACGAGACTTTGTTAAAGTTTTAGATCATATGATAAAGCATGCGGGTTACTAGGTGATTTATTGTCTTTAAACTTATCAAATATAGCTTTAAACCCCTAAAAATGCTATAATATTATGATGTATTATAATCAGTGTTAGTAAAATGAGGTGAGATTGTGGCAGACCAACAATGGTCCCACGGGAATATTCATCCCGTTCAGATTGATAAAGAAATGAAGAACGCTTATATCGATTATGCGATGTCCGTAATCGTAATGCGTGCTCTTCCAGATGTGCGTGACGGCTTGAAACCAGTACATCGTCGTATTTTGTACGCGATGCACGAAACAGGCATGACGCCAAATAAACCATACAAGAAATCCGCTCGTATCGTCGGTGACGTACTCGGTAAATATCATCCACATGGTGATCGCTCCGTTTACGACGCAACGGTTCGTTTAGCGCAAGATTTCAATACGCGCTACCTCTTGGTAGACGGCCACGGCAACTTTGGTTCCATCGACGGCGATAGTGCCGCTGCGATGCGTTATACCGAAGTACGTATGGCAAAAATTACTCAAGAAATGCTTGCTGATATCGACAAGGAAACTGTTGATTTCATGCCGAACTATGATGAAAGCTTGCAAGAACCTACTGTATTGCCAGCGAAGATCCCAAATCTTCTCATCAATGGTTCCAGCGGTATCGCCGTAGGGATGGCGACAAATATTCCGCCGCACAACCTTAACGAGGTATGTAATGGTCTTACTATGCTCATCGATAACCCAGATGTAACTGTGGACGAATTGATGACGCAAATCAAAGGTCCAGACTTCCCGACTGGGGCGCTCATTTTGGGCCGGGAAGGCATTAAAAAAGCGTACTCCACAGGTCGTGGCAGCGTAAAAATGCGCGCTCGTGCAACCATTGAAGAAATGTCCAAGGGCAAGCATAAAATCGTAGTGACTGAGATTCCATACCAAGTTAACAAGGCTCGCGTTATCGAAACGATTGCAAACTTGAGCCGCGATAAGGTTATCGATGGTATCACAGCACTTCGCGACGAATCTGACCGTCAAGGTATGCGCATCGTTATCGAATTGCGCGCTGACGTGCAACCAGATATCGTGCTTAACAAATTATATAAACACACTCAACTTCAAGAATCTTTCGGCGTAATTATGTTGGCCCTCGTGGATGGTCATCCTCGCGTATTGAATTTGAAAGAAGTATTGGGTTATTACTTAGATCATCGCCTCGATGTAATCGTACGCCGTACTCAATTCGAGCTTAATAAAGCAGAAGCACGTGCTCACATCTTGGAAGGCTTGTTGATCGCTCTCGACCACATCGATGAAGTTATTGCTACAATCCGCAGTTCCCAAACTGACGAAATCGCGCGTAACGCATTGATGCAAAAATTCGGGCTTTCAGAAAAACAAGCAGTAGCCATCCTCGACATGCGTCTACGCCGTTTAACAGGCTTGGAACGCGAAAAAATCGAAGAAGAATACAAGGAATTGTTGGCATTGATCGAAGATTTGAAAGCTATCTTGGCTAGCGAAGCGCGTCAACGTCAAATCATCAAAGAAGAACTTGAAGATATGAAGAAGAAATACGGCGACCCTCGTCGTTCTGAAATCACTATCGATACGTCCGACCTTGATGTAGAAGACCTCATCGCTGATGAAGAGATGGTTATTACCTTGACTAAACAAGGTTATATCAAACGCATGAATGCGAACGTATATCGCAACCAACATAAAGGTGGCGCTGGCGTTATCGGCATGAAGACGAAGGAAGACGATTATGTAACGCAAATTATGCATGTTCGCACGCATAATACATTGTTGTTCTTCACGTCCACTGGCCGTACATATCGCCTCAAAGCATACGAAGTGCCAGAAGCAGGTTCCCGTAATTCTCGCGGTACCGCTATGGTTAACGTGTTGCCACTCGCTGTAGGTGAATCTGTTACAACTATGATTGACCTTGAACGTATCCATGAAGATGTAAACTTATTCATGGTTACTGAGTTCGGCGTTGTAAAACGTACAGCTATCGAAGAATACCGCAACATCCGCCGTTCTGGTCTTAATGCTATCAACCTCGACGAAGGGGATCACTTGATTTGCGTCAACGTAACGACTGGCAACCAAGATATCTTGATCGGTACTAAATTGGGTATTGCTATTCGTTTCAGTGAAAGCGACGTACGTCTCATGAAACGTGCGGCTCACGGTGTACGCGGTATTAAACTCAATACCGGCGACGTAGTGGTAGGCGCTGGTGTTCTTAATGCTGATGAAAGCGAAGCTCAAGTGTTTACTATCTCCGAAGAAGGTTTCGGTAAACGCAATGATGCGGAAGCTTACACATTGCAAAAACGCGGTGGTAAAGGCTCTAAGAACTTCAAGATTACGAACAAAACAGGCGACGTAGTTGCTGTAGAAGTAGTTCATAATGATGATGAAGTTATGCTTATCTCTGAACAAGGCAAAATCATCCGCTTCAACATGAACGATATTGCTGTGAAGAAAGGCAAAGCTATTTCTGGTGTGAAAACACAAAACCTCGATGAAGGTGATAAAGTAGCTAGTATTGCTGTTATTCCAGGTGCTGAAATCGAAGACGAAGAAGCAGAATAATTTGTATTAATAGTATATGTAAGAAACTATGGGCGGCCATCTTAGATGGTCGTCTCTAGCGTTAAGGAGTTTAGATATGAAAAAATGGTTAGCTGCTATGTTTGCAGCAGGGGTTTTATTCTTAGGCGGCTTTGGTCAAGCTAGTGCTGCTGATTGGTACTATATCGATGCTGATGCTGACGATGCAGCATGGTTCATCGATAATGCATCTGTATACAAAACAGATGATGCGGCTACAGTACTTGTTAAAATTAACAATGTAGAAGGCTTCACATACATCTACACAGTACGCATTGACCGTAAAGAAAAAACATGGACAGAGCTTGATACAACAGTATACAGCGCTGCAGGCGTAGCGTTATTGTCCAGCAAAGAAGCACAAAAACCTACAAAAATTGAAGATGATACCATGGGTGCGGAAGTTATGCAAGCCCTATGGGGTAAATAATCCGACAATTTAATAGAAGCTGATATTCGCTCTGTCTATTTAGATATTCAGAACGTATATGTAGCCCCGAACTATCCTGAAAGCCTCCATAGTGACCTAAGTCGTTTTCAGAACAGTTCGGGGCTTTCTATGTTTTTGCTGACCTTACAGCGCGAATATCAGCTGTTAAAAGTACTGGATTATTTAATACCATAGGAGTCTTGCAAGACGTTCCTAGGGAATTTATTTTAATTATGCAGTTTATAGAGTTTTTATTAGGAATATGCAATTATGGTGTTATAATGAAGTCGTAGGGAATTTATGGTATGCAGATTGCATAGTTATTTGAATTTTATAGTCAGGAGAGAATGGTTATGAAAAAATGGTTTGCTTTTTTAGCGGTAGCCGGTTTATTGTTTAGCGCTGGTGTGGGCGTGTCTCATGCTGAAAGTTGGTATGCTCTTGATACGGATCAAAATGGTCGTACTGGTTATATCGACAATGACTCTGTTGATAAAAACGATGCTCGTGCTACATTGCGCTTGAAGATCGTAGACCCAAATGGAGATCATTCCATTTACACAATGACATTTAACCGTGCTGATAAAACAGTACAGCTCATAGATGTGACTACATATAACCCACAAGGCTATATGATTGGCTCTGAAACATTGGCAAATACAAAAGTACAAATACAAGAAGGAAGTAACCTAGATCACGTGTATCACTTGATTTGGTAAATTTCCTCGACTAGTAGAAAGGGTTCTATCTCTTATCGACCTCCATAGTGACCTAAGTCGGTCTCAAAGAGATAGAACCCTTTCTGTACGTATGATTAAATTTATTCAAAACTGCGTAGGGGAAATAGTGACCTAAGTCGCCCTTAGAGATATATCCCACCCGTTTTCTCATTTCCTGATGAGGAAATCTTTCTAAATCTGTGTTTGGGAGTAGTGACCTAAGTCGGTCTCAAAGAGATAGAAACCTTTCTGCACATATGATTAAATTTACTCAAAACTGCGTAGGGGAAATAGTGACCTAAGTCGCCCTTAGGGATATATCCACCCGTTTTCTCATTTCCTGATGAGGAAATCTTTCCCCCATACTTATTCCCTTATTTTATGGTATAATTTAAGGGAATAATTTTATGTTTAAGGGAATATTTGGTTTATGAAGCTCTAATAATTGAGCACGTTTGTCTTTCATAAAATATTTATTTTCATTGAATATACTAGATTTTATATTCTTGTATTTAATTCGAGAGGTAAAAATATGAAAAAAACATTGGCAGCTGTTTTGGCAGCAGGCGCTTTATTCATTGGTGGTATTGGTAGTGTTGATGCGGCAAATTGGTACACTGTTGGTACTGATAGCAACGGTATCACTTGGTCTATTGATAATGATTCTGTTAAAAAAGATGACAAAAAAGCTACTTTGGACATCAAAGCTATGGATTACGAAGGTTACCACTACATCGTAACTGAAGAGTTCAACCACAAAAAACGCGAAGTAAAAGACGTTAAGGTTACTCTTTACAACCCTCAAGGTTATGTTGTGAAAGAGGAACAACCTAATAAGTCCACTCGTAAGGTTGAACAAGGTACTCCTGCATATGCTGTGTACACACTTATCTGGGGTGACAAATAATCTGATTTGCAGAGGGTTATGATTCTTTGTGAAAGCTTCACACACGCACGTTCTCATTAGAGGGCGTGCGTTTTTTTATTATTGTCTTTAGACTGGTTCGCGATGTAGTCGCGAATCATTAAACCACCCGCTATGCGGGTGCGGCAACGAAAGTTATACAAAAAAATCACCTTGCTTAAGTATAATGTAGGTGTTCAAGCCGCATTATATGCAAAAGAAAGGTGATTTTATATGGCAACAAAGACACAGAGCCTTGCGCACACAAAATGGTTATGCAAATACCACATAGTATTTACACCTAAGTATAGACGTAAAGTTATATATAATCAATACAGAAATAGTTTACGTGAAATATTGAGACGTTTATGTGAATATAAGGGCGTCAAGATTATCGAGGGGGAGCTTATGGCTGATCATGTGCATATGCTAGTATTAATCCCACCTAAAATATCAGTATCATCTTTTATGGGATACTTAAAAGGGAAAAGTGCACTAATGATGTTCGATAAACACGCAAACTTAAAGTATAAATTTGGAAATCGACACTTTTGGTCCGAGGGTTATTATGTTAGTACAGTAGGTTTAAATGAGGCTACAGTAAAGAAATATATACGTGAGCAAGAGTTACATGACCAAATGAAAGATAAGCTTAGTGTAAAAGAATATGAGGACCCTTTTAAGGGTAGCAAGTAATACACATCCCCTTTAAGGGGAACGTTACGAGTCAATGGCTATGCGGCTTGAACGTAGTGAAAGCCAGCGCCTTTAGACGCTGGCCTAGTACTACGGGCTTATAGCCCGTGAGCAAACCACCCGTTTTACGGGTGGTTCTGATTTAAATTGACGCGCGTTTTTCTTTTATTTTAATTCCTGAAAAGTTGGTGAATTATTTACCCATTCGTGGTACAATGGGAATATTATTACGCATTTATGTAATTTCTATCTTATTGAAATATACTCACCCGCAATGTCATGTAGAATGTTACTCATAATGTCATGGGCAATATTATCTAGAGAGGGATGATGGACCATAATTTTGCACAAAAGTGTAACATTTCTACATAGTATAAACTTTCACCATAGCGTATACTAGAGGTAAGATGTGGAAGTACGCCTTGAGCACAGTGCTCCGTAGTTTTGCTGATATTTCCCAAAAGGTTTGATAGTTTTAGTTTGTTAGAGGAGGTCCTCATGTCTCAATACGAATTTATCGATAAACGTGTGCCGATTGCGCTCGACAATCCATCCATTTATCACGACATTTCCAAGTGTAAAAACTGTACGTTATGCCGTCGCGCTTGTGCGGACGTAATGAGCGTACTCGATTACTATGATCTTGATGCAAACGGCGATGTGCCTGTATGTATCCACTGTGGTCAATGTGCGGCTGCATGTCCATTCGACTCCATGCATGCTAAATCCGAGCTTGAAAAGGTGAAAGCAGCTCTTGCAGATCCTGAAAAAATCGTGGTTATCCAAACAGCTCCAGCGGTTCGCGTAGCTATCGGTGAAGGCTTCGGTTATGAACCAGGTACTTTCCTTGAAGGTAAAATGGTTGGTGCATTGCGTGCACTTGGTGCAGACTATGTAGTAGACACTAACTTTGGTGCGGACTTAACCATCATGGAAGAAGCATCTGAGCTTGTAGATCGTCTTAACAAAGGCGGCCAAATTCCTCAGTTCACAAGCTGCTGCCCAGCGTGGGTACGCTTTGCGGAAATCTACTTCCCAGAATTGCTTCCTAACTTGTCTTCCACACGTTCTTGTATCGCTATGGAAGCGGCTATGATTAAAACATACTTTGCAGAGAAAAAAGGCATCGATCCTCATAACATCGTGTCTGTATCTGTAAACCCTTGTACTGCTAAAAAAGCAGAAACAAAACGGGAAGAAGAAAACGCTGCAGCTCGTTACCACAACGACGATTCCATTGGTATGGATACAGATATTTCTATCACAACTCGTGAGTTCATCCGTTGGATTCAAGAGGAAAACCTCGACTTCAATGCTATTGAAGATTCCCAATTCGATGACTTGATCGGTATGGAAACTGGCGCATCCATCATCTTCGGTAACACTGGTGGTGTTATGGAAGCAGCTATGCGTACAGCTTACAAACTTGTGACTGGCAATGAGCCACCTCCACACGCATTGACTCATCTTGAGGAAGTTCGTGGTATGGACGGCGTAAAAGAAGCGACTGTACAATTGGGTGATGATGTAACATTGTCCGTTGCTGTAGTTCATGGCGGTAAAAATGCTCGTGACTTCTTGAATGCTTTAAAAGAAAATGGCAAACACTATGACTTCATCGAAGTTATGGCTTGCCCAGGCGGCTGTATCGGTGGTGGCGGTCAACCGCGCACTAAATTGCCTCAAGCAGTTAAAACTAAGGAAGCTCGTATCGGCGGCCTTTACGAAGCTGATGCGAACTACAAATGGGTTGCTTCTTATGAAAACCCAGAAATCCAAGCATTGTACAAAGACTTCTTAGGCGAACCATTGGGCCATAAGGCACACGAACTTTTGCATACACATTACACAGACCGCAGCGCGGTGCTTGGTGATCGCAAAGACGTAACACCTGAAACATGCCCAACATCCCCTAAATACAAGGGTTAATAGCATTACAAATTAGCTAATTTACTCAGTACAAGTCGTTTCGAATGTACTTCGGCGATGAATACATCGATACATTAGTATAGTTAGACTGGTATATGGGTAACTAACTAAATAGAAATAAATCCTACGGGTCATGAGTGACTTGATACTTGTGTAGATATTGACTACTAAGTGTCACCTTACATGCGATTCGTAGGATTTTTATGTATAACCTTCTTATAGTTTTGTATATGTTATATGTATGGATCTCATAAGACACGATATTGTGACTGTATGTACTATCATAGTTATTTCATATCAATGGATTGCCTCGTATATTAATTGTTACTATTACTTTATAACTTTATTATGATAAATTGATATAGAAAACTAGCTTTCACATGAGGAAAAGATGAATTATATAGTGTATAATATATAGAAAGGTAACATGTAAGAGAGTATTACAAGGAGTTTTGTGGAGAGATGAACTTGTTTTTACGGCGTGCCCTATGTGGCATGGCCTTGATCGTCGCCGCCATCGGCACTGCAGGATGCCAGCATGAGAGTCAGGCAGAGCAGGAAGAGGTACGAACTGTATCGTATCGAGCCGTCATGCAATCAGACAAGCCTGTCCCTGAGAAGGTAAATACCTGGCTCGGGGCTATGTCTCAAGAGGACAAGATAGGCCAGCTGATGATGATTAGCCTTCATGGCAGTACGGTAGGACAGTCTCAAAAGGACGTCATCAGGAAATACCGTGTGAGCGGCGTTATGCTAACCAATGAAAATCTAAATAATAAAAACCAAGTGAAAGCTTTCACAAACGACATCATGCAAACGGCCTCAACGGCAAGCATGGTAACGCCATATATCGCGATCAATCGAGATAAGGTGTTGCGTTCTAATGAAAGTTTCTTGCGCTTGCCAGAGCCCAATCGTTGGGGCCAATTACCGATGGAACGGATTATCAATTTAGCGACCCGTTCGGCTATCGAAATGCACGACATGGGATTCAACCTCGTCATCGGGCCGAATGCGAACTTAGGGGTACCGAATGTGTCCTATACATCTGACCCTACCTGGGCAGGGCATATGGACCTTGCCATGGCAGAGCGGTACCAAATCAATAAAGTGTGGTTTGGTTACAACTACTTTCCAACGGTGAGCCTTGGGGATGCATCCTTTGAGACCGCTAATGATGCGAAAGCATACCTCAATACTACGGATGTAGCTGTATTCAAACGCCTCATTACACAGACGACGGCGAACACGTATATGCTCGTTATGAGCCATGTGCAAATTCCGGCTATCGACAATGCACACTTGGCCAGCGCTTCTAAGGCGATTATTACAGACTGGTTACGACATGAGCTTGGTTATAATGGCGTAGTCATGACAGACCGTGTCGACGTCGGCGCCTTGCAAGCAAACCAAAAAATAGGGGACTTTGCTGTAGACTCCATCGTGGCGGGCAGTGATCTCGTTCTCCTTGATGCTGACACCGTTCACATCGATGAAGTCCATCGTGCATTAACTCAAGCGGTGGCGAACGGAACGATTACCAATGATCGCCTTAATGATGCGGTTAAGCATATTTTGCTCATGAAGATGCAAACGCAAATGCAACAATAATGTGAGGAACGTCCTCGCAGGTATCGTCCATAAACAAAACTATTACATATACATATAGATATACATATAAACATATACACATGACGTGCTTATCCTAGATAGGCACGTCTTTTTTTATACTTTCCTCTGTATAGTCATATTGGGATTACACCTGTATAAAATGTAGTAAATATAGGAACTTTCACCAACGTATGGGTAAAAAGTAAACCATTAAATAAGTGTATTTTATGCGTAAAAAATTTAACATAATCAAAAGTCATGTTAATAATATGAAAATAAGTTTAAATTTGTTTTAAATTTATGATATAATAGTCTCCATAGAATGTTGGAGGTGAGAGTATATGAATTTTGTGGGACGTGCTGAGATTATTGAGAGTATCCAGTCCCGTATTGCGATGAATCAAATGAGTTTGTGTGTTGTGTATGGTCCGCATCGCAGTGGCAAATCCTATGTGGCTTCCCAGCTCGTACGCCGTCATAAGGCGCTATACTTGGCAGGCCGCATGGCTAATGAAGCAATCCATGTAGCCGATATGAATCGAGCTCTTGAGGCACGTTTTGTTCCTGCTAATGGACAAGACAAATTCGAACCGATCACTAGCTTGCAAGAGGCCTTTGAGGGTCTATTTGAAAGCAGTGTAAAAACGCCTCAGACTGTGGTGATTGATGATTACCCTTCCTTGGTGGAGGCTGTACCTCAGTTCCCCATTCACTTGCGCGATTTGTTAGATTCTTATAAAGAAACGAGCCATTTGAACATCATCTTGATGGCGAATGGATTAGAACAGCTCGATGGCCGCATCATTGGCGATCGCAGCTTGATTGGTCCTTATGTGTCGGAATATTTCGAGGTAAAACCGTTCTCCTTGGTGGACATGAAATCCTTGGGCCTTCACTATGCTAAGGATGACTTGCGTACCGTGTTCGCCGTAACAGGTGGTTTGCCTGCTTATGTGCAGTACTTTGATAATGGTGAAAGCATCGATACGAATATTATTAATTTGTTCTTCTCCGTATCGGGTGCACTCTTTGAAGAAACGCAGCATATCTTACATCGAGATATGAAAAATATAACAGGTGCTAATGCGATTCTATCTGGCCTTGCTACACTAGAGAGACCATACTATGTGGAGCTGTTGCAAGCTAGCCAAATTAAAAGCGGCACCTTTACATCTCGCTTAAACGACTTGATGGCCATGGGCCTCGTAGGTCGTATCCAAGCGAATAGCCGTGGACCAGCGAAATACGCTGACTACCACTTCACAAATAGCATGTTCCATTTCTGGTACCGCTATGTGTATAAATACTGGGGCGACATCGTTCGTGGCAATGGTGCAGACGTGTACCAAACCTACGTAAAACCACAACTCAAAGACTTTGTAGAAGCCTCCTGTATTGCAATGTAATCAGACAATTTAAAATACGATTACCTGTAAAGTTACTTGTAACATCAGAATACGTTACGCCTAATGTGTATATCAGTAATCGTAACTTACGTACTATTACCCAATGGTAGTACTAATTCCTCTAAAAAAGACACCATATTCCTCTGTGGTGTCTTTTTTGTATTATTTTCAGCAATTACGTATATAGGTGTATAGTTATGTCTTTTAATGGATAGAAATTAATGCTAGTTTGTAACAGAATATGTAGGAATTCTAAAGAATTGCCAATTTGTCAAAATCCCCGTTCCGCGCTATTGTGTAGATAAGCGCTATGCCATGGCAGGAAAGGGGATTTATGTTATACACAAACGAAGAACCGTTAGTACAACGAACCTGTATTAAAACTGCAAGCCTACAATCTGAGGAAATATCTTCAAAGGGAACATCTTCCAAAGAAGCACTATCTAAGAGACCTTCTTCTAATGAACTAGAATCTGAAACGATACCGCCTAAGGAACCAGAGTACAAGGTACCGGAGGAGCTGAAATTACAGACTCTTATCTGTGGTCATCAGGTCTTAACGTCTTTATCGGATAAGAGCCTCGTGTCGATTTGTCAAAATCCAAATATGCGAATACAGACTGTTGGGTACCAACCTTGGTCCGCTGATGAGCTGCGCCATGATGCGGCTCAAATCGAGCTCTGTCGCAGGTATCGGCCACTCATCTTACACTATACGAATAAGACGGGGAACCGCGAGTTCCGAGAAGACCTAGAGAGTTATCTATGGGCCATCCTTTTAGAATCGATTTATAGCTTTGATCTAAAAGGTTCCGTACCGTTCCCTGGCTTTGTGAAAGCTGGTGTTAGATATGGTTACATGCGGTATTGGAAGCGAGAGCGATTGCGTAATCATCGTGAGATTCATATACCAGACCGCATCACCGATGATGGCGAGGTAGCTGTTGGTATGGATATCTTCTCATCGGGAGAAAATATAGCAGACATGATCATGACGGCCGATGAGGAACAACGACTACGGGCTCGCCTCGTATGGGCTCTCGGTAGATTATCTCCAGATCAACAAGACCTATTGCGCCGCGTGTACGGTGATTGTAAAAGTCTCGTATCCGTTAGCGAAGAATTGAACTGCAGCCGCCAAGCTATCCAACGGCGCCATGAACGAGCCCTTAGGAAGCTGCGCAGATACTTAACGACGGACTTTAATAAGATACGAGTGCACTAATACGAATGGAATGGGTCTATACATTCATTATAGATATACATGTTTTAGAGCTATATACTTATTAGAGTTATACACGTATGAGATTCTTAGAACTTTGAAGCGATTAGAATGTGTAGTGTAAACGTATGAGTGTTAGTTTATTAGAGCTAAGTTCGTATTAAAATGATGTGTGTTAATATAATTTAATTTCTTATTTATATTCTGATTTTTGTATAATTACGTTAATCGCGATTAACAGATATACATAAAATATGCAATTCTCAATGTAAATGAGAAAATAATGACACATATAGGTATATATTACTTTTACAAGATCATAAAGTCTTTAATTTTACATAAATTTCTATAGTTTTGTGTATATATTTACAAATTATACAGTGTGATATACAATTAAACCAACAGCAGATTAAAGCATGCGAATCTGCTTTCACAGAACACGTGTTCATTGTATTGTTGAAAGGAATGTTCCTAAGTTGAGGGGAGAGAATTCCTATGATGACATGTAATGAAGTACCAGTAGCGGTGGCCACTTGGCTATCTAAGGGAGAGAATTTGGATTTGATCTATACGAATCCGAAGAATCATATTGTTTGTTTCATTCCTACCTACGAACCTGGCGGCGGTGACAGCACGATGTGCTATTTCGTAGATGGCCGTCAAGAATTGGTCCATCTGCCAATTCGTACCATCTTGCGAGAGCTGGCCTTACAAGAAGGATTGAGGCCGAATTACATCATGACTAGCGATGGTCGGCGTAGCAGTTATACGGCGCCTAAGACCTATGGCCCGCACCTAACCTTTGGGCATATTAAATGTCGGCGCCCTATCGGCAAGGACGTGGTGTACGGACTCTTTAACGTGGCGATACCTTATCAATACATCGTCACCGATGGTCCTGATCCAGATACGAGCTACATTCACGTGGGCGACTTTAAACCTATCTTGGTGTACCAAGCCCCACACCATGTGAAACACAAGCTGAACGAAGTCATGCTAGAACACTGCAACTACGTGCGCAAAATGCTAGCCCGCATCAAACTCAGCCAAAACCCACAAGTCGTGGCAGAACTATTTATCGCCTGGAGAGACCTAACAAGATAAGACTGTTAGAGGGGAGAGAAGAATAAGTAGGGTGAGATGAAGTAATAGGGGAGAGAAAGAGAGGAGGAACTATAGGGAGACAATAACATAGGGGAGACATAAATAAAAGGTTATCATTAAGACACGACAAATAATATTTTTTTATTAATAAAAAAACCACCTCTTTATGGGGTGGTTTTTGGTTTATAAAGTAATGATATAAAAGGGATTTTTATTATTAATATAGAAATAATAATAAGAGTATATAAACTATAAATGATTTGACTGTTTGTAAAGGGTGAAATACTTATGACCATGATAGATAGTTTCAATGATTATATATATAAGGTTAAATATTGTATTCAATATATATTTATATATTTTCTTTTGTTATTAATATTATTTTTATTGGTTATTCCCGTTTTAAATATATATCCTTATATAATGTTTATTATTGTTACTATGGGGATAATTATTGCATATTGTTATAAGAGTAAGTTATTAAGTTTAGTTTTAGTTTCATTATGGCTTTCTTATATAAGTAGTTATATTTTATATAAATATTTATATGATGGATTGGCTTCAGATGAATGTTTATTAATAGCTACATTAACTTTGTATTTTACTATTTTTATAAGTACCTGTACAACAGTTCCTCGTATTATTGAAATCAAAAAGCCTAATAAAGGACTTTATGCAGAGCGTGAGTTAGATTTGAATTTAATTATTACAACTATTAAAAAAGAATCAGTTAATATACTTGGGATAGAGTCATTTTGGGGAATGGGGAAAAGTTTGATTATTGATCACCTTATGTATAGAGAGAGAGACTTTTTTGCTTTTATACGTATTGATGTTGTTGCATTAAATATAGATGATGTACTTGAATATTTAGTTATGCAAATTACTTCAGAGTTAGAGAGGCAATATGTGTTTAGTAAAAGAAGTCGAAATTTCATATCTTACATTAATAATTTTAGATATGGTCAATTATTAACTAAGTTTTTAGGAAATGAGTCAACATACTCGTCAGAATTAGAGAGTTTTAAGACTTCTATTCGAAAGTTAAATAAGCCTATTATTATAATATTCGAAGATTTAGATAGAATTGATGATAAAGATGTATTGCGCAAGATTTTTTATATATCTGAAAGGTTAACCGCAGATTTATCAGGAAAATTAAAGGTTATATATCAATATAGTGCTGAAGAAATAAATTTAAAGGGATTTGATAACCACTATTTGCAAAAATATATACCAAATACAGTTTCTTTGACTCATATTTCATTTATGAAATTATTTAACTATATTATAAAAGGAAATAGTAATGAATATGAGAAAGTTTTACGATATAAAGATTTAATATTAGATATTATAAATCCTTCAGTAAGTTGGGCTGGAGAGTTAAGTGATGTTATCACCTTAAATGAACAGGAACGATACTTGGCTGCAGCTTATAATATAAGAAATATAGAGTCATTTATAAGTATACTAGTATTTTATATAAATGAATTTTCTGAAATTATTCATAATAATAAACAATTTGATGAGGTTTTAGTTAAACATTGTTATATGAAATGTTTTCTACAAAATTTTTATCAAAGCATATCTACAAATATTGATATAAAATGGAACTTTGGAATTGAATTTAATAATAAGGTAGAATTTATATTAGATCTTATAGATATCATCAAAGCTACTGAGGACCCATCGAAAATTAAAGCATTATTTATACCTAGTATTGAACCAATTAATTTTGAGAAATTATTGGCATTCTCTATTCTTGAGTTATATCAATATGATATTCGTTTTGTGGATTTATTTAGATCGACTAGGGATTCAATATTTGATTTTAATTATAATGGTTCATCTTTAGAAGTAAGACAGGATCAAAAACGTAGTTTGCTAAGATTAGAACATTATTTTTATTATTGTATTGCTGTAGGTAATAAAGCACAAGAAAGTTATGTTTCTTTTATAAATGAGTTTGTAACAAATGTATTACTTTCTAATGATACTATTAGTTCATATAAGCATTTTGCAGAATATGCTTATAAGGCTGGTAAGGTGAAAGATGTACTTAATATAGAGACTTGGCGATATATTTTTGAAGCATTTTATTACACTGCTTGGAATTGGGATAAAGATACCATTAATCAATACTTTGATAAGTTAATACAATTATATTTTAAGTTATATGAGGTAGAATATGGTAGAGATTCTTTTTCAGAAATATTATTTAAAACTCTTAATATATTTTTACGTTCAGTTTTAAGTTATGAGTTAAAATCAGCTTTTTTTTCCATGCTAAAATCACTTAACTCTTTAAAGATTAATAAAAGTTATTCAGGTAATGTTGATTATTATATATTTCAAAAAAGGATTATTGATATTCTAATAAATTTAGGATATATAGAACTTGATAAAGAGATAAGCGAAGGTTTGACTGATATTGAATATGTTAAGGACTATGATTTTGACACATATAATAAGATTTATTCAGTAATAAAAGCTGTATGTATTAATTATATGGATATATTGGAAGATAATAGTGCCAAATATGATTTAAAAGTATATCTAGAGCAGGTTAATGATATTAAAAGGGTTGTAGATAAAATTATTGATCTTTATAGTCATGATAAGCTATATAATTATGATGCTGAAGAAGATACAAAAGTTTTTTTTAATGACGAACAACTATTATCTAATGAGTACTTAGAAGAAGCTATAAATACTAATAGTATAGGTGTAGTTCGATTATGTAAAGTACTTAAAAGTGAATAAGAATAATATTTGAGAAGGAATAGCATATTTTATATACTCTCTATAAAGTAATAAAGCAGGATGCCAATACGAATATACTTATGCATTGGTTATCCTGCTTTTATATTGATTCTAAGCTATTAGTACTAAAATTTAATTTCGTGGCCAAATTTTTAGTGCTATTTCAGCGAAGTCCTCTTGGCGTTTTACGATTGTAAATGTAGTCCAGTCATCAATTGAGACTAGGTCACGAGTCATTTTAATTTCAGATTTCTTATAGATTTCTTTCTTTTTATCGAAGCCTTTGTTCTTGGCTCTATTGTTATATTCTTGGCCTAATAGAGTTAGATTACCTAAACGCCATAGGTATGTTTCATGGTCCTCATCATTGAAGTTGATCCATTCATCATTAATCTTTTTAGGAAGAATATGTTCGACATGAACGCGGTTTGAGTCATCTACAATTTTTGTTTCGTTAATATCAAAGTTATTTATCTTACGAAGTAAATAGCGAATGACGGCATTTTTCCTGGAGTTGAAGATTCTGAAATTATTGATGAATTCCTCATCTGATACCATAAGAGAATATAGTTTTTTTAGGATATCATCTTTTGTTGGCTTTTTGCTAGATGCGCTATCACTATTAGGTGGCCAAGTTTTATCGCTAATACTTCTAGCGATTTGTGCAAATACAAGTTCGTATTTATTTGCAACAAGTCCTGAAACAACAAAGTTACGAACTACTAGTGTTTCTATTGCTTTCAAAACCTCATTTATATCTTCTTCAGAGTAGTTTTGTAATCTTAAGGCAAAGATTATAGGTATATATGAGGATGCATCTAGTTTTTGCATCTCAATAAGACGTTCGTTCAGCTCAGTTAAATCAAAGTCTTTGTTATCATCAGGGTGTAGTATTGCTGCACACACTTTGGATAAAGAGCGTAAATTTGATAATAATGTATTAACATCAGACTGTGATGTTATATCTGTACGTAATGCTTTGAATAAATCTTTTTCTCGAGCAAAGCGCTTTGTACTGTTCCAATAGTAGCGAATAAATTTTGTTGGATCTATATTATCAAGATTATCAATAATGGTATTCCAAGTTTCAGTAGCACTAGGTAAGTCATTTTGTGCCATACGAAGAATATGATTCTTTAATAAGTCTGCAGTTTCTAGTGCTTTACCGCGAGCGTTGAGTGATTCGAAGATTATATATGCTTCATTGATATCGTCAGTCTCGACAGTCATAAGGATAAACTGATTGATTAAGGTTTGGTATAGTTTATTTAGTGCTTTGTATTGATTAGACTCATTATTTTTAAGAAATTCATCTACCTTCCCATTAAAGAATTTACTTGCATAGAAGATATTGTAGTTAGATGGTTTAAGTTTCTTTTTATCAAATTTTTTGTCGCTATAATCAATGGCTCCACGTTTTTGGACATATTCAAAGAAGAACTCTTTATCAACACCACCCATAGATAAATACTGCTCTCGCTTGCTTTCAGATATGCGGCCAATATATTTAGCATTAATATCTTCGGAGTCGTCATTTGCATCATTATTGTTTGTTGAATCGGCAATTTCTTTAAATTTAGTTCGTAGAATATCTAGGAAGATAATTGTTGTTGAGATACGTTGCTGGCCATCAATAATATAGCGTTTACCATCTTCCTTATTCTTATGAATAACAACCTGTCCAAGAAAGTGCTCATCATGTGTATTTTCTTCGTAAATTTGTTCCAAGTCTAGCCAAAAGTCATCCAATTGAGTCTCTTCCCAAGAATAGCCCCTTTGATATTCTGGAATATAAAGCTTTTCGTTCCCTAAAAAAGAACCTAGTTTTGTTAGATTTGAGTTAATAATCCCCATATTACTACCCCCATATACAATAAATACGTTTCTTATAAATATTAGATCATACTTTGAGGTAGAGATCAAATTATTAGTTAATCATGCATCTTTGTTATTTTTAAATTTTTCATGAATGTGTTATTGTTATATTGATAATGAGTTAATTGCACAGTCTTCTATTCAGAGGTATTATGTGTAATCAAACGAGTTACGTATATTGTTATTAGTTTTAATAGAATAGCGAAACGTTTAGGCTTTAACGAGTTAGTGCGTTTCTTTGGATATGAATATGGTTCAATCAATAGAGCGTGGTATTGAGATACTCAAGTTGTTAGAGGCGGGCCCTCTTGGTGTGACTGAGTTAGCGAATGCGACGGCGTTGCCGAAGACAACGGTTCATCGGTTGCTCAAGACCTTTGAGGCCCATCATTGGGTTGAGTTTAATGGAGCCAAGAAGTATCAGTTATCTTGGGGTGTTTTGCCTATGGCCAAGTCCTTTCTTACGTCTTTGGATGTGCGTGCCATTGCGCAGCCGTATATGGTGGCCATTCGTGATCAGTTGCAGCAATCCGTGAATTTGTTCTTGGCACAGGGCGATTATCGCATCTGCATCGAGCGCGTTGCGGCGGATAAGCCGTTGCGTCATGACATTAAGATTGGCACGGTGTACCCTATCTTTAAAGGGGCGGCCGGCAAGATTTTTGGGGCCTATCTAGGGGATTTCAAGGATGCTGATATGAGTGCTGGTGAAAGCTCCCAAATTCGTCATGATGGGTATGTGGTAACCCGAGGCAGTCGTGTACCTGATGCGGCATCCATCGCAGTGCCCATCTTCTCTTTTGGCAATAAGCTAGAGGCAGTGATGACCATCTCTGGTCCTATAGGGGACTATACGGAAGAACGCGTCAAAGAGTATCTATCTGTCATGATGGCATTAGGTCAAACCATTTCCAAACAGATGGGGGCGACCTTATAAATTTATTTTTACCCCTTTTATGGAATGGCATTCCATTATATGGAACAATCATTAGTGTATTAATAGACAAATAAATAGAAAGATAGATAAATAAATAAAAACAGGTTATTAGATACAGGTTTCATAAGGCTTGTGTTTGTAGTTATATGAATTTATGCTTTATAGTGTGTATGTTGGAGGTAGAAATGAGTCAGCTTTTACAAGAAATCGAATCATTAAGACAGCCTATGAAGGAGCTGAACGATTTCATTTTCGATCATCCTGAGCTTGGGAACGAAGAGTTCCAAGCCCATGAGTTGTTGACGAATTTGTTGGAGAAGGAAGGTTTCACCGTAGACCGCGAGGTGAGTGGTCTTAAGACTGCCTTTAGAGCGGTGTACCACGTAAATGGTGGCGGCCCTAAGATTGGCCTACTTTGCGAGTATGATGCCCTTGAAGGTTTGGGTCATGCGTGTGGTCATAACTTACAAGGCCCATCCATCTGTACGGCTGCGATTGCTTTAAAACGTACGTTACAAGCACCTTGCACGTTAGTTGTGTACGGTACGCCTGCAGAGGAAACAGCAAGCGGCAAGCTCGTTATGGCTCGTGAAGGCGTGTTTGATGATTTAGACCTTGCTTTCATGATGCACGGCAGTGACACGACGACGGTAGATGGCAAGTCCTTGGCGCTAAATCTTGTGAACATCAAGTTCCACGGCAAGTCTGCTCATGCGGCAATTGCGCCAGAAAAGGGTATTAGCGCATTAGATGCAGTATTGTTGTTCTTTAACGGCATGGAGTACTTGCGTGAGCACGTGCCGACAGAGGTTCGCATGCATGGTATCATCACTGACGGCGGCAAGGCGGCGAACATCGTTCCAGATTATGCGTGTACTCAATGGTATATTCGTTCCTCTAGTCGCATTCGTCTCGATGAGATTGTGGAGCGCGTGAAAAATGTAGCTCAAGGGGCAGCTTTACAGGTCGGAGCTACCATGGAATGGGAAGAGGTTAAGGCGTACGACAACAAAGTTAATGTACAAACCTTGAATGATATACTTTTAAAAAATGCAGAAAAAGTAGGAGCCCCAGAGATTTCTGAGCCTCGTAAGGTGACGGGATCTACCGATTTCTCTAGCGTTACGTTCCGAGTGCCAGGTGCTTGCTTGCGCGTGAAATTTGTAGGCAAAGGCGTGACTAGCCATTCTCAAGAATGGTTAGTCAATGGTAAAAGCCAGCTCGCTGAGGATGCTATCATGTATGGTGCAAAGGGCATTGCTTTATCTGTAGAAGAAATCCTTGAAACGCCAGGCTTGTTAGAAAAAATCAAAGAAGATTTCAAGCAAGCAAAGGAAAACTTCTAATTATTGTGTTGTAAATGGAGGGAACATGTATGAATTTGTTAGTTTGTTTATTGGTTATTGCCATAACGGGAACGCTAGTTATTAAGAAGTTTAAAGCGCAAACCGTATTGTTGTTGGGCGGTCTTATTATGATGTTCGCGGCGTACTTGTTAGGCTATACAACATCCTTCGTAGATGCGAAGAAGGCTACAGGTGTTCTTTTCTTTGATGCTTTTGAATTCATTAACATTACTACTGCGAAAGATGCGGCCAATCTTGGCCTCATGATCATGACTTGTACTGGTTTTGCGAAATACATGGACCACATCGGTGCTAGCTCTCGCCTCGTTGTAACGGCTATTAAGCCCCTTGGTAAAATGAAATCTGCATACCTAGTAATGGCGCTTACCTTTATCCTCAATATGTTCATGTCCCTTGTAATTCCAAGTGCTTCTGGTCTTGCGATGCTCATGATGGTGACAATCTTCCCTATCCTTGTGCGTTTAGGTGTTAGTCCTGTTGGTGCTGCAGCAGCTGTTGCTACAGGTCACTTACTCGACATCGGTCCTGCCTCTGCTACTACATTACTCGTATCCAAAACTGTAAACATGCCTGTTCATGAATACTTTGTAGATTATCAGTTGAAAGTATATATTATCTGTGGCTTGATGGCGGCTATTGCTCATTTCGTATGGCAAAAATACTTAGATAAAAAATCTGGTCATGTTCCTACAGAATATGTTGAGGCTCATAAATCTGATGAACTTGAAGTAGGTCCATTGCCATATATCTTCTTACCATTATTACCATTGATCTTTATCCTTGGATTCAGCGATTATGGTATTCAAGGCGTTAAGATGAACGTAAACCTTGCCATGTTCCTCAGCTTATTCATCGCTATGGGCTGTGAACTCATTCGTCATCGTGACTTCCGTAAAATGGCAGCTAGTATCCAAACCTTCTTTAAAGGTATGGGCGACCAATTTGCCAACACTGTAACATTGATCGTTGCAGGCGAAACATTCGCTTTCGGTTTAACTTCCTTGGGTATCGTAAAAGAATTCGTTGCAGCAATCCAAGGTCTTGCTATCTCTGCTGATGTAGTAGGCGTAATCGTATCTACAATCATTACAGGTCTAAGCATTGTAATGGGCTCTGGCGTTGCCTCTATGTTCGCATTTGCCCCTCTAGTTCCTAACTTTGCAGCTGATTTAGGTGGCAATGCTACAACAATCCTTCTTGGTATGCAAAATGCGGCTAGCGTAGGCCGTCTACTTAGCCCAATCAGTGCTGTTATGATCGCCGTAGCAGGTATCGCAAACATCTCCAGTTTCGACCTTGTAAAACGTACAAGCGTACCTGTCATCGTTACATTCATTACAAGTACAATTGCGATTTTGCTTATTCACTAATTGAAGTTAAGAAATTAATATCTTAATATGTAGATAAATTTGATTAGACCATAGAGGTCATAACTACAAATATAATACAATCTAGAGCTTTGAGGTTGTTCAACACATAGGCACGTTCTCAACGGTGTAGTATACTTATACTAATGAGAGAACGTGCCTATTGTTATTTGAGAGAGGTATTGTATGAAACTAAAAAGTACATTGTTGAGCCTAGCCATGGCGCTGGCTTTCACCATGCCTATTGATGCGGCGCAGTATAGTGTTCCTGAAGGCCAACCACCTGTACCAGGGGCTGATGCAAGTATTCCAGATACTGCATATCAGAACTATCGTTATGGTGAAGCTCTGAATGCTAATGCGAGTGCAATCATTTTAGCACGCAAGCACATATATGAAATGCTAGATAAACAGGTGCAAGAGAATAAAAGAAGTATCGAAGAAGCAGAACGATGGAAGAAAGTACATGATAAATCTATGGATATATCTGCTCATGAATCTACGGTTATCTTGCTGCACGAGGGTGACCATCGGGCTAAAATGACAGTGCCTATTGTTGTAACCAGAAGTTTTTATAAAGACGCTCATAAGAAAAATGAGGTGTCTTCTTTTGTCGCTGAAAGTAGTGTTGTTGCTGGTCTTGCTAGTTCCAGTGAAAGCTTTGTAGATGATGCAGCTTATAAATCTGCAAAACAAAAGGGGGCTTTTAATTACCCTGGTATTACGAAAGGGTATTGGAGTGTAACAGATAAATATTCTAGTGAGAATACACCTTTAATGATGGCTGCTGTTACGTTTGATAAACAACCGAACCACAATTATATGGCCATTCTTGGCAGTAAAAATCACCCAATTACCGATAAGATAGAGCGTACAATGGCTAATTTTGTCATTCCATCGCTACAGCCAGTAGATGATGTAGATCGTACCAGTGATGGTGCTACATGGGGGAATGTAACATATCGTGTGCCTAAGGGATTGCAGTTACAATCAGAAACAAAAGGTGGTCCACATATAGAAGGTCGTGTATATGTAGGTTCAGACATGAGGTTGGTTGTAACAAGAGGCCCTATACATAGTAAAGATCATCCAATGGTTGCGTACCCTAAACGTGTTTTTAAGGATATTATTTATAAAAACTCTACATTATTGTTACCAAATGTACCAATCCAATCGGCGATGGTGTTGAATAATGGTGTTCCTACGTATCTTATGGATCAATATAACCCTGGTAAGCAATCACGTATACTCCATTTGATACAAGATAATGAATACTCCTATGTTATGGTATTGATGTATAAAGAGGGTAAAGCTAAATACAATCATTTAGAGTTGCGCAATATGATGGAATACTTAGACTTTAAAAATGTTAACGAGTTAAGAAACTAGATAGAAAAAAGATAAAGACATAAGAAAAAGACCGTGCTTTTAGGTACGGTCTTTGCTGTATTTATCTATATATTCCTATTATTCGTTCCTTATTGTATCGCATATTAGTTCACTATATAATAATTGTAGGATAGTTAGACGAGGTTGGGCCTCTCTTCGTCATCGAAGGGAGGGATAAGCCTATGAGTGATTATGAAATAATCATGCTCTTATTACAGGTGATAACAGTAGTTATTGCCTTTGGGGCTTTAATAGCGCTTATTTGTCTCACAAAAGACAAATAGCCCTCCGTTGCCTAGTGTAACTAGATAACTGAAAGGCCATTTCTTCATGTTTTTGTGTAACTAGAGATGCGCCTGACGTTACGACTCGTCTGACTATCTTCTTATATTATATGGACAAAGTTGTATATCGTCAAATGGTGATAAATGAGTACCGTTTTATCGGTTTTATTTAGATATTTGAGCTCACATATATGATGTATAATAAATATAGTTTACATAATAGTGTATGAGGCTTAAGGAGAGGTATATGTTAAAACAATTCTTAGTGATGATGGCACTGACGCTAGCTTTCACCATGCCTAGCCAAGCGATTTCGATACAGGAGCTCAAGTCGTCACCGCAGTTTAAGGTAGTTTATGAGGTAACACCAGATGTTCCTAATGCTGACGAGCATACTACGTGGTATGTAGACACGAGTTCCATTGAGGTGCTAGAGTATGCGCCGCCTATGTATAAGATCAAGGCTACTGTGTACAATGCGTATCAGTCGCCGCGGAAACATGTCATTTTTAGTGATTCTTGGATTGTGTCCTATGATACTCGTTTGTCACTTGCAAGTCAGGTATATCGTGCGAAACAGGCGGGCGCTTCGTTGACGACGGTTATTGATGTGGCACAGACGAAAACAGGTATGACGGGCACTGAGGAACCATTGGGGGATTTCTCCTTTGACGGACAGTCGCTGCCGGTTCAGGTGAAAGCCTCAACTCGTGCTATTGTGCGCACGGCGCCGAATACAACGCGTTATGATATAGCAGATACGTTATTCTATGAAGCGTATCGTATGCATTTTGAGGATGTGGTGGTGAAATGAGGCCCATGATGAAAGTACTATATATAGCAATGGCGTTGGCGCTGTCTTGTGTAGTGCCTGCGCACAGCATGTCTATGCAGGAATTACAAAATACGAGCCGCTATGAAATGCTGCATGGCTTTGGTGAAAGCGGCAATGGTGATGGCACCTTTATAGATAAGGATTCCATCAAGACCTCTAACGGGCCGAATGGAACCAAACAAATCAACGTCACACAATATGTGCTCATGCCAGCGGGTGATACAATTCAAGAAAAACAGGTTCTTTACACCTTTGATACAAAACAATCCTTTGCTAATTTGATTAAGAAGGTGGATGCCCATCAATTAGGATCCTATAAATACCTATGGCTATCTAAACAAAAATACTCCGGCATAACATCGAGTGTTGTTGATTTCAAACAGTACCATGTAGATGGCACTCGATATGATGCACAAAGCGAAGCACAAGATAGACGCATGGCATCAGCCCCTGTAGACTTTGGATTTGCAGGATACCTCTTGGCAAACCGCTTATATGAACGTGTACATGGCGTACAATTTGACGATGTCGTTGTAAAATAAGAAAAACTCCTATTGGTTTAACCGATAGGAGTTTTGTATTTATCTATATATTTCTATTATTCGTTCCTTATTGTATCGTATATTAGTTCGTTCTATAATAGACTTAGAATAGTTAGACGAGGTTGGGCCTCTCTTCGTCATCGAAGGGAGGGAGAAGCCTATGAGTGATTATGAAATAATCATGCTCCTTTTACAAGTACTGGCTGTTGTCATTGCTTTTGGAGCATTGGTAGCCCTTATTTGCCTTACAAAAAGCAAATAGCCCTCCGTTACCGCATGGTAGCTAAGTAAACAGAAAGGCCATTTCCTAAGTATTTTGATTTTCGAGATGCGCCCGACGTTTCCACTCGCCTGACTATCTACCTATATTATAGTAAGGTTATGATATATCGTCAAATTGTGATGAATGTGTGTATGGCATATAATTTGATGATGTTGTTGTAAAATAAGAAACACTCCTATTGGCTTAGCCGATAGGAGTGTTCCTTTTAGTGTATTCGTTTATATGCTTCTTTTATATCATTCTTTTAAGTCGTCAGGAATTGCCGGTGGAGCCGGTGGTTTACCCATGGCTCTTTCAATGAATACCACAGCTACAAAGACGATGAGGCTGACGATGGAACCAAAGATGATGGACATAATGCCGTATGGGTTGCCCACGAATTCCCAGTACACGCCTGCGATGGAGCCGAGCACGATGGACCAAATACCAGCGCCAGCTGTTGCATTTTTCCAAGTGAGGCCTAGTAGGAATGCGGCGAATGGGCCAGCGGATCTCATGGTGAAAGCAAATACGAGCATCGGAATGATGGCTTTGCTTACGAGGGAGATAACGATGGCGATAATGCCGAGGAATAGCACGCATAGACGGCTATATCTCGTGAGCTGAGCATCGGTGAGGCTTTTACCAAAATGATGTTCTACAATATCCTTGGTAAATACAGTAGCGGCGCCTAATAGGTCGCCTGCGCCTGATGAAAGCGTGGCCGATACGACAGCGGCCATAACAAAGCCCGCCATTACTGGAGGCATGAGGTTAAGGGCAACCGTTGCCACCGCATTGTTCGCTTCGATATTCGGGAACTCGGCCAATGCTACGAGGCCTAAAACCGCAGGAACGAAGGCGAATAACGCCATGATAATACCACAAATGATAGAACCGAGAACGGCTGTTTTTTCGTCCTTCGCGGCAAAGTACCGTTGAACCGATTCTTGGCCGGTGGAGAAGGTCATGAAGTACATGATAATGAGGCCGATGATGGTTTTCCAACCAACCTTTGTGAAGCCTAGCTGTTCAGATGGTAATTTAGACACTACTGTTTCCCAGCCGCCCACATTGTGCAGTACGAACGGTACAGCAAGGGTAAAGCCCCCAACGAGAACGAAGAAGTGGATAACGTCTGTCATCGTTACGCTCCACATACCGCCGGACATGGTGTAAATTACGAGTACCGCGCCGCAGATGAGGATTGCTAGCTCTGTTGAAAGCCCGGTAAGAACGCTAATAATGGTTGCTGTAGCAGTAATCTGTACGCCTGCTAGGGTAATTGTTGCAAGCATAGAGAGAATCGACGTTATGAGATGGCTAGAGCCACCAAAGCGACGACCGATGATCTCCGGTACGGTCGTTGCCATGGCACGTCGTAACAGTGGTGCGATAAAAGCAACGAGAATAACCCCAATCCCTGCAGAGACTACGTACCAACCTGCAGATAAACCCCAAGAACCATACGCTTTCGCGGCTACACCAACGGTACTCCCGCCACCGATCTCTGTAGCTGCTAACGTGCCTGCCGTCATAAGAACCCCAATACGACGACCTGCGAGTAGATAGTCAGTACTATCTTTTACACGAATATGACAATACACGCCGACCAATAAATTCAGTAATAAATAGGCACAAACAATAACCCATATAATAGTTAAAGAGTCCATATGCCACCTCCTAAACTACAAACTAGTTAGAGACACATACTAAATCACCCTTACTACTTGCGGTGCATATATCAAGTATAGTTTAATTATCCATAAAAACTGGGGAAAATACAAAGAGGAGTTTCTTGCTACATTGGAGAATGTATATATATTAGGAAGTAAAATATAAAATTATTAATAATAGGCACAGTCTTGTTTGCATAGTATACTTATGCTAATAAGGTTGTGCTTATTTTATTGAGAGATAAGATTCATTTTTTGAGAGAGGTTTTTATGATTCAACGTATTTTGATGCTAGCCCTTGTGTTGCTGGCTTTCACCATGCCTACAGAGGCAATTACATATCAAGAGTTGAAGACGTCACCACAGTTTAAGTTGGTTCATACTCGATCGATGAATGGTTCTATGGAGAGTGGTGGCTTGTATATCTATTTGAACACGTATTCTATTGAGGCCCTTCGCTATGCACCGCCACAGTATTCTTTGCGCGGGACCTACTATGTTGTGATGGATACGTCTTATCAATCTACCATTGACGAGCGACAGCTCACTGTGGATTATGATACTAACTATTCGTTAGCGACCCTTATTCATTCGTCTCGTATAATGAATCCGAGTCCGTCTATGATAGCTTTAATTGAGGCTAGTGAAAGTAAGTCTGGTTTAGCTATGACAGAGGTAGATGTGGCGAAGTATACCTTTGATGGGGCGACGAAGCCAATGCATTATGTGAATGATACGCGTAAGTTCCCACTTAATCGTAATAACACTATTATGTATGATATAGCGGATGCTATATTTATGTCTGTGTATCAGCAGCATTTTGATGATGTTGTGGTGCAGTGAGGTAGATGATGAAACGTATATATTTATTTTCACTATGGTTATTAGGCTGTCTCATAGCACCGATGCAAGGACAAGCCGTATCACAGGCTGAATTACTAAACTCAGAGCGATTTGAACACATCGATTCGAGTGCTGACTCTGGACGAGGGGATGGAAAATATTTGGACCTTTCATCTGTTAAGTCTGTAACGGCACCGAATGGTCATCGTCGTATCGAAGCTAGCATTTATGTTTCCATGCCTGCTGCTAATATGATTCAAGGACTTTCAGTACAATACGATTACCAAATGGATCGTTCTTTGCGCCATTTGATTAATGCTCATGATAATAGTTTAAAACAAGGTGATAAGACGCCATATATCTCTATTTGGCGTGCAAAACAAGAAAACTCAGGTATCACTGGAACCGTTAATGATGGCGGTACCTATTACAATAATGGACAAATTCGCCAACAACGTGTGTATGCAGAAAACCTAAAAGCTATGATTCTACCTGCAGAATTTGGTGTCGAAAAATATAAACTGCCTAATTTGATGTATAAAAAAGCATATGGCATTGCCTATGATGATGAGCTGTGATAGCGTATGAATAGCACTAGAGTAGTTGAAACAGTGAATAAAGATAGATCGATAATAAAACTTGTTTTTAACATCTTGTTAAAGCTTGTTCTTTTACTGATTTGGGGAATCTCTATTTGGGGAATTTATACATTATTGTATGATCGATATGTATTAGAAGCATATCCATTAAGAGATTATCTTCCCGTGTTGATATTTTGCTTTGGGAATATTTGGGTTTTACCGTGTGTAATTTTGTGGTATGAGAAACTATCTCCTGCATTTAATAAACCTAATCTATATTATAGAGTGAAAGCTTGGTTCATTTCTTTAAAAGAACAATCTACCGTGGGTATGTGTGTATATAATTTTATGGATTTTTTTATAAAGTTATGTGTAGTAACGTATGGTACTATTGTTGTTATAGTTTGTTTTATTTCGGCTTTTGCTATATTAGTTCCGATTCTACTTGTGATTGCTGGACTGATACTTCGTTAGTTCTTAAAAGCTCCTAAACATTCATATTAGATTTCTGATATATTCTTAACTTATTTACATAATGCAAAAGCCAAGCTATTCATATTTAAAAATAGCTTGGCTTTTATTAGTGGAGCACTTGTAGCGCTTATTTGTCTCACAAAAGACAAATAGCCCTTCGTTATCTTAGATGATTCGATAACTGAAAGGCCATTTCTCAAGATTTTCTGTTTTAGAGATGCGCCTGACGGTACGACTCGTCTGACTATCTACTTATATTATAGGGATAAAGATATATATCGTCAAATTGAGATAAACCTTATAAATGCTAAATATATACGAAACCTACATATACTAAATTATAAAATTATTAATCATAGGCACAGCCTTGTTTGCATAGTATACTTATGCTAATAAGGTTGTGCTTATTTTGTTGTAATGTGAGAGAAGAAAAAGAGAGGATTTTATGTTACGTAAAAGTGTAATTATGATGGCTTTAGCAGCTGCTTTCACCATAAATGTAAGTGCTGTACAGATCGAAGTGCCAGCCGGACAACCGCCTATGCCTGGGGCAGACGCGAGTATTCCTGCTAATGCGTATGAGAATTATCGTCATATTAATGAAGTAGCGGAGCAGAATGCAGAGGACTATAGTGAATTTATAAAATCACAACCTGTAAATCCTACATCTGGGATGGATAAGTTGTATCGAGAACGCCCTGGTTTGGCTAAGGCGTTGGAGTTAGCAGATTACTCTCAATCCACGGTTGTATTGATTCATGAAGGGGATAAGAATATTCGATTGTCCATCCCAAATGTTAGCTTCCGTGGCGATACTGTTGAGTCTAAGTCTGGAAAGGGACCTTTATTTGCTGTTCGAAGTCTTAGTGCGTTTTTAGTGGTAGGCCCACCACATGGTAAAGAGCTCAATAAATATGCTGAAGAAGAAGGTAAATATAATTATCCAGGTTTGCAGAATGCATCTTGGAAGCTTATGTCCAACAATGCCCGTGTAATGTATACGGAGTTTACACCGAATGATTCAAAGACTACCTATGGGATTACGTATGGCGGTTGGGTTAATGCGGAAGATCCGTATCAAGATAAATCACCGGAAGTTGTGATGAGTAATTATATTATTCCATCCATAGAATCCTTGTCTGGATTAGATACTTATAGTCGTGTTGAGCATTGGGGTAATTTTAGTTATCGCGTTCCTAAGACTGCAAAGCTAGTGAGTGAGGCTGTAGAGAATAGTCAATATGATGTGAGAACCTATGAGGATACAGGTTCCAAGATACGTGTAGTACGTACTTCCATATTGGGTGAAAAACGAGATGGAACGGTCATCAAGAGTTCAATATTATCTTTTTTGAGAAAGTATAATGATTTAGAAACACCTACACAATATGCAGTCGTATGGAATAATGGAATCGCAGGCTCTTTGATTGATTCTTACAAGCCTAAAGGAGAGTCTTATCTCCGTCATGTGGTGAAAGATTCTGTGTACTTTTACAGTTATCGTATTAATTATGATGAAAGTAAGACCTCTTATACACATAAACAATGGAGAGATATGATTGAATATGTAGGCTTAGATAATGCAGCCAAACTCAGAAAAGTTCCACAATGGAGAGAAGATGGAAGCTATAAAGAGAAATTAGAACGTGGGCCTATATTTATTCCTTGGTATATGGAGTGGGTTAAGCTATTGAATCAATAGTGTGTAATATAGTGAATGTAGTTTGAGCTAATTATAAGAAATTTTAGGAGAGAGACTATGAAAACAAAATATATGGTTATGGGGCTTGTTATAGGCCTGCAATTGGTAAGTGGTTATAGTTATGAATCAGATGCGAGTTGGCTTAGTAAAACTTGGGACCGCCTTGAAACAAATGCAGCGAAACAGTCTTATGACTGGCCCAAAGCTGAGCAATATACTCATTATGCGGGCGGGCAAATTGTAGGTACTACCTTGCCAGAAGAGGATATGATGATTCTTGGTGTTTCATTAGGCAATACCTTTGATAGTGTGAAAGCTAGTTTAGGACAGCCTACTAAAGAAACTAGTAGAGGACTTACCTATGGTGGTGTTACATTTGGGAACTTTAAAATGGATGGTGTGGGCCCTATTGTTACCTATATGATGATCGAGAATCGTGATGCTACTACTCATAGAGGTATCGCCGTAGGCGACTCCATGCGAAAAGTTCTTAATTTATATGGCAGACCTGATTTAGTGGATACTAACAATCGATGGTTTTATGGGAAATATCGCTATCGAACTGATATGATGCATGGCATACAATTTGAACAAAAAGGCGATAAAGTCAGTAAGATTTTGATTTATAAATGATTGTATTCTTACCATATCTATGAAAAAAGCCGAGCTTTTAATTCATAGAATTAGCTCGGCTTTTATTAGTTTATTCGTATATTTATACAGTATGATGCTTATTATATCGCATATTAGATCGTTCTATAATAGAGTTAGGATAGTTAGACGGGGTTGGGAAAATAAAATAGCCCTCTGTTGTCTAGTGTAACTAGATAACTGAAAGGCCATTTCCTAATCTTTTTTTCAATTTCGAGATGCGCCTGACGTCACTACTCGTCTGGCTATCTATCTATCTATATTATAGGGATAAAGGTATATATCGTCAAATTGAGATAAACCTTATACATACTAATTAGAAATAACCCTTATACAATCTAAAATATAAACTTAAGATAATAGGCACTAAACCAAGTATGGATTAAAATATTAACTCAATAAGAAATTTTGTTTTTAAGTTTTATGGTATTAGATAGGAGAAAGCCAATGAGCAAACTCAAATACATCAAAACTATATTAGTGCTTTTGCTGAAGGCTTATCTTGTCTATCTATGGATTAACTTTGTAGAGACGTTTACTCAGCTACTCTATAATATCTATGTATTGAAAGCATATTCATTGGAGCATTTTGGCCTGTTTTTATTCTTTCTATTTGGTAATATATGCTGTATTCTGTGGCTTGTTTTATGGTGTAAGCGATTACGGCCAGCTTTTAACAAGCCCAAAATATATTATAAGACTAAAGAATGGATACGATCTAAGAAAGAAGATGCACCTATCTATAAAATCCTGTTTGGAATCTTATTACTTTTGCTAAAATTAACTCTCTTGGTATATATCATAATTGTGGTTTCCAGTATTTTGAGTATTCCATTAGTGAATTATTAGACTTCTTTCAAATATTACATAAATCAAAAACCGAGCTACTATGTTTTGGTAGCTCGGTTTTTTAGTTGTTTCACAAAAGACAAATAGCCCCCATTGCCTAGTGTAACTAGATAACTGAAAGATCATTTCCTAATGTTTTACTTTTTTGAGATGCGCCTGACGTTACTACTCATCTTACTATCTGCCTATATTATAGGGATAAAGATATATATCGTCAAAATAAGATATATCCGTATAACTATAAGTTTTATGAAGAAATAATGAATAATTTTATTGTTTTATGCTAAAATGAAGTTAATTATACGGTGTTTGGCGACTTATAGATTATATATCATGTTTAAATAGTAAATTTTGGCAATAAAAAATCTCAATTCCAAAGAATTGAGAATAGATGCCCTACGTCGGGCGGCCAAAAGGCATTGTAAATAAATTTGTATTTGAACTCGTAATGTAATTCTGTAAACCTCCAAAACTAATTGGATTACTTATAGTATAGTTAAGCATTTGATGAATGTCAATTATTAATTTCCGAAGGAGAGGTCTTATGGAAATGCAAACATCGAAACAACTCATCTCAAGTCATTTGAAAAACTATCCGATTGAGAATTATTTTATAGGCCTAGATATTGGTGCAGGCTCTACAGGATGGGCAGTAACGAATAAGTCATATGAATTATTAAAATTCAGATCACATAAAATGTGGGGCAGCCGTTTATTTGATGAAGGTGAATCAGCTGTAGGACGTCGTAGTTTCCGTTCTATACGTCGTCGTTTGGAACGCCGTAAATTACGATTAAAATTATTAGAAGAACTATTTGCTGATGCTATGGCTCAGGTAGATCCTACATTCTTCATGCGACTTCGTGAAAGTAAATACCACTATGAGGATAAAACGACTGGTCATAGCTCTAAACATATTTTATTTATCGATAAAGATTATACAGATCAAGATTACTTTAAAGAGTATCCTACTATTTATCACTTGCGTGCAGAGTTGATGAAATCTGGTACTGATGATATTCGCAAACTATTTTTAGTGGTACACCATATTTTAAAATATCGTGGTAACTTCCTTTATGAAGGGGCTACATTTGATTCTAATGCTTCAACGCTTGATGATGTTCTCAAACAAGCTTTAGAAAATATTACATTTAATTGCTTTGACTGTAATTCTGCTATTAGCTCTATAGGCCAAACTCTTATGGAATCTGGAAAAACAAAATCCGATAAAGCAAAGGCCATCGAACGTCTAGTTGATACATATATAGCTACTGATATAGAAGATGCTTCTAGTAAAACTCAAAAAGAGCAGGTCAAAGAAGATAAAAAAAGACTTAAAGCATTTGCTAATTTAGTGTTAGGTTTATCTGCTAGTCTTACAGAGCTATTCGGCTCTGTAGAGGAGTTAGATGATGACCTTAAAAAGCTTCAAATAACAGGGGATACATATGAAGATAAACGTGATGAACTAGCTAAAGCATGGGGCGATGAGATTCATATTATTGATGATTGTAAATCTGTATATGATGCTATTATTCTGATGTCCATCAAGGAGCCTGGTCTTACTATTTCTGAATCTAAGGTAAAAGCTTTCAACAAGCATAAAGATGATTTAGCTATATTGAAATCTTTACTAAAGTCTGATAGAAGCATTTACAATGCGATGTTTAAAGTTGATGAAAAAGGGTTGCATAACTATGTACACTATATTAAACAAGGTCGTAAAGAGGAAACGAGTTGTAAGCGAGAAGATTTTTATAAGTATACTAAGAAGATAGTTGAGGGATTGCCAGCCTCTAAGGATAAAGCATATATTCTTAGTGAAATTGAATTACAAACGTTATTGCCCTTGCAACGGATTAAAGATAATGGTGTAATTCCGTATCAATTACATTTGGATGAACTTAAAACCATTCTTGATACATGTAAATCTAAATTTCCATTCTTAAATGAAGTGGCAGACGGTTATTCTGTAGCAGAGAAAATTATTAAAATTTTTGAGTTCCGAATTCCGTATTATGTAGGACCTTTAAATACTTATCATAATGTAGATAATGGTGGTTTTGCATGGGCAGTTCGTAAAGCTAGTGGTCGTGTCACACCATGGAATTTTGATGATAAGATTGATCGAGAAAAATCAGCAGCAGCTTTTATTAAGAACCTTACTAATAAATGTACCTATCTTTTAGGTGAAGATGTGTTACCTAAATCCTCTCTTTTATATAGCGAGTTCATGTTGCTAAATGAGTTAAATAATATACGTATTGATGGTAGACCATTGGAGACGGCTGTAAAAGAACATCTTATTGACGCTGTATTCAAGCAAGACCATAAGAAAACGACTAAAAATCGTATAGAGCAGTTCTTAAAGGATAATAATTATATCCCTAAGAAGCATAAACCAGAAATTACAGGTCTTGATGGGGAGATTAAAAATGATTTGAAATCTTATCGAGACATGGTTCGTATTCTAGGTGGTAAATTTGATATATCTATGGCTGAAGACATCATTACGGATATTACTATCTTTGGTGAAAGTAAAAAAATGTTGCGAGAAACATTGCGCAATAAATTTGCTTCGCACCTTGATGATGAAGCTATCAAAAAGTTGTCAAAATTAAGATATCGAGACTGGGGCCGTCTCTCTAAAAAGTTACTGAATGGTATCGAGGGTTGCGATAAAGCTGGTGATGGTACACCTGAAACTATAATTAAACTGATGCGCAATTTTAGTTATAATTTGATGGAACTATTAGGAGATAAATTTTCCTTTATGGAGCGTATCCAAGAGCTAAATGATGAATTGACTGCCAGTCAAGTAGTAGATCCCTATGACATTATCGATGAATTAGGACTTTCACCTGCTGTTAAACGTGCAGTATGGCAGGCATTGCGTATTGTTGATGAGGTTATACATATTAAAAAAGCGTTACCATCTCGTATCTTTGTAGAGGTAACACGGTCTAATAAAGCTGAGAAAAAGAAAAAGGACTCTCGCCAAAAACGATTATCTGATTTATATGCAGCGATTAAAAAAGACGAAGCTTTATTAAGTGGGCTAAAGGCCACCGAGTTTGAAGGCTTGAAATCAGGCTTAGCTAATTATAATGATGCGGATTTGAGAAGTAAAAAACTCTATTTATACTACACTCAAATGGGTCGTTGTGCTTATACAGGTGAAGTTATTGATATAGCACTTTTAAATACGGATAACTACGATATCGATCATATTTATCCTCGTAGCCTTACTAAGGATGATAGTTTTGACAATTTAGTGTTATGTAAACGAACAGCAAATGCGCAGAAATCAGATACCTATCCAATTGCTGAGGGGGTTCAAAAGGTACAAAAACCATTCTGGAATTTCTTAAAACAACAAGGACTTATTAGCGAACGAAAATATGCGCGTCTGACTCGTAACACGCCTCTTACAGCTGATGATCTAAGTGGCTTTATTGCTCGTCAATTGGTAGAAACCAATCAATCTGTAAAAGCTGCTACAACTTTACTGCGTCGTCTTTACCCAGAAATTGATGTAGTCTTTGTAAAAGCTGAGAATGTAACGGACTTCCGTCATGATAATAACTTTATTAAGGTTCGCTCATTGAACCACCATCACCATGCTAAAGATGCATATTTAAATATCGTAGTTGGCAATGTGTACCATGAGAAATTTACACGTAATTTCCGTTCATTCTTCCAAAAGAATGGAGCTAATCGTACATATAACTTAGCGAAGATGTTCAACTATGATGTTACCTGTACTAATGCTAAAGATGGGAAAGCTTGGGATGTAAAAACAAGTATGGATACAGTTAGCAAAATGATGGCTAGTAATGATGTGCGTGTTACTAAACGTGTTTATGAGCAAAAGGGGCAATTGGCTGATATTAATTTAACTAAGGCTAGTAAAGTTAAGGCCGATATATATTTGCCGATAAAAAGTAATGATTTAATTATGTCTCAGAATACAAAATATGGCGGATATTCAGATATAAAAAATGCTTATTACACGATTATTGAATATAGAGATAAGAAGAATAACAGTATTAAATCTTTTTTACCAATACCTATTTTTATTGCTACAAAGAATCTGACCAATCAAGCTCTCTTAGATTATATAAAAACGATTTTACCTAAGGCTAATGATCTACGAATAATTTATAAAAAAGTATACAATGATCAATTATTGAAAATTGATGGATTTAATTATTATCTAGGTGGACGATCAAACGACCGGTTTTGTATTGATAATGCAATTCAACTTATAGTTCCTTTAGAGTTACAATTTTATATAAAATTAGTTGAGAAATTTACAGCTATAACATCAGAAAATAAGAATATTGCACTTAAAGCTACGTCGGTCAAATCTAGAAATCCAATAAATAATCAGGTTGAAAATATAACCTCAGAGTATACGCAAAAACTATTCGATTATTTGGTATCTAAGTTTAACGAGCCTATTTATTTGAAGATGAGGGGGAATAAGATAACAGAAATTGATAATATAGGAAGAAAACAATTTATAAAACTTTCTCTAGAAGAACAATGTAAAGCATTAGCAGAGTTGCTTAATATTTTTACTAATATGAATAAAAAACTATCTTTAAGTACTATAAATATTAGTGCATCTCGTAAAGTTGTTAATTTTAAAATTTCGACATTAGATGAATTTAAAATTATAAATGAATCTATTACAGGATTATATTCTAATGAGATCACCATAGTTTCAAACGAGTGAGTTAATATTAGGAGCTATTATGAGTTGGCGTACAGTGGTCATAGGTAGTCGTTCTAAACTAGACTTTAAAATGAATTATATGATTATTCGTAAGGACTTTGAGACGACTAAAATATATATTGATGAAATCTATATGTTGATTATTGAATCTACGGCGGTGAGTCTCACCGCCGTACTCCTAAATGAATTGATTAAAAAGAAGGTAGCTATTGTTTTCTGTGATGAGAAACGGAATCCTGCTAGTGAGGTCCTTCCATTATACGGTAGTCATAATAGTAGCAAACGTTGTCGGGAGCAGGCTGATTGGTCGAAAGATTTGCAAGCTTATATTTGGACTGAAATTGTACGGCATAAAATTATGAATCAAGCCAGCTTATTGCAGCATCAAGAGTTAGCTGAGGCAGAGTTGTTATATCAATATCTAGATGAGTTGACTTTAAACGATGAAACTCAACGTGAAGGACATGCTGCAAAGGTATATTTCAATGCTTTGTTTGGGAAATCATTTTCTAGGGAACAAGATAATCCTATTAATGCAGCCCTTAATTATGGATATGCTATCTTACTTTCAGCAGTAAATCGAGAGATTTTATCCCTAGGATATATTACTCAGTTAGGGTTAAATCACTGTAATCAATTTAATCCGTATAATTTAGGCTCTGATTTAATGGAGCCATTGCGTGGATTTGTTGATGCGGTAGTTAACAAGTTAAGACCTACAGAATTTGACCGCAATGTAAAGCTTTCACTTATAGAACTTTTATCTGAAGATGTAAAGATAAATGATACCATTCAAACCTTTAGTGCTGCAATTCGGATTTATTGTAAAAGTGTATTTGATGCATTGCGTACTCAAGATGCTAATCAAATTAGGTTTATAGAATATGAGCTATAGATTTATGAGAATATTAGTGATGTTTGATTTGCCGACGTTAACTTCGGAAAATCGAAAAGAATATAGGAATTTTAGAAAGTATTTAATTGTATCTGGCTTTCTTATGTTACAAGAGTCTGTATATTCAAAGCTCGTTCTTAATACGACAAGCGCTAATCTTATCATGGAACATGTACGTAAAAATAAGCCATCGAGTGGTAGCTTATTTATGTTAACTGTTACAGAAAAGCAGTTTTCTAGAATGGAAATTGTAGTTGGAAATAAGCAAAGTGAAGTTATAGATTCCACAGAGAGGGTGCTTATGATATGAAGTTAATGTATCAAGACTCTATATTGGACTTTGAGATATCTCATGATAAGGTAACGGTGATATCCTTTGAAGACCGGAAAGTGTTTCGTCGCATGGTTACGGAACTTGATGTACAGTGCGATGGTGGAGAAGGGCCATGGATCTTAAATGACAATGATAAAGCTTTCAGTATAGATAAATATAGCCATATAATACTTAATCCGTTATATGTGGATGTAAATAGTAAAACTCTATTAACTAAATTACAAAATCAATTATCTAAAGAAGCTTTGTTGATGACTGAAGAGGTCGCCGATATTGTTAATCGACTACATACTTTTTACTACTCTTTAGAATTTGGGTATCCATTATCGATTCAACATAAACTTGAAATCGGGACTGCTGAACTTATTAAATTAGGAAGTTTTAATTTTGAGTTTAATCGTAAAGGAGATATTATGGATCTAATGTCTTATATAGAAGTGGTAGATACATTACTATCCCCTATGGTGTATATTGTGGTAAATTTAGACCTAGTTTTAAATGATGACGAAATTAATGCATTCTATCAAAATATGCTGAGTAGGCAATTACGGTTAGTTTGCTTAACAACAGGATCTCTAAACAAAGAAAAACTTGATAAAAGCTTTATAAATGGGTATATTTTAGATAATGATTTCTGTGTTATTTAAAGAGTATGCAGAATTACACCTGGTGGTAGCCCAAGTTACTCTTGAGCCTCAAATTTAATTTTGGGGTTTGAGAGTAGTGTAATTCTGTAAACCTCTAAAACGAATCTGAATCCCAACAAGCTCAGATAGACGTTTGAGAGTAGTGTAATTCTGTAAACCTCTAAAACTTGGTCAGCATAGTTATCGTTAAAATTAGGGTTTGAGAGTAGTGTAATTCTGTAAACCTCTAAAACGACTAATCGATTTACAAGCGCCTCGAGTTCGTTTGAGAGTAGTGTAATTCTGTAAACCTCTAAAACAATTGCTTGCTAAATTGAGCATAAGAAACAGTTTGAGAGTAGTGTAATTCTGTAAACCTCTAAAACCAATTTGGTGTATCCTTAACCGATGCCAATGTTTGAGAGTAGTGTAATTCTGTAAACCTCTAAAACCCAAATAATGCTGCAATCATAGCTTTTTGCGTTTGAGAGTAGTGTAATTCTGTAAACCTCTAAAACTCCGCTCCAAACGGCATTGCCTTTGGTACAGTTTGAGAGTAGTGTAATTCTGTAAACCTCTAAAACGAATAAAAACACCAGTACTTATCACCACCAGTTTGAGAGTAGTGTAATTCTGTAAACCTCTAAAACTGTTCTTAAAAAATTGCTGATTTCGTAGCGGTTTGAGAGTAGTGTAATTCTGTAAACCTCTAAAACGGAAGATCTAAAGCATGTACAATCTGATATGTTTGAGAGTAGTGTAATTCTGTAAACCTCTAAAACTTGACCCCTGAACAGGTAAACACACTTATGGTTTGAGAGTAGTGTAATTCTGTAAACCTCTAAAACTTTGCGAAAAGATGATAGTAAATTCATTGAGTTTGAGAGTAGTGTAATTCTGTAAACCTCTAAAACTGTTTCACTTGCGTTACATCGGTGTTACATGTTTGAGAGTAGTGTAATTCTGTAAACCTCTAAAACACATTTTGAAAGTCATAATAATGACAGCATGTTTGAGAGTAGTGTAATTCTGTAAACCTCTAAAACAAGGAAACAGAGATTATATGGTGTGTGTTTGTTTGAGAGTAGTGTAATTCTGTAAACCTCTAAAACCACGTCTGTAGTTTCGTCCATCTCCGGTGCCGTTTGAGAGTAGTGTAATTCTGTAAACCTCTAAAACTAATCGACTAGATTGAAGACGCCCTTCTTTGTTTGAGAGTAGTGTAATTCTGTAAACCTCTAAAACTGGATTGACAGAGTCTAAGTTGACTAAACTGTTTGAGAGTAGTGTAATTCTGTAAACCTCTAAAACATTAGGCAATAAAATCAATACAGATATCTAGTTTGAGAGTAGTGTAATTCTGTAAACCTCTAAAACTTAACTCGTGAAGAAATCGCAACCATGATGGTTTGAGAGTAGTGTAATTCTGTAAACCTCTAAAACTTGCCGTCTAGCTACCGCACCATAAGGTCTGTTTGAGAGTAGTGTAATTCTGTAAACCTCTAAAACTCTCTTTTGTGTTATAAACGCTGCTGCCGTGTTTGAGAGTAGTGTAATTCTGTAAACCTCTAAAACTAACCACTAACTATAGTGGTGATTGGACTAGTTTGAGAGTAGTGTAATTCTGTAAACCTCTAAAACACATTCCATGTTAGTTGTTGGTATTGAGTGGTTTGAGAGTAGTGTAATTCTGTAAACCTCTAAAACTGTTGTAAAGTACAACGTATCCATATCTGGGTTTGAGAGTAGTGTAATTCTGTAAACCTCTAAAACTAGTCTTAATGAAGTTAATTGCGCCGATTAGTTTGAGAGTAGTGTAATTCTGTAAACCTCTAAAACTAGTCTTAATGAAGTTAATTGCGCCGATTAGTTTGAGAGTAGTGTAATTCTGTAATTTATAAAAATGAGGCGGCCCACTTACACAAGTGTTTGAAAGTAATGTAATTTTGAAGATATTTTGTAGCTGTAGCATTTAAGATTAATATAATTTCAATTTAGTAGATCCTAAATCTATGAAGCAAAAGAGAAAAAAGCTGAGCTATTGTATGTCTATAAACAGCCGAGCTTTTATTAGTTTATTCGTATATTTATATAATATAATGATTATTATATCGTATATTAATGCATTATATAATGGGGTTAGGGTAGTTAGACGAGGTTGGGAAAATAAGATAAACCGGAGGTCATTATGAAAGCATTTGAAACAAAAGACTATAAAGCGTTTTCTATGTTTGAGAATCGTTGGGCTCTTGTTACGGCTGGTACGCCTGATGACTTTAATACTTGTACGGTTAGTTGGGGCAGTATGGGCAATGTATGGGGGCCTAATGGTGGTGACATGTCCACGGTGACGGTGTATATCCATCCGGCTCGTTACACTCAAGAGTTTATGGCTAAATACGATACCTTTACAGTTAGTTTCTTCCCTGAAAGCCAACGCAAAGCTCTTGGTTATTTAGGTTCTCATTCGGGCCGCGATGAAGATAAGGTGGCTAACTCTGGTTTAACACCAGTTGCAGCAGGCGATGGGGTAACTTTCAAAGAAGCAGATTTAACATTTGTATGTAAAAAACTGTATGAACATCAATTTGATGAAGCTCACTTAGCGGATAACGTAAAGGAATATTATGCAGCAAATCCGTCTATGTATACCCAAGTTGGTAAAGATCGATGGGAACCACATTATATGTACATCGGCGAAGTAGTTGAGGCGATAGAGAAATAGACAATTTATGTAATATACAAATAAGGCAGTCCCAAGGGACTGCCTTATTTGCTATTGTTTTCAAAAGAAAGTGAGACGGTATTTACTACCTGTATTTATAATAACATAGGGTATGAGTATAAAATGCCGCATGATATTGATTACAAATTCTTAGTTGTTTGAGTAAGGTTTTATGCTGTAATTTACACAAGGTTTTATGGTGTAATTTACACTATATTTTTTTGTAATTTATCAAAATAAGTCATAAAATTGATGAAAAATCAGTATATATGAGCCGACAGTGAGGAATAGCTTATATAGTGGGTTCTTTCGTTGAGAACTACTATAAATTGTATATTTTGATAAAATTTTATGAATTTTAACCCCACAAAAAGTGCAAAATCTGATATAATAATAGTATCAGAAATAACTACGCGAATGCGTAGTTTTCTTATTTTGTGTTTGGCGTAGGTAGTCCCATGAGTGTAGTGAAGCCCTTATTATGGCTATTAGAACCGTATATCGTATATAAAGCCTATTTGTGGGCGCTCCGCTTTATAGCTCATCCATTGACGTGGGAAGGCGAGATAGATTTATTCTCTTTGACCTTAACGGTGCTGCTCATCCTTGATGCGGTGGCGTTGCCCTTGGTGATTTTGTATTGCCCAGGACTCAATCCTAGAAAGCGTATGCCCGACTGGATTGTTCGATTAGGGACACCTATTTACATCGTCCATAATTGGCTTGATGGCAAGGTGGGCGGCGGTACGTCTACACCGATTGTATGGCTCCGCAGGACATTACATTCACTATTGCTATTTATCTATTATCTTGTGCCGTTTTATGTGGGCGGTCATCTCGTGATGGGCCTCGTGGTAGCGCTCATGTATGATGTCCTCGTCTGGGCCCATGGAGGTGTGTAGTGGCTACTTGTGAATGGCCGACGACGCCCTTGTATCAGGCGTATCACGATCATGAGTGGGGCCGTCCTATTCATGACGATCGATTGCAGTTTGAACATCTCTGTCTTGAAAGCCTCCAATGTGGTCTCAGTTGGCTCACGATTTTGAATAAACGAGACATCATTCGAGGTTGTTTTAATCACTTTGATATTGATGTGGTTGCTGCTTATGGTGAAAGCGACATCGAACGGATTATGCGGACTGAGGGCATGCTCAAGTCTCGGCCAAAAATTGAGGCTATCATCAATAATGCTTCTGCTTTTAAACGTATTCAAGATGAATTTGGTTCGTTTTGCAAGTATATCTGGGCTTTCACAGGTAATAAAACCATTATTTATGAAAGCCATCCCGATGGGCATGTTCCTGCAAAGAATGGTCTATCCACGCGGATTAGTAAGGATTTAAAGAAGCGAGGGTTTAAATTTGTAGGCCCTGTGACCATCTATTCCCATCTACAAGCTAGTGGCCTCATCAACGATCACGGTAAGGACTGTCCTTGTTTTGACGAGATTAATAAGACCGCAGATATTGTTCAATTGCCTGCAGACACTGAGGATTAATATAGTTCTAAATGTTGAGTATTAATATAATCTGAATGTTTGATAGTTAGCTCATTATTTTTGCCTTTTTCTAATTATTGGCGTTCTTTTACCTATATGTTGTAACGTATTTGTATAATCGTTAGTTAACAATAGTTTTTATACATAATTGGTTTTACAAAATTGAACTTGTGTTAAACCGCACTTTAAGGTGTACACTATAGTCGATGGAAAGATAGCGTTCCATCATATGTCGGCCCGCTTTATATACAAACACATATATTCTCTCTCTCCAAAGCGGGTCTCTCATATACTTCTCTCTCAAAGCTATAAACACAACATGAAGCCCCTATCCTTTACTGGATAGGGGCTTTTTGCTGCATAGTGAACTGTTAAGTACCTTTATGATTAGAGACTATTGATTCTATAACTGTATGATTCAGTTGTATACCATGATAAATTGATTTATTTCGATATAGTTGATATACTGATGGTAAATTAAAGTATTACTTTCACAATTAAGAAAGGGAAATATATGATTGGTTTGGGCACGGCCATTAACATTGGCCTCATCATAGCCGGTAGCTTGTGTGGCCTCGCATTTGGTCGGTTTATGAAAGAAAATTTAAAACAGACGCTCATGATGGTGAGCGGCATTATTGTTCTCCTCCTCGGGATGAGCGGTGCCATGCAGTATATGCTAGTCATCGTGAACGGCACGCTTCAAACAACGGGGCCTATGCTGATGATCATTAGCATGGTGGCAGGCGCCATAATTGGCGAGCTTATCGACCTTAACCGTTGGATTACTGTGTTTGGTGATTGGGTGAAAGCCAAAACTGGTAATACTGGTGATCCGCAGTTTACCCACGCTTTTATTACGGCATCCCTTACGTTTACAGTGGGCGCCATGGGTGTACTAGGTTCTATTCAAGACGGCTTAACTGGTAATTACCAAACGCTTTTGTTGAAAGGTATCCTCGACGGCATCATTGTTATGGTTATGGTGTCCTCTATGGGGAAGGGCGCGTTGTTCTCCTTTATTCCAGTAGGAATTACACAATGGATTATTACAGCTATGGCACACATCGCAGCACCGTTGATGACACCGAGTGCCATCGATAACCTGTCTTATGTGGGGTCTATTCTGATCTTATGCGTCGGTATTGACCTCATCTGGCCTGGTAAAATCCGCATTGCAAACCTGTTGCCAGCCATCTTCGTGGCTATGGGCTTAACATTCTTGTTGTAAATAGTATTACAAATAGTGTTATAAATAGTATTACAAATAGCACTATCAATAGAGAGATTAAGACTTATTGATTTATAAGAGTTCAATACTCTCAAAATTATAAGAGACCTATATTCTCTACATCTTTAATATGTACCTTGTACATGAGATGGTAGAGGATATAGGTCTTTTTATTTTTGAAATTATTTTGTCATAAAATAACTGATGGTATTCCTCAACTCAATTAAGTTAATAGATGTAGATCCTTACGTTCCGAAATAGGTGACCAATAGAGTCACTACAAAAGTAGGATTCTTTTAGTATTATCTAGAAATCTTTCACCGAAATCGCTAGCAAAATAATTTTAATTTCCAATATGCCTGTTATCCAGGTATATATTATTGAATTATACCTGTTTAACAGGTATAATCAAAGGAGAGATTCTATGATTATAGGATTTAAGGATAAGGAAACAGAACGTATTTTTTATCGTGGATATTCGCGACGTTTACCGACTCATATTCAAAAAATAGCATTATTGAAATTACGAATCTTACATGCTTGTCGGACTATAGATGATTTTATGGTTCCACCTGGTAATCATTTTGAGTTTTTACAGGGTGATCGATTTGGGCAATGTAGTATTCGTATTAATAAGCAATATAGAATATGTTTTTGTATAGATGAAGATTTTAATTTATATGATGTGGAAATTGTAGATTATCATTAAGGAGATAAAAGTATGAAGGAATTAATTCCTGTACCTAAAATGAGTGAGGTTTTACGTGAAGAATTTATGCAACCATTGGGGTTAAGTGCGTATCGTGTTGCAAAGGATATTATGGTTCCTGTATCACGAATACAAGAAATTCTTCAAGATAAACGAAAAATTACGGCAGATACAGATTTACGGTTATGTAAATATTTTGGTATGTCTAAAGGTTTTTTCTTAAGATTGCAGATGGATTTAGATTTGCTTGAAGCAGAGGATACTGAAGGCCTACAAGCTGATTTAAAAAATATTATATGTATTACAACTCAATCTACTGCTGATTGATAATTTTCGATATATTTGGTACACTTATCATATAAGTAAGTTGTTATAATATTGAATATTGATATAAGGAGAACCTATGCTATTCGTTGAATACCCTAAATGCACAACATGCAAAAAAGCAAAGAAATTCTTAGATGATCATAAAGTTAAGTACACGGCTCGTGATATCAAAGCCGAAAATCCTACAGCTGAGGAAATCGCTGCTTGGTACCCACAATCTGGCAAAGATTTGAAAGCATTCTTTAATACGTCTGGTATGATCTACCGTGAACAACAATTAAAGGATAAATTGCCAAATCTTAGCGAAGAAGAAAAAGTAGCTTTATTAGCATCTAATGGCATGTTAGTAAAACGTCCTATCTTGGTTCTAAAAGACAAAGTTCTCGTTGGCTTTAAAGAAGCAGAATGGATTGAGGCGTTGAAGCTCTAATTTCATAACCTTGGGTCAAAGACTCTATCTCTAAAAGCCTCCATAGCGAGCTAAGTCATTTTTAGAGATAGAGTCTTTTCTGTTTATATGAAATTAGTATCTTCAACTAAGGCCTATTAAGGATAAGTCATTTATTACTCATCGAAAAATTTGATTTGTATATTTCTTGTATGTTATGTATAATAGTTACACCATAGATATACCCCTATGGGTACATAGGTTTATAAAATACTTTAGGTTCATAGGGTTTTAAATTAATTTAGGTATAGAGAGTTCTGAATTAATATTGTGTTGTTTTTTGTTTTATTTCCGGAGTAAGTAAGGCCGGTTCTAGTGTATAGAGAGGTCTATATGAAATTTTTACAGTCTTTATCGGCGCAGGTGTCGTTATTTACGCAAGGTGCTATTTTGGCACTAGGTGTTTTATTTATTCTATTAGATGCTATCACAGAGTCATTCAATCCTGTGATTGACTTGGCTTGGGTGACGGTTATCGTTTGTGGTTTGCCACTGCTTATCAATAGTGTTCAAAGTATTTTGAAGCATTTAGAAATCCACGCTAATTTTCTTATTGTTGTGGCCATGGTAGCGCTCATTTCCATTGGCGATTATCATACGGCAGCTTATGTGGGGCTCATTGTACAGGCTGGTTTCTTCTTGGAACAGCTTATCACAGGTGAGCCACATTATACCTTAGATGATGACATGCTTCCTACCATGCCATCTCAGCTCGTTGCTATGCGTCAGGGTATTAACAATTATTCATCTGTCATTGTTGTGGCCGTATTGCTATTATCAATGGGTTCCTTTGCATTAACACAGGACTTCATACATACTGTAACCTTGTTATTGGTACTATGCCCATGTTCCTTGGAGCTTATCTTAGTGGTGATCATGATGGGCTCTCTTGTGGATGACGCATCTCCTGTATCGGAGCTTTCAAAAGGAGCAAAGCAGGCTCATTTAGGTCTACTAATCGTGTCCATTGTATTCCACATTGCCATCATCGGTGCTGGTGTACTTGGTTTCATCGATCCTGTTACGGCTGTTGCATTGCACGGTTTGGCGCGACTTGGTCTCGTGTATAATTTGAAAGTTCTCAATAGTTCTTTGTGCGTAGCATAAGAGCTAATATCGTATATAGAATACAGTCTAGTGCAGTATATATTAAGACATAATAAAATCCCCTAGTAACGATGTGTTACTAGGGGATTTTTTACGTTCTTACAACAGTTTGTTGTAGATTACTGTTCTTTTGCTTGGGATTTGTCACCAAGTGTGAGAAGTAGGAATACGATAGCGAGGATACATGCACCTACGAGGGCTACGAAGCCACCATCCCAACCATAAAGGTCAACCATGAGACCCATGAAGGCACCAGCGCCAGCGGAACCGATGAGGTAACCAAGAAGGCCTGTAAGACCAGTAGCGCCACCTGTTGCTACACGTGGTACCATGTCTGCTGCTTGAAGGCCAATCATCATAACAGGACCGTAGATGAGGAAGCCGATAGCGATAAGTGCTAAGTTATCGATAAGGATATTGCCTGCTGGGTTGAACCAGTAAACAAGGATTGCCAAGATAACGAATAGCATGAAGCAAATCGTAGCTGGAGCACGGCGGCCGCGGAATACACGGTCACTCAAGTAACCGCTTACGAGCATGCCTGGAATACCAGCCCATTCGTATAAGAAGTAAGCCCAACGGGAACCTTCTTTTGTAAAGCCTTTCACAGCTGTCAAATAAGTAGGAGCCCAGCTTACTACACCGTAACGGATGAAGTATACGGAGATATTCGCAATTGCAAGGTACCATAAGTATTTGTTATGCAAAATATATTTGTAGAAAATTTCTTTGAAAGTAGTTTTATTTTCATCGCTTACTTCAGTTGCCACAGGTTCATGTTTGTATTCCTCAATAGGTGGCAAGCCACAGGATTGAGGTGTATCTTTCAACAAGAAGAATGTAACAACAGCTAACACGATAGAAATAAGAGCAGGGAAGAAGAAAATACTATGCCATGTACCAAATAGATAGATACCTAACGTAGCAAGAGGTGCGATGATACCGCCACCAAGGTTGTGGGATACGTTCCACCAGGACCACCAAGCACCGCGTTCAGAACGGGAGAACCAAGTTACCATATTCTTCGCATATGGAGGATAACCCATACCTTGGAACCAACCATTTAAGAAGGCGAGCACGCACATGATAGGAATACTGCTTAAAACACCAGGTAAGGTGCCGAATAATAACATAACTAAAGCACTGAGCAATAGACCTACTGTGGAGAAGTATTTTGGGTTAGAGCGGTCAGACGCATTACCCATGACAAATTTACTTACACCGTACGCTACGGATAAGAGGGTCATGACAATACCAAGGTCCGCTTTAGTGTAGCCGTACTCAGCAATCATGTACGGAACAGCCAAACTAAAGTTTTGGCGGATCAAATAGAATGTAGCATAACCAATAAAAGTACCTGCAAAGACTTCTTTGCGAAGACGTTTGTAGGTGGAATCGATTTGCCCCTCTGGTAATCGTTCAATATGAGGAGCTGGAGAGAAAATCGACATCATCACACATCCTTTCTACAAAATGTCATTGTAATCATACCATGTATGACTAAAAGTCGACTATATTTTATTTTTAATTATGATAAATAGTTATTTTGGTACACCATTATGGGCTTAGCGCATAGATTATCGGTCATTAAAATATCTTCTATTTATAAATATAGAGAGGTACCTATATATGAATAATCGCTCATGCATTTGTGTAATAAGACAATGCATGAATTATATAATGCCATTGGATCCAGTATTTATCTATGTTTTTGCTTATATATGAATATTTGTACATATTTTGTTGTTGACATAAGTATACCCATAGGGGTATAACACAATAATAGGGCATACCCCTATGGGTATACAAAGAGCTAATATTAAAATGATAAACAACAAACTACAGAGAATAAGCACTAAGCAGATATATGTTGTTTATTTTAGGTCATATACATGGACGCATGTATATAGACCATAACAAATGTGTACATATCATTATATATAAGCTTTCACAGGAGGTAAGTATGGAACGGTGGAGTAAAGCAGCAGAGTGGCTCGATTTGAATCGCGAAAAGATCACATTAGTAGCCGGTGGTATCGGCGTAGTATTTAGTTTATTAGGCGTTCGATTGGGATTGCCATTTGACTGGGCATGGTTCACCATCCTATTATGTGGGTTGCCTATCGTGTGGGGCGCAGCGGTTGCTATGTATGAAGAGTTCGACGTAAAGGCTGACCTCTTGGTATCCTTGGCACTCATCGCGGCTGTAGCTATCGGTGAAGTATTTGCGGCTGCAGAGATTGCTTTCATCATGCAGCTCGGTGCAATGCTCGAAGAGTTCACTGTATCTAAAGCGCAAGCGGGCATTGAACGTCTCGTTAAATTGACGCCTACCACAGCGCGTATTGTTCGTAACGGCAAAGAAGAGGTGTTGCCTGCAGACATCGTAACAGTAGGCGATGTAATCCGCGTGTTGCCAGGCGAAGTAATCCCTGTAGACGGCACGATTTTGACTGGCGATACAGCTATCGACCAATCCGTTATGACTGGAGAGTCCATGCCTGTTGATAAAACGATTGGCGACGAAGTATTCTCTGGTACGGTGAACCAATTCGGTGCCTTTGATATGACAGCAACCAAAGAGGGTGAAGACAGCTCTATTCAACGCATGATTAAGCTCGTTAAATCTACTGATCCAGGTAATGCAAAAATCGTTAGCCTCGCTGACCGTTGGGCTACGTGGATTGTAGTGATTGCACTCTTAGCAGCAGTTGGTACTTATGTGGTGACAGGAGAAATCATCCGCGCCGTAACCATCCTCGTTGTATTCTGTCCTTGCGCTCTTGTATTGGCTACGCCAGCAGCAATCATGGCGGCTATTTCTAATGCGAGCCAACACGGTTTCCTCGTGCGCCGCGGCAATATTATGGAACGATTGGCAAAGGTTGATACAATGACCTTTGATAAAACAGGTACATTGACCTATGGTACACCTGAGGTGACTGCTGTTGAAACAGTGGGTACTATGTCTAATGATGAATTGTATCGTTTGGTAGCGTCTGTAGAGACTAAATCCGAGCATCCATTGGGCAAGGCGATTGTGAATGGCTTTACATCTCGTCATGGTGAAAGCTTCGATTCCGTAGACTCCTTCCGCATGGTGCCTGGTAAAGGTTTAGCGGCGACTGTAGATACTAAATCAGTGTTAGCTGGTAACGAAGCGATGATGACCTTGTCTAATGTGTCTATTGCGGACTCTGTGAAAGCAGCTGTTCATGACCACTTGAACCGTGGTGCGTCTATTGTGTACGTGGCTGTAGATGGTGTCTTGGCTGGGTATGTGGCTTTGGCTGACCGTGTTCGCCGTGAAAGTCGCGCCGTAGTAGAGTCTTTGAACGATCTTCATGTTATGCCTGTTCTTTTAACAGGTGACCATGGTACAACAGCTAAAACCATTGGTAAACGTTTGAACGTACCGAATGTTATCGCTGATTGCTTGCCAGAAGATAAAATGAATACTGTAGCAAAATTGCAACAAGAAGGTAACATCGTTGCCATGGTTGGGGATGGTGTAAATGATGCGCCAGCTCTTAAGAAATCTGATGTAGGCATCGCCATGGGCGGTGTTGGTAGTGACATTGCTGTAGAAGCAGCGGATATCGTTCTTGTAAACGATAATGTGAAAGAAATTCCACACCTTGTAGCATTGTCTAAACGCATGATGACAACTATTAAAATTAATCTTTCCTTCTCCTTGCTTTTGAACTTCGTAGCTATTATCTTAGCTATGATTGGTACATTGTCTCCAGTATGGGGCGCCCTCGTTCACAACGGTGGTAGCCTTCTCGTAGTGGCTAACTCTGCACTACTCTTACGTTGGGCTTATAAATCTAATCACGTCGTAGAAGATGACAATTCTATTCTTGTAAAAGCAGCGCGCAAACGCGTGTTTGAAGGTTAATACTATATTCTAAATAAAATAGCGCTATCTATTCCGAACGAAACTCGATACGAGTGTTCGGATAGATAGCGCTTTTGTTTTACTCATATTATGAAATAGATGGTGTCTAGTGTTGATTAATCAATATAGGTTACAGGATAGCCTTTGGCTTCGATTTCACGGCGGTTGAGACCATTTGGTAAGTCTGGATAGCCAAATGCAAGGCTAGCATAGACTTTTTCACCGTCTTTTAGGCCTAGTTCACGCATTTTAGCTTGGATGCGTTCGTTGTCTTGGAGGTGACGGATTTGGTTAACCCAGCAGCTACCAAGGTCTAATTCGTTGCAAGCAAGCATCATGTTTTGCATTGCACAAGATACATCAGCGAAGTTATTCGCATAGTTTGCTTGGCTCGCTAGTACGATGAGAACTGGTGCATTATAGTTGAATACAAACTTGCCCTCCGCAGACATTTTAATGATGTTCACCATGTATGGCAATGTATTTTCTGTAATCGGCATTTTGCCGTATTCCTCTTGTACAAGTGTTACTAGTTCGTTGAGCACGTTTTGGTTCGTGATGACCATGAAATGTGTTAATTGTGTATTGCCACCAGATGGGGCACGGCGACCAGCGTTCAGAACTTGGTCGATAAGCTCACGAGATACTTGATCTGCTTTAAATTTACGCGTACTATGACGAGTTTTGATACATTCTAATGTGTTCATAGTAACCTCCTGTTAGATAGGGAATATAATACAAGAAATACAATGACTATTTTCTTTATTATACTATATGTCAAAAACTTGAATCATATAAGTAATAAATCTAACTTACGCTTGAACCTAAACTATGCTTGGGAGGTTTTATATTTTATGGTGATATTAAAAATTTTTCTTAATAGCTTGGTAGATATATGTCATAATTTTGCCCCATAAATTCTATAGAGCCACTAGTTTCTTTAATAAAAAAGAAAAAATATATTAAATAATTGACAAATTTGAAAATTTATGTGCAAAGTATGTTTTTTACGTTGACTGCTTGCCGTAGAATTGTGTACAATTAATTTGTAGATTATTGTGTGCATATGGAGGTAGAATATGGCAGAAATTGGCGTACTGGAAGGTTACAAACATAAAGAAGATGTACCTGATGCAGAGTACATGAAACTAGAAAACCAATTGAGCTTCCCACTTTATGTAGTGGCGAAGGAAATTGTTAATGCATATCGCAGTCACTTAGATCCGTTGAATTTGACATATACACAGTACATCGTAATGATGGCATTGTGGCAATATGGTGATTTGTCCGTAAAAGAATTAGGCCAAGTATTGCGCCTTGATTCCGGTACATTAACACCACTTTTAAAGAAATTAGAAGCAAAAGCATTCTTGAAGCGCAAACGTAGTCGTCAAGATGAACGCGTTGTTATGGTAACCCTTACTGATACAGGTAAAGCGTTGCGTGACGAAGCTGTTCATGTACCACGTCGTTTGGCTGAATCTGCTGGTCCCATCTTTGACGTGGAAGAAACACGTCAATTGCGTATGTTGCTCAACAAATTATTAGATGCAATCGATAACGCAAATGCTAAAACTGCAGAAAGCCATAAGCGCTAATGTAGCGTACTCTAGTAAGATCTCATATGCATACATTCTGTAATTTAATATATCTAATATTTTCATAAAATGTGATATACTATACATATAACGTATTGTGCTGAGGCCATGTGAGAATATGACCTGTCGTGAGATGCCGTTAAGGCAAAAGGAGAGCATTATGAATAAAAATTTATTAGGCGCATTTGTATTAGCCGGTACATTATTAGTTGGTGGTGTTGCTAATGCAGCAAACTGGAATGGTTTAGCTAACTATCCAGAGGTTCCAAACAGTGCAAATGGTTCTGAAACATACTTCTTCGATAAAGCATCCCAATTCAGTGGTATCGATAGTAGCCGTAACTATGTATTCGGCATCAATGTAGTGAATATGCATAACAACCAATATGGTGAAGCTACATTGTTCAAATACATTGTTCATCCAAGTTTGCATACTGTATATCGTTTTGCTCCAGATGGTCAAGTGTACCAAATCACTCCTGGTTCCAATGAATACAATATGTTCTTGGCTGCTTGGAAAGAAGTATACGGCACTGATTTCTCTTTCCCAGCTTTATAATTTGATGGCGCAAGCCGTAATAATTACATAACTATTGCTGGTGAAAGCTCCTTTGAGCTTTCACCAGTGTTGTTTATGGAGGTTTCCTATGTCTAAATCTGAATTTGCTCAAGCCTACACGGAGCGAATGTTCCCTGATATTGCAGCCCCTGCAGGTTATATCGACCCTGAGTTTGAAGTATTGTTTGATAATTTCGCCTTTGATGAAGTTATTACCGAAGAGGGTCGCAATGTGCCTGCCAAGGATCGTTTCTTGGCTATCCTTGCCACGCTTGTAGGTGTATCTGCTGTTGATGAATATGCGTTGATGTTACCGGCAGCACTTAACTTTGGCTTGATTCCCGATGAAGTAATAGAGCTCCTTTATCAAGCGGTACCTTATCTTGGCATCGGTCGTGTACGCCCATTCTTTAAGGTAACAAATAAGATTTTTGACTATCGTGGGGAAACTGTTGTGGATCCGTCTCGCAGTACAATCACTAGTGAATCTCGCCTTGAAAAGGGCGTTGAAAAGCAAGTTGAAATCTTTGGTGAGTCTATCCGTAATTCTTACCAAGAAGGTCCTGAAGAGACACGCCACATCAATAAGTGGCTTGCTAATATGTTTGGCGACTACTACACTCGTAAAGGTTTAAGTGTGGCTCATCGTGAAATGATTACCTTCTGTTTCTTAGCGGCTCAAGGTGGCTGTGAACCTCAGCTGAAGGCTCACGTAGAAGGCAACTTGAACGTAGGCAACAGCAAACAATATTTGATTAACATCGCCTCCCAATGCGTGCCGTATATCGGCTACCCTCGTACATTGAATGCTCTTCGTTGCATTCAAGAAGGCTTTACTGCATGGGAAGCTAAACAATAATGGACAAGGAGTTCTATGTTTGATTTTAATCCAATCCAGATATTAGCCAGTGTTCCGGCTATTATCATTATTTTCTCTATCTACGGCTATGCAGAGGCTAAGGTGGCAACGTGGCTTGGAGACCCTACACCACGCATGGCGGGACGACTTACACTGTCTCCCTTTGCGCATCTTGATTTAATCGGTACTCTCTGTATTATTCTTGTTGGCTTTGGTTGGCCAAAGGGGATGGCCATTAACCCATCTTACTTTAAAGATCCTCGCAGAGATATGACGTTGCTTGCCTTTTCTGGACCTGTGGCAGGCTTAATTGCAGGCTTTATATTTACCTTTATATACATATTACTAGGTAATCTAAACCTTATTACCACTCAAGGTCTTGATATGGTTTTGCAATATATCATCCTGTATAGCATTGGTATCTCTCTGTTTTGTTTAATCCCGTTTCCTCCATTGCCAGGGTTTAATATCATATTGCCATGGCTGCCTGTGGAATGGCAGATTAAATACTATCAATTAGGGATGGTCAATTTAATTTTCTTTATCATCCTTATCAATACACCAATTATTTCTATGATTATTCGTCCATTGCAACAAACGATTTTCAAAATCTTCTTTGCCATCATTGGGACAATTTTATAAATATATTTGGTGAAAGCCGCTTCCGTAACTGTATATGCTAATGGATATACTAGACATATAAAAAGCCTCTACCGTATAGGAAATTTCTATATGGTAGAGGCTTTTCATAGTATATCTGTCTTATGTTGATCTCTTTTCTAGTATATGTGCCTTATGTTAATCTCTTTTAGTGCTGGATTTTCTTGTTAGTAGATTTTAACTGCATTATGATTATTGCTACTAGTCGTGTAACTATATTTTGATAGGGCTTGCTTTAAAATAATTGGTATCGATATATTTATATTAAAAACTATCAATATAGTTTTCATAATATGATATACTGAATGTAGAAATCGTAATTTTTCGATGTATTAGTGTTTTAGTATATCGTAGATAAAACAGTATTAATTACTGAACACTAAGTAGTAATTACTATGCATAATGAAGTATTTAATACTATATATAATGTAGTATGTAATACCATAAGTATATTGATACTGTATATGAGTTAGTATAGAGATATTCAAGTGAATAGAAGAGGAATACATATGGATTTTGAAGAAAACCAAGTGCCAGAGGCGATTCTGGATAAGCTTACAAAGGTGTGTACATGCCGTAGCATTACACGTAAAACGATTAAGGAAGCCATTTTGAATGGTGCTCATACATTTCCTGAGGTAAAAGAGGCAACACGTGCCGGCACAGGTGCTTGCGGTGGCAAAGGCTGTGGCCCTCGCATAGTAAAGCTTTTAGCTGAAATGAAAGAGCAAGGTAAAATTTAAAACTAAGTAAAATTTAAGATTAAGCAACAGTTAAGTGTAAGTTTGACCTTAACTCATATAAAGACTATTACTTCAAACCAATACGGTAAATATTCGTAGGTTTTGGGTAATAGTCTTTTTTGCGCTAACGATTCATGAGATGTATTGGCGTTTTGGGGTTGTCTTTATTATTTGATATACTATACATAATACTTTTTAGAGATTTTGGAGGTATATATGTTTCGACGTATCGTAGCAGCAACGATGATCGGCGCGTTGGCGCTCACAACGGGTTGCGGTTTACATAATCCATTTACTTCTAAGGCTGAGCCTGTCACCTATGAATCCGTGGCACAGAGCAAGCTTTCACCAGAGGAAAAGGTGGACAAATTAGTGGCTAATATGTCTGATGCAGACAAGGTAGGGCAATTGTTGATGATTGGTATCCACGGCAAGACCTTGAACGATGATGCTAAGTTTATGCTCAATGAGTACCGCGTGGGCGGCATTATCTTGTTTGATCGGAATATGGAGTCCAAAGATCAAGTGAAATCGTTGATTGCGGACATTAATAAAACTGGTAAAAGCGCCGGTTTAACGCCATTATTCATCGGCATCGACCAAGAGGGCGGTGCCGTAGCGCGCATGGAGGATCAGCTCATCAAGGTCCCTCCAGCAGAAGAGTTAGGCAAGGAGCCTATTGAGAAAGCGGTATCCTTGGCAAAACAGTCTGGTACAGAACTTAAAGACTTGGGATTCAACATTAATTTTGCTCCTGTAGCGGACTTGGGATTAACCTATGGCCGTTCCTTTAGTACGAACCCTGATGAGGTCGTACGCTATGCCAGTGCAGTAGGCAAGGCCTATGATGAAGCGGGCTTGTGGTATTCTTACAAACACTTCCCAGGTATTGGTAAAACGGATGTTGATTTACATGCTGATACCAGTGTTGTGCCAGTGTCTAAAGAGACATTGTTGAATGAAGATACAAAGGTATTTGTAGACCTCATTAAACAGTCTAAACCGAATACATATGCAATTATGGTGTCTCATGCGATGTATCCTCAAATCGATCCAGACCATCCATCTAGTCTATCTAAAGCTATCATTACAGACTGGTTGCGCAAGGATATGGGCTATAACGGCGTTGTCGTAACGGATGATATGGATATGGGCGCTCTTGCAAAACACTACACCTTTGGCGATATGGCGGTTCAATCTATCTTGGCTGGCAGCGATATCTTGCTCGTATGCCACGAGTACGAACACATGCAAGAAGCGTACAATGGCCTTATGAAAGCCGTAAAAGACGGCCGAATCTCTAAAGAACGACTCGATGAATCTGTGAAACGGATTTTGCTTATGAAGATAACTAAAATTTCTTAGACTATTTGTTTTTGTTGCAGGAATTAATTAACCATATAACGAATATAGAAAGTGGAAGTACTATTCATTGAAATCGCATCTGAGTTGACACTCGAGGGAGAACTTTGTTATAGTTATTACACAGAGAAACTGTGCGAAGCTTACGGGCAACGTACAACGCTCGTCGACTCAAGGGTCGGCGAGCTTTTTTGTCTGTAGGAGGGACTTATGTCTAAGCCGTTTAAGTCTTTAGATTCCCTATTACGCTTGATGAGAAAACGAAATATTACAATTGGAAAGGGGAGCGAAGGTAGCAGAGTAAAAAGAATTTTAGCAAGAGATAATTATTATGCAGTAATCAATGGATATAAAGATATTTTTTTAGATAATAATGCAACATTAAATAGTGGTGATGACTATTATGTAACTGGGACAACATTCTTTCAAATATATGGATTATATTGTTTTGATCGTAATTTACGAATTATTTTATTAAAAGCTCTATTACAAGCTGAACAAAATATTTGTACTAAAGTATCTTATCGTTTTTCAGAGATATATACATCTGAATTTAGTCATTTGAATGTCAATAATTTTTCTAAAACAAATTTACCAAAAGCGACAGAATTAGTCTCTAAATTATCTAATGCTACACAACGTAATGCGAGACATACGATGTTTTCTCATTATTTAACAACACATCAAGATTTACCATTATGGGTATTGGTAACAAAACTTACATTCGGTGAAATTACTAATTTTTATAAATTAATTACACCTAATATACAAGAGAGAATATTAAAAGATATACACAAGGAATATACTGGTGAGTATAAGGTATCTATTACTGATCCAACATCTACTTTGATACCTGTTTTTAGTGAGATACTAGATGTTCTTGTGGGTTATAGAAATGTATGTGCGCATGGAGACAGACTTTATAACCATAGAATTATAGGTCCAAAGAAAACTATTAAAAAATTAACATATTATTTTGTACAAACTCCAAAAGGGAGTGAATCTTCAGTATATGGGGTGTTAATATCTTTAAGATTACTATTGCCTAGAATATCGTATAAACGTATTATTGATGAGGTAATTAATGAATTAATACTTTTAAGTGAAATATTACCTGTTATGCAGTTTAATCAGGTTCTAGCTAAAATGGAGTTAACCCTTCAATGGAAACAAACCTTAGAATTATTGCAATGATTATATAGTGTATACATAACACAGTTTCAAGGATTTTAATAAACCGATAGAGAATTACTTAGTATAGTTATTCTCTATCGGTTTATTTTTTATTCGTTAGGAGTGAATGTATATGGCTCGGAGAATTATGTTGAACGGTACGTCCTATTTTGGGCAAGGGGCGATTCAGGAGATTGTGAACGAAATTAAGAATCGCCATTTTAAAAAGGTTCTTGTTACGTCTACACCTGATCTATTTGAGTTTAAGGTGGCTACAAAGGTAACAGACCTACTTGATGCGGCAGGTATTGCTTACGATGTATATGACAATATTAAGCCAAATCCAACCATTGAAAACGTAACATCTGGTGTGGCTGCTTGTAAGGCGGCAGGTGCTGAAGCTATCGTTGCTGTAGGTGGTGGCAGTGCTATCGATACAAGTAAGGCTATTGCTACGATTATTACAAATCCTGAGTTCGGCGATGTGCGTAGTCTTGAAGGATTGGCACCTACGAAACATCCATGCTTGCCGATTATTGCTGTATCTACCACATCTGGTACGGCTGCAGAGGTTACGATTAACTACGTTATTACAGACGTTGAAAAGAATCGTAAATTCGTTTGCGTTGATCCTCATGATATCCCAATCGTAGCCATTGTAGACCCTGATATGTCCGCATCGATGCCAACTGGTCTTTGCGCATCTACCGGCATGGATGCCCTCGTTCATGCTGTGGAAGGATATATCACCAAAGGTGCATGGGAGCTTACTGATATGCTTCATTTGAAAGCCATTGAAATTATTGGTCGTTCTTTGCGTAGCGCCGTAGCTGGTGACTTCGCAGGTCGTGAAGCCATGTCTCTTGGTCAATATATTGCAGGTATGGGCTTCTCCAACGTAGGCCTCGGCATTGTTCACTCCATGGCACATCCATTGAGTGCTGTGTACGATATCCCTCATGGTAAAGCGTGTGCCATGCTGTTAACAGCAGTCTTGAAATTTAACGCCCCAGTCACAGGCGAAAAATATCGTGAAATCGCTCGCGTTATGGGCGTTCCTGATGTGGATAGCATGGATCAAGAAACATATCGTCAAGCAGCTATTGATGTGATCCAAAAACTAGCTGATGATGTAGGCATTCCTAAATCCCTTAGCGAAGCGGGCGTAAAACGAGAAGATATTCCATTCCTCGCTGAATCTGCGTTCAACGATGCATGTACACCTGGTAATCCACGGGATGCATCTATGGAAGAAATCATTGGTATCTATGAATCCATATTCTAAGGAATTTTAGGATTTGCTAGCATATAGTGTTTCATGATGTATAGGATTTAATACTATAATGTGGTATCAATATTTAGACTAGTCTAAATATTTTGCTAGTCTAAATAATCTAATAGTCTAAATGATGCTTAGCTCTAGCCCTAAGAACTTTACATCTTTAGAATCTTTACATATTTCAGATGCCTCCGAATATGTAAAGAAAATACATTTACACACTTGCTTAACAAAACTAGCCATCTCGTTTTAGAGGTGGCTAGCTTTGTGTTTGAAGAGCTATCTATTGTCTTGTTATTTGGATTTTTAATTTTACGTTTAGTGAGATAGCTGTTTGATACGTAATCCTTTCTTGAAAATGGTGGTTTACATAAGTATACTAAGGATATGAATACATAGTTTGGTTGTATGTATGTTACTAGATAATAAGCCAGATTTGGTCAGTGCTAAGGAGGAATGTTATGAAGCTATGGAAATTTAATAAGCGAAGTTCTACCTTAGCAGATATGTCCATGAATCGTATGTTGTTGACGGAGCTCATTGCGAAGGGCGCTCTTGTGGGCGTGATTGCAGGCTTTTGTGGTGCTACATATCGCTATTTGATCCTTGAATCTGAGCATATTCGCTGGCATTTGATGGATGGCATTACCCTAGAATGGGCCATAGGATGGCTTGTGATGATGGTCATCTTTGCCTTTATCGTAGATCGATTGCTCGCGTGGGCTCCATTATCTGGTGGTTCTGGTATTCCTCAAATCGAAGGGGAAATGCTAGGCCTCTTTGATATGAAGCCGTATCGGACGCTAGCTTCCAAGATGATTGGTGGCGTGTTGACTGGTTTTGCCGGCTTCTCTGTAGGTCGTGAAGGTCCAGCCGTACAAATTGGTGGCTCTGCCGGCAAGATTGTGTCCTATTGGATGAATTCAGGGCTGCGTGAGCAGCGTATCTTGACCTCTGCTGGGGCAGGGGCAGGCTTAACGGCTGCATTTAGTGCACCCGTATCGGGGGCTATGTTCGTCTTTGAAGAGGTCCATAAAAGCTTCTATCCGTACCTCGTTGTGCCTACTTTCGTGGCTACCTTAATTTCTAACTATATTACGGTTAGTATCTTCGGCCTCGAACCGGCCCTTGGATTTTCGGTGACCTCCGGTGTACCTCTTGAGTACTTCCCAGTCCTTCTTATGGTTGGCGTTATCATGGGTCTCTGTGGGGTGTTCTTCTGTCGCATGATCTTTGCATTTAAGAAGTTCTTTGAATGGCTTAAATGCTCTCGGTTCTTGAAATTAGCCCTTACCTTTGTGACTGTGGCCGTTATCGGCTATGACTCGCAACTTCTCTTGGGCGGTGGCAATGATCTTGTGGGGCAGCTAGCCTTTCAATCTCATGGTGTCTTGCTCTTGGGGGGCATCGTATTAGGTAAGATTTTGCTTACTACCTTCTGCTATGGCAGTGGTGCGCAAGGCGGTATATTCTTGCCTATGCTCGTTATAGGGGCTTCGGCAGGCGCCTTTTGTGAAAGCTTGCTTTCATCAGTGGGTATCATCGCGCCTGATTTTGTACCGCAATTCGTTATTTGCGCCATGGGTGGTATGTTAGCGGCGGCTATGCGGACCCCGATTCTTGCGATTTTGCTCGTTCTTGAAATGACGAATAGTTTCTCCAATATTTACGCCATCGGCATTGTTACACTGGTGGCCTACCTTGTGGCAGAACTATTAAAAGAACCACCTATTTACGATTCCTTATTACAAGCTATGAGTGGTCAAAACAATTTAGAATCTGTACAAACCTTCTTCCAAACGAAGGTACCTGTAGTAGCGAATTATACAGATGTACAATTACAAGACTTGGCCTTGCCAGATGGGACACTTATCGTTAGTATTCGTCGCAATGGAACATACATTGTGCCGTTAGGGGATGTAAAACTTGAACCAGGTGACGAACTACAAGTCTCTTGTGAACGAGGACGATTAAAAGCAGCGAAAGAATTTTTCCAATCGAATCAGATATAGCAAAGAGCTTTTTCCAATCTAAGTAAAGGGAGGCCTTATCATGCTGGATAATATTATAGTATTTTATATCTTCTTTACCATAGTTGGCTTTTTAGCCGCTATGCTAGGCACTATCATCGGTGCTGGTGGAGGGCTTGTATTTGTGCCTCTCTTTATGTATTGGTTCCCTGAGTGGTCTCCATCCATGATTGTAGGGACATCGCTATTTTCTGTTATGTGTAATGCGATTTCTGGATCCATTGCCTATATTAAACAGAAAAAAGTACTCATCAGCGCGGCTATTGTATTTAGTTTAGCAACCCTTCCAGGCGCCATTTTAGGGGCTCAAATGTCTGGTTGGTTCTCTGGTAAAGGCTTTATGTTTGCCTTTGGGTGCTTTATGCTCTGTGCTTCTGGTTTGATTGGGTTTAAGAATTTCCGTAAAGGGGAGCGGAAGGAAGAAAGCCTTACCCTTGATCAGCTAACCTATAGCAAGCCTATCGGTATTAGTATTAGCTTCTTTGTAGGCTTTATCTCCAGTATCTTTGGTATCGGCGGTGGCCTCATCCATGTACCTGCCTTGATCTATCTCATGGGTTTCCCAACCCATATGGCTACGGCTACGAGCCAATCTATCCTTGCTGTATCTACAACGATAGGTGTTATAACACATTTAATCGAAAATCATATCGTCTTTAGTATCGCTATCCCTACAAGTATTGGTGCTATCTTTGGTGCTCAAGCAGGGGCGCGCATTGCTAAACGTTTGAAAGCAAAATCTATCCTTGCCCTCATGAGTGTGGCAGTCTTTGCGTTGGCAGTACGCCTTATTTTGAAATCTGGTATTCTTGGATAATATAAGCCCTCTAGTGGTTGCTCGTAAGAGTTATCACTAGAGGGCTTTTTATATGTAAAGAAACTATGAATAGGCATATTAGATAGGTAATTAAAAAGGTATGAGTAAAAGTCATAGTTAAATATAAATGAGAACGAGAAAACTAAAACAAATAAATTATACCGAATTTATGCATAATTTTTGTAAACTATTTCCTATAGAATTATATGCAGTGTAACTCATGTTTTATGGGATGTTTAGCACTCATTTGTTATGGCGTTATGAATATGCTTAGTAAATAAAATAGTTTTAATATAACATATGAAAAGATGAGTATATGATAATGCTATTGAGATGCACTTTCAACTAAAGAAATAAAAAAGCTGTGCATATCGAGAATTGTTAGGAGACATATAATTTATGCATAATTATAGTAGTGAGAATGAGAACGGCGTATACTAAATATAAGACATTATAAGATATATTCCTTAAGAGAGGATAGGAGGAAATATAAGTGAGTACGCTTACTAGAGATTATGAACGTTTTGCCAAGGAGGCAAAAGAGATTTGCAAAGATCGTGTCTATACTGACCATTTACGTCGTTATGCATATGGTGTTGATGCGTCCTGTTATAGCTATTTACCAAAGGTTGTTGTAAAGGCTGAGGATGAACGTGAAGTACGACGCCTTATTCGTTTGTGCCAACAATGTGGTACACCATTTACATTCCGTGCGGCTGGTTCTTCTTTGTCTGGTCAATGCTCCAGTGAAGACGTGCTCATCGTATGTAATGATGGCTTCAAAAAAATGGAAGTTATCGACGATGGCAAGGCTTTAAAATGCGAATGTGGTGTTATCGGTTCTGATGCCAACGATTTGTTGAAACCATACAACCGCAAAATCGGTCCAGATCCAGCTACGCTTGCAACAGCATTAGTAGGCGGTATTTTGAACAATAACTCCTCTGGTATGTGCTGTGGTACGGCTCAAAACTCCTATAAAACAATCCGTTCCATCCGCGTTGTATTACTAGATGGTACTGTTCTTGATACATCCGATAAAAAATCCATTGAACAATTCCTTCGTGAAAAACCTCAAATGGTAGAAGAAATCTTGCAATTGCGCAAAGAAATCTTAGCTGACGAAGAATTGACTCATTTGATTCATCACAAATACAAAATCAAAAATACTACAGGCTATGGCTTGAACTCCCTTGTTGATTTTGAAGACATCATCGACATCATCAATCACTTGTTCATCGGTTCTGAAGGTACATTGGGCTTCGTATCTGAAATCGTGTACAACACTGTTGAAGACGTACCTCATAAAGGTTGCGGTCTCATGTTCTTCAAAACATTGAACGATGCATCCTTGGCCGTTGTGGCCTTGGCTAATATGGGCCGCGATAAGGTTGTAGCTGCAGAAATGATGGACTATCAATCCTTGAAAGCCGTTCAAACTCTTGAAAATGTACCAGACTTCGTTCGTGAAGTGCCAGAAGGTACAAGCGCTATCTTGTTCCAAACTGAAAGCTACTCCAAAGAAACTGTAGATGAAAATTTAGCTTTCATTAAAGATAAATTGAAAGACATCCCAACAGCTATCCCAAGTCTTTATTCTCAAGATCCTAAGGAATACGATTCTTGGTGGGCTATCCGTAAAGGTATCTTGCCTATCGTTGGTGGTCAACGTAGAAAAGGTACTACTGTTATCACAGAAGACGTTTGCTTCCAAATCGAAGACTTCACTAAAGGCATTGAAATGCTTACCGAATTATTCCACAAATACGATTTCGTTGATGGTGGCGTAATCTTCGGTCATGCTTTGTCTGGTAATGTTCACTTTAACATTACACCTGATTTTAGCGACCCTAAAGATACTAAGAACTTCGGCGACTTGGTAAAAGAAATGTCCGAACGCGTATCTGGTTTCGGTGGTTCTTTGAAAGCCGAACATGGTACAGGCCGCATGGTAGCACCATTCGTTGAAATGGAATGGGGCAAAAAAGCGTACGAAATCAACCGTCGCATCAAAGCCATCTTTGACCCTGAACGCATCTTGAACCCTGATGTTATGATTACTGATGACCCAGATGTGTACAAGAAAAACCTTAAAGCTCAATGCGTTATCGATGATGCTTTCACAATCTGTATGGAATGTGGTTTCTGTGAAAAACATTGTCCAAGCCGTAACTTAACATTGACTCCACGTCAACGTATCGCATTGTTGCGCGAAACTAAACGCCTTGAAAACGAAGGTAACTTCACATTGGCATCTGAACTTAGAAAAGGTTACGAATACTTCGGCGTAGATACTTGTGCTGCTTGCTCTATGTGTAAAGGTCTTTGCCCACTTAGCATCGATACTGCTCAAATCGCATTGTCCATGCGCCGCATCGATCCACCTGCACCAGAATTGGCTAAGAAAATCTACGATAACTTCTCCACAACACTTCAAATGTGTCGTGCTGGTGTAAGTCTTGAAGGCATTGCAGGATCTATCATTACACAAAAAGCGATTTCTAAGATTACTGAAGGCTTACATGGCGTAACAGGTGTTACACCATATGTACCTAAAACAACTCCTAAGGCTAATCGCTATAAATTGAAAAACCGCATTAAACCTACTAACTTTGAAAAGGTTGTATACTTCAGTACTTGTGCGAACCGCGCATTCAAACCAAATCAAGGGTATGACGATGATCGTAGCTTACAACAAGTTGTAGAAAGCCTCTGTAACAAGGCTCATATCGATATTATTTATCCTCAACATATCGAAAACCTCTGCTGTGGCTTGAGCTTTGAAAACTACGATGATGTTCACGAACGTGCTGTTAAGGACTTACACGATGCATTGATGAAAGCATCTCAAAATGGTAAATATCCAATCGTGATCGACCATAGTGCATGTTTCAACCATGCGTTCAAACACATGCCAGATTTAGAAATCAATGATATTTCTGAATTCTTGTGCAAATACGTAGTACCTCATCTCGACATTGAAAAATGCGATGAACGGGTAATCGTACATAAACAATGTAAGATTAAATCTTTGGGTAAATCTCAATACATCGAAGACTTGGCTCGTCTATGTACAGACCATGTATTCAACATTAAATCCTTCGCATGCGATGGCTTTGCTGGTCAAAAAGGTTTCTTCACACCAGAACTTAACAAAGCTGCTACAAAAGACCTTGCTGGTGAAATTGCTGAATACGGCGCAACACTAGGCGTAAGTTCCAGTTCCACATGTGAAATTGGTCTTGGTGAAAGCGGTGGCATCCCATTCGTAGGCGTTGCATTCCTATTAGACCGTTGCTCTAAAGCAAAAAAATAAGATTTATAACTTTACCTACCATATAACGAAAAAGGACGAGTTGCGGCTCGTCCTTTTTTGTATATAGTTTTGGTATAATTGTAATGGTATTAAATAAATTATCAGTTACTACTACATATTGTCATCATATTAAATAATGAATATATACGACATAATGTGGTTGTATATATAGATAATATAGAGGTATTGTATGAAATATATTCTATTATGTATTTGTTTGCTTAGCCTATTAGGTTGTGGCACAGACACTAAGACCCAGCAAGACACTAAACCTACAACAGTTAACGAACAAGCTAAGACAGATCAAGGTCAAGATGCTCATGTAATGGCAGCTAAGCAGGCTCTATCCTCTGGTGATTATGCTAAAACCATCGAGGAAGCATCAGCTTCTATTAAGGATAATCCTAATAATGCAGAGGCGTACTCCATCCGTGGCTTCGCTACGGCGTTAAATGGTGATACCGCTAAAGGTTTAGTAGATACTAAAAAATCATATGATTTAGATCCTAATAACGTAGCTAATTATTACAACATGGCTATGGTGTACAAATTACAAGGCCAATTAAATGAGTCTAAACAATGGTTTGAAAAGGTATTAGAAAAGGACCCTAGTAACACTTGGTCTGTGTATGGCATTGCTACCATTTATGCAGACCAAGGGGATGATACTAAGGCCCTTGATTGGCTTGAAAAAGCAATTAAAATTGATCCATCTGTGAAAACCGTGGCCGCTGAACAAGACCATTTTGAACGCTTTCACAATAATGCGCGCTTTAAAACATTAGTAGGATTATAGGCATGGACACTAAACAAATCATTCGCCATATTATAAAGTTAGTAGCCTTCTTGTATTGGTTTCTTTTTTTGTATCTCGCCGGTCAAATGCTAGGCAGCTGGTCAGACTTTATGACTCGGTACAATATTGAAACACCTATCTTCCTTACCTACATAGTGCTGGTAGGCTGTATTGTTACGCCTTATTTGGTGTTTTATTGGAAAAAGCTGAATCCTCGTACAAAACCTCCATATTTAGAGCGCTGTCTCAGTACCTACATGGACCGTCTAGAGGATCAACATAGTATATGGTTTGATGTGTTATATGTGCTTAAGCTATTGCTCTACTTTGTAATAATCCTGTGGATGATTTGTATACTATTACTCACCTTAGCAGTTATTGCGTGGACAGTAGTTCTAATTTTACTAAGCAATTGATGAGGTAAATTTACATTTACATTGTTTTCTCTACTAATGCTTCTTGTAAAAGCTGAGAAAAATTAATTCCTTTAGCTAGTGCTCTATCATTAAGCCATGCAGGAATAGTTAAGGTTTTCTTTACGGATTTACTATTTTTAGCTAAATCAATATCTGTTTGTACTAATGTAGGATACGTTGTATCCGTACAAGGTAAGTTGCGAATAGATGTAGGTGTTGGTAAACTCTCCCCATCCTCTAAGGCACCTAAAATATATAGTTCCATTGCCTCTTGGGCATTAGTTACGAGCTCTGTTAACGTTGAGCCAGTACTGCTAGTATATTCTAAGTCTGGAAACTCAGCCCAGAAACCATCAGCATCATCATGGATTATAGCAGGGTATATAAATTTCATAGATCCTCCTCATTTTAGTCCTGTACGTTTTAAAATTGCATTTAATAAGCCGACAGGTACATCTTTTCCGTGTACGGCAATCACTTCAACTTGATTATCCTTTTTCAAACGATGATGACTGCCGTGTTGCCGTACATCCTTCCAGCCGTTTTTGAGTAGCAGTTTTAGTAGATCTTTATCTTTCATACGCTCTCCTTTTATAGTAACACGTGTACACGTATAAAACAATTGATAGGAGTTATGTCTTTTCATTTCTAGTCTAACCGTATATAAAGGAAAACAGGGGTGACCATTGGTCACCCCTGACTCTATTAGTCACTTGACAAACTAGATGTATGAGTTATGTGCATTAATTCTATTTATATAAATCGTATTGGTATATAATTAAGGTATATAAATCAGGTTCAATATTGATGAAAGGAGAGAATTCATCATGAAACCATTGGGTAAACGGATTGCAATGGCTGTGTTGTGTGCGGCTACATTGACATCCCCCTTATTGTTGAGCGGTTGTAGTATGTCGGAGCTATGGCAGGGCACTGAACAGAGTCGCAAGGAAATTGCACAGCGGTCTGAGCAGGATCAGGTACAGTTGTTTAATCAATATGTGAAAGCCGTAAGCCGATTTAATCGTATGGCTGTAATGTTTGATTATGCAAATAGGCCAACTCTTAATGAGTTAAAAGCGGGACAGCATTTAACTGTATTTAATGCACCGAACTTTAAACAGCTACAAAAAGAATTAGAAGAGGCTAAGCAAGCAGGTGTTCCTTATGATGAAATGAAAGAGCCTTTAGATAAGCTACTTTCAAAATTGAACGAAATAACACCGGTTGCGGAAGAACTTGATGCATATTATAAATCTAAAGGGTATACTACAGATAACTATGCTAAGGAGCAACAATTAGGACCTAAATATGTTCAGTTATATGAACAATTTATTCCTATTTATGCTGACTTTGATAATTTAATGCATAAGATTAACACGGATCGATTGCAACAACGGTTACAACAATTGCGCGATGCAGGTAAGAAAAATGCAGCCACTGCACAAGAGGTTTCTTTGCGACTTACTGCAGTCCTAGAAAAGCTAGATAGTGAAAAAGAACCAGATGTAAATGCTATCAATCAAGAGCTACAAGCTATTGGTGATTTAGCGAATGGTATTTCTAGCCCTCAGTATGACACTGTTAAGACTTCTGTAAACTCTACGATTGGTGCGATCCGTACCTATATGGGGTCCAAACAAGATAACGATTATAAACATATGGTTGAGGCCTATAACCGTTATATTTCAAATATGAATACAATCAATATGAATGAATTGGATTAATAGAGTTAATACGGTTTAAGACGGATACGTTATATATGAGTTAATATAAGTATGAGCATCATATAAGCGTAACTTAGAGTAAGTATTATATTATAAAAAGCTGTATCGAATGAGGATATCATTTGATACAGCTTTTATGTATTTATAGGCTAGATATAGTTGCTAAAATCTCTTGTGAGATTGCATGCAGATAGCAAACGCTTTCTTGTACTTAACTACATTTTTCTAATGGTTGTAATTTGATTTGATAATGAGAACAACACTAAGGCTATCCAGATACAACCAAAGGCGATCATTTGTGGTGTGCCAAAGCTTTCACCAAAGTAGAAAATAGCCAGCAACAAGGCAATGGTAGGGGAGACATATTGTAGGAAGCCTAGAAGGTTGAGTGGCAATAGTTGAGCACCATAGGAGAATAGCACTAATGGAACCGATGTAGTTAGACCGCAGGCTATGAGCAGCATGGACGTATACCAATCTGTGCCGAAATAGGACCACACTGTATTATCGACCATGGTTGTATAGAGTAAGGCTAGTGGTGTTAATAGCCAAGCCTCAAAGGCGATGCTCGTAAAGGGAGAGATGAGCAGTTTCTTTTTTACGACCCCATAGAGGCCAAAGGAAACGGCGAGGATCATCGACACTAACGGCAAGGATCCCACTTGATAGGTGAGCAAGGCGATGCCGATGGTAGCGATGAGGACGCTTAGCTTTTTCGGTACAGATAGAACCTCTTTAAATAGGATGACACCTAACACCACATTAAAGAGTGGGTTGATGTAATAGCCAAGGCTCGTGTCCATAACTTGGTTGTTGGCGATGGCCCAAATATAGGTAAACCAATTTACGCTGATGATGACTGATGCTAGCAACAGTAGCAATAGTTGTGAACGCTGTTCTTTTAGTAGTTGAAAGTCTTTCTTGAACTGTTTAAAATGTAGGCCAAATACGACGATGGCCATGCAAATGCCTGACCAGATAATGCGTTGTGCCAGTATATTATATGGTGAAACATGGTTTAGTAATGCCCAATAGAGAGGGAGTAAGCCCCAGATGATATAGCAACTAAGGGCTGTCATTAGACCTTTTTTACTTGTGTGCTCCATAATGCCTCCTTGTGATTGTATTTATTATATCACGCATTGTGGGTGCGTTTGTGCGTGGGCTTAGATTTTATGATGATTTGTACTCGATTTATAACTCGATTTGCAGACAATGAATACGTATATTTGATAGCGATAAATACGTATATTTGAAAGTGATGAGTTTTTATCATTTTAAATATGCATTAGTTATAACCTAAAATTTGATACTTATGATTAACTGTTATGTTCATTGACTTTGTGCATAATCTTACACTATATTGGACTTAGAACAACGAATATAGAGAATAGGTGTCGCAAGACTTAATAGAGAAATCGGTACAAGCCGATGCGGTCCCGCCACTGTAAGGACGAGCCTGCTTTCAAAAATGTCACTGGAGCAATCTGGGAAGGCGAAAGCAAGGCGATGAGCCCGAGCCAGGAGAACTGCCTATTTGATAATCACCGTTATGTACCTACGAGCGATAGGAAGGGGATTGAGGTATGCTGGTTTCAGTATTTTTTGGCGTACCTTTCAATAAGAAACCTTACGTGTCACTTTTGGGTGGCACGTTTTTTGTTGCCCTTGAAAGTGACTGTTGAGCGTATGAATCAGGCTTTATAATTATTGAATTACTGGACACAGATTTGAGGTTGATGTGGTCCAAAAACAGGAAAGCTCGAGTGATTCATAGATATAAAACTTCGCAGGTACGGTGCGCTGTTTCTCGGTATGGTTTCGAGTTGAAAAGGAGGCACATATATGTCTGACAAAAAGACTTCAAAGGATGCTGAACGCGATCTATTAGCTCCTGTATCCTTTGATGAATTTGAGAAACCTACGTATGAACAATGGCAGGCAGAGGTTGAAAAGGCCTTAAAGGGTGGCGACTTCCACAAGAAGATGTTCACGAAAACCTATGAAGGTATTACGTTGCAGCCAATTTACACACCTGCATTGCATGCAGAAGCAATTCCAAAGGGCGTATACCCTGGGGCAGGTGAGTTCCTACGTGGCACTAAGGCAAGTGGTTATATTAAAGACTCTTGGGGTGTATCCCAATATGTAGATGACTCTTTGCCTAAAGATGCTAATCATGCAAGTTTATACGAGATTGTAAAAGGTGGCACCATTCACAATATCCGCCTCGATGAAGCAACACGTCATGATCAAGATGTGCAAGTAGGCGCATCTGTTGGCGTTGGTGGTACATCTGTATCCACCATGGATGACTGCAAACAATTGATTGACCGCTTCAATTTGAAGGAAAATCCTTTGTACATTGAAACTGGTGCTTCTGCAGCCATCTTGCTTGGCATGTTAGCGGCTACAGTGAAAGGCGCTAAAAAACAAACGTCTGACTTGAAAGGTCTCGTTGGTACCGACCCTATCGGTGTTTTGGCGAAGGATGGTGCTTTGCACATTTCCTTAGATACAGCCTTTGATGAAATGGCACATACTGTTGTATGGGCTAAAGAACAAGCGCCAGAGCTTAAAACAGTGCTTGTATCCGGCGATGTATACGCTAATGGCGGCGCTAACGATGTGCAAGAGGTTGCCTATGCATTGGCAACAGCTGTGTGCTACGTACGTCAATTAGCACAACGCAACATCGATATTCACACCATCGCGAAGAGCTTGATGTTCACATTCTCCTTAGGTGCTAACTTCTTTATGGAAATTGCTAAATTACGTGCCTTGCGCGTACTTTGGGCTCGCATTATGGAAGCTTTCGGTGCTGAAGAAGCGGATCGCGCTGTTCATGTACACGGCAGAACATCTGCTTTCACAAAAACTGTATACGACCCATATGTAAACTTGTTGCGCAATACAACACAAGCATTCTCCGGTGTTGTAGGCGGTTTGAATAGCCTTGAAGTATCTCCATTTGACCAACCAATTCGCAAAGCGGACGATTTCTCTCGTCGTATTGCCCGTAACATCCAAGTTATGTTGCAAACTGAATTCGAGTTGCGCCAACCTGTAGACCCTGTAGGCGGTTCCTGGTATGTGGAAACATTGGCCGCTGAACTCTGTGAAAAAATCTGGGCTGAGTTCCAAACCATCGAGTCTAAAGGTGGCATTATCGCAGCGTTGAAAGAAGGCTATCCTCAAGCTCAAGTTAAAGCCATCCTCGATGAACGCTTCAAGAACCTTGCATTCCGTAAGGACGTTGCAGTTGGTAACAACATGTATGCGAACATGACGGAAGAATTGCTTGATCCAAAACCAGAAAATCAAGAAACATTGCGTCAAAAACGAGCTGCTCAAATCGATGAGTACTTGGCAGGTGCAGAGGCTGATGCAGTTGTGAAAGCACAGGCTACTCTAGAAGCAAGTACAACAGAACCAGGTGCGTTGATCGGCCTCATCGAACTTGGAGCATTACAAAAATTGACAATCCGCCAAATCCGTAAGGCTTTAGATGCTGGCGATATTGCTTCTGAAACAATCGAACCAATTACAGCACATCGCTGGACTGAACAATTCGAAGCACTTCGCATGCGTACGGAAGCGTATAAACAACGTACGAAAGATAATGTGAAGGTATTCTTGGCTAATATGGGCCCAATCCCTCAACATAAACCTCGTGCGGACTTCTCCACAGGCTTCTTCGAAGTAGGTGCTTTTGAAGTTATTAAAAATGATGGCCATGAAACAACGGCTGATGCGGCGAAGGCTGCTCGTGAAAGTGGTGCCGATGTTGTCGTTATCTGTTCCACAGATGATACATATCCAGAATTAGTACCACCACTCGCTAAAGAGTTGAAAGAAACTATGCCGAATGTAACAGTTATTTTGGCAGGGGCACCTCCTAAGGACCTTGAGCCTGTATACCGTGAAGCTGGCGTAGACGACTTCATTTCCGTTCGTGCAAATTGCTACGAAATCTTACATACGTTACAAGATAAGAAAGGGATGTGAGCTCATGTTTAAAAATCCAGACTTCTCCTCTCTTGGCTTGGGATCTCAGTCGCCGACATCTCGCGATGCATGGCTTGCTGAACTTCAAAAAGAAACAGGAAAAAGCTTTGAAGATTTATATAATACGACAATGGAGCAAATCCAACTAAAACCTCTCTACACAGAGATGGATTATGAAGGAATGACACACCTTGATTACATGGCTGGTGTACCTCCATTCTTGCGTGGACCTTATTCCACAATGTACGTAACTCGTCCTTGGACAGTACGTCAGTACGCTGGTTTCTCCACAGCCGAAGAATCCAATGCATTCTACCGTCGTAATTTGGCAGCGGGCCAAAAAGGTTTGTCTATCGCCTTTGACCTTGCCACACACCGTGGTTATGACTCTGACCATCCGCGCGTAGTGGGTGACGTTGGTAAAGCGGGTGTTGCGGTAGACTCCATCCTCGACATGGAAATTCTATTCTCCGGTATTCCTCTCGACCAAATGTCCGTATCCATGACAATGAATGGCGCCGTATTGCCTGTCATGGCGTTCTACATCCTAGCTGGTGAAGAACAAGGCGTTGATAAAAAGGTTATGGCTGGTACGATCCAAAATGATATCTTGAAAGAATTCATGGTACGTAATACTTATATTTATCCTCCGGCTACATCCATGCGCATCATCGGTGATATCTTTGCGTACACTTCTCAGTACATGCCTAAGTTTAACAGTATCTCCATTTCTGGCTACCATATGCAAGAAGCAGGTGCTACGGCAGATATCGAATTAGGTTACACCTTGGCCGATGGCCTTGAATACATCCGTACCGGTGTAAATGCAGGCCTTCACGTAGATAAATTCGCGCCACGTTTGTCCTTCTTCTGGGCAATCGGTAAAAACTACTTCATGGAAGTTGCGAAAATGCGTGCAGCTCGTATGTTGTGGGCTAAGATTATTAAGAGCTTCGGTTCTGAAAATCCAAAATCTATGGCTCTTCGTACACATAGCCAAACATCTGGGTGGTCCTTAACAGAACAAGATCCATTCAACAACGTAGCTCGTACATGTATGGAAGCGATGGGCGCTGCATTAGGCCATACCCAATCTCTACATACCAATGCGCTTGATGAAGCCATTGCGTTGCCTACGGACTTCTCTGCACGTATCGCCCGTAATACTCAGCTTTACATCCAAGACGAAACTAAGGTATGTAAGGTTATCGACCCATGGGGCGGTTCCTACTATGTAGAAGCATTGACTGATGAATTGATCCGCCGTGCTTGGGGTCATATCCAAGAAATCGAATCCCTTGGAGGTATGGCGAAAGCGATTGATACAGGCCTTCCTAAGATGCGTATCGAAGAAGCGGCAGCTCGTCGCCAAGCTCGTATCGACTCTGGCCGTGAAGCAATCATCGGCATTAATAAATATCGTCTAGATAAAGAAGATCCATTGGATATCCTCGACGTAGATAATACGGCTGTACGAGAAGCTCAAATCCGTCGCCTCGAACAATTGCGTGCTAACCGTGATGAAGATAAGGTTCAATCTTGTCTCGAAGCGATTACTAATGCTACAGAATCTGGGGAAGGCAACTTGCTTGCTCTTGCACTTGAAGCAGCTCGTGCTCGTGCATCCTTGGGTGAAATTTCCTTTGCTGTTGAAAAAGTTTGTGGCCGTCATAAAGCGGTTATCCGCTCTATTTCCGGTGTATACTCCAGCGAATATGAAGATGACGATGTTATCAAAGAAGTACGTCAAATGGCAGATGATTTCGAAGAACTCGAAGGTCGTCGCCCTCGTATCATGATTGCGAAGATGGGCCAAGACGGTCATGACCGCGGTGCCAAAGTTATTGCTACGTCCTTCGCGGATATGGGCTTTGACGTGGATATCGGACCTTTGTTCCAAACTCCAGAAGAAACAGCTCAAGATGCGGTGGATAATGACGTGCACATCGTCGGGTTCAGTTCCCTTGCGGCAGGTCACAAAACATTGTTACCTCAACTTGTGGAAGAGCTCAACAAACGAGGTCGTGGAGATATTTTGGTTGCCATTGGTGGCGTAATCCCTGCTCAGGACTATGAATTCCTACGCGAACATGGCGCAGTGGCTATCTTTGGCCCTGGTACAGTCTTGCCTGTAGCGGCTAAGAAATTGCTAGAAACATTGACTAGTCACGTTCAAGACGAGTCTAATGACTGATAACAAACGGCCTACCCCGGACGCATTGCATACGACTCAGGATGCTACCTTCACCACTGGTGAAGGAAAGGCCCCTGAATTAGGTGTAAAAAATGCAAATGCCGAGGGTAGTACCTATCGTCCCGATTGGGTGCCAGAAGATGCGAAGAAAGATGATACCTATGCGTGTCACGTTATGAAAGGCGTCAAGGAAATGCACGACGGCCTCTTATCTAGTTCCGCTCATCTGGCTCCGTCGGTACGTCCCGTACAGCGGCGAAAGAAATTAACTGTCGCTGATTATGTACGCGGTATCGAGCAGGGGGACCGCGTTATACTTTCACGGGCTATTACGTTAGTAGAAAGTAATAATAAGGAACACTTTAAATTAGCTCAACAAGTATTGCAAGCTATATTGCCTCGCACGGGCAAGGCGTTGCGCATCGGTATTACAGGTGTGCCTGGGGCCGGTAAAAGTACATTTATAGAAGCCTTTGGTAACATGCTCATTGAAGCTGGTTACAAGGTAGCCGTACTTGCTGTAGACCCTACGAGCCAAGTCACAAAGGGTAGTATTTTGGGCGATAAGACGCGGATGGAAACATTGACGAAACATCCTGACGCGTATATCCGTCCATCGCCGGCAGGTGGTACACTAGGCGGTGTAGCTCGTAAAAGTAGAGAGACCATGCTACTTTGCGAGGCTGCTGGATACGATATCATTCTCGTTGAAACCGTTGGGGTTGGGCAAAGTGAAGTTACCGTGCGTTCCATGGTAGACTTCTTTATGCTCATCGTATTAACAGGTGCAGGCGATGAATTACAAGGCATCAAAAAAGGCGTTATGGAGCTGGCCGATGCTATTGTGGTCAACAAGGCTGATGGGGATAACCTCAAGCGCGCTCTCATCGCTCGTAGCGATTACGATCGGATGTTGCATTACATTCGTCCTGCTACGGAAAAATGGAAAACCCAAGCCTACACTTGCTCAGCCGTTACAAAGGATGGCCTCGATGAATTGTGGGATGTAATCCAAGAATTTACTGAACAAGGTAAAGAAAATGGGGTCTTCTTAAAACGCCGTCAAGAACAATCCCTCCGTTGGGTACGCGATATGATTGACGAACACTTGCACAACCTATTCTTTAATAATGTCGTCATTCAAGGTCGTATGGGCGAAGTGGAAGCAGCCGTCTTAGATGGTGAAATGAGCGAATCTCAAGCCGTTGAAGAATTAATTGGCGTTTTCGATAAGTCCATTAAATAAGTAGATAGCTACATACCTATTTGATAAGCTGGCATAACTTATCTATTAAGACACTCCGATTAGCTATCATACTGATTTAGACATATAAGATGTATCCAGAAAAGGCATAGTATAAACATTACTATTGGGTTTACCCCAATGGAGATGTATACTATGCCTTTTTATGTGCTTGTGAAAGCATATTCATGAAACAAATTTCATAAAAAATACGGTTGATACTTTCATAAATAACATATATGATATATAATTTAATCATGAACTGTTACTTGTGTGTGTGATTAAAAAGAGAGGTTCATTATGAAACCACTAGTAAAGAAAATGTTAACAGCCGTATTGTGTGCATCTACTCTAACAGCTCCATTATTTTTGAGTGGTTGTAGTTTTTCTAAGATTGCCAATGGGGTGCAGCAAGGCGCTCAAAAGGCATCGCAAAAAGACATTCAAGTCTTTAATCAGTATATAGAAGCAGTTGGTAATTTTAACAGTGGTACCGTACGCTTTGGATATGCTATTAATCCTTCCATTCAAAAACTAAGAGAGGGTCAACATTTATCAAGCTTTATGGCACCAAAGTTTGATAGCTTACAACAAAAATTACAAGCCGCTAAAGATGCGGGTATACCATATGATGATATGAAGGAACCTCTTGATAACGTATTAGCCGTATTAAAGGACATTGTACCAGTAGCAAATGAATTGGATACGTACTACCAAACTAATTCATATCAAGCAGATAATTATGCTAAGGAACAACAGTTAGGACCTAAATACGTTCAACTATATGATCAATTCTATGCAGCATATAATCAGTTAGACGCAGTAATTCACAAACATAATACGGAAAATCAACAAGAACAATTGAAAGAACTTAAAGATTCCGGTAAGAAAAATGCAGCTGCTGCTCAAGAAGTTCATTTACGTTTAACTGCATTATTGGATAGCTTTGAAGAAGGCAAGCAAATCGATGTAAATGCGGCGAACCAAGAGTTGCAAGGTATCATGGATGTGTCCAGTAGCATTACTAGTCCGGACTATAACTCTGCTAAAAATCATTTAAATACAACTATTGGTAGAATTCGTACATTCTTAGGTGACCAAACAGCTGATCATTACAATGATATGATTGAATCCTACAATAGCTTTATTGGCAGTGTAAATCGCTTGGATATGAATAAACTTGATAAATAATATCTAATCGTATATACCATGTTATGTAATGTTAGGAGAGGAACATTTAAATGAGCAAGAAAATGTTATTACCCGTTGGTATAGTTGTTCTGATTATAGGTGTTATCATCTTATTATTAAATCCAGATCCAGCTACAACAAATTTGGAAATTGCAAGAAACGCTACTAATGCACGAGACGCAGCTAAAGCGATTTCTTCTAATAATCAAACCTATGCATGGATGTATTCCCTCGGTATGTTCTTTACTGGTTTTGGCGTGTCCTTAACAATCGGTGGCATACTTGTGAAATTCCTTAAAAAAGATTAATAGGATGTAAGAGATTACAAGCCTCCTAGGTTAAATTAAATCAGGATTATAGCTAAATTAAGATTACATTAAAGGCTATACTAATAGGTATATCACTATTAGTATAGCCTTTTTTTGTCCCATACATATTTTTAGATGCCTTAAAACGTGATATAATTAACTCTAATGGGGCCTAGAGGGTAACGGCTTTTGGAGGTTAGTATGAGTAGCATAGCGCATTTATTTGTGGCTGGTGGATTTGTAATGTATCCGCTAGTAATTTTTTTGCTCTTTGCGTTGATGATTGGCATTGAGCGTATCGTTTTATATCGCAAGTTTACAAAGGACTTGCGTCGCTTTAATAAGGTATTAGAAAAGAACCAAAGCTGGGTTATGTTGCCGAGCGTATTGGAACGTGACACATTGGAGCTAGGCTCTTTATTTGCCCGTGCCATTCGCAGTGCGAAGAACTACAATAGCTTGGAAAATCGTTTGCAAGATATCGTATCCTATGCAGATGAACGCTTGAAACGCGGTTTAAGCTGGCTTAGCATGATTGTAACTATGGCTCCACTATTGGGCTTGTTGGGTACCGTTCTTGGCATGATTCGCGCTTTTGCTGTCGTAGGTGGCGATATTGGGGCTCCTACCATCATTACGGGCGGGGTATCTGAAGCCTTGGTAGCAACGGCGACAGGCTTGACCGTAGCCATCATTGCACTTGGCTTTCACAGTTACTGTGCGGCAAAGGTCAACGATTCTATTACTACATTAGAGCATGAGTGTGGTAATATCCTCGATGCGTACAACGAGGAACATGATATATGAGACGACGCACATTAGGGGTTAAAAAAGAACCGACAATCATGATTATCCCTATGATCGATATCGTATTCTTCTTATTGGTATTTTTCATGGTGGGTACGCTGTACATGAATACAGAACAGCAAATTCCTCTAAATTTGCCATCTGCATCTACATCTACGGCAAAATCTATCGAGCCTATTACGATTACCTTAACTACAACGCATACGTTATATATCGATAATCAGGAAATTTCTTCGGAACGCTTGGCGGAAGAGGTGCGGTCTATCGTTAAACAAGCACCGCGACAAGCCTTTGTTATCCGTGCATCTAAGGATGTGTATTACAGCGAGGTTATCGCTCTGTTAGATATGCTCAAGGTTAATGGCGCTAAATATATTAGTGTCGCAACGGAACGGAAGTGATTCTATGTTTGAATCGCATTATTTGAAACCGTTCATCGTGTCCTTAGGCATTACGACGATACTCGTATCTGGGATGGGGTTTTCCTTGCGAGGTATGGCGGGCACTGGTGCAGCTCATGATGCGGCAGAAATTAGCTTTGACTTGCCTGATGATAGTGAAAGTAGCGCAGAGGTGACTGAACAGACTCCACAACCTGAGGAGAAGGTAGCACCAGTAGAGGCAGATCCTGAACGGGCAGCACAAAAACCTCAATCTCAGCCACGATCTGGGATGGAGGAAGTGACCCCTGGTGAAAATGAACGAACTAAAACATTAGATACAAATGCTAGTACACAAGAGCAGCGACGAGAATGGGCTATTCCTAAGGCCATTGAATCTGAAGCGGCTGGCGTAGAGCAAGCAGTTGTGACTCATGACAAACAATCAAAACCGAAAGAAGCGCCTATGGGTAAGGATGTTACATCTGACCCTAATGCCAATGGTGATGGTCGTACGGAATCAGCTGACTTATCATTCTTATCAGATCTTGCGTGGAGCCTGTTGACCCCAGGTCAGCAAGAATTATTACGACAACCTGCTATCAATCCAAGTGCATATCTTCGTCGTGTCCAAGAACAAGGTGCGAGATCTTCCGTGACGGGTACTGTTACGGTGAAGGTGAACTTTGGTGAAGATGGTCATGTTATCGTTGCTCCGAATACACCGCGCATCGTGGTGGATGGCGTACCGCCTGATGTGATGGAAGAAGCACTGCGCATTGTTAAAACTAGTGGCAGCATCGTCAACAACTCTGGACGTATACAAACCTTAACAATCCCTGTCGTTATGGGACAATAAAGAGGCATATCACATACTATGTATGTAAGATATGCCTCTTTTACTTTTGTAGTATTAATTATTTTACTTTTGCAGTATTAGTTAATTGTAGCGTGTTATTTATACTCTCCAGAATATTATGGAAATATAATTCATACGGAAAAACTGTATCCCATTAATCTTGGTTTGTAAGCATTGTTTTGGTAGAGTTGAATACCGCAAGGTATACGATAGCACCGCCGATAAATAATGTAACTTGCATAGGTGCACTAAATTGATCGACACGCCATAACGCAAAGGCGTAGAAGAACATTGTTACTAGCATGATGAGGAATGCGATGATAACGCGTACATTGGTGTTAACTGCTAGGGACGTAGTAATGCGAGATTTATTGAGTACTACGTAAATTAAGGATACGATGATATCTGCTGTAAAGATGGAGAATACATAATTGAGATCAAACTCTCCAAATAGAACTACAGCCAAGCCGATAAAGCTGAGCCCAAAGAATAGGCGTAATAAAATGCCTATAGTATTCGATTCATTGCGCTGTGCACGACGCTCTTTGCGATTTAAATTTGCCATGAAAGCCTCCCGATAATGATATACAAGTCTATGTATATTTAAGATAATCCTAGTATATCATTTTATTAGCACGAATACATAGAGACGGAGTTAATATAACTCAATTCTATTAATTGTTTACTTAGAAAAGACGTCATAAGTAAAGTCATTATAAGTCAAGTCATCATAAGTCGAAACGTATCATAAGACTTCAATGAATGGCTGTCATCTTTAATAAATACGAACGATTAGTAAATTTAATATAATTATCATTCGGAAAATTGTCGGTCTTTCGTTGAATGGAGCTTTCACATATGGTACAATAATCCTATAAATCTAGCTTTTATCATGCAAAGGAGACATCATGATACCACGTTATACACGAGAAGAAATGGGCCATATTTGGAGCGAGCGCAACGAGTTCGACACAATGTTATTGGTGGAGATCCTCGCATCCGAGGCGCAAGCTGAATTGGGCATTATCCCTAAAGAAGCGGCAAAAACAATTCGCGAAAAAGCCGATTTCGACGTTGAGCGCATTCATGAAATCGAAAAGGAAACAAACCACGATATCATTTCCTTCGTAACAGCAGTAGGCGAATACGTAGGTCCTGAAGCGGCTAAATATATCCACCTTGGTCTGACATCTACAGACGTTAAAGATACAGCGCTTGGTTACATGATGAAACAAGCGTGCGACATCTTGATTGCTGATTTGAAACGCTTGCACGAAGTATTGCGTCGTCGCGCAGCTGAGTTCAAATATACACCTATGATTGGTCGTACTCACGGTATCCACGGTGAACCAACTACATTTGGTTTGAAATTAGCGTTATGGATGGCTGAAGTAGAACGCGATATCGAACGCATGGAACATGCTCGTAAAAGCGTTGCTGTAGGTAAACTGTCCGGCGCAGTTGGCACGTACTCCAACATTGATCCATTCGTAGAGCAATACGTATGTGAAAAATTAGGTCTTGAACCTGTTAAAATCGCTACGCAAGTCGTACAACGTGACCGTCACGCTGAATTGTTGTCTACTATCGCTGTTGTTGGCGGCACATTGGATAAAATCGGCAAAGAAATCCGTCACTTGCAACGCACAGAAGTACGCGAAGCGGAAGAATATTTCAGCCCTAAACAAAAGGGTTCCTCTGCGATGCCTCACAAACGCAATCCTATCACTTGTGAAAGAATTTGTGGTATGGCTCGCTTGCTTCGTGGTTATGCTCAATCTGCTTACGAAGACCAAGCTTTGTGGCATGAACGCGATATTTCCCACAGTTCTGTAGAACGTGTTATCTTGCCAGATGCAACAATTGCATTGAACTACATGCTTCACCTTACAATTCGCACTATCGATAAATTGTTGGTATATCCTGAAACAATGCTTAAAAACCTTAACCTTACAGGTGGCCTTGTATTCAGTCAAACAATTTTGACTCACCTTGTAGATAAAGGTGCGGTACGTGACGAAGCATACCGTTGGGTTCAAAAATACGCTATGGAACGCTGGCTTGAAGGCAAAGATTTCGCTACAGGTCTTAAATCTGATGAAAATATCAAGAAATACATGACTGCTGAAGAAATCGATGCATGCTTCGATCCACATAAATTATTGAAACATGTTGATACAATCATGGCTCGCTTTGGCCTATAATTGTAGGGTACTTCCCATATAACATATGAAAGACTAGGGTAGGTATAGACCAACAAGCCTATGGCACGTGCATTAGGTGTTGGCTATATCTACCCTTTTTATTTTGAAAGTAACCGGTTATTTATACTGTTTACGGACAATTATGAGTAGGTTCCCTAGTAAGAATTTCTGTATCTTAGGAAAATTAGCTATTGTATTAGGAGGTTATATGAAACGTATCATACGAAAGTACGGACCGCCTATTTTTCACTGTATTAATGACTTTGGACAAGGTTCACTAGCGGCGCTCATACCGTTCTTTATCGCTAATTTTAGCCTTAATTACTATCAATCGGCGTCCATTATTTTCTGTAACACCGTAGTGGCTTCTGTTGCTCAACCTATCTTGGGATATGTGGCGGATCGGTGGCGCGTGCCGTGGTTCATTCCTGTAGGTTTTACCGTAACGTTAGTCTCTATCAGCGCCATTGCACTGGCGACGAGCTATGAAATGATATTGGCTCTATCGCTTATTGCAGGGATTGGGGCTGCATTGTTCCATCCTGAGGCGGCTCTTCTCGTGAACCGCACGCAATCCAATGAACTTGGTAATGCCATGGGGCGCTTTGCGGTAGGTGGCAGCGCTGGTTTTGCACTGGGCCCGCTCCTTGCTGGTGGTGTGTACGTCTTTGGCGGCCAATTCCTTTGGTTGTTCACGGCGATTGCATTGATTGGCGTGTTGCTATATGTGTATGCCTTTACTGGCTCTACAAATACCGATGCTATTGGTGAAAGTAAAAGCTCTGCTAAATCTACTGATAGTGGGATCAACGATTGGGTTAGCTTTGGGAAACTGTTCTTTGTAATAGCTTCTCGATCTATTTTATTCTCTGTGTTATCCATCTTTATTCCTATTCTGTACATTACCGTTATTAACGGCGAAGCTGGTGCCTCTAGCTTGGCCCTCACTATGTACTTTGCAATGGGCGCTGTTCTTACCTATATGGGCGGGGCTCTATCTGATAAATTAGGCTTCCTTAAAACAGTTCGCTTAGGCAATCTTATCTTCTTGCCATCTGTTTTAGTGTTTATCTTTGTGCCTAACATCTGGGGCTTCTTCGGCGCCATGATCCCAATGGCTTTTGGCGTATTCTCTCAATACGGTCCAATTACGGTACTAGGTCAAAAATACCTTGCTAAAAATGCAGGCTTTGCGTCAGGTATTACACTAGGCCTTGGTATTACCTTAGGTGGACTTGTAGCGCCATATGTAGGTCATATAGCTGATATCTATGATGTACAAACTGCATTGATGACACTGATCCCTGTAGGGGCTGTAGGACTACTTATGAGCTTTTGGCTGAAAGAACCAAAATAGCTCACGCTTTTGGGAAGAAACTAAAGATTGAATTTGTATAAATACTTTCACAGAGTCCGAACATTGTTGTATAATGTTAGTGAATTATTTAGACTTTCACATGGAGGATATAGATATGGCAACAAGTATGGTTATCGGCACTCAATGGGGTGACGAGGGTAAAGGTAAAATCGTTGACTGGATCGCGGAACGTGCAGACGTTGTAGTGCGCAGTCAAGGTGGTAATAATGCAGGTCATACTGTTGTGGTAGATGATAAAGCATTTGCTCTTCGCCTTTTACCAAGCGGCATTTTGTACGATAACAAACAAAATATCGTGGGTACTGGTGTTGTAATCGACCCTAAAGTATTGTTACAAGAAATCGAAGGCCTTGAAAAACAAGGTAAATCTGCAAAATCCCTTCATATTTCTGACCGTGCGCATGTTATCATGCCATATCATATCGCTTTAGATAATGCAGAGGAAGCATCTAAAGGTGATGCTAAAATCGGTACTACTAAAAACGGTATCGGTCCTTGCTATGCTGATAAAATTAACCGTATCGGCATCCGTATCTGCGACTTGTATGACCTTGAAACATTCAAACAAAAATTAGCATACAATGTAGAATTTAAAAATAAAATGCTTACTAAAGTTTATGATGCTGAACCAGTTAACTATGATGAAATCTTAGCGGATTACATCAAATATGCTGAAGCATTGAAACCATATGTAACAGATACTAACATCGCTGTTCTTAAAGCGGTTAAAGAGGACAAAAAGGTATTATTCGAAGGCGCTCAAGCTACTATGCTTGACCTTGACCATGGTACATATCCATTCGTAACATCCTCTCATCCAATCGCTGGTGGTGCTTCCACAGGCGCTGGTATTGGTCCAAACTACTTGAAAAATATCTTCGGCGTTGTAAAAGCTTATGCAACACGCGTTGGTGCAGGTCCATTCCCTACAGAGCTTCTTGATGAAACTGGCGACAACCTTCGTGAACTTGGTCATGAGTTCGGTACTGTAACTGGTCGTCCTCGTCGTTGCGGTTGGTTAGACCTTATGGTTGTAAAATATGCTGCTGGTCTTAACAGCTTGGATTACCTCGCTATTACACGCTTGGATATCCTTGATTCCTTCAAAGAATTGAAAATCTGCGTAGGTTACAAATTGAATGGTAAAGATGTAGAAGGCTTCCCAGCTAACTTGAAAGATCTTGAAGCATGCGAAGCTGTTTACGAAACATTGCCAGGTTGGGAAACAGATATTTCTGGTATCCGTAAATACGAAGATCTTCCTGAAAACGCTCGCAAATATGTAGAACGTATTGCAGAAGTAACAGGTGTACCTTTGGGTATCGTATCCGTTGGCCCTAACCGTAACCAAACAATCGATTTAGTAAACGTATTCTAAGCTATACCAATTTGATATAATAGGATTGCTCTAGGGTAGACTGGAATTTATCATTATAAATTCTATGGTTTTTCTACTATGCAATCGATTTATAGAATTATACAGATAAGGCCCCTCTATGAGGGGCCTTTTGTATTGAAATCTTATAATGGATAGAATGAGTATAGTTTATATCTAATCCTTTCGGTTGCTAATGTAGTGCGGTATATCGAAGTATGCTATATGGTTATTAGAAAATCGCTATATCGAAAATTCTATAGAAAATAATTGCACAAAATCTTTATATATACATTTTAGTGTATAACTAAATAAATCTATGAGATGAAAATTTATTTAAAATATTCATAGCGAATAGCCTATAGTGTGCTGAAATTAGTTTATAATGTGGTAAAATTTACTCATATATAATTATTTGGTATTCATAATAAATTATTAAGATACAAATATAAAGAAAAAAATAGATTTACATTAAGAAATAGTATATAATAGTATCAATAAGTAGATTGACATTTTTTGATACGGATTTGAGGAGTTAAAGATATGGTTGAAGTTTCTTATGAACGTTTAGCGACGATTTTTAAGGCATTAAGCGATGAAACAAGATTACACATCATCGACATGTTGTCTTGCAATGAATTATGTGCAGCTGATATTTTAGCTAGCTTCAATTTATCCCAATCTACGTTGAGCTACCATATGAAAATCTTAATTGATGCAGGTGTAGTTAACTCTCAACGTAATGGCTTATGGACACGTTACTCCATTAACGAAGCTACATTTGGCGACATTCTAGAAATCATCCCTCAATTATATAAATCTAAGGATGAGTGCATTTGTGCGCAAATTAAATACTGCCGTATTTCTGAGCACGAAAAAGAAGCGTAACAATGAGACGTTGGATTATGCATGTTGATATGGATGCATTCTTCGCGTCCATCGAACAACTGGATCATCCAGAGTATAAAGGCCACCCTGTTATCGTGGGTGGTCTTTCTTCACGTGGCGTTGTTGCTACTTGTTCCTATGAGGCTCGTAAATTTGGGGTTCATTCTGCCATGCCTATCTCGAGGGCTAAGAAATTATGTCCTGATGGAATTTATGTGTATCCGCGTATGGACCGCTACAAAGAGGTATCACATCAGATTTTTTCTATTATGAAGGAATTTACTCCCTACATTGAGACATTGTCTATCGATGAAGCCTTTCTTGAGGTAAGTGGCATGTCTACTATGTATAGTGGGCCTAAAGCGTTAGGGCGTGCCATTAAGGACCGTGTGTATGAAAAGACAGGGCTCATCATCTCGGCGGGATTAGCACCTAATAAATTTTTAGCTAAACTAGCCTCTGATTTAGACAAACCAGATGGCCTTGTAGTGATTCCTTATGGTCGTGAGAAAGAAATCTTAGCACCGTTGCCGATTAAACGCATTTGGGGCGTAGGTCCTCGTACAGAAAAAATCTTGAAAACAGGAGGCTTTCACTTAATGCGTCACATTCAAGCATTGCCTGATGAACGGAGGCTCATTCCCATTGTAGGCAATCAGGCGCGACGCATATGGGAACTGGCGAATGGTATTGATGAACGGCCAGTCGAAACAGATCGTAAAATACAATCCATCGGAGCAGAGGAAACCTATGAAGAGGACCTCGTTGATGGCAGTGCCATTGAACTTGAGTTTAGATATTTTGCCAATCGTCTATCAAAACGCTTGCGGAAACGCAATCTTTTGGGGCACACCGTATCGATTAAGGTGCGCTATGATGACTTCACTACCGTATCACGGCAGAAACGATTAGATACTCCGTCAGATCATGAGCATGTGTTCTTTGAAACAGCACTGCTTTTGTGGAACAAGCTGATGCAAGATAAGACGAGCAAGAAGCCTAAAGGGACGAAGAAAGATGTGGAAGCACTAGGGGCTACTACAAAGATAAAATCTAGGAATCTTAGCTATAATGGATCTAATTATAGTCAGTCTAATTATAGTGGAACGAACTATTGTAGCTCTAAGGGGATTGCCTTTATGAATCCTCCCGGCCCTATACGCCTATTAGGTCTTACTGTTAGTGGTCTCGATGAAGAGGTACCGATGCAGGATAGCCTCTTTGAGTCTTCTCAAAATGAAAACGAAAATAAGCTGGCTGGTGTGTTAGACTCCTTAGAATCTAAGTTCGGTGAGACTGCAGTTATGAGCGGCGCTCTATGGCAGCGCTTTCACGGAGAAAATGGGGCGCGTAGAAAGAGATCAGAACTTAAGGCCGCAGTAGATGCACAATCTACTAAAGCGGATGTGGATTCTAGTAAAGCGAATGAGACATCTGATAACATGAAAGTAGGTCTTGAAGACGATGAGGTAGGGGAGACTAACGAGGATGTATAATTCTTTACAATAGACTTATAAAGTTTATATTGAATACTTTCGCTAATATAAATGTTCATGTTACAATATGGATATAGTGTTTAGAAATTACCGCAAGAGAGGTATAGATATGAGTTTATTTCGTGTAGCCATCCATTATGGCATCAACAGCAATGGCTTCTTGTCCTATGATACAGAAGCAAAAACAGTATCCGTAGAGTTACCTGAACAAGAATGGGCCGATAAGGTTATCGCTTACTTGAACGATGAACACGCTATCGAGCATGCTACAGGTCTTGATACCTATGAACGGTTAACTGTAAAACCTTTAGAGTCTTTAGACAATTTCAAATTAGCTTTAACACGCATGTGGGAAGCCATCGACGTACAAGTCGACTGGAGCCGCCCAGCGTAAATAAAATGATACCCCTTTATAGGCCTATTGGTACTATGAAGGGGTTCTCTTATTGTTGCTATGAGGAGAATGAGGACATAGCATACTATGGTGTAGTAGAAATTAAGGAACTAGATGTATGAAAAAGATAATGATATTCTTTGGATTATTTATTACATTAATTGCTGTTATAATGATAACCTCTTTTCGTGGCTCAGCTGAAAGTCCTACCTTTATGCGTGAAGCATTACCGAAACAGGATGGATTTGCTTCTATAGGCAATGGGACTACTGGTGGTGCTAATGCTACAGAGCAGAATGTGTTTAAAGTAACAAATAAAAAAGAATTTGTATCAGCTCTTAAGAATAGGAAAAATACTACACCTAAGATTGTATTAGTCTATGGAACTATAGATTTTGATACCGATGATAATGGTAAACCATTGACTATGAAAGACTACATGGTCGATGGCTATGACTTTCAACAATATTTAGAAACTCATAAGCCGAAAAGCACAGCGCCTAAGAGTTTAAAAGATGAGCAAGAAGCAAAGCAGAAGGCGTCACAAAAGAATCAAAGTCAGTCTATTACCGTTCATGTGCCAGCCAATACAAGTATCATTGGCATGGACAATGCGAAATTAAAGGGTGTAGATTTGGTTCTAGATTCAGATAATATCATCATACGAAATATACGCTTTGAATCGCCTTATGATTATTTTCCTGCTTGGGATCCTAAGGATGGACCAGAGGGCAATTGGAATTCTCAGTATGACAGTCTTTCTATAAAAGGTGGTACACACATTTGGATAGATCATTGCTCCTTCCAAGATGGCCCTGAAACAGTAGAAAAATACTTTGGTCGTAAATATGAGCATAGAGATGGATTGGTTGATATTACCAATGAAGCTGACTATATAACGATTTCTTATTCAACATTTGAAAACCATAATAAGACTATGTTGATAGGCAATAGTGATTCAAACGTAGCAGATGAAGGAAAATTACATGTAACCTTGCATCATAATTATTTCCATAATGTAGTGCAACGCGTACCAAGAGTACGGTATGGACAGGTTCATATGTATAACAATTACTTTGCGTCAGATACTACCAATGGTGAATATGCATATGCTTACTCCCTTGGTGTTGGGAAAAACTCCCAAATCTATGCTGAAGACAATGTGGCGGATATAGCAGGTAAAGACTATACATCATTTGTGAAAGTCTTTGGAGGAAAACAACTTACTACAGTTAATAATATGTTTAACGGACAAATTATTGATACATTTAATGATACGTTAACACCTGTAGATTGGAAACCTGAACTGTTTACTAAAATAGATCCTGTAAATGAAGTAAAAGAAAATGTTTTGCATGATGCAGGGGCAGATAAAATTCATAGATGATATATTCTAGTTATATGTATAGATGGCATATGTAAGTGTTACGCCTAATAACGATGAAGACAGCCTATAGGATTGATTTCCTATAGGCTTTTCTCATGTACTGTTTCTATATGAGAGCATGTATACAAGATTTTGTATTGTACAATCGCCATTTATGTGTTATGATTTAATCGTAATTATGAATAATGATTATTAATTGATAATATTTATTGTTTTTATGTAATGCTATGCTTCATACAATTTTTAAGGTTGCATATTATTACTTATTTTTATTCTAAGTAGGAGTTTGTAACATGAGTGATGAAAAGAAACTAACAACCGCCTTTGGCGCTCCCGTACCAGATAATCGCAACTCTGCTACAGCAGGTAAACGTGGTCCTGTATTGATGCAAGATGTTTGGCTCATGGAGAAATTAGCTCATTTTGAGCGCGAAGTGATTCCTGAACGCCGCATGCATGCTAAAGGATCCGGTGCATTTGGTACTTTCACAGTAACCAATGACATTACAAAATATACAAAAGCGAAAATTTTCTCTGAAGTAGGTAAACAAACACCATTATTCGTACGTTTCTCTACAGTGGCGGGCGAACGTGGTGCGGCTGATGCGGAACGCGATATTCGTGGCTTTGCTGTAAAATTCTACACTGAAGAAGGTAACTGGGACCTTGTAGGTAACAATACACCAGTATTCTTCATCCGCGATCCATTGCAATTCCCTGATTTGAACCGCGCTGTAAAACGGAATCCGAAAACAAATCTTCGCGATGCGACAGCAAACTGGGATTTCTGGACTAGCTTGCCAGAGGCAATCCACCAAGTAACAATCGTCATGAGTGACCGTGGTATTCCTAAATCCTACCGCACAATGCATGGTTTCGGCAGTCATACATACAGTCTTATCAACGAAAACGATGAGCGTGTATGGGTTAAATTCCATTGGGTTTGCCAACAGCCGATTGAAAATCTTTCCGACGCTGAGGCGGCTAATGTGATAGCTAGTGACCGTGAAAGCCACCAACGTGACCTCTTTGAGGCTATCGAAAGAGGCGATTTTCCTAAATGGAAATTATGCATCCAAGTGATGACGGAAGAACAAGCTAACAATATGCCATACAATCCATTTGATTTAACAAAAGTATGGTATCATGACGAATTCCCATTGATTGAAGTTGGTGTGATGGAACTTAACCGCAACCCAGAAAATTATTTCCAAGATGTAGAACAAGCTGCATTTGCACCAACAACTATCATTCCAGGCATATCTTTCTCTCCTGATAGAATGCTTCAAGGTCGTTTGTTCTCTTATGCCGATGCGCAACGCTATCGTCTAGGGGCAAATTATTATCAAATCCCTGTTAATGCCGCTAAATGCCCTGTAAATATCTACCATCGTGATGGACAAGGCCGTGTAGATGGTAACCATGGCTCTACTATTGGTTATGCACCAAATAGTTTTGGCGAATGGGCTGAACAACCACAATTCAAAAACCCTGGCCTAGACGTATCTGGTGCAGCATACCAATACGACTTCTACGAAGACGATTCCGATTTCTATACACAACCAGGTAAATTGTTCCGTCTCATGAGCCCAGAAAAACAACAAATCTTGTTTGAAAATACAGCTGCCGCTATGGATGGTGTACCTGATTTCATCAAAGAACGCCATGCAAAACATTGCTACCAATGCGATCCAGCTTATGGTGAAGGCGTAGCTAAAGCCTTGGGCATGAACATCGATTTCAGCGATGTAAAATAAACTAATAAATCTCTCAAACTTATAAATCCCTTACAAAACTCTCTTAAACTAAGACGAAGCCCCACCTCGCTATGTAGCTCATAGTAAGGTGGGGCTTTTGTCATGGTGAGTGTATTTAAATATTATTAATCAAATTTTTTATTTGTTAGGTCTTGATACATAAGCTTAGCGATTTCATACTGTGGATCACCAGCTTGTAATTGGTGGGATGGTAGCTTAAATACAGCTTCAGCTCTTTCCTCTTTCTTAATATCGATACCCTTTACATCTTCGGACCGACTTATGGAAATGGTATGTGTTGTGGGATTAATGAAGTATGCATTTACATCGATGCTGAAAGCTTTGTTTTCGTCTTTTCTCATGATTACACGTAGAATCATAGCTGAAATAGCAGTAGTGCCATCTTTCTCACCTAACAGCTGCTTAGATGTGTAGTCTACATAATCTGCATAGACATAAATATTGCCAGGTTTAGCCTTGTCATAATCTTGTGTATAAGCCTCCACTAAACGCAAATCAAGTTGTCTGCCGAATGGTCTAGAGAACATTTCACTTTGTAATACGCGTGTTTCGCTTACAGGTGGATAGGACGGTATGGGTGTTAAACCTTTTAGCATATATGTGCGTGTTTCGTCTTTTCTTTTAGCCTGACGTTCTGCAGTGACCTTGTCTAAGCGTTTACGTTCTTTTAACATGGCCTTTTCTTGTTCTTCTTTAGTTTTGTAAGTTTTTACGGATACAACACGGTTACCAGACATAGTCACTGTTGAATAGACGGGCTTATCTTTAGTAGGTTTTCCCTTAGACGCATCAAGCGTAGATTGCACTATGGCTGGAGTTGCGCTTTCAATAGAACTTTTTAGCTCTGGAATATTAGAATAATCCATATCAACCACTACAGCGTCTGTGCTTTCACTTGGCTGTACAGGTGTAGCCCCGTACGCAGATGATATAGCCAATATAGCTAATAGTGAACTGGTAATAATCGATCCTTTACATACTTTCATTACATATACCTCTTTTTATAAGAACTCTCTAATACTATCAACAGCTGTATTATAGCATATTCTTTGTGTAGATAGATTTAGAGATGTATTTACGTATCTCTAAAAGAGTGTATACAGCTACCTAAATTGAATTGACTGGAGATATTATGTATAGGTTCTTTATTATTTTGGGAATACATACAAATCCATAGAGGGATTTTGCATAACTATGTAGAATTACATTATGTATTGTATGTATACAGAGAGCCAATGTGGATAGGAGGCAATTATGAAACGTAGTAGTTTAGCATGGTACGTAGCGGTGGCTTGTCTTGGTGGTAGTCTTTGCGTAGGTTCTGTAGTGCAGGCGGATTCTCTGACGACGGTGAAAGCAAATCCTGTAGTTCCTACAGTGATGGTAACGCAGGTTCAATCAACTCAACCGACTAATAGTATAGTGGCTACGAATACGGTAGATAATACTGTAGCTGCTAACAGTGAGCCCACAAAAGCTGCAGTAGTACTAGATGAGCAGGCAGCACTGAAGCAAAAACAGCAGTATCAAGCCGAAACAGAAACAATGGGTCTCTTATGGATGCGTACCTCTGCGGAGTACAGAGCTCTGGCGTATCAAGGGTACAATGTGGCGCTAAATCTTGTTAAGATGGCCGTTACTGATCCATCTCATCAAAGAAAACCTCTTGCTATCGTTCTTGATGCGGACGAAACCGTAGTGGATAATACTAAACTGATGGGTGAAAGCGTTGCTAATGGCAATGGTCGCTTCGATTCTCCTTGGTGGCGTCAAGCTGTGCATCAAGGTAAATCACAAGCGATGCCAGGCGCTGCTGAATTTCTAAATGAAGTACATAAACAAGGTGTTGAAATATTCTACGTTTCAAATCGATATGCACCTGTTAACTATGATGCAACAGTACAAAACTTTAAGGAACTAGGATTCCCATCTGTCGATAAAGACCATGTACTACTATTTGAAAAAGACTCAGACAAACAACCTCGTTTTGATGCAATCACTAAGAAATACAACGTCATTTTGTTTATGGGGGATAATGCCGGTGACTTCCCAATTGGTACAAAAGGTAAGACCTTAGCTGAAAGAAATGCTATCATCGATGAACATAAAGAAGACTTTGGTACTACCTTTGTTGTATTCCCAAATCCTTCCTACGGATCCTGGGTTAGTGCATTAGCAAAAGGCTACCAAAACCTTAGCCCAGAAGAACAAAAACAAGTGAATAACCAATACCTACAACAATAAGGACGCCTTGCGTATACTTTATTAAAAACGATATAATAAAGTATACATGCGTCTATAGCTCAGTAGGATAGAGCAGCAGTTTCCTAAACTGCGTGTCACTGGTTCGATTCCCTCTAGGCGCGCCAACTGAAATCTATTAGACATAAGGCTTTAAATGCCTTGTGTCTTTTTGTTTTACCATTTAATATTGTTATAAATAGGTAACCTTGTATTTATAGTGTGTTTTTTATATTATAAAAAGATTGATAGTATTTTTGTATAATGAAGGGTGCAAATAAACAATTTGTACAATTAATTATTATGGACCCATTTAGGAAGGCTAATATAGTGTTAGAAACGAAGTTATATAATGAAGATTGTATAGTAGCAATGAAAAAAATTGATACAAACTCTATTGATCTAATTATCACAGATCCTCCTTATAATTTGGGAAATTTTATGAGAAACCGCGATACAAATCTTAGTAAAATGAGAGATAATTTTTTTGGATCAGCAGGCTGGGATGATATGGACTTTTCGGAATGGGAAAAATCTATGGACTGTTTTTTTGAAGAGTCAGCTAGAGTTATAAAAAAAGGCGGTTCAATGATTGTCTTTATGGCTATTATAAAGGTAGAGACAATTATAAGATTAGCTCAGAAGCATGGATTTTATTATAAGACAACGGGGATTTGGCATAAAACTAATCCTATGCCAAGAAATATGAACCTACACTTTGTGAATTCTACTGAGGCTTGGATATATTTTACGTATAAAAAGAGAACGGGTGTTTTTAATAATCAGGGAAGACTTATTCATGATTTTATCGAAACTTCGGTTACCCCTAATGGTGAGAGACGATATGGAAAGCATCCTACGCAGAAACCCGAAATTTTAATACAACACTTTATTGATGTTCTATCTAATGAAGGGGATTGTGTACTTGATCCATTTATGGGAAGTGGAACTACAGGTGTTGTAGCACAGAAAAATAATCGACAATTTATTGGAATTGAGTTAGATAAAAAGTATTTTGATATAGCTGTTTCTAGAATAAAAGGATAACTTATGAAACCTACTGTTATAGATTTGTTTGCAGGCGTAGGAGGACTTTCATTGGGATTTGAGATGGAAGGGTTTGATATATTATTAGCAAATGAGTTTGATCAATCAATTGCGACTGCATATAAGGAGAATCACAAGAGAACAAACGTTGTTGTGGGCGATATAACTTCTTTAGATTTGAGCAAAGTATTTGGAGAATATGTTAATAAAATAGATGTAGTAATAGGTGGACCACCTTGTCAAGGATTCTCACAAAAGGGGAAAAGAAAAACAATAAATGATGAAAGAAATTTTTTATTTAAACATTATGTTGAAGTAGTAAAATTCGTAAAGCCTAAATATTTTGTAATGGAGAATGTTCCTAATTTATTAACAGCAGAGAAAGGTTTCTTCCTTAATGAAATTAAGGGGTTGTTTAAGGGCTATGGATACTCTATACGATATGGCATTCTGAATGCAGCAGACTATGGGGTACCACAAAATCGTAGAAGAGCCATTATTATTGGAAAATATTTAGCGACTCCACCTGAATTGCCCTTACCGTGTAAGCAAAAGGTTACTATTTGGGATGCGATAAGTGACTTAGCATATCTTGAATCTGGTGAAGGTGAATTTGAACAGGAATACCGAAATTCACCTAAGAGTGATTATGAAAAGAAAATGCGTAAAGGATCTAAAATCCTATATAATCATATGGCAACAAAACACTCTGCATTGGCATTAGAGCGTTTATCATTGATTCCTCCAAATGCGGGGAAAGAAGTACTTCCAAAGGAACATATTACGAAGTCTGTATATAGTGGGACTTGGAGTAGAATGAAACAGAATGATGTCGCAGTAACAATAACAACTAGATTTGATACTCCTTCCTCTGGAAAATTTACTCACCCATTTTTAAATAGAGCTATTACTGTAAGAGAGGCGGCTAGATTACAATCTTTTCCTGATACTTTTAAGTTTATTGGCAGTAAAATGTCCCAAATGAAGCAAGTTGGAAATGCTGTTCCGCCGTTATTAGCTAGAAAAATAGCACGTGTAATTATGCATGATATAAAGAGAGATAATAATGAATAGACCAAACCCTTTGACTATATATCCTGATATTGATTTAAAATTAGGGATAAAATCTTCATTCCCTAATATTAGAAGTGCTTTAGCTATGATTATTTTCCTATGGGTCGTTTCTGATTCTCCAGGAGAATTAGAGTATTCAGTTCAAGATAAGGATCAGATTATTTTAACTAATGATTTAAGTGAAAAAATAATTAGTATGATAGATACTTTTGAAATTATAAGTATTGATAAAGATAATCTATTGAGTAATCTTAATGCAAACCCAATATTTACAGCGCAAATAGAATCTTTAATTGTTGCTTTTGAGTTGATTTGGAGATTGGCTAAAGTCGAATTTTTAGATAGTTCTAAGCCCTATAGTGCTGAGAGAACAGGAAGGGTTAGATACCCTAAAAAATTAATATATACAATCAATATAGACATTATTAATTCTTTGATTGAAACTGATAGAGAGCTATATTTAGGTGTGTTGTTATATTGGTTAGGTGTTGAAAAAGATTATAGTCAACAAGATAATTATGCAAACCGTTTGAAACAAGCAGAAAAGAATTTGATAGAGATAATAACTGTATTATCTGAACCTGCCGTATTTAAACTTGTAGATAATAATAAGGATATTATTTTTAATTTGGATAGCATATATAGAAAAATTCTTGATGCTAATGGACCAATAGATATTAATGGTGATGAAGAGCCTAAGGGCTCATTAAGAATATTAAAGTCATTGTTAAAGGATAACTTAAATTCTTTTTTAGAGTATTCCAATAATGTAGTTGATATTGTGCCTAATAGAGTTATTGATTTACAGAAATATGAGAGCAGAGTTAGATGTTTTTTGCGTTTATCTTCTAACAATATTAATACTAGTTACTCCAATCAATCTAATGTAGATTCAGCCATTAGTTCAAAATTAGATGAGCCTATCTATATCGATAATAATATATCTAGACAACGAATTTTTTTTGGCGCACCAGGGACAGGGAAATCTTATGCATTAAAGCTAGAAGCAGAGGCTCTAGTTAGCAATAATGATGAACAGATTGAAAGAATAACATTTCATCCAGATTATACGTATGCAAATTTTGTAGGTTCTTATAAACCGATTATGAAGACAAGTAAATTGGATGGATTAGATGAAGATACGAAAAATGTTATCTCAGTATTACTAGATGAGACTAAGACTACACAAGAAAAATATGATGCTCTTGTAGAAACCTTTCAAAATAATAATGATTTGACACGGTTACCTGCTCTTTTAGGATTATATTTTGATGATGAGTTCACAACGATTAAGCAAGATGGAACTCAGGCTGCCAATAATAATTCAGTTGAACGGAATCATGGTAGAGCATTGCGGAAGTATGTCCGATTAATGTCGAAAGATTCTTATAAAGAGAAAATTGCATATGAATACGTTCCAGGCCCATTTATGCGAACTTTAGTGAAAGCATTACAAAATCCAGATAAACCCTATGTATTAATCATTGAAGAGATTAATCGTGCCAATGTTGCCGCAGTATTTGGAGATGTATTCCAACTTCTTGATAGAGATAATAATGGACAGAGTGAATATAGTATTAATACAACCAATGATATGCGAGGGTATTTACAACGTCAATTAGGTGTTGCTATAGATGTTAATACTATTAAAATACCATCAAATATGTTTATATGGGCTACGATGAATAGTGCTGATCAAGGTGTATATCCTATGGATACAGCATTTAAACGTCGATGGAATTTTTCATATTATGGTATTGATGATGGGGAAGATAAGTTATCCGATATTTCTACTAAGCCAAAATTTAAACTTGGACAATCGAATACATTAATTTCGTGGAATAGCCTGCGTAAGGCAATCAATGATGAGTTATCTACAGAAGCTTATAGTATTAATGAGGATAAACTGATGGGTCCATTCTTCTTGAAAGAGTCTACAATACAAGATAATGATAGCTTTAAAGAAGTATTTAAAAATAAGGTATTAATGTACTTATTTGATGATGTAGTTAAACAAAAAAGAAGATTGTTCTTTAAGTGTGAAGGTAATTGCCGATACTCATCTATTTGTAGTGCTTTTGATGAGATTGGGATAGAAATTTTCCCAGAGGGTGTTGTCAATTCTAAATGGTTAGAAAATAAAGAAGAAACAATATTGGAAGATAGTGAAACGAAGGTCTCAGAGGTATGAAGTCGGTTTATATCCGTGAAAGGAAACCTTACACAAAGTCAGAGTTGATGACATTGTTTTCTGAGATAGATAGTAATCAATTAGATCTATTCATTAGAAATCTCAAGGTTTATGGGATTTTAAAGTCAGTTAAAGGTATGCCTAAGAATTTAGAGTTATCAAATCTTGTTACATTGGATGAAGAGCTAGTTGATGGAATTGATGGTCAAGATAACTCTTGTTATGTGTTTAACTATGTAGGTATTATAATTATTGAAGGCTATTTGTTATGTTGTTATCCTAAATACTTATTTTCACATGATAATAAGGATGATAAAACTGAATGTAGAAAGTTATTAAAACAAGTTCTTAAAGTTTTACATCGATATAATACAAATAATCAATCTATACAACTATATAGTGAGAGTAACCAATTGGCAGCATTTAGTAGAATAGCATTAATCATAGCTTTGTTAGATGACTATTTTCAAAATGGGATTTATATCAATACACAGAGCACACATGAACTCAATGGTGATGGCGAAATCAATTGGAATCGAACAATTGACTTTATTCATCCCCTTTGGCAAGAGGAGGAACCTTATTATATAAATTTTTGGACACGAAAGAATATCATTGATGATGACAATTTTATTCAGCGTATTCATGAGTGTTTGCTTACTAAGTGTAGTCGTGAACTTGAAGAAATATCCTTGATGGATTTATTGGACATGCATGGGGTTTATTTGACAGACTTTTTATTAGATGATTTTGGTGATCAAGAATACATTCTTCATCGTATTTTCAATGAGCTTAATACCGAATTTAACTCTCGAAAACAGTATGTACTAAAACTTATGGCTGCCTTGTTGCTGGAGAATACATCAGTAAGTGATACTGATAGCATTGCTTTATTTGGGACAACTAGTTTTAATTTAGTATGGGAAACTGTTTGCGCAGATGTTTTTGATAATAAGCTTGTGGCCCCTTTGTTATCATTGCCATTATTACAACCATTAAAAATTCCTAGTGATATGGAGGATAATAATCCTAAGACGTTAAAAGATTTAATAGAACGTCCCAAATGGGTATCTAAAGATAGTAATACAACTTTTTCAGATACGCTAATACCAGATTTAATTTCTGTAGAAAGATATAATAATGAATGTATCTTTGTTATTTTAGATGCCAAATATTATACGATGTATTTAAAAAATAATAAGGTAGAGGGCCAACCAGGTATCGGAGATATTACAAAACAATATTTATATCAATTAGCATATAAATCTTTTATTGAGTTGAATAATATACATAAGGTGAAAAATTGTTTTTTGATGCCTACTGAAAAAAATAATATTAATTGTGTAGGCTATGTTCAAATAGAAATGCTTGATAAAATTGGGTTAGAATGTATTCAAGTACGTGAACTTCCTGCACATAGAATGTTTGAATATTATTTGCAAAGAAAAAAGATGCCTATAAGTGAATTGAATTTGTAAATAACGAAAGACATAAACATAAAAATTATATATCTTTTTATGTTTATGTCTTTTTAGGAGCCAAGATTTAAATCTTGGCTCTTTTTTTGTGTCTTTAGACTGCTTTGTGGAGCGGTCGTGAAGCATAAATTTATTTATTTTACTGGAAATTTGCATTTTCTTGCATTTCTTATGAGCTAGAATTATAATATTAGAGTAATATTCATACTTTATTCATGTTAAATCATGAATAGTGCATAGAGGGGTGCTATACGATTCAGGTTTCATTAGGTAACTTTGAATCTTTTTTTGAGTGTATTGTTTTTGTTGTCTTAAAAGGGGTACAACCTATGAAAAAAGAATTGCTTTTAACGGCTATGATTACCGCCAGTGTTACTACAACAGCGTTTGCTGCATCTAATTTAGATATTAGCGCTGCAACTGCTGCGCCATTAAACATGCAAAATTCTATTGCGTATGGTGGGGATAATAAAGTTGAGCAGGATATGTTCTCCCCTGTAAAAAATATATTGCTTGGTGGAGACAAGAATACAGTTCGATCTTCCGCTAATGATACGATCACCTCTGGTACTAATAATACTGTATCTGGCCCAGGCAGTATCGTATCAGGTTGGTATAATAAAAACTCTGCTACTCACAGCTTGGTAGTAGGTACTAGCAATACTGTTGGCGGTACTAATAATATCGCAGGTGGTTTTAACCATATTAATAATGACAATGCAATTAACTCTTTATTAATTGGTAACCGTAATAGTATTGATGGTCAGAACTCTGTAGCTTTGGGCATGAATAACACCATTAAAGGCAATAATGCTTTGGTAGGTGGTACTGGTGCCAAGGTTCAAGGTAACAATGCTATTGCCTTTGGTGACAGTGCGAAAGCAACATACAACGATGCGTATGCTATTGGTCGTAAAGCTGAAGCAACTGCTCAAAATACTGTTGCTATCGGTAATAATGCAAAGGCCAATAACGATATGGGTACAGCGATTGGTTATAATGCAAAAGCAAAAAATGATTATGCTACAGCAGTAGGTTATAGCTCTACAGGTTCTGGTAATCAGTCCTCTGCGTTTGGGTTTAATGCAGAAGCAACGGCTATGAATACGACTGCAGTTGGTTCTTATGCAAATGCTAGTGGTGCGTACTCCACAGCGTTAGGCTTTAAAACAGTGGCTTCTAATGAAGATGCTGTAGCATTAGGTAATTATTCAACTAGTGCTGGTAAAAGTGCCTTTGCTGCTGGTACATTAGCGAATGCAGCAGAAAAGGACTCCTTAGCAATCGGCCATAGCGCAACTACAACAAAGGAAAACGGCATTGCTATCGGTACAAATGCGATGGCTGCTACAGACAATAGCATTGCATTAGGTGCTAAGTCTGTTACTGCTACAGCAGTGTCTACTAATTCTGGTGTTATCGGCGGCAGAACTTATAACTTTGCTGGTGGAAATGCGGTTGGCACATTGAGCATTGGTGATAGTGGTGCAGAACGTACGATTACAAATGTAGCAGCAGGCCGTGTATCTGCTACATCTACTGATGCAGTTAATGGCTCCCAACTACATGCCATTAAAGACGTGGTAGATAATCATGAAAACCGTATCACTACTATAGAAGGTGATATTAATACATTAAATAATCGTATTATTAATGGCGGCGCTAATAGCTTAAATGAAGCTAAAGCGTATACTGATGAACAAGTATCTAGTGTAGCGGCCGCTTCTGCAGCGCTTGCTGGTTTACATCCATTAGATTTCGATAAACATGATAAATGGTCCTACTCCGTTGGCTTTGGTAACTATAAAAATGCTAATGCAGCGGCGTTAGGTGCCTTCTACCGTCCTAATAAAAACACAATGTTTAATGCTGCCACTACCGTTGGTAATGGTCGTAACACTATCAGCTTAGGTGCTAATTTCAAATTTGGTAAAAGCTCCGAAGAGGTAACTACTGAAGAGGCGGCACAACTCAAGAAAGATATGAAAGACCTATCTGAAAAGTATAATGAATTAGCACAAAAATATAATGAATTGGCAGCTAAATTAGAATCTAAATAAATTAGAACCTAAATAAGAATCTAAATAAGAATCTAAATAGTGTGATTAATACCCCTATAAGACGTATCTTGTAGGGGTATTTTTTTCTATTAAATATGAAAGTACAGTGTCTATATAATATGTATTTCTTTTAAATGTAAAAGTACGGTGCTTTTATTATAAGTATTCCTTAATAATGCTATAATTAAGATATATATTAAGACATTAATTAAGATATGTATTACATATAAGTTGCAGTATATAGTGGAGAGTATATATGAGCTTTTACAATTGGATTCAAGAAAAACTTTTCGACAATTACGAAGAATGGCGTATGAAGAGCCCTGATTATAATCGAAATGGTTTTAATATCGTAGGTATAGATAATACCCTCAAGGCTATGGAAGATGGATTTTTCATGTATATGGAGCTATACCCACCTCATGCCATCGATGGATGTACAGCCATGAAAGCACGTGTAGGTAAAAAGCAGGATGCAGTAGATTTATTCTTAGATATAGATGGCAAGACTTATCGTATGGCTGATGTAAGTTATCCTGACGCAGTGAAGATGATGCGAGCTTTTGTGAAAAAACGCAGAGTACCTGATTGTAGTTTGTGTGTAGAAGTAGCGTATCAAGATATCGATCAGATGCGATCTACATTTACAGAGTTAGCAACGTTGTTGCTAGGCGATGCTAAACAAGCCAAATCATTCATGTCCAAAGCAAAGTTACATTCCATGGAAGAACTAGAAGATAGCTGGTGGAATCTCTATGAGAAGTTGCTATCTACTGGTCGTGCTGTAGAGTTATCTTTGAAAATCGAATTAGAGGATTTTCTTTATCATGTGCAGAAGTTAATCCATAATAAAAATTTATCTACTGGTGAAAATTTAACTGGCGATGTATCTATTGATACAGCCGCATTTGATGACAGTCAATGTATTGGGGACTGGTGCGCACATTTTAATTCCACGTGGAAAAACCATAAGTTAGTAGGTATGGACATCGGTACAGATAGTTTGGTGCTCATGGTACTTTCAAATGAGGAATTTAAAAGAGCCCAAGAACTAGCGAAAGAATTATTACATAGAATCGATGTAGCTGAACGTTTGTGATATAACGAAAATTATAATGTAGTGGCACGATTATAATGTGGCCGTATCTATAAAAAGGTTGTAATTCTTAACTGTAAACAATTTGCACTGTATAAATGTGATGAATAGGAGAGAGTATTATGAGTATTGTACGTCTACCAGAATATGAAGCCGAGTTTGAGCCGGAAGTGTTTGAGATTTATGCATTGCCGCGTAGTGATGCAAATGGGGCTAGTCCTTATTTAGATAAGTACCATAGACCATTAGTGTTTACCGATGCTATCCTAGATACCCGAACTGGCGTGCTTGACCGTAGCGAAGGCATTTTGACGTGGATTATTGAGGGCCTTGATGATAGATGGGGTTATTCTTTTGAGCCCCATGGTGTCTATAAACTATTAGTTAAGAAAGTAAAACCTGTAGAGGATATAGGCTATATGCGTCCCTCTTGGAATAATCGTTATTATGTGCTCGAGGTGTTAGAGGAACATGCTAAACATAGCGAGTTAGAGGCGTTGTCGGCTTATTTGAAAACCCCTAAATATCTTCATACTGATAGGGGTGACTTCCTGCTAAATCGAGAGTATCAATATTACACAGCGAGAATTGATGATTATGCATTCACCCTTGATGTAGACGAGGGTTCTGATGAAAGCTGCACAGTGGCATTGGCGGCTTTCAATAAAATCGATAATTTCAAAGCATTTGAGCAACGAATTAGTACTTATATTAGTGAGACCTTATTAGATCTCGCTAATGATTGGCTCGATAATGATGACCAAGATCCGATTACGGCAGAAATATTTGCCAAGCGTATTACGATGGGCGAATTGGCGTTTCGCAATGATGGTACCATAGAGGTCTATTATGACGATGACGATATTTTCTGGGGACACTGCATCATAGCCAATATTGATGCGGATGGGAACCCTGTTGATGCGGATATTGCAGGATAATGAACTAGTGGAGTGTGGCGAACTAGTGGGGTATCATAATGATAAAATCTGAATTAATGACATTATGGAACGTTGAAAGCTGGACTGTAGAACCGTATGGGGTTTACTTTGTATCTCGCCGATTGGGCACCAATCGTTTAGAGAATGTAGGACAAGTCTTTCAAAAACTTAATTTTAGTTGCACCAATTATACTGAGGCTGAGGTGTTTTCACTACCACTGTGGGAGCAATTATATGTTGAATTAGATGAATTAGATCAACTAGCGCAGGAAATCATACAACAGGAAATACCGCAAGAAGAGTCTATTGTACTAACCTTAACGGATATAATGTTAGATAAATCAGGTTGTTACGACGCATTTGCACTAGGCTATGATGTGGGAGAATCCCCAGCAGGACATCTATATATTTTGGTTCCTTTTGATGAAAGCTTTACGGCTCAACAAGATGTGATATACGAAACCTTATAGAGTTGTTTTACAGTGGTGATACTGGTGTTGTATTCTACCTAAAAATATAAGTGATATGCAGGAGAGAGACTATGGAAGATATGTATACATTAGTCAAAGATTTCTTTAGTCATGATATGGATTTAGATGATTTATTTGATTCTGAGGCTATTATCTGGATTGACTGGCGCGAGGATGACGAAGATGTGGTGAACTATTTCAATGATATGATGGATGAGCCTATCCATATTCAAACCGTTAGTAATGGCAAGCCTTATGGTGACGATATTGTGCTACAAAAGGACGATAAAGAACTCTTAATTCCTTACGGTGATGAGAAAGATCGGGATGTAACTATCAAATACTTCAACGACTTCGTTCAGCCTGATTATGAGGTGCGTTGGTTTACTGAAAGCCTTGGAAACGATACGCTTGGGTTTACCGTGCTTTCAGGGGCAGAATGGGCTAAATTAAACGACGAATTTGGGGTAGATACGGTTCGTTACTATTTTGAACCTATCAATCTTGAAAGTAACATGTTTAATCTCGATATGGACGAAGTATTTGCATTACTGGCATTACGAGAAAATAGTGACGGTGTGAATACTGACTTTAGTGTACAGTTAGATTGGATTACAATCATAAACAAAGAAAAAGCCTTAACTGAACAAAAAGAAAACGGACAAATAGACTTAAAGCAATATGTGGCCGCTAAAAAAGAAATTCAAAAGATTAAAGATGAGTTTGTAGCAGCTCATGGTGAGATGGATTAAGGCAATCAGATAGAGACGATAAGAGATAGCAAATAGGAGAATAAGGGATAAGAATATGGATTATTTAAAAATATTACAGGAAGACTCTAGCTTAGCGGCAGATTTTGATGCTCTATTTGATTTCTTTTTGCTTGATGAGCCAACGGAGCGGGATGAGGTAGAGGGGCGATGCACCTTTTCCTTGGATGGAAAGGCTTTTGCTCGAGATGGTGCCGGTGGTGAATATCATCAATTAGAGGATGGCTCTATCGGTTATGTCAGCAGCGAAGGTCAATGTGGTCGTATAGCTGAAAGTATAGATGATTTAATCCATTTGTTGGTGTATAGCATTTGCTGGCATGATTATTGTGATTCTAGCCAATATACAGACATGGGTACTCTCGAAGCCTATGCCAATGAGCGTCATGATGAAATCGCTTCTTATACAGAAATGGATATATGGGAAGAGGTTGTCAAGGCGCTAGGTATGCCTTCCGAAGCAAATGTGGCTGTTGAATTACAAAAGTTCTATGATGCGGCACATCGAGAACCTCTGTATCAAGGCTTTTACCATGAAGAGGATGGTAGCATTACGCCTTATGAAAGTCTATTCTTTTAATATGTAAAATGGGAAAATAATCAGCAATAAAAGAGTATTTCAAGCGGTTTTGTGTTGTTATAGGAGAATCGTATGGCAATTGACGGAGTGAAGATCATAGATAGTGACGACGGTCATGATATTTATAATGCCATTGTTGAGCGGTACAAGGATGGTGTCAGTGTAGATACGATCATTTCTGACATTTTAGGTGAGGAACAAAATTTTTGTACTGACGAGTTTTATACAGAGATTTATTGGACTGCTGTGGCTTATTCGTTGTGGAAGATAGGGCATCTACCAGATGACGTCAAACAGAAAGCCTTAGATATAATCGCTCAGGGCCCTCATGAGTTTTGGCTAGAAATCGATGAGTAAGGCCCTTAAACAGCGTCAAAAGGTATTAGATAAGTTAGCCCTGCAGCTACAGAGCGAAAATCCGAAGCCTGTTAAGGTTCGTAAATCTAAAACGAAGAGAGAACCTCATTTTAAGATGGGCGACGTATTAGCTGTTAAGTTTGAAAACGAGTATGGTGCTATATTCGTCTCTGACGTGGATCAATCGCCGCGGAAAATCGAATATCATTTAGCCTGTACGCGGCTTTTACAAGAAGAAAAACCAACAATGGAGCACTTTTTAAATAGCAAAATCGCATGCCGGAAAGATAATACAAATTTTGGTATCGATACAGATTGTTGGTTCAATCATAAGGACTTAGGCTTGTTACTGGATAATTTGGAAATTATCGGGACAGTTGAACTATATCCGTGTAAACTATGGACACTAGCACCAAGAGGAACGCTTGAGGATATCTATGAGGAGATTACAGATGAGCCCCGGATTGGAAAACTACGTCTTATAGATACCTATGAACTGGTGAAAGAGGTTATTGAGAAATAATCAGTGACCGAAGGCGATTTCTACATAGGGCGTATATTGATAAAGGTATAACTATAATGGATACTATGACGAAACAATATATAGAAACGGTAAAAGTCAGTGATATACCGTGGCATCGGTTAACCACAACCTATGGCCGTGCTACAGATTTTCCTACATGAACTTGATGTGTTGTGGAACATGGAAAGTATTGAAGCTGTTGATGCGGCTGGTGAGGACGATAGCACTAAATATTGAGCACCAATCCACGTTGTGGCATGCTACACCATTTGCCATGATTTTCTTGCTTCGTATTTTTAAGAAAGCCCAGGAAGAGAGCGCTCATAATGAGGTAGCTCAGTATTTAGCAGAACAATTGGTTGAGTTGTTTACTGTGATTGCTGAGTGCATTCGAGATGGTCTTATGCTAGAGCATGCAGATCCATTGCCGAACTTTGAGGATATGCTCAACGAAGAATACCTTTGGTCTGAAGAATATGATGAAGATGAAGATGTTCTTAGATATGAGGAAGAGGACGTATTCCCTGATGATTTATTCTTTAGCTTTTATTATTACTCCTTGCAAGTACTTTTGTTAGCTATTCCGCTATTAGATACATCTGATGAAGGAGAGGCTAAATTGCTAGGAATAATTTCTGCTAATAGGAGCGTGTAAGATGGGTTATTTAGATATATTGCGAAATGATGCCAAGTTAGCTGAAAATTTTGATACACTATTTGATTTTCGCTTGCTAGATGCGTTGGAGGAACGAGATACGGCTGAAGGTCGCTGCACGTTCTCTGTGCCCGGTATGGCATTTGCTGTAGATGGCGCTGGCGGTGAATATCATCTATTGGAGGACGGATCCATAGGGTATTGGAGTAGCGAGGGTGCCGCTGGCCGTTTAGCTGAAAGTATAGACGATTTATTTCACTTAATCGTTTTTAGTATTTGTTGGCATGATTACTGTGACTCAAGTAAGTATTCTGATGCGGCAGTACTTGAAGAATATGGTCAGAATAAGCAGTCTCAGATTATCTCTTATTCGCCAATGGAACTATGGGAACCCATTGTGAAAGCTTTACATATGCCAATAGACATGAAACTTTCACTTGTATTACAGAAATTCTATGATGCGGCGCATCGTGAACCTGTATATACCTGCTATTTCCATGAAGATGATAGAAGTATTACAGAATCGGAAAATTTATTTTTCTAATGGTTAGAAGAGTTTATGAAAGGATTTAATTATGGGACTAATTGCCAATTATAGCTGTTTAAGCGATGCGAATTTAAAAGAGCTTAAAGCTATGGGCTCAGAAGAAGAGGAAATTCTTGAAAGTGTTGAAGAGTGGAATGACGACGATGAGTTATTGCTTGATATCGACAAGATGTGGGATGTACTCCACTTTGTGCTAACTGGCGTGGGCACTGACCATAAGGACGATAAAAACCCTCTTAGCCAAGCGGTACTAGGCGTAACGGCTGTTGAGAATATATCAGACTATGTAGCATATACAGAACACAATCATTTAGCCAATATCGTGGCAGCTCTAGATCAGTTTGATATGGAAAGCGCTACTCGAATCTTTTGATATGACAGCCTGCAAAGAGGCAGAGCTATATCCAGATATCTGGGACTACGATGAGGAAGAGGAAGAAATCAAAGATGAACTTCTTCATGATTTCGAGCAAATGAAACGTTTTTATAAACAAGTGCTAGAGGCTAACGGGCATGTGCTTGTATCGATTTGCTAGGCCTGTTGTAATCTGTTGGCTATGGCTCTCGTTATAGATAAACTAATTATGGGACTGACGAAGATGAGGCATTATAACATGGTAGTATTAACAGAAAAGCAAATTAAATATGGCTTTGACTACTATCATAAGGATGAGACACAGTTAAAATCTGTGGTTGAGGTTTCTGAATATGAAGGTGAAGACAGACTGATGATTAACTGCACTCAGCTAGATGCGCCTTATTCTGCCAAAGATAAGAAACGTATTTTACAGGAGTGGTGTAGTTTTTTACTAGAGAATCCGGATGCTTTTACAGAGCTTATGTTTTGCACAAGAATGCCCCAGAATTTATTTGATGCGGTATGTACCCAACGGAAACTCAAAAAATTACATATAAAATGGGGCGTCTATCCAGATATTTCAAAATTAGAGAACTTACAAGAACTAGAATATTTACACATTGGATCCGGTAGAAGTGTATCGAGTTTAGAGCCTATATCAAAATTAGAAAAATTAGTGGCTCTGTCGATTGAGAACTTTCAACAGATTGATGATTATACGCCATTAGCGCATTTGAAGCACCTTGAAAGTCTTGCTCTAGAAGGAGATTTCGCGGCTCCTAAAATTCTTAAGGTTCAATCCTTAGACTTTTTACGCCATATGAAACAGTTGCGCTTTTTTAGCTTTTTAACGGCAAAGGTGATAGATAAAGACTACTCTCCCATTTTAGAACTTAATAATTTAGAATATCTTACATTAAAGTCTTGTAAAGAGGTTAAGCAGTTGTATCCTCAATTCGTTAAACTGCCAAAATTAAAATATGGTACAGTTTTAGAACGACCAGAATTATATGAGAAATAAGGCTTGAAATATAAGTCATGAGCTATAACTTATAAGCCATAAAAGGGAGTAATCATAATGGATAAAGCGCGTAAAAAGGAATTATTAAAAGCTTATGCAGACGAGCAAAGGCAATCGTTTAAAGATAGTTTACCTATGGATGAAGAGTTATTTTGGCAATTATTTGATTATGTAGACGAGAAATTAGAGACCAATGACGGTTGCGATCATAGTCTGACTTTCACAAGAGAGTTTTTAGAAAAACAAAAGGTAGATGTTGAAAGTGTACTAGACTGGATTATCAACGAAGGTGGCGGTTGTGATTGCGAGGTTCTCTACAATGTAGAAGAGAGATTTGAAGAGTAATATCTATGTAATTGGGGAGATCTTCGTATACAGCTTGTTTTTGATTTAGAGCAAACTGTAAGCAGTCTAATGTAAATTTATTTGTGATTTTGGCAACCAAGTAATCTTTGGTAAAAAATCATAGTATACTAGAAACTTTATATACTTCCGGCGATGTTAGCGATTTTGTCTAAGAAGCGCCGGCGTTTTTCATCTGAGCTGTTTTCTGTGCCCGCTAACTGGGTATGTGTAACCGGTTTGAAACCGCAGGATTTTAGTACTTGATCTTTCATGACTTTGCCGTAGTCTTGTATAAATAGCGTTACAAAGGATGGCGTGTTGTGGGTGGTGATGATCCAAGCGGATTTTCCTTGTAAATGACCTATAAGGCCTCTTTTACCATATGAATAGGCAAAGCCCGCTGTAAATACGCGATCGATAAAGCCTTTGAGTATAGCTGGCATGCCGCCCCACCAAATAGGGTAGATAAAGATGATATGGTCCGCCCAAGTAATCAAATTACGATACTTTTCCATGTCCGGCACAGTGCTTAAATCTCGACGTTTGTGCGTGTCATCAAATCGCAATACAGGATCGAATTGCTCCTCATATAGATCCAAGGTTTTTACATTGTGGTCTTTTGAAAGATTCTGCTGCACTACTTTCAGAATAGCACTATTAAAACTTTGATGATTAGGATAGGTGTAAATGATTAAAATGTTCATGGCTAGTTCCTTTCTGATTAATTATCGTTGCTTGAGAGAATCTGTATAATAAAATGGTATCTATATTAAGTTAAAGTCTAGTGAAGAACATTTATTCTGAAAGTAAATGACGATAGAATTTGCTGAGGATGTATTGTTAATTCCTTGTATTTGCAAGTGTTACCATAAAGGTTTATAGTATAGGCATGTGATGTAATTATTCACATGCCTATTTTCTTTATAAGGAGGACGCTATGCAACACGTTCAAACCCGCAGTACTACATCCGCGTTAGTACTCACAGCCGTATTGATTGCCCTCGCTACATTGCTTACAATGTATACGAAAATTCCAGTACCTGGCATACGCGGCTATTTCAATGTTGGAGATGTCGTTATCATGACATCCGCTTTATTATTAGGTCGAAAATATGGTGCCTATATCGGTGCTATTGGCCCAGCGCTAGCTGATTTGTTCCTTGGCTACGCAGTTTTTGTACCAATCACCTTTGTGGTGAAAGGCATTGAAGGCTATCTTGTCGGGACTGTCTATAACAATAAGACAACTACCTCTGCGTTGGTAGCAACTGTCGTAGGTGGTATTATTATCGTAGCAGGCTACTTCATCGCCGAATACTTCGTATTTGATCCAGGCGTAGCCATTGCCGGTATTTTAACTAACACCATTCAAGCCGTTATGAGCGTTATCGTGAGCATGATACTCTATGCGATTTTGCGTAAACGATTGGGATAGGATTACTGATTCACAATTCATATACAAATTATGATGTAATTTGTATATGAGGAGGTGCTTTTATGGGGTTATTACGTGAAAGTATCCGACCATCGTCGGATTTAAGAAATAAATATAATGAAATCTCTACAGTTTTGAAAACAAGGGATGAAGCTTGTATTATGACGGTGAATGGTCGTGGTGATACGGTATGTATGGGATATGAAACCTATAATAAATTGAAAGCACAGATAGAATTATTAGAGGCTATTGCATTGGCTGAGGAAGACGAACGAAAAGGTAGAATGGGTCCTATTGAGGATACTTTTTTCAGCATAGAACAGTTGTTAGCTGAGGCCGAATAGTTATGGTATAGATGAATAAAGGGAGGCTCCGTTCTGAGTCTCCCTTTGTTAGTTATAAATAGACTAATATTTAGTAATAGATTTTTTGTTGCGGTCGTTCCTTAATTACAGTATGTTGCGTTCTTCAAAGATCGCTTTCACCGTAAACAGTGCGTTCAGCACGCGTGGAAATCCCGCATAGGGGATGCAGTGGGTACAGACCTCTACGATTTGCTCGGGCGCAATACCGACATTGAGTGCCGCATTGGTGTGTACTTTCAGCTGTGCCTCGCAACCGCCCAGCGTTAAAAGGGATGCGAGCGTAATCAGTTCCCGTTCCTTGAAATCCAGATTGGGGCGCGTGTAGATGTCGCCGAATAGCTCGACTAATAAATCGGCTATGGCCGGTGAAATCTCTTGAATTGTGTTATACACCTCCTCGCCGTGCAGTCCGTCAATTTGTTTCAATGTGTTCATACCAATGTTAAAACGTGTTTCTTTCATAATTATTACCTCCGTCTAGACGTATGATATATGCTCGAGTATACTTGAGGTCAAGGTGGTGAAAGTATGAAAATCGGTGAATTTTCAAAATTGGTGGGACTGTCTATTTCTACATTGCGATATTACGAGGATCAAGGGTTCCTTCACATTGAGCGACAGAACGGCATTCGCAATTACCATGCGGAGGATGTGGGTTTTGTGCAGTTTATAAAACGCTTGAAAGACATGGGAATGCCGCTTGCGAATATCAAGCGATATGCGGACTTACGGTATGCCGGATCTCATACGGTCCATGAAAGAATGACACTGTTGCAGGAACACTATCGATTTATTGAGGCCGAAATCAAACGATTGGAAGGCTATAAGAATAATCTTGAAGATAAGTTGGATTTGTATGAAACTTTAGTAAAGAAAAATGAGATTGATTAGGTTTTTTATTGTAGATGGTATATAGCACTTGTATCAATATGGAGGTAGGTACCTCCTATTAATCATAATTTGACGATATATGGTATTCAACCTATAATATGAGTAGATAGCCGAGCGAGTAGAGACGTCAGGCTCATCTCAAAAAACTGAAAAAATCAGGAAATGGCCTTTTCGTTTTATCTAGCTACGAGCTGTAACGAAGGGCTATTTGCTTTTTGTAAAGCAAATAAGGGCAATAAGTGAGCCGAATGAAATGAGAATTGTCAAAATATCTATGACAATTGATAAAATTTCAAAATCACTCATAGTTTCACCCCCTTCTAAAAAGAAGAGAGGCCCAACCTCGTCGGCTACACTATTATTATAATGCGAACTAATATGCGATACAATAAGCATTGATTAATAGAGATATAACTATTTTATAGAGTAGTTATAATGTTTTAGTGGAATATGTGTTATATGGTATAATACTTTCATTATGTAGTGAGAAAAGGAGATCTAAATGGCAAATTTACCTAACTGCCCTAAGTGTGGCGACGAGTACACATACGAAGACGGTCATATGTTTATCTGCCCTATGTGTGGCAATGAATGGACAGCAGCTGACGCACAAGCTGCAGCTGAAGCAGGTATCATTCGCGATGCTAACGGCAACGAGCTAGCTGATGGCGATACAGTTGTTGTTGTAAAAGACCTCAAAGTAAAAGGTGCGGGCATCTTGAAACAAGGTACGCGCGTAAAAAATATTCGTCTCATCACTGATGCTAGTGATGGCCACGATATCGATTGCAAAATCGATGGTTTCGGTGCGATGGCATTGAAATCCGAAATGGTTAAGAAAATCTAATGTAAGCAATCCCTACCGATATATTCGGTAGGGATTTTTTCATATCATAAATGATATAATCAACGTATACTGCGTGTAGCGTGAGAATATTTAATCGAGAGGAAACTATGTTAAAACGTGTTGTGTTACTGGCCTTATTGGCTTCTACGATGGGAACTGTTAGTTCTTTGGCGGCTGATTTAAAGCCTACAGATAAGCGTGCCTATGAATTACAGCAACAAATCTCTTATAATGTCATCATTCCTAGTGAGGCTTTCAAAACGAGCGCTGACGGTACCTTGATTGTTCCAGTGGAAATTAAGACTGATGATAAGGGTAATATTGTGGCCGTTGAAGCAGGGCCTAATAATTGGAAATTAGATCGAGAGGCTTACCCTATCTTTGAAGAGGCTGCCAAAGAGGCGGCTTGGAATACAAAGCATGTCGATACAGAGGAAGAGTTGGTGATAACCATTCCAGTTAGTATTGTTATGTTATCCGGAGATAAGCCTAAGAAAAAATAAAGGAGCACTTATGGAATCTACAAAAGATTTAGAGAAATATACGTATGACTTACTGGCGGAGCGTGGCGTTACGCTAGAGGATATTGCAGAGCTCGTTTTATACGTTCAAAAACCATATATGCCGAATTTAAAGATTGAAGAGTGCCGTGAGCATGTGGTGTCCGTGCTTTCAAAACGAGAGGTACACAATGCGATTATTACGGGCATCGAGCTCGACAAGTTAACGGAACAAAATAAATTGTCTCAGCCGTTGCAACACATTTTGGCTAATGATGAAAGCCTCTATGGCATCGATGAAATCTTGGCCTTTTCTATCGTTAATCTGTACGGCTCTATTGGCTTTACGAACTATGGCTATTTAGACAAGGTAAAGCCGGGTATTATCAAAAAACTTGATAGTAAAGAGGGCGGTCACTGCAATACATTCCTCGATGATCTTGTAGGCGCCGTAGCGGCCGCTGCAGCGGGGAAACTTGCTCATAACGAACCTCATCGGGTGCGCCATGCGTTGGCTGAGGGAAAAGAATAAACGCCTGCTATTGAAGTTATCTAGAATTAAGAGTATAACTAGTAGTGTAGTGAATAATTAATGTATTCTTTGTAGACTATATACAGGAGGAACTATGCAAAAGGTTCTGGTTGTTATCGATATGCAAAAAGATTTCGTAGATGGCGCCCTCGGTTCAGCGCAAGCACAGTTAATTGTAGACAATGTGCGCAAAAAAATTGAGAACTTTGACGGGCCTATCATATTTACACGCGATACACATGATACTAATTATCTTGAAAGCCAAGAGGGTAAGTTCTTACCTGTGACACATTGTGTGAAGAATACAGAAGGTTGGCATATTGTGTCTGGCTTAATCGAGGCAGCAGAAGGGCGTCCTATCATGAGCCCTGTATCCTTTATCGATAAGCCAAATTTTGGATCCTTTGAACTATTATCACGTTTGGAAGGTATGAATTCGGTGAACCCTATTGAGTCTATCACGCTCGTTGGTTTATGTACTGATATTTGCGTTGTTTCTAATGCGATTATACTGAAAGCAGGTTTGCCAGAAATCCCTGTTTACGTAGATTCTAGCTGCTGTGCTGGCGTTACGGAAGAATCCCATCAAGCAGCATTAACAACAATGAAAATGTGCCAATGTATCGTTGAATAATTATCTTGTTATCACTATAGTAGATTGAATTACATCGGTGTATAGTGATTAACATATACTATTGATGCATAGTAAACATATAGCATTGATAATTAGAGTTTTATATTGGTAACGAACCCAAAGGCTATAGGATTTCCTATAGCCTTTTTCTATGGGTATTTACATTGACGATTTTCTATATAGAGTGTACAATAAATGAAGAATGATAATTCATATCAATAATGAATAAAAGATGCAGGTGCATCGAAACGCTTTCACAAGAACGATACGTACTGATACACATCGTTCCATGCCCTAAATTTAAGGAGGACTACTATGAAACCTTTCGAACTCGCACCATTACCGTATGCTTACGATTATCTTGAGCCTGTTATCGACGCAGAAACAATGAAATTGCATCATGACAAGCACCATCAAGCGTATGTTAATAATTTGAACGCAGCTATCGCTAAATATCCTGATCTTGCCTATGGTTGCATAGATTGCATCCTCGGTGACATTGCTAATGTTCCGGAGGATATCCGTCAAGCAGTTATCAACAACGGTGGTGGTCATAAGAATCACACTATGTTCTGGGACATCATGACAAAACCAGACACTTCTAAATTGGAAGGTCCTTTGAAAGAGGCTATCGACGCTGATCTTGGTGGTTATGATGCTTTTGTTGAAAGCTTCTCCGCTGCTGCAGCAACACGCTTCGGCTCTGGTTGGGCATGGCTTGTGGTAAACAAAGATGGCAAATTAGAAGTGACATCTACTGCGAACCAAGATAACCCTCTACTAGAAGGTAAAACAGCAATCCTTTGCTTAGACGTTTGGGAACATGCATATTACTTGCATTACCAAAATCGTCGCCCAGATTACATTAAGGAATTCTTCCGCGTTATTAACTGGGATAAGGTTTCTGAAAACTACGAAAAAGCATTAAAAGGCTAAACCTTTCAAAACTAATAAATCTCTTAGAACTCTCATCTCTCTTAAAACTAGATACTTATGTTAATAGATAACGGATAGTTGGTTCAAAGCATTCTAAATGGTTAGATGTCTTTGCATACTCAGCTATCCGTTATTTTTATATGAAAAATTTTCGATATTTTTGGAATATCTTTCAAAAGTATAGCCATGGGCACAGATTTTTTAATTCATATCGTTTATCATAGAGCCATAGGTTATTAAAGATGTACCTTTCAGAATATAAATTGCCTTGTATACAAAGCTGTATAGAGGGTTACTCACATAAGTAATACACAATATTTTTGACACGAGGGGACCAAAATGGAAAAGAAATTAGATTTGTCCAAATCTGTATATGATTTGGTAAAAGAATATCCTGAAGTAACAGAGATTATGAAAAGCTTAGGGTTCAGTGAAATCACTAACAAGGTGATGTTGAACTCTGTTGGTAAAATCATGACTATTCCTAAAGGAGCTAAGATGAAGGGCGTATCCATGATTGATATCGTGAGCGCATTTATGAAAGCCGGCTTTACCTTGGAAGGTGAAATGCCAAACCTACATGGTGATGATGCATCTGCTAAGGATGCTCCTGTAGAGGCTGCTGCTACTCACGTAGAGGCATCTAACGCTACTCAAAATACAGAAGCTAATACCAACGAAAATACAGAAGCTAACGCAGAGGACACTGTTACAGATAGCGAACGTGTAGAGCAATTGAAAGGTTTCTTGAAACGTTTAGGCACTGGCGAAGAACTTGGTTCTGTTCGTGAAGATTTTGCGAGCCAATTCAAGCATGTTGAAGCTAGTGAAATTATGAAAGCCGAACAAGGCCTTATGCGCGAAGGTACACCGTTAGAAGAGGTACAACAATTATGTGACCTTCACTCTGCATTGTTCCATGGTTCTACTATTCATGAACAAATGGATGCTGAACATGCTAAGGTAGAGGCCGTTCTAGAAGCTCAAGAAAAGAGCAAGAGTGTAGTAACATTGGTAGAGACTGTAGGTCATCCACTCAACCAATTAACAGAGGAAAATAAAGCTCTCGATGCATTGATTGAATCTATCCGCCCTAAAGTAGCCGATAAAACTGCTACTATTGATGATGTAAATACAGTACGCCAAGTATCTGTTCATTATGCTAAAAAAGGCGATTTATTATATCCAAAATTGAAGGTAGATTATGCAATCGGTGGCCCATCCATGGTTATGTGGACTGTTGATGGTGACATTCGCGACCAATTAGGCGATTTAGCAAAATCTAGTCAAAGTGTAGATGATTGGTATAGACGTTTTGATGAGCTTCTTACACGTGCTCAAGAAATGATCTACAAAGAACAAAATATCTTGTTCCCAATCTGTGCAGAAAACTTCAGTAAAGAAGAATGGTACCAAATCTACAAAGATACAGCACAATATGAAGATATCTTTGGCGTAAAACGCATTGCATGGTCAGAGGCTGATGCAGCATTAGCAACACAAACTACAAAACAAAGTGGTGATGACAATGCTATCGGTTTAATTGGTGGTACGTTAACTGTAGATCAACTCGATGCTATGCTCAATACAATGCCAATGGAAGTAACCTTCGTTGACCATGAAGACATCAACCGCTACTTCAACGATGGTGAAAAGGTATTTAAACGTCCTACTACAGCTATCGGTCGTGATGTGTACTCCTGCCATCCACCAAAGGTAGAACCGATTGTACGTGGTATCATCGACTCCTTCCGTAAAGGTGACCGCGATAATGTGGCAGTATGGCTTGAAAAACAAGGTCGTCCATTCTATGTAAACTACATGGCTGTACGCGATCAAAATAATAACTATATTGGTACATTAGAACTCGTACAAGACATGCAATTTGCAAAGGAACATTTCGCTAGAACTAAATAAGAACTAGTGTAATACTAGTAGCTAATACAGTGAGGCTATAATACAAAGAGGCTGCTCTAACATTGAATGATGCTAGAGCAGCCTCTTTTATTTGTACAAAATGAATTCTCTAATATGATTAATGTATTTCCTGAATTAATGTATTTCCTGATGAGAGGTGCCTATTAAGGACGTACGCACTTGATAATATTATGGGTAGCAGTCTTAATATTTTCAAGACTCGTTGCCAAGTTAAGTCGCACAAAGGTGGCGTAGTCTTCGCCTCCAAACCATTCGCCAAAGCTTGGTGCGATGCAGCATTTATTTTCGAATAGGTCGTGCATATCTTTGGATTTCATATAGGCGCCAAAATCAATCCATGCTAAATAAGTGCCGTCCATAGGGCTGATGCGGATGTGTGGCAATGCCGTACGAAGTTCTCGGCACAGATATTCATAGTTTTCCCGAATGACAGCTAGTACATCTATGAGCCATGCTTCCGCCTCTGGATGCGTGTAGGCTGCGGTGATGGCCGCTTCCGCAATGACGTCCGAGTCTGTGTGGTACACATGAGCTTTATAGGCGTTGAATTGGCTTCTTAGTCGTTCGTTAGGGATGATAACCTCTGCGTGATGTAAGCTAGCCATATTAAAAGACTTGGACAGGGAGGACATGGCAATCATGTTATCCGCATAGGCCCCTTTACTTACCGTCAAGGCTGATGTGAATTTCGTTGGGCCTGTGATAAGGTCTTGATGGATCTCGTCACTAATGATGAGTACATTGTGCCGTTGGCAAATGCTGAATATTCGCTCCATTTCCTGTTCACTCCATACGTGGCCTATAGGATTGTGCGGATTGCAGTGAATGAACAATTTAACATCGTGCTTGGTAATCGCTGTTTCAAAGACTTTGTAATCCACGGTGTAGCGATTATCTTCAGTGTGATTCATAGGAACAGCGATGATTTGACGTTGAGCATCGCTGGCGCTCGTATCAAAAGCGCCATACACAGGACTTAGAAGGGCGATGGCGTCGTTTGGTTTTGTAAAAGCCCCGATGCACCACATAATCCCTGTAATAACATTAGGAGCACTGGTGAGCCACTCTTTTTGAAGCGTACAATGGTGACGGCGTTTATACCAGCTCATGACTGCCTGTATATAATCCGGATTTGTCATGGTATAACCTAGAGGAGTGGCTTTCACATAGCTACAAATGGCCTCTTGAATGCACTGAGGGGGCATAAAGTCCATATCAGCCACCCATAGTGGTAATAGGTCAGTACGGCTGAATTTTAAGTGCTCGCCATCCCATTTGCGGGAATGAGAACCGCGACGATCAATATAGTATTTTTCGGTAAAGTCTACTGTGTTCATAGTGAACCTCTTATATTCTGCTAGATTCATGAGGAGTTTATCTATTCTCAGTATACATGCATAGATATATATGTAAATATACACTTAAAAATTACTGATACCGTATCTTTTGTTTCTATGCAATCCTTGCATGAATAGGGGCTATATTCGTATACAAAAGGTGCTTTATTTGCTTGACTGTTGGGACTTTCACAATTTAGAATATACTATAGAATAGTGTGTGTCTGACCAGTGACCACACGTCTATCGAATGGTTACAAAAGATAAATCTTAGCAGCATGTGGCGACATCCCTATGTGAGAGGGCTCATCGGATTGTTCAGGTACATGCAACGCTGTATAAGTATAGTACTGGATCCTTGTTAGGAGGCATGTGCCATGAGTAACGAATTAAAACCACTACATTTTGATGCGGATTATACAATGGAGGAAGCGCTCGCTGAGGCGAAACGTTGTCTAAATTGTCCAAAACCATTGTGTCGTATGGGTTGCCCTATTGAAAACGAAATCCCTCGTTTTATCCAAGCTATTGCACACGGTAACTTTGGTTTAGCAAATGACATTTTGGCAGAACGTACAAACTTGCCATCCATTTGTGGCCGCGTATGTCCACGCGAAAACCAATGTGAAGGTAACTGTATCATGAATAAGGCGAAAAAACCGCCTATCAATATCGGTAAATTGGAACGCTTTGCTGCTGATTTTGAAAGTATCAATGAACTTCGCAAACCTAAGAAGATTAAACAAGATCTTGGTAAGGTTGCCGTTGTAGGTTCTGGCCCTGCAGGCTTGTCCGTAGCAGGTGATATCGCTAAACTTGGTTACAAGGTAACTGTATTCGAAGGTCAATCTGAACCAGGTGGCGTACTTTTATTCGGTATTCCAGAATTCCGTTTGTCTAAATCCGTTGTACGTCGTGAAATCGCTCGTCTTGAAGGTTTAGGCGTTAAATTCGTATGTAATACATTTATCGGTCAAGATAAAACATTGGATGAACTCTTCGCAGAAGGTTTTGACTCCATCTTTATCGGTACTGGTACACATATTCCTCAAGAAGTACGCATGGAAAATGATGAAGTGCATGGTGTATTCCAAGCAATGTACTTGTTGACGAATGTACAATTGGTAGAAAATGGCGAGCTTGATGCAGAGCAAATCCCTGTTAAAAAAGGCGACCGTGTTATCATCATCGGCGGTGGTAACGTAGCGATGGATGCGGCTCGTACATGCGTACGTTTAGGCTGTGAATCTGTTACTGTAGCATACCGTCGTAGCCAAGAACAAATGCCAGCATTGTTGTCTGAATACGAAGAAGCTCGTGCTGAAGGCGTCCAATTTCAATGGTTCGCTTCTCCAGTTGGCGTAGAAGGTAAAGACAAGGTAGAAGGCTTCAAATATGAAGTGATGGCTCTTAACGAAGATGGTGCAGGCATCCACGGTACTGGTAAGTTCCAAGTTATGCCTGTAGATAAAATCATCATCGCTGCTGGTCATAAACCAAATGCTCGTCTTATCGGCGAAGGTAATAACCTAAAAGTAGACGAAAAAGGCTACATCATTACATCTGAAGATCCATATGGTATGACTAACCGTGATGGCGTCTTTGCTGGTGGTGACGTTGTACATAAACCGGCTACTGTAGTATTGGCGATGCGCGAAGCAAAAAAAGCTGTGGATGGCATGGTTAAATACATGGAAATCAAAAAAGCTCAAGAAAGTGCTAACCAATAATCCTATAGCGGATAATGATATGGCAATTTTACTATTCAAGTGTATTCATAATGAATGGATAATGTATAGAAACTATACAAATCTAGATATTATCTATGCTGATTGGTATAACATAGTACATGTTTAGTACTAATTATCTCTATATATACAATAATTACACGAATTGTTGAAAACATTCAGAACATAATATGCATAGAAAAAAGCCTTACTAGAACTAATTGATACATTAGTTTTTAGTAAGGCTTTTGTGTTATTACTTTTCAACTGCTACTAGTCAGTCAACCTACGATATGGGTATAGTAAAGGCATAACCATGTGTTGAGTGTGAAAGTAGATAGAGGTTGCTATGAATCCTATTCTATGTTGTCGTGATATACAGGTTCGACAAGAGGTTCACAAACTAGGCGTATTAATTTTACTATGGCGTAGACAATTGGGCATGACGCAGTATCAGTTGGCAGATAAGTCAGGTCTAGCCCAATCTTATATCAGTGATCTTGAAAGTGGCGCTATCGATCCGCGATGGTCTACTATTTATAGAGTTGTATCTGGATTAGGGCAGATGAGCGTACAAGACTTTCTAAATGGGCCACAAACCATTAGAACCCTAAGGATTCATTGATGATAATAATCTCCATGGTTTGCATATTGCGCATCTTTTTATAGTAAATTGTTAAGGCGTTGCAAATGCGATCCGGAGAACCACAGTCATAACATTTTTCTTCTAGTTTGGCACAAGGGTTGAGGGAGCTTTTCTTGTTCTTTTTACTGTTCAATGGAGCTGCTACATTCCGTGCTCGATAAATGGCAGAGGCTAAATCAGGGGTAATCTTGTTAACACCTAGCACAAAGAACACCTCTTGGGAACCAAATAAAGAAGCTGCTACACGATTGCCCGTGCCGTCGATGTTGACCATCTCCCCTGTTTGAGATAATGCATTTACAGAGGTGAGAAATACATCGCGGCCCATGGTGCGTAATGCAGTGTCACGGAAGCTTTCACCAGGAAGGGGACGTTGAATATCTGTTATGTCATTATTAACCTCAGATAAGGCATCATGTACGTTGAGCTCTAATAAGGTGCGGGAATCGCCGATAGCTACTCGTTTGTTCTGAATGCGAGACTGTAAATAATCAACAGCCTCAGTGCCTGTTTCAAAATAATGAACTACGAAATTATTACGCTCTAAGGCCTTAATCGTTTTCTCTATATCGATGGGTGAATCATTGATTTGGGGATGGATAACAGCGTTAATTGTCGTTTCTGTATTGGCCATAAGTCCTCCAAAAGTAGTTGTCTTAATTAGAATGTTAAATCTTGTGTGATTATTGCTATTAAGAGTTCTATTACTATAATTGTAACGTTTTACATGGGGAGTATTCAACTCGCTGTTAATTGTAACGTTATGAGATTAACTTTTACCATTATCAAAATTATAGTATAAAAATTAGAATAATAGGCTAAGAAAATAAATTGTACTTTTACCTATAGGTTGAATTTGCTATAATAATAGTATTGATATGGCATAAAGCCAATGTTAAGGAGGCAAAAATCGTGGATTTAATTCAAAAATTAAAAGACCAAGTAAAACCATTAGGTAAAAAAATCGTGTTGCCAGAATACAAAGATGAACGCGTATTGAAAGCAACTGAAATCATTTTGAAAGAAGGTTTCGTAACACCTGTACTCGTTGGTAACCCTGCAGAAATCGCTGAAGCAGCTAAAGCTGTTGGCGTATCCATCGAAGGTGCTGAAATCATCGATCCAGCTAACTATGATCGTTACCAAGAAATGGTTGATACATTCGTAGAATTGCGCGCTAAAAAAGGTATGACTCCTGAAAAAGCTGACGCAACTATGAAAGGTGACTGCTTATTCTTCGGCGCTATGCTCGTTCGTCTTGGCGCAGTAGATGGCATGGTTGCTGGTTCCGCTTGCCCAACTGCAAACGTATTGCGTGCAGCATTGCAAGTTGTAGGTACTAAACCAGGTCTTAAAACTGTATCTTCTTCCATGTTCATGTTCACAAGCAAAAAAGAATATGGTGACGACGGTATGCTCGTATTCTCCGACTGCGGCGTATTGCCTAACCCAACTAGCGAACAATTGGCTGATATCGCAGAATCCACTGTAGAAAAAGCTCGCAAAGTTGTTGGCATGGCAGATCCTCGCGTATCCATGTTGTCCTTCTCCACAAAAGGTTCCGCTTCCACTCCAGAAGTAGATAAAGTGGTTGAAGCTGTTAACATCTTGAAAGAACGCAATGTTGATTTCAAATTCGACGGCGAATTACAATTGGACGCTTCCATCGTTCCTTCCGTAGCAGAAAAGAAAGCTCCTGGCTCTAACGTAGCTGGTAAAGCTAACATCTTGATCTTCCCTGATCTTCAAGCTGCTAACATTGGTTACAAATTGGTACAACGCTTCTCCGGCGCTGACGCTCTTGGCCCATTGATTCAAGGCTTGGCTAAACCAGTTCATGACCTTTCCCGTGGCTGCTCTGCTCAAGACGTTGTAGATGTTGCTGCTATCGCTGCTGTTGAAAGCATGTAATTTCAACTATAACTTCATTTGAAACATTTCAATGAACCAATAAAAGCTGATTCTTCGGAATCAGCTTTTTGTTTATTGTCTTTAGACTGGTTCGCGATGTAGTCGCGAATCATTAAACCACCCGCTATGCGGGTGCGGCAACGAAAGTTATACAAAAAAATCACCTTGCTTAAGTATAATGTAGGTGTTCAAGCCGCATTATATGCAAAAGAAAGGTGATTTTATATGGCAACAAAGACACAGAGCCTTGCGCACACAAAATGGTTATGCAAATACCACATAGTATTTACACCTAAGTATAGACGTAAAGTTATATATAATCAATACAGAAATAGTTTACGTGAAATATTGAGACGTTTATGTGAATATAAGGGCGTCAAGATTATCGAGGGGGAGCTTATGGCTGATCATGTGCATATGCTAGTATTAATCCCACCTAAAATATCAGTATCATCTTTTATGGGATACTTAAAAGGGAAAAGTGCACTAATGATGTTCGATAAACACGCAAACTTAAAGTATAAATTTGGAAATCGACACTTTTGGTCCGAGGGTTATTATGTTAGTACAGTAGGTTTAAATGAGGCTACAGTAAAGAAATATATACGTGAGCAAGAGTTACATGACCAAATGAAAGATAAGCTTAGTGTAAAAGAATATGAGGACCCTTTTAAGGGTAGCAAGTAATACACATCCCCTTTAAGGGGAACGTTACGAGTCAATGGCTATGCGGCTTGAACGTAGTGAAAGCCAGCGCCTTTAGACGCTGGCCTAGTACTACGGGCTTATAGCCCGTGAGCAAACCACCCGTTTTACGGGTGGTTCTGATTTATGTATATATTGGTTGATAACTTTTATACATATATTGGTAAAAGCATATAGTGATTGTAAAACATCTTAGAAAATAAATTATCAGAAAAATCTAGTATTTGTGCAAATTGATATAGACGGTGTATCATTAAGTTAAGAATATTTGATTAATATATTTAATCAATATAGTGATTAAATGAGTTTGATACATACAAGTATCATTGTGTTTGGAGTCGTGAAAAGGAGAGGGCTATGATTTCTGTATTCGACACAAATCCTGTTGTTTTTGAAGGTAATGATCGTACGTTAACAATTAGTTACAATGGTGTGCTCTGTAAAGATGCAAATGGTCAGGTGATAACTGACATTGATTTTGAAAATGTAAATGAACTATATCTTACAAGATATTTAAATTCAAATAGTAACTATTCGATTATATTTAGAGACCACAATTGGAAAAACATAGAAGGTCAAGATTTAGATACTGACCGTAAAGGATCTAATGCTGGTCACAATATCCGCGAAACAAAAGCAATCATTGCTGCCTTTGCTCGCCATAAATTGACAGCGGACTTCCCTGCAAATTTAGATTCGCTTCAATTGCCACTTGATTACTCCTATATGGGGAAACGAGAAATCACCATTAAAAATGGTGTTATCTCAAATGGTAAGATTGATATCCCTATTAATGAAATTCGCCGCGTAGTATGTGCCTCTAATGGTACAATTAGCAAATTATTAGTCTATAAGGAAGAAAAACCTAGTTCCTTCTTCAAAAAGATTTTCGACAAATGTGATATGAAAATCACGTTGAATGCTATTACGTTGCCATTATTGGAAGCCATCGTAACACGCAATACAGGTCATGGCATCGACTTCTCCCGTGGTAACGGATTTGATCAAAAGGATTCCAACTATATCATCATTCGCTACCTTGACTCTGGATTCTTCCTTGAAAAAGACGGTACAGCACCTACAGAATGGCAAAAAACTGCGGCTGAGACTACAGCTAAATTTAATTACGATGTAAAAACATTATTAATATAATATTAGTTTTATTGTGAAAGTTAGGAGTTACTATGTCTGTATATCAATTTTCTCTGCCTAATAAGTCTGGTGAATTGCAATCGCTACAAAATTTTGAAGGCAAAGTTCTTATTGTTGTTAATACGGCAAGTAAGTGTGGATTTACTCACCAATATGAGGGGTTAGAGGCTCTTTATAAGAAATACAACGAACAAGGTTTAGAAATTATTGCGGTCCCTTCCAACCAGTTTGGCGAGGAAGAGCCTGGTTCTAATACCGAAATTCAATCCTTTTGCAAGGTAAATTATGGGGTTACTTTTACTGTGATGGGTAAATCTGATGTGCGTGATGAAAGTGCCTTGGATTTATTCAAATATATGATTAAAGAGCAACCATTTAAAGGGTTCCCGCCTAGTGATAAGACAGAAATGCTTACAGACTATCTCAATGACATTGATCCTAACTATCTAACGGACGATGAGGTAAAGTGGAACTTTACTAAATTTGTTATAGATCGTAAAGGTAATGTGGTAGGGCGCTTTGAGCCTGTTGTAAAACCGATGGAAATGGAATCTTTTATTAAAACATTATTATGATTTTGGCAGACGACTAAATTTTAGGGAATAAGTGACATTGATTTATAATATCTCTTGCTTCTTAAAAGTGTTCGTTTAGTAGCGTACTTAGTATGGTAAAGAAAAGAACCGCTAGTTTTGTAACTAGCGGTTCTTTTGTGTATATAGTAATATTAGCGAACATAAATATTTGTACCCTAAAAAAAGATACCATAAAATGCTTGAAATAGTAAAAATATGTGATAACATTTGAATTATATTAGAGCGAAAAGGAGAATCACCATGGCAGAGCAACTCGTAAATGTTCATGATTTAGTGGGCCGCTGTCCCTATGCAACGAGCCAAAAGTTATTAGCCGGCAAATGGTCTTTATTGATCATGCACGAATTATCTGAAGGTCCTGTGCGCTTCCGTGAGTTAGAGCGCCGCTTATACCCAATTACACAAGCAACACTTACTAGAGCGTTACGCCAATTAGAAGATGATGGCCTTGTACACCGTGAAGTATACGGCACCATTCCACCAAAGGTTGAATATAGCCTTACGGAAGTCGGAGCTGGATTCAAAACTGTTCTTGCATCTCTTGAAATATGGGGGAACCAATATATTGATTATATGAAAGCCGCTGGCCGCATGTAAGAAGCGGCAGCGGCATTTCTGCCCTATTACGATTAAACATATGTGTTTTATAGAGCTCTTTGTACGAAGTATAAAAGGTCTTTTGTTTATGCCATGTATTAAGAAAAATATGGTATAATAAACAATACGAATGATATAAATTCTCAATAAATGAGAGGTATTGATAATAATGTTGAATGTTACTTTTTTAGCGCATAGCGGCTTTCTTGTAGACGACGGTAAGCGTTGCTATGTGTTTGATTATTATAAAGATCCTAACAATATTGTTTGGCAATTAGCAAAGCGTGGTCGTGAGCTTTGGTTCTTTGTAAGCCATGTTCATGCAGATCATTTTAATCCATCCATTACGGAATTTGATGGTCCTCAAACACGCTACATTTGCCATCAAGATGTACCCTTAGAAGGCAAGGTAAAGAAATGCATTACCATGCGCCCAGGTCATGATGCGACATTAGATGATGTAGGCATTCATATGTATGGCAGTACCGATGAAGGTGGCTCTTTCTACGTAAAGACAAATACTGCTAATATCGATTCTGATTCTATCTTCCACGCTGGCGACCTTAACTGGTGGCATTGGCTTGGCGATACGCCAGAGAATAATGCTGATGCAAAGCGCATGGCATGGCGCGAGTTCAAAGAATTGGACGGTTTATCTGTCGATGTAGCGATGTTCCCTGTAGATAATCGTTTGGAAGACGCTATGGAGTGGGGCAGTATTGAGTTTTTGCGCCGTGTAGAGGTGAAAAAAGCCTTTATTCCTATGCATCTAAATGGTCCATTATGGACACCATCTGTGTATTTTAAAGCTCTCTTTAGTGATGTTCCTGTATGGGAACCTCAAAAAGAAGGCGATGAATGTACATTTTAACTGAAGTGTTAATCGGATGCTCTAGCAGATGATGGATACACATATTAAATATACTTTCACAAGTTGTTGTAGTATGTGAAAGTTCGTGACCTCTATGGTCACTACGTTATATGGGGAGAGTCTATATACGTAATTTAGTAAGTTAGGATCAAGTGATGATGAAAACTAAACCAGTGGCAACCACCCTATTGGTTGTCATGGCGATTATATTTTTAATTTCATATCCACAACGGCAAGATATGTTTTGGGCATTTATCATGCACGTATCTGGGGCCGCTATGATCGGTGGCTTGGCGGATTGGTATGCGGTGACGGCGCTCTTTACAAAACCGTTGGGGATACCTTTTAAGACTGCTATCTTACCACGTAGTAAGGAACGTCTTATACAAATGGGGCGCACCATGCTCAGTGAAGAACTATTGCGGGTGCCTCAAATGTACTATGCCATCAAAAAAGAACGGGTTATGGTCCGCATTATTGAATATGGCATGAGTGATGTAGGACAAGACCAAATGCGCGATATTTTATATGGTGTAGGTAATCAGGTCTTGTCTCATATGGACATTGAACCTATGCGTCAGGAAATCAATAAAGCCATATACAAAGGCGTTACAAACTGGAAGGCGACACCGCTCGTTATCTTGTTTGGTCGTTGTATGTTAGAACGCCATACGGCGAGCATTTTCTGGCTTTATTTTAACCGTACTTGTCAGCGTGTCATCGCATCGAATCAGGTATACCCATACTTGTACCGCGTAATGTTAGACATTATGAAAACCTATACGAAGGATTCCTTCTTCCGTGAATTGGCCATTGCCTTTGGCGGGGATGGACTTTCACCAGAACGATTGGTAGAAACGGTACAGAAAAAGGCTGTTCAATTCCTTAAGGATAATGAGTCCATCGACTCTGATTTAGGTCGTTACGTATGGGGCCAAGCCATTCGCTTCTTCAATAATTTGGAAACCAATGCAGAGTGGCAAGCTTTCATCGAAGAGCATAAAGATCAATGGATCAAGATGGTTCTCGAAGAATGGGAAGGCAAGCTCATCGATGGTGATACTGTGGACTGGAAACGACTCATGGACATCGTTATCGGCCGCTTTAATGTGCTCGGTACAGAGATTTTGCTGAACCCAGACAAGCAAGCACCGTTTGAACGGTTCTTCTTGTTGCGTAGCATTCCATGGTTGCAAAAATTAAACCCTCTCATCGATAAGGTGGTAGGGCAGGAATTATCTCGCTATTCCCCTGATGAAATCACCCAAATTGTACGAGGCAAGATGTACTATGACCTTCAAATGGTTCGTATCAATGGTTCCCTCGTAGGGGCTGTTTTAGGTGGTATATTCTACGGGTTATACCTTTTAGTAGAGGGGGTGCTCAAATGATTCAGTATTTGAAATCCCTCACATTGCGGCAACGTGCTAATGGTATTCTTGGTTTGACCGCAGTATTGTACTGTTTTGTTTTCATAGGTCAATTTTTCTATGGCCATGAAAGCTGGTATCAGCCTCTTTATTGGGCTGTGCAGTCAGCCCTTATCGGCAGTGTGGCGGACTGGTTTGCTGTAACTGCATTGTTCCGTAAGCCACTAGGTTTTCCATATCATACAGCGTTAATTCCTCGCAATAAAGATCGCCTTATCAACGGTGTTATCAAGCTCGTTGAGACAAAGATGCTCACGAAGGAACGCTGCAAAGTATTGTTGAGCAATGTTCAATTTGTACCATTGTTTGAGAAATTTTTGCTATCTCCAGAAGGGCAGCGGGCAGCGCGCCTTGTGATACATCAAGGGCTACATCTGTTGTGGAAATCTCAAACGAACGAGGAATGGGCACAATGGGGGGCAAAACGCATCCGTGGATTGCTTCAAAAGCATTCCCTAGTACCGGTTTTGAAACACGTATTGCTCGATTTATGTGAACATAATCGCTATGAAGGCATGGTTGTACAGGTGCTGAACGTAATTCAAGAACGTATTAACCATCCAGCTATGGTTACGTGGCTAACAGCAGTTGTAGCAGAAGAGGCTCATAAGAAAAAGCGGAAAGGCTTCTGGTCTGATTTCCTCATCTCTATGTCTGAAGCGACCGATGTGGTGAACTACCATGAGCTGGCACAGGCTATCGTTCAAGAGGCCTATGCGATGCTTGAAAATTGGAAGCGACCAAATAGTCCTGAACGGACTGCATGGCTTCGCCAATGGGTCGATCCAATTCGCCACATAGAAGAGAATCGTGAGGTTTGTGATGCTCTCGATGAAGCGTGGGAACGTTGGATTCGTGAACAAGATTGGGAATCTGTTATTGAAAACCATTTATGCCCTTATGTAGAGGAATTATTACTCGTAGGGGATGAAAATGGGGAAACACCAGCACAAGTTCTTGTAAATATTGCTCTCGAATTGTGGACTGTATATGGTCAATCCGAAGATTTGAGAAAACGTATAGAAGATACATTGCACAATATTGGTATATATGTACTTGAACAAGGCTATGATCTCATTGAAACCATCATACGCCAAGTTCTAGGCGGTCTTAGCACAGATAAGTTTATTTACTTCATCGAATCTAAGGTGGAGGACGATCTCAGTTGGATCCGTATCAATGGTGCTATTGTTGGCGCTATAGCAGGTCTTGTTGTATGGACCTTCCTCGAATATGTGTATATGCCACTATGGCAACAATTCATAGGCTAAATAATTAAATGCTAAATAATTAAATGCTTAATAATTAAGAGCTACATAATTAAATACTATATATTATGATTATATTGAATTTAATGGTACATATTGAGTGCGTATAAGAAAAGGGACTGATTTTTGGTCAGTCCCTTTAGTTTATTCTTCTGTTCTGTTGTACGGCAATCGTACTGTAAATGTAGTTCTTACTTGTGGTTCACTAGTGGCTGTTACTGTGCCATGGTGCAAGTTAATGACCTTATTTACAAAGTATAAGCCAAGTCCAATGCCGTGATTGGATTTCTTGTTTCGAGATTGCTCTGTTTGGTACATGCGATCCCAAATATGCTCAAGGTTTTCTGGCTCGATACCGATGCCATTATCTATTACCGTAATAACGAGTTCACCACCGGCAAGCTTGGCTGAAATATCGATGGTGGAATTCGTAAACTTGATAGCATTGTCTACCAAGTTCGTAATGGCACGACGTAAGGACACTTCATGAGCCACGATACGCATATGTGGTTGAATATTGGATGTAATGGAAATACTTTTTTCCGTATTCTCCGCAACAAGTCGTGTATAATCATGAACCATATTGGTTAACATCAACGATACATCTACAGGTGCTAAGTTGAGTTCATGCGCATTCTCTAGGCGTGCTACATCGAGCAATTGACTTACGAGATTAGTCATAAACTTGGCTTGTTCTAAGATATGTGTTAAGCCTTCTCGCAAATCGTCCTCTGTACGGCCGTATTTTAAAGCAAACTCACTTTCAGCCTTAATGACAGCGATCGGTGTACGCAGTTCGTGAGATACGTCAGAACTAAACTGTTTCTCCCGATTAGAGGAGTCTTCCAGACCTGAAATCATGCGGTTGAATGTGGTGGTAAGCTCGTAGATTTCATCTCGCGCTGTGCGGGATGGAATATCAATACGGCGACTTAAGTCATTGTTCTTACCGATAACTTTAGCTGTTTTCGTCAAGGTTCGGACCGGCTTGAGGCCTTTTTTGATGAATAGATAACCACCTAGTGATGAAATCAACAAGAAGATAACATCACCTAATAATAAACTATATAGTAGATTTTCTGTTTTTTTAGAGGCTGTTTTTACCTTTGTAACAGCACGCAAAATACCACGATAGTTTGGTTCGTTAACCGGCGTATCGTAGTAATAGAAGGTGTCGTCACCAACAGCAATTTCTCCAACCTGTCCTAAGGAAAGGACTGTTTGATTTGGGAAGCCGTCTGGTAAGGCGCCTTTAATAATATAGCCGTCTTGGGTGGAAACAAAGAAGAATGTATTATCTTGGTACGGTTTAAATTTGCGAATATCCGTAGCCATGATCATTGCTTGCTGCTGCAAGCGCTCACGTACTTCTTTGTTATCAGATTCGTGCGTATATGCATAAATCCATGCAGAGGCAACCATCAAAATGATGAGCAAAAAGATGGTATACCAAGACATAATTTTAAAAGTGAGGGGCAGCCGATTAAATAAATCGGTAGCTGCCCCAGACATGGTGTCTAGATCTCGGTGAGGATCATTAGTTTTCTGTTTTGAGGACATACCCTACTCCACGAACTGTTTGAATGAGTTTTACATTCTCATCAGTATCGATCTTTTTACGTAAATCTTTGATGTATACATCGATAAGATTAGAGTAGCTTTCATAGTCGTATTCCCAAACATGGTCAAGAATTTGTTGACGTGACAATACGATGTTTTCGTTACTTGCTAAATAGAATAAGAGGTCGAACTCTTTTGCAGTCAATGTAATTGTTTCGCCATCGCGTTTAACTGTACGTTGAGGCACATTGATTGTAAGCGGACCTACGTGGATATCGTTTTGTGCATGACGCGCATTACGACGAGCCAATGCATAAATACGAGCTGTTAACTCTTCAAGATCGAAAGGTTTTACAAGGTAATCGTCAGCGCCTGTGTTGAGGCCTGTAACTTTATCTTGTAAGGAATCTTTTGCAGTTAAAAGTAATACCGGTGTTGTATTGCCGTCGTTACGCATTTGTGCAAGAGCGCTAATACCGTCAAGAACTGGCATCATAATATCCATAACGATAACGTCATAGCTGGATGTATTTACATAATCAATAGCTTGTTGACCATTGAAGCATGTATCAACTGTCATATTCTCTGCACGCAAATATTTCGCGGTAATGCCATTCAGCATTTCTTCGTCTTCTACAAGTAAAATTTTCATTCTCTGTTCTCCTTATGTATGAGTTAAAAATATAGCTCTCCAACTACATTAATATAGTCATTATATATATATGCTTTCATGTTGGTGAAAGCCACAACACCATATAGAGGTGACTATATATATAATATTATATAACTTATTTATCTATTATCATACCTTATACAACAGGAATGAGCAAAAGATGAATGTATATGCGAGTTTATAAGCATGTTCTTCATGTTTTGAGTGCTTAAAAGCGAGGAAAACTTGAAACTTAATGAATTCTGCTAATGAATGAAGATGAACTATATCGAAGATTGCTGTATGCGCATAGATAGACACAATTTTGCCAATTTTGGCTAACGTGAAAGAAATCACTAAAAAAACTTATGATAATAATTATCAGAGAGTTAAATACCAATAATAGCCGTAGAAATTTGATGATTTTCGATGATTAAATTCGAGGTAGTTTTAGTAGGAATTTAACGGATATTAATTATTATGAACAGTTTGGTGATCTTATAAAGTCAGTATTAATAAGCCTTGTTAAGGGTCTAGCGGAAATAAAAATATACAAAAATTTCGGAACCGAACTACTTTCGTAATATCCTTAACTTCCTGTATGAAATATTCATAAATCTATTTTAAATGTTCATATATAAACAAGAAAAACACTAAGTGAAATAAATTATCAATTAGATTAATCGAAATTAATTATGCATAATAGGGTTTAGACATCACACTAAATGCTCTCTATAATTATAGGTAAAGAAATAAGAAAAATCGCATAAGTATGGGGTTTTTCTTGAAAGAAAAATGATTAGGTTATCAAAAATTTTTATAAGTTTTTGAAATGAGATAGTCTAACAAGTTTTCTTATTAATAGGTAGTTATGAGGAGGTCATTATGGAACAGTTTGATGTTCTAGTAGTAGGTAGCGGTGGCGCTGGTCAACGCGCGGCTCTTGAAGTTGGTCGTCGCAAAGGCTTAAAAGTAGCTCTTATTACTAAAATTTTCCCAACTCGCTCTGCAACAGCAATGGCGCAAGGCGGTGTAAATGCATGTTTGAATAACGTTGCAGCTGAAGACACAATCGAAACACATACTTTCGACACAGTAAAAGGTTCTGACTATCTTGGCGACCAAGATGCGATCGAATTCTTCTGCTCTCGTTGTCCAGAAGGCGTACTTGAAATGGACCACATGGGTGCTCCATTCTCTCGTACAGAGCAAAACAAAATTGCTCAACGTAACTTCGGTGGTCAATCTTATCCACGTACTTGCTACTCTGCGGATAAAACTGGTCACGTAATTTTGCACACAACTTATGAACAATGCTTGAAAGAAGGCGTACACTTCTTACAAGAATGGTACCTTTTAGATCTTGTTAAAGACGCAAACGGTCACGTTGGTGGCGCAGTTGTGTGGAACATGAAAGAAGGTCGCGTAGAACAAATTAAAGCAAAAGCAATTATCTTGTCTACTGGTGGTGCAGGTCGTATTTTCTGGACTCGTACTACAAACCCATTCCTTTCTACAGGCGATGGTATGGCAGCAGCATTCCGCGCTGGTAATGCATTGAAAGATATGGAAATGATTCAATTCCATCCAACTGGTCTTGGTCGTACTGGTATCTTGATGTCTGAAGCGGTTCGTGGTGAAGGTGGTTACCTTCTTAACTCTGAAGGCGAACGTTTCATGAAAAAATATGCGCCTAACAAAATGGAATTAGCATCCCGTGACGTTGTAGCGAAAGCAATCGAAGATGAAATCGCTGCAGGTCGTGGTTTCGGTTCTGGTCTTAACGCATATGTAGTAGCAGACCTTCGTCACTTAGGACCTGAAGTTATCATCGAAAAACTTCATGGTATCCGTGACTTGGCTATGTGCTTCGAACACTGCGATCCATTGACTCAACCAGTACCAATTCGTCCTACATGTCACTATACAATGGGCGGTATCGACGTAGTAGACTACAAAACTTGTGCATGTGAATTGCCTGGTTTGTTCGCTTCTGGCGAAGCTTCTTGTATTTCCATCCATGGTGCTAACCGTTTAGGTGGTAACTCCTTGGCTGACGGCGTAGTATTCGGTAAAGTATCTGGTGCTGGTGCAGCTGACTATGCTGAAACACATGAACAACCAAATGTAGATGCAGAATTAGCTGCAGCTGCTAAACGCTGGGAAGAAAAATTCACTGAAGTAACAACTCGTGAAGGTGGTCGCCCAGTAGTTGAAATCCGCGATGCATTGGCTGATGCAATGTGGAACAAAGTAGGTATCTTCCGTAATGAAGAAGGTATTACTGAAGCATTAAAAGAAATCGATCAATTAATCGAAGATTACAAAACTTGTTATGTAGGTGACCCTGAACGTACTTACAACATGGCATTCGTAAACTACTGTGAAATCGGTTCTATGTTAACAGTAGCAAAAGCTATTGCAATGGGCGCTTTACACCGTCGTGAATCCCGTGGCGCTCATATTCGTGAAGACCATCCAAAACGTAATGATGAAAGATACTTAAAACATTCTTTGATCAAATTAGGCGCAGACGGTCAATACGAATTAACTGAACGCGACGTAGTGTTCACTAAATACGAACCACAAGAAAGGAAGTACTAAGATGAGACAAATCACCTATCATATCCACCGTTACCAACAAGGTCGCGCGTTTGTACAAACTTTCAAATTCGATTACGAACCTGACCGTACAATTCTTTGGGGCCTTCAAAAAATTAAAGATACTCAAGATCCAACTTTAACATTCTTGGCAGCTTGCCGTTCCGCAGTTTGTGGCGCTTGCTCCATTCGCGTAAATGGCGAAGCAATGCTTGGTTGTGAATCTAAAATTGATGAATTAACAGAACGTTACGGTACAGATGAATTAACAATTGCACCTATCGGCAACTTCCGCGTAATCCGTGACTTAGTTGTTGACTGGGAATCTAAAGTTGATCGTTTGAAAACAGTTGCTCCTTGGATTTTCCTTAAAGCAGAATTCAACGAAGGCGACAAAATTGTTCGTCAAACTCCAGCTGATTTCAAAAAATTCGTTGCTGGTACAGAATGTATCCTTTGCGGTTGCTGCGCATCTGAATGTAACAAATTGACTGCACGTCAAGATGATTTCTTAGAACCATATGTATTTACAAAAGCTAACCGTTTCGTATTGGATAGCCGTGATGATGCACCTATGGCTCACATTCAACCTGCTTATGACAATGGTCTTTGGAAATGCGTTCACTGCATGAACTGTATCTCCCGTTGTCCTAAACACTTAAAACCTGCTCAAGATATTTCCAACTTGCGTAAAGAAGCTACAAAAGCTGGCCTTACAAACAACAAAGGCGTTCGCCATGCAGTTGCTTTCAAAGAAGACCTTTACAAAACTGGTCGCTTGAAAGAAGTTTCTATGAGCTTGAAATCTGATGGTGTTGTAGATTCCGCTAAACAAGCATTCTATGCTTTACGTTTGTGGAAACACAGCAAAATCAATCCATTCGAACTTGTAGTACCTCAAAAACCTGTAAATGGTATTGATGGTGTTCGCAGACTTATGAAAGCAGCTGAGGAGGTAAGCAAATAATGAAATACGCATTTTTCCCAGGTTGCGTTCTTGAAAGCGCTGCCAAAGAAGACTACTTAGCAACAGTTGCTGTAGCTAAAAAATTAGGCATCGAGTTGGAAGAGCTTGACGGCTGGACTTGCTGCGGCGCGTCCCACGTTCAAGACATCGCTCCAGAAATTACACTTGCTACAAATGCTCGTAACATTGCATTAGCAGAAGAAAAAGGTTTGAACCTTTTAACTGTATGTAACACTTGTACTTTGATGCTTCGTGAAGCTAAAAACGAGCTTGATAACAACGAAAAAGAAAAGAACGAAGTTAACAAAAAACTAGCTCAAATCGGTAAACAATACCGCGGTACAACTGATATTACTCATTTCTTATGGGTATTGATCCGCGATTACGGTTTGGACAAATTGAAAGCTAAAGTTGTTAAACCTTTAACTGGTTTACGTGTAGCTGAATACTATGGTTGCCATATTCTTCGCCCTCAAACTGAATTGGGCTTCGAAGATTATCAAATGCCTACATCCTTAGCAGATTTGATCTCTGCTATCGGTGCTACACCAATCGACTTCTCCCGTAAACTTGATTGCTGCGGTTTCCATGCTGTATACCCTGCACATGATTCCGTAATGCAAATGACTGGCTCCATCAACAAAGATGCAGCTACAGAAGGCGCAGATTGCGTAGTAACTCCTTGCCCACTTTGCCAAATGCAACTTGATATGTTCCAAAAAGAAGCAAAAGAAGTTGTTGGCGGTGGCAAAGATATGCCAATCTTGCACATGTCCCAATTAGTGGGTCTTGCTCTTGGCATCTCCCCTGAAGAAATGGGCATGCCTAAACGTCACTTAACTGATACTGCAGCAGTGACTAAATTCGTTGGTTAATTCGTTTGATTTAGACATGACCTCAGTTGGTCCTCGTACTGTCTTAAATCTAAACCTATTATCATAATTACCAGAAGAACCCCCTAGCTTAGGCTAGGGGGTTTTTCTTTTGATATCAGGTCATAATTGTAGTATAATAAAAACATTAATTGTATACACTTATATGAGTAACGGCTAATGTGTTGTTACTTTTAATTAATTATAGAGATATATAATCTATTTGAATAAGAATGGATATGAACAAATATGAGGCTATGTGTAATGAGTGCACTTACTTAGCCTGGATGGAGAGTTTTGTATTCAATAATTTAGATTCTGTATAAATGGGAGTATTAGTGTTGTAGAGTGTTATACAAAGGGAGGCCATAATGAATGATATGTTATTAGAATATATCGATCGCATGATTGATCAAGAGAAAGACCATCGTGTTTTTCCTGTAGAGTTTAACGATAAAACCTATTATGTAAAGCAAGATATCAGTAATCGCCGCTCTAGTTGGATTAAACCATCTCCTAGAGCTGCCTTTGATTATGAGTTCTATAAAATATCCTTTATAAATACACAGCTACCTGTAGCGCCTGTAATTGCTGGATTTAGAGAGCATTATTTCGTTACAGAAGGGTCTGGTAAAACATTAACCTATTATAGCGAATTGCCGGCTCAACATCCTGATGATGATAGCTTACAAGATATGGTGACTCATATCTTCTATAGTTTTGGTAAAACATTGGGACAACTTCATGACTACGGTTTATCTCATGGTCGTCCTGCCATGAGAGATATTACCTATGATCCTGATACAGATAAGATTACCTTGCTAGATTGGGAAAATGGCCGTCGTTGGCCTGAATTAACAGCGCAAGGATGGGATTTACTTATCTTTGTTCACAGCTACTTGCGTGAAGATAATTTGCCGATTTCTTACCTATATGCCATGATGAATGGTTATAGCTCTGCTCGTACAGCTCGAGATACTGTATTACATGTGAAAGATGTTTTACGTAAACACGAATGTCTCTTTAAATTCTGTCGTATATTAAATCCATTACACTTTGTGGATACAGAAGCAGCCGTTAAAGCCTATGACTTTATGTTGGCATTGAAAAGTGAATAGTGTTGAACTTAAGCGGTTTAACATACCAGTACTATTTTTAATGGCGCTTTACAGTATTTATAGATCTTATAGACCTTTACGGTTCCTATATATAACTAGGAATTGGTAAAGGTCTTTTTGTATTTATTGAATCTTATTGTTTTAATACTGTCATAAGCTTAATGAAATATATGTAGTTGCTTTTGAATCTATATAGTCGCTATAAGAAGTATGTAGTTATCGCCATAAGTACGGAGTTAGAGCCGTAGTTCCCAGACTTTCACAATGATTACCGTAATTACTCTAGAGGGGGTTGTCGAGAGGGACTCTCAGGAATATAAGAGGGTGAAAGGAGGTGATACGATGGCTAACATTAAACGCACAAAATTGGTGTTGCGTTTTAACATCGGCACCGAAGATGCGCCGAAGTACAAAGACGTAACCTATACTCGTGTTGCAGAAGAAGCGTCCGACGATAATGTGAAAACCGTTGGTAATGCGCTGGCAGCCTTGTATGACCACAGCTTGTCCGACGTGGTCCGCGTCAATGAAGTATCCTTAGGACATTAATCTAGATGATTAAATTACTTTTGTAGGTGATCCAAACACATCCTAATTGCTAGTTTTTATATCCTCTCATAGTCGTAACAGGATATAGAGATTGCAAACCCTCACATTCCCATCCTTATTGATATGAATTGTAGATAGATATATTTAATCTGAGTGTAATTAGTGTAATTACAGAATTTCAGAATTACAGAGATCATCCTATACTATCTATATTCGAGAACTTGTTTATGAAACGTGAAAGGAGGCGCCCACATGGCGGAAAAACGCGTTGTATATCTTACATTTTCTACGGTCGGTGGTAAAAGCACATCAGTCACAATTAGTGCTCCTCGTGCTGGAATTACTTTACAAGATGCTAAAACAGCGGCTAACGCGCTAGTAGCTAACAAAGTAATCCTTGGTTCTGGTGATGCAGAACTTGTTGCATTTACTACGGCTCGCGAAGTAACAACTCAAACTACTGAATTGCAATAATCGTATACAGTTAAATGGTAAAAAGGCTTTCACTGTGGTGAGGGCCTTTTTATTATGGTAAAATATAAGATATACTGAATAAGTATGGTAATGATGAAAATACTATGCCCAAAAATTTGTGCATAATGGACCCGGATGGTGATTAAAAAGGGGTAAAACAGTGGAATATATCATTTCATTTATGGAAACATATGGCTATGGAGCCATGTTTATTGCAATGGTTTTGGAAAATGCTAACATTCCTATTCCTAGTGAAATCGTCTTAGGTTTTGCAGGATATCTGATTGCTCAGGGGATATTTGATTTACATACGACTATGGTTGTAGGTACTTTAGCAGGGATTGTAGGATCTATCTTATCCTACTGGATGGGTGAGTATGGCGGACGTCCACTTCTTTTGAAATACGGTAAATACATATTCTTTAATGAACATAAATTTGAACTCGCAGAAAAGTTGTTTAATAAGTATGGTGGTGCCGCGGTGTTCTTTGGCCGTTTGTTGCCAGGTGTTCGTACATTTATTTCTTTCCCAGCAGGCATGGCTCGTTATCCTATGTGGCATTTTGTTATTTGGACTGTACTAGGCACGGTTCCTTGGACAATCCTTCTTGTTTACTTGGGTAAAGTGCTCGGTGAAAACTGGAAGGATCTTATCCAATATAATCATGAGTTCTTGATTGTTATGATTGTTGTATTCGTTATTATAGCGGCTGTATTGGGCTTTAAATACTATCGCAATCGCCGATAAGGAGGCCCTTATGAAACTTTCACGATTAACGCCAGTCGTATTTATTGTATGGCTCGTTTTTTATCTGTTTGGCAATAATATGTTGCCTGTTACGGATCCTGTGGAATCTAACTATGCGTTAACTGCTAAGGAAATGGTTCTCTCCGGAGATTGGTTGTCACCTCAAATTTACGGCACCTATTGGTACGATAAACCGATTATGATTTATTGGCTCATTGCCCTTGGATTTAAAATCTTTGGTATTGCCGATTGGGTGGTTCGTTTACCAAGTGCTATCTTTGGCGCTTTATCTGTAGCGACTATGTATCAATCGACGCGTACTATGAGCGGCAAGTGGGCTCTCGGCTTAATTGCGGCCGGTGTTCTTGGTACATCCCTCATGTTCTGGACCGTAGCTCATGGCGTTATTACGGACATGGTGCTACTTTATACGACGATCATGGTCATGATTTATTCCTATAAGGGGATGGTAGAACAGAAACCACATGCTATGATTGTGGCCTATATCTTTGCAGCCCTCGGGGTGCTCACAAAGGGGCCTGTAGCACTCGTTTTGCCAGGTATGATTTTACTCGTTTTTGCCGGTATCAATCGTTCTTGGTCGATGGTGAAAGCCATCTTTGATTGGCGTGGTATCCTTGCTTTTTGTGTAGTCTGCTTGCCGTGGTATGTGTATATGTACAGCGTTCACGGTCAAGACTTTATCAATGGCTTCTTAGGGCTTCATAATGTAACACGGGCCACACAGTCTGAACATCCTGAAGATAATGTGTGGTGGTATTACATCGCCATCTTCTTAGGTGCTTCTATGCCATGGACCGGTGCCGTTATTTACGGTATTATTGATGGCTTTAAACAACGACATACAGGGTTCATCTATAATATGACTTGGGGCGTAGGCATACTTTTATTCTATACCTTAATGGCTACAAAATATCCTTTATATACATTCGTGAGCTTAGTTCCATTTAGTGCTATTGGCGCTATGGGCGTTATGAAGATCATACGCAAAGGTAAATCGAGAGCTATAAAATGGGTTATTATGGGGCCTACCTTACTCTTGTGGATTGCTTACGTGGTGGGCTCATTCTTCGCACCGTGGGGCTTCTATTTCTTGCTCTATGTTGTGGTGGCTGTAGCCGTACTCCTTTTATTCCACGCATGGTATACGAAAAAAGGGTATCGCCTTGTTAGTATCATTGTCCTTGGCACGATGATTATTTCCTCTATCGTTGTGGTGGAAGGGTTAGAACCATTTGTAAGACAACGTAGTAATATCGATGTAGTACCGGTAGTAGATTCTTATGATGGTGATATCTATTACTACAATGGATATAGTACAGCTGCTGTATACTATACAGGTCATAAGATTATTAAAATCAATGGTGATGAAAGCCGTTGGGATGATCGGGATAAATTGAAAAAACGCAGTGCTGAATGGTCCAAGAAATATCTTATGGAACAAGTTAACGAAGAGGAGTTTAACAAGATTATCGCATCTGGTAAACCTGTAATGTTAATCGTTCCAAAAGGGGAAATTAAGCACTTCCGTCAATCATCTATTTATCCTAATGTATCCGAATCTAGTGAAGCAGGTACATCTGAGGTATATGTATTAAATAAAAAGACTTTGTTCAAGTAAATATATATATGCGATATCAGTAAAAACATAATAGTATAACGAAATATATGTAATATAACTTAATACAATGTGTGAATAGCACGTATATAGAAACAGGTAGTATCTACTAGATACTACCTGTTTTCTATTTAGTGCATATCTTTTGTTTGTTTTGCCATTAGCTAGTAGTTCCTATACGTATTGTTATATGTGTAATAATTTGCCTATATTGATACTTTTCGCACCTAAATAATAATACCTACAATATTACTATGTTTTATTGACATAATTAATACATATTGATATAGTAGGGTATAAATAAGTTTGAAGACGAGGTAGTCTAAAACCATATTTCATCTAGGTTTTAGAAAAGTGCGAAAAATGACATGTGTCAAAAACGCCCCTTGTTATGAGGCAGAAAGAGGGGAAGTTATGAAGAAGACTTGGTATCTAATCATCGGAGTGGTCCTCTTGGTTATCGGTGGCATAGCATATGGTTATCATGAGCACCATAAACCAAAGACAGCTCAAGAATTAAAAACTGTACGCATAGCCTATTTGCCGATTACTCATGCGTTGCCAGTATTCGCAACAAAAGAGTTAGAAACAGCAGATGGTCCTGTCCATGTAGAGCTTGTTAAGTATGGATCTTGGCCAGAGCTTATGGATGCGTTAAATACAGGTAAGGTAGATGCTGCATCGGTACTCGTTGAGCTAGGCGTAAAGGCCCGCGAACAAGGCATTGATGTTCGTGCTGCTGCATTGGGTCATACAGAGGGTAATATTATCGTCGTAAATAAGGATATTAACTCTGTCCAAGATTTAAAAGGTAAATCCTTTGCTATCCCTCATAAACAATCTACTCAAAAAATCCTCGTAGACCTCATGCTTGAACGTGCTGGCCTTACGGAAAAAGATGTACAAGTTGTAGAAATGAGCCCTCCAGAAATGCCATCTGCTTTAGCGGTCGGTCAAATCGCAGGCTATAGTGTGGCTGAACCATTTGGTTCTCTAGCGTTGGAAATGGGCAATGGTAAGGTCTTTGAAGATCCTGACCACCTCTGGCATGACAATATTTGCTGTGCCCTTGTGTTTAATGGTAAATTCGTCGATGAACACCATGATTTGGCGAAAGCTTTCACCAAAGCCTATCTCGATGCAGGTACATATTTAGACGAGCATCCAGAGGCACAAAAGGAGATTTCCTTAAAGTACATGAAGTTTAAGGACCCTGTTATTGAACGTTCCTTGCAAGTTATCGGTTTTAAAGATTTAGCCCTTACAGAGGACCGTTATAATGCGCTCGTGCATCACATGACACATATTGATTTAATCAAAAACGTGCCGAGCTATTCAGAGTTTGTAGATCAAACATTGTTGCCATAGGAGGGGGACCATGAAGAAATATACATATGTGCCGGGCGCATTTATTGCAGCGTGGCTGATTTGGGAATTAATCGTTCGCCTCGGCGGATTTAACGAAGCGTTATTACCGACGCCATATAAGGTATTACTGGGCTTTGGAGAACTCATTGGAGATGGCGTTCTCTTTAAGGACATTGCAGATAGTTTAGTACGCTTCTTTATCGGCTATATTATTTCTGTTGTAGCTGGTGTCTTCCTCGGCCTAATCTTGGGCTGGTACAAGGGGATTTGGAACTACATCAATCCTATCGTCCAAGTTATTCGACCAATTTCTCCAGTGGCTTGGTTGCCATTTATCGTTCTATTCTTCGGTATCGGTCAAGCACCGGCTATCGTAATCATCTTTATTGCAGCATTCTTCCCTGTGCTATTGTCCACAGTGTCTGCTATCCAAAATATCGACCCTGTATATATCAAGGTAGCGCGTAACTTTGGCATTAGACAGCCTGAACTGTTATTTAAAATTGTGTTGCCTGCTGTATTTCCTGGCATTGCGTCTGGTCTTCACATCGCCCTTGGTACGGCGTGGATCTTCCTTGTAACTGGTGAAATGGTAGGTTCTCAAACAGGGCTTGGCTTCCTCATCATCGATATGAGAAATAACTTGCGTAACGACCTATTGATGGTAGCCATCTTAACCATCGGTTTTGTTGGGCTTTTACTTGATTGGGGGGTATCTCTCATCGAAAGATGGATTTACAAACGTTGGGGTATTGAGAAATAGGAGGTGGCCTCATGGGTTACATTTCAGTGCGCAATGCACATAAGGAATTTATGAAAGATGGGGAACCACTCACCATTCTTGAAGATATTAATTTAGATATTGAAAAGGGCGAGTTTATTTGTCTTTTAGGTCCTTCTGGTTCTGGTAAAAGTACGCTATTAAATGCTATGGCGGGCTTTGAACTTGTTACATCTGGTTCTATTACAATCGACGGCGAAGAGGTGAAAGCCCCTCAGCTCAGATATGTAACAGTATTCCAAAACTATGGCTTGTTGCCATGGCGTACAGTGGAAAGCAATATTGAGCTTGGCCTTGAAAGTAAAAAGGTACCTAAAGAGGAGCGTCCTGCTATTATCGATAAATACGTTAAGATGGTAGGCCTTGACCATGCCCGTAATCGCTATCCTGCAGAACTATCTGGGGGCATGCAACAACGTGTATCCATCGCCCGTGCACTAGCTGTTGATCCAGATATTATCTTCATGGACGAGCCACTAGGCGCACTCGATGCACTAACACGTATCAACTTGCAAGATGAAATCTCTCGCATCTGCCGTGAAGAAGGTAAGACGGTTGTATTCGTTACCCACGACATTGAAGAAGCTGTAGTACTAGCGGACCGCGTTGTAGTACTAGCGGCAAACCCAGGTCGAGTACAAACCATTATCCCTGTAAACATCATCGATAGGACAGACCGTACATCGGCTAACTTTGTTAATATACGGAACCACATCTTCGAACAATTCCAATTGGCAAAAGAAGACAAAATCGAGTTCTATATTTAATTGTTATGGTGTATACTATAAGAAGCTAAAGATTGTAAGTGCTGCTCCACTGAGTGCACAAAAGAAATCACCTAGGAACTGCGACATACCTAGGTGGTTTCTTTAATTATAATGGACAAAATTCTAAAATAATGTATACTATAAGTAGCTGAAGGATTGTAAGAATTCACTGTAAGCACAAAAAAACTCCCTCAAGAACGGCGAAATACTTGAGGGAGTTTTTTATTGCTTATAATCGTCTAAGCTAACGGGGTTAATCACCATGAAACTTCCTATCTAACCACTTGCAAATGAGATAGCTGGTCACATTTACCACGATAGGAATTAGAAGGATTATAAGAATATCTTTCACTGTTGCACCTCCTTTCTGTACCTGATTCCCCAGAACGGAGTGGTGACATCTTGATTGTAGTACATATAACTATATATTTCTTATGCAATTCGTGTAATTATCATGTATAGTAGATATATATCGGTAATAACGTATGAAATTAAAATTGGAGGCTGTATGTCTTTATTTGAGTTAGAGAAGAGCTTGTCTTTTGATGAATATATAGCGTCCTTTGATGCAGAGAGAGTAGAGAAGGTACGCGGTTTTGTAGATTGGCTTGCTCAGTATCAAGGTAGTTTTGTCCATAATCCTTGGGGTGAGGTAAATCCTGATTTAGAGATTGTCACAAAGGGCTTTGATGCGGCACAGGTGCGCCGAGATAATTTGGTCGCTTATTTATTGCCGCGCTTAGGTCGAGCTAAGGTCTTTGTAGTGGCAGAGGCTGTAGGATACCAAGGAGGCCGCTTTACAGGGATTGCCATTACTTGTGAAAGAATGCTATTAGATAAGCACAAAACCATTCGTGCGAAGGATGTAACGACTATTCAGTTGGAACGTACTAGTTCACCTACTAGCTCTTTGTTAAAAGGAACACAGCAAAAGGATGGTTTTAATGAACCTACTGACACTGTAGTATGGAGTGCCATTGTTGAAAAGGGTATCAATACCTATGATACATTGTTGTGGAATATATTCCCCTTTCATCCACATAAGGATGGCAACCCATTGACTAATCGCACACCTACGGATAAAGAGCAACAACTAGGTTGGGAGTATACAAAACGCTTGTTAGATTTACATCTTGAACTAGGCGGTGTAGAACCTCTTGTGCTCGCCGTAGGGCAAAAGTCTGCTGATACAATGGGCAAATTTGGCTTGTCTGCCATTGGTTTGCGACATCCCGCAAACGGCGGAGCTAATCTCTATCGACAAGGATTTGCTGAGGCGGTAGCTACCTATTTAAAATAATAGGTGATTGAGATTATTAAAATAATAAGTAATTGAGATAATTAAAATAATAAAAGATTGAGAGTTTCGGAGAGAAGTTTATGAAACGGTATATTTCTGTCATTGAAGAGAATGGTGCGTGGCATATCGAGGGCTTTTACAAAACTATGCCAGATGATGACAAATAGAATATGATATATCTAAATAGCGTTAACATGGGGGCTACCCTCTTTTGTTAACGCTATTTTTATGTTACAATAGACATAACGTATGAAAGCGAGGCTTTCATCAAAATCGATCGGATTATATTGCAAGACCCATTGGATAGGGACGAAGAGAACGTACCCGTCGCGGCTGACATGTCTAATGATGGCAATATACTCATTTGCTATGGCAAATGGTCACAACAACACTAGGAACGGCAAAAATTGATAGCGCATTTTTGCGCCCATTTGACGAGACGCTAGTATTTTAGCGCCTTTTTCTTTGTGTGGCCTCCATAGCATAGATCAATTCAAGTGATAGGTGAGAAAAGAAACTATGTTAAATAAAATAATGAACAAAATTTTAGGAGGAACTGTGAATACAACAGATAATCAGGTTACTGCACAAGTGAAAGCAGAACCAACAGTAGCAAAACCTGCTACTCGTACAGCTGCGGCTGAAGGCGAACATAAACAGACTCGCCGCCGCACTAATACACGCCGCCCTGCTGGCGAGGGTCGTACTCGTCAACATGCAACTGGTGAAGGTGAAGGCACAACACGCCAACGCCGTACAAATACTCGTACAAATGCAAATGGTGGTCGTACTAATACGACACGCCGTACAAATACACGTCGCAATGCTGAGCAAGGTGAAGGTCAAGAACGTACAGAACGTAAACCTCGTCAAACTCGTGCACCACGTGGTGAACGTAGTGAAAATACGCGTAATACGCGCTCTAACAATGGTCGCAATAGTCAAAACCGTAACAACAACCGTCCAAATAATCGCTCCACAAACCGCAACAATCAAGAGGCTCCTGTGGAATTAGTAGGTCGTACACCAAATGGCGCTAATAAGGGGAAATTCCAAATTATCCCTCTTGGCGGTCTTGGTGAAATCGGTAAAAACATGACCATCTTCCAATATGAGGACGAAATCATCGTTCTCGACTCTGGTCTTGCGTTCCCTAGCGAAGATATGCTTGGCGTAGATATCGTTATTCCTGATATGAGCTATATCATCGAGAATAAGGATCGCGTGAAAGCTGTCGTAATTACCCATGGTCACGAGGACCATATTGGTTCCTTGGCATACCTTATGAAAGAAATTAACTGCCCAGTATATGCAACAAATCTCGTTTGTGGTTTGATTGAAGGCAAGTTTAAAGAACATAAGGTATCTCCAAAATGTCTTCGTACTATTGCTGCAGGCGATGAAGTTCAAATTGGTCAAGTGAAGGTTGGTTTTATCCAAACAAACCACTCCATTCCTGACTCCTGCGCTGTGTACTTTGATACACCAATCGGGACTGTACTTCATACAGGTGACTTTAAAATCGACCAAACACCAGTTGATGGCCGTTTGATGGATATGCACAAATTTGCTGAGCTTGGCAATAAAGGTGTATTGGCCTTGATGTCCGACTCTACAAACGTTGAAAAACCAGGTACTACAGGTTCTGAAAGTTCCGTAGGTCCTGCTATTAAACAAGCTGTTGGAGAAGCAAAAGGCCGCGTTGTGTTAGCTACATTTGCATCTAACGTATCTCGTATCCAACAAGCTATTGATGCGGCAGTTATGTTCAACCGTAAGGTTGTCGTTATGGGCCGCAGTATGGTAAATGTTACAGAAATCGCTCAAGAACGCGGTTACTTGAACATTCCACCAAATACAATTATCGACGTAGATGTAATGCACAACTACACAGATGACCAAATTATGATCTTAACAACTGGTTCTCAAGGTGAACCGATGGCAGGCTTGTCCCGTATGGCTACAAGCAACCACCGCACTGTAGAGTTGGCGCCCAATGATACAGTTATCATCTCTGCTACACCAATTCCAGGTAACGAAGGTGCTGTAGGTAGAACTATCGATAACTTGCTCCGATTAGGTTGTCACGTTGTATATGGTAAAGATCGTGGTATCCACGTATCTGGTCATGCGAGTCAAGAAGAGCTTAAAACAATGCTTAACCTTGTTCGTCCAGAATACTTCATTCCAGTTCATGGTGAGTATCGCATGTTGCGTCGCCATGGTGAACTTGGTGTTGCTATGGGCGTAGATCCTAAGAAAGTCCTTATCGGCGACAATGGTCAAATCTTTGAGTTTGATAAAGATGGTGGCCGTAAAGGTGGTCGTGTACAAGCTGGTGCTATCTTCGTTGATGGCCTTGGCGTTGGCGATGTAGGTAACATCGTTATCCGTGACCGTCAACAATTGGCTCAAGAAGGTATGGTTATCGTTGTAATGGCGATGGACAAAGCTTCTGGTACAATCGTAGCTGGTCCAGACCTCGTATCTCGTGGCTTCGTATACGTACGCGATGCAGAAGAACTTATGATTGCTGCAGAACACCGCGTAGACCAAGTTCTTGAAGAATGCGAAATGCAACGCATCAAAGATTGGACTACTATTAAGCAAAACGTACGCGACGCGTTGGGTAAATTCTTCTACGATAAAACTCGTCGCCGTCCTATGATCTTGCCGATTATTCAAGACGTATAATCACATATAATAAACAAAAGTACCGCACCCTATGGTGTGGTACTTTTAACATTTTAAAAAGGACCTATGGAATCTACTATAAATAGCGGTGTCATCGCATTTGTCTACTATATAGGGTATTTGAAGTTACCTTTTTAAACTGTTATAATTAAAAGATACCAATTAATCTATCTTCTTTTATTTAGAATGGAGATTTATGAAACAAACAAATACAAGAGCGATAGTAGAAACAGGATTTGTTAGTGCTATAGGTGTCATCCTTAGTGCTATTAGTGTGTATTTACCAGCTTTCGCTTTTTTATCATTTTTTGTTACACCTGCAGCCATTGGCATAATTGGAACAAAATGGGGTCGCAAGTATAGTATATCGGCAGCTGTTGTTACTACTTTCTTAGCGGTAGTTTTGTTTGGACCATGGAATGGTATACCTGTTGGCTTATTTGCTGCGGTAGGTGTAGGGGTAGGAGAAGGTAACCGTCTTTCTTTAGGGACGATTAAGCGACTACTACTCCCTAGTATTGCTATGTTTGTTGCTGTATTAGTAACTTTAATGGCACAAGTATATGTATCTGGTATTACTCTATCAATGATAGATACACAGATGACCGAGCAAGTTCGTATGATTGCTGATCAAGCCTTACAGACGAATCCTAATATCACACAGGAACAAGCTGATTTATTTGTAAAAAATGTAGATAAGCTTGCTACTGGTTTGAAGGATGCGTTTTTTGTGGCTGTAGCTATAGCTGCAGTATCATACAGTTATATAACTATTCAGATATCTATATGGCTAGGTAAGCGATTACGTATCTCCATACCTCGATTTTTACCAATTGAAGAATGGAGGATGCCTGTCTGGAGTGCAGGGCTATACGCTTTAGGTATTATTGGTATATATGGTACGCCGCATATCAATATGGACTCTTCCTGGGTCATAGCCATTAGTACTAATGTATTACTCCTCGGTAGCTCTATGTGTTCTATTCATGGTTTTGCAGCTTTAGCAGATTTGATGAGTAGTTACCGCATGAGTAATAAATTGAAGTGGATACTGCTAGGTGTGTATGCCTTTTTCTTTGGTCAAGCACTAGCCATATTTGGTGTCATAGATATGTTTTTAGATTTACGGACACGTTACAAAGCGCGTCAATAGTAATAGAAAGGAGGCCGTTATGAAATCCTTTCAACGGAAATGGGAAGGTTTAGAAATTACCATTATTACCGTTATCGTATTATTGTTATTATTGTTGGCCTATCTAAATTGGGCCATTGCAATTCTAGCTTTAATTATCGTAGTAGCGGCGTATTTGGTTAACTATAACACCATTCATAACCGGCGTCGTTTAGCAAGGGAACAGTTTGGGGCGATGATGAAAAACGTCACACAAGCTTCGAACTTTGCCTTACAAAACTTGCCAATGGGGATTGCTCTTGTTAATAAACAAGGTACCCTCGTATGGAATAATAGTGTCTTTGCAGACTGGGTTAAGGTAGACTGGAATAAACTTCAAAAAATGTCTGCTCTTATGCCTGGCTTCCGTATTGATAAAATCTGGGGCAAATCTGGATTTATGACGGAACAGTATGGAGATAAGTATTTCCAAATTATTTACAAATTCATTGATCCTCGTGATGCACGACCAGATATCAATAGCGAAGATGAATTGGCCGAACATGCAGTCATGGCTCTGTACTTTAAGGACATTACGGCTCTCGAAAAGGCCCGTATTAAAGCTGAAGAAGATCAACCTGTGTGGGGCATGATTCAAATCGATAATCTCGAAGAATTGACAAAAGGTCTTAGTGATCGCGAGTATACTAGCGTTTGGACCGATATTAATAACATTATTACGGATGAAATTGATAGACAAGAAGGTTTTATTCGTAACTTCCAAGATGATATGTACACCTTTGCTATTTCTCGTGGTGCACTTCATGCGATGGAGGAAGATGGGTTTAAAATCCTTGAGAGAATCCGTAAATTGCCTTCTCCCCGTCAAGTGCCTGCAACGATTTCTATCGGGATTAGCGAGAACGTAGGCTCTGTAAAAGAGGTTTCTAGTCGTGCTCGCGCTGCTTTAGATATCGCATTAGGTCGCGGTGGTGACCAAGTGTGTATTATGGATGGTGAAAGTACCCGATTCTTCGGCGGTAATACAGCTGGTGTTGAGAAGAATACCCGTGTTCGTGCTCGTGTTGTATCACAAGCTTTACATGAGCTTATGCTTGATTCCGATAAAATCCTTGTGATGGGTCATAAGCGTGAAGACTATGATGCGTTAGGTGGTATTATCGGTGTTGTAGCTATTGCACGTACCTTGGGTAAAGAATTACGCATTGTACTTTCAAAGGAAACAAGCGCCATTGATAAAATGGTAACTGTTCTGAAAGAAAATGAGTTCTGGACAGAACATATCATCACCCCTGAAGCGGCAAAAGCTTGGGTAGATGCTAATACGCTCACCATTGTATGTGATACACATCGCCAAGAAATGGTCGCAGCTCAAGAGGCTCTTGAAATTTCTGAACGACGCATCGTTATCGATCATCATCGTCGTGCAGCGGACTTCGTAGAAAACCCATTGCTTACATACTTGGAACCAACTGCATCATCTACATCTGAGCTTGTTACAGAGCTTGTACAATACGCAGGTGGTGGCGTAAAACTTTCAAAAGCAGAAGCTACAGGCATTTATGCGGGCATCGTGCTTGATACGAAGAACTTTGTGCAACAAACTGGGGCACGTACCTTTGAAGCGGCCGCATTCTTACGCCGTGCAGGGGCAGATATTGAACGCGTTAAACAATTATTTATTGAAACCTTCGATTCTGTTCAATTGCGTGCTAAAATGGTATTTGAAGCCAATCGAACTGAAGGGATTGCTATCTCCGTAGCACCTGAAGGTTTGAAGGATATGATGGCATTAGCTGCACAAAGTGCGGATATGCTCATCAGTAATGAAGATATTGAAGCAGCCTTTGTACTTTACTCCTTGAATGACGGCGGTATCGGCGTTAGTGCTCGATCCAAAGGCAAGGTAAACGTACAGGTTGTAATGGAAGCCTTGGGTGGCGGTGGTCACAGAACTGTGGCTGGTGCCCAATTACAAGGTATGACGATAGAGGAAGCGAAGAAGGCTATCTTAGAGCATGCTCTTGAAGCCCTTCATTCCGCTGAGAAAGAGGAGGAAGAACAATGAAAGTAGTATTGTTAGAAGACGTTAAAAAGGTTGGTAAAAAAGGCGAAATCGTTGAAGTTAGCGATGCATATGGCCGCAATGTATTGATCAAAAAAGGTCTTGGCCTTGAAGGTACAGCAACTAACGTAAATAATGCGAAACAAAAACAAGAATCCATTGCTCACCACAAAGTTGTAGCGAATGATGAAGCTAAAATCTTGGCAGCTCAATTGGCTAAGGTTGAAGTAACTGTAAAAGTTCGCATGGGTGAAGAAGGTCGTGTGTTTGGTTCCGTTACTGCAAAAGACATTTCCGATGCAGCTAAAGCTCAATACAAAGTAGATATCGATAAAAAGAAAATCGAAATCAAAGAACCATTGAAAACATTAGGCGTACATGACGTACTCGTTCGTGTTCATCCTGAGATTACAAGTACTATCAAGGTTAACGTAGTAGCTGAATAATAGTGTTCACCATGCTCTTTGAGTATGGTGAATTCTTTTATCCATAGTGGTTTTGTAAAGGGGATTATCATGGATGTACGCATTCCACCGCATAATTTAGATGCGGAAAAGGCCGTTTTGGGGGCCTTATTAACCAATGGATCCAACTCGGGTGCTGTTGTTGATACAGTGACGAGTATTCTAAAATCTGAAGACTTTTACCGTGATGCGCATCGTATTATTTATGATGCCATCTTAGAAATCGTGCATGCTAATAAGACGGCAGACTTCATCACTGTAGGTGAAGAGTTAGACCGCCGCAAGCGACTCGATGCGGTAGGTGGTCTTGCTTATATTACATCTCTCGCCAATGAATCGGTGTCCTACAATGTAGAGGAACATGCGAAGATCATCAGCGAGAAGGCTCAATTGCGCCGCCTTATCGATGCAGGGAATAAAATCGTAGGCATGACGTATGCTGGTGAAGATGAGCCAACGGCTATCCTCAACAAGGCAGAGCAAATGGTGTTAGATGTAAGTGGTCAAACGCAGTCTGAATCATCCTTCGCGCCTATTGGGGAAGTAGTATTATCTAACTTAGATAAGCTAAATGCGTTGCAACAGCATGATGGTGCTATTACAGGTGTTCCAACAGGCTTTAAGGACGTTGACCATGTCTTTAATGGTCTACAAAAATCTGACCTTATCCTCGTAGCAGCTCGTCCTGCAATGGGGAAAACTGCTTTCACATTGAACATCGCTCAAAACGTAACGATGTTGTACGACAAGACGGTAGCGTTCTTCTCCTTAGAAATGGGCAAGGAGCAGCTCGTTGCTCGTATTCTGTCCTCCGTGGCAGGTGTGAGCTCTGAAAAATTGCGCCGTGCAAACATGAAGAATGAAGACTGGGAAAAGGTTATCGCTGCGGCGGACCGCATGAGTAAAGCTAAGCTCTTTATCGATGATACACCGGGCCTTACCGTACAAGATATGCGCTCTAAATTGCGCCGTCTTAAGGTGGAACATGGCCTCGATCTCGTTATCGTCGACTATATTCAGTTGATGCAAGGTCGCAACGGTGGCAAGGGCAGCGAGAATCGTCAACAAGAGGTATCTGAAATCTCTCGTAACCTTAAATTGATCGCTCGTGAGTTCAATGTGCCTCTCATCGCCTTATCTCAGCTGTCTCGTAGTGTTGAAAGCAGACCAGATAAACGGCCTGTACTGTCTGACCTTCGCGAATCTGGTTCCCTTGAACAAGATGCAGATATCGTTATCTTCTTGTACCGCGATAAATATTACGATGAAAACTCCGAAAAAGGGGACAATGCAGAAGTCCTCATTCGTAAACACCGTAACGGTTCCGTCGGTACCGTGGAACTCCGATTCATTGGAGAATTAACACAATTTAAAGACGTGGAATTCCGAGACATGGGGCCGGAACAATAATGAAAACTATCGGGCCGTGTCTATATTGATGGGGCCCGACTTTATTTCGACAACTTAGTTACAAAAAAGCACCACCTATCTCGTGGCTCCAAACGACCGTAAGTCGCCCCTCGATAGGTGGTGCTCTTTTTGTATTACCTTAGCGAAATAAGTCCCATCAATATATAATAGAACTAGATAGTTTTCAGTGTATTGCTAGGAAAGGAGCGCGTGATGAGTAGCGACTTTGAGTTTTTTGTATTTTACTTCTGTTGTGTGGCTCTTTGGTTAATACTTAGTGGGTTGTATTTAATTATCAAACGATTTGTATTACGTCGCAATGGAACTCCAGTAACGATTGTGTCTATACTTCCACGAGTTATAAAGGAAATACCATTTGCTCGTGGTATGGATAAATATATTTATGGTTATGATATTAAGTATATCTTGAATGGTGAGACTCATACTGCTGAAAGTGTAGAGTTTTATATTCCTTTTGGACCAATCGGTGGACCTGTAGTTCTATTTAGTCCGACAGGTGTGCTTGCAAAAAATGGAGAAGTAAGTATAGATAATGTAAGGGTAACTATTGTGTATGGCCTTGCTTCAATTGCATTAGGATTATGGATATTTTTGGGGATGTTGGATTTTGTTAGATAGAAATAAATAGCTATATTTAATAATGTGTTAAATACATAGGCATCTAACATTAGATTATATATCTAGTGTTAGGTGCTTTTTATTTTTCTATAAATTTACCTTTATAATAACAAACATATGTTTGAAAATACTCTGTATTTTTGTTATACTAATCATAGAAATTCTTCTTTTCATATTTCTGGTAGAGTCTAGTGGTTTAGCGGTTTAAGGAGGTGTTTGTATGGGGTCAGCTGATACGGATCGGATGTATATGTGCATTGATTTGAAGAGTTTTTACGCGTCTGTGGAGTGCGCTGATTTGGGGCTGGATCCGTTTACGACGCCTTTGGTGGTGGCCGATGGGTCTCGTGGCAAAGGGGCTATTACATTGGCTATTTCTCCAGCCTTAAAAAAGTTGGGCGTTAAGAATCGCAGTCGTCTTTTTGAGATTCCTCCACATATTGAATACTTAACGGTAAAGCCCCATATGAAGCGGTATATGCAGGTATCTGCTCAGATTTATGGAACCTTGCTCAAGTATGTAGCACCTGAGGATGTTCATGTATATTCCATTGATGAGTATTTCATCGATATTACGCCTTACTTACCGCTATATAAGAAAACGCCCCGTGAGCTAGCACAGATGTTACTTGATGCGGTACTAGAGGCGACTAATATTTACGCTACTGTTGGAATTGGAACGAATTTATTCCTCGCCAAGATTGCTCTTGATATCCTCGCAAAACATGCGCCTGATTTTATAGGGTATCTTGATGAAAGCCTCTTTAAAGAGAAAATTTGGTATCATCAGCCGTTGACCGATATTTGGCAGATTGGTAAGGGTATAGCCAATCGTTTGCACAAGTATGGTGCTTATGATTTGCATGGAATTACCATGGTGCCAGAGGCTAAGTTGTATAAGGAGTTTGGCGTTAATGCAGAGCTTATCATTGATCATGCGTGGGGCCGTGAGCCTTGTACGATTGCAGATATCCATGCGTATCGTCCCATCAAGCATTCTATTTCTCATAGTCAGATTCTATTGCGTAATTATTCCTATGAAGAGGCCTATGTGCCTATGCGTGAGATGGTCGAGTCCTTGGTATTAGAGCTGTTACAAATTAAAGGGGTTACAAACCATATTCACGTTCATATCGGCTATGCAGACGATATGGTGCGCTCCACAGGGGGCTCTAAAAAGCTTAAACAGTACACGGATTCATTGCAAACATTAACGACAGCAGTAATTAAATTGTATGAACAACATTGTCATAAAAATGAGCCTATACGGCGTCTGGGCGTGAGCTTTGAAGATTTAGTCAATCGCTCTGCTATTCCTCAAGAGGTAGATTTATTTAGCTCCCTTGCGACAGATGAAGAAGAAAAGGAGCGGCAAGTTCATGAGGCGATGTTGTCTATTAAGGAACAGTTTGGTAAAAACTCTATTTTGCGTGCCTCTAGCTTGCAAGAGGAAGGAACTATGCGCTTTAGAAATACCTTGGTAGGCGGGCACAACGGGGAATAAACAGTAGAATGGATACATTAGAAATAAATAGTGTAATGGAATATTGGGAATAAATAGTGTAATGGATATATTGGGAATAGATTAGTCGCATAAGGGGAGGTATACAGTAATGAAGCATCGTATGTCTCGTTTACAACGGGCAAAACAATTTATGCCCTTTGCGGCATTGAAGGGCTTTGAAGCATTACTAGCAGCTGTGGCACGACCAAAGGAGCCTCGTGTAGAGCTATCAGAGGATCAACTAGAGGAATTAAATACAGTTTTACAGAGTATTCGCTGTGGAGATTGGGTGCGCGTAGTGTATTATGACAAGCACAAGTATACAGAACTTATCGGGCCTGTAGAGGTGCTTAATAGACGGCTACAAATCGTATCTGTTCAAGGTGTTGAAATCTCATTTAGAGATATTAAGGAGCTAAACTTGTACGATATGACTACATAATTGGAAACTACTATAATGGAGAAAATTTATAGACTAGAGTTAACGTGATATTAAGTATACAATGGTATCATGGAATACGGTTTAATCGTATTTGAATAAGATGGCGTGCATAAGTTGTAACATGCTTATACAATCGCTTTTATTATATACAATAGAAAGGCGGTGTATGTAATGTATGATGTTATATCATTATTAACGAATCGTTATGATTTTTTTCTCCAATTATTATGGGAGCATATAGAGATTTCCTTGTCCGCATCAATTATTGCCATAATTATTGGTGGATTACTGGGAATTCTTATATATGACTATAAACGACTATCAGGACCTGTTATGGTAGTCGTTAATTTTTTATATACAATCCCATCCATATCGATGCTAGGTTTACTATTATATGTATCTGGCGTTGGTAATACGACCGCGATTATCGCACTGGTCATTTATGCTTTATTGCCGATGGTACGCAATACCTTTACAGGGCTTAATCAGATTAAGAATGATATGCGCGAAGCTGGTATTGCACTTGGTCTTACGAGGCTTCAACGATTATGGAATATAGAAATTCCTTTAGCTATGCCGACAATCATGGCAGGTATACGGACCATGCTTGTTATGACCATTGCATTGACGGGGATTGCATCCTTTATCGGCGCTGGTGGGCTAGGTGTGGCGATTTATCGCGGTATCACTACTAATCAAAGTGCATTGACCATTGCCGGTAGTTTATTAATCGCCCTTTTAGCCATCGTTGTGGATGCGCTCTTTTCTATTGGTGAAAGGGTGACGCGTATTAGTCCTCATATGAAACGGTATACCATTATATTCCTTTCTGTAATGACACTAATTGCAATGGCTGTAGGTGGCTGGTCTCTATATTGTCGCTATGTGAAAGTTGATGTTATCCATATTGCTACAAAGCCGATGACAGAGCAGCTTATTTTAGGCAATGTATTAAAAAAATTGATAGAGCATAAGACGGGCCTTACCGTAGAGGTTACAGAAGGTGTCGGCGGTGGTACATCTAATATTCAGCCAGCCATGCGAACCGGCCAGTTTGATATATATCCTGAATATACCGGAACGGCTTGGTCTGCTGTGTTGAAACGTACGGATGCGTATGATGAAAGTAGATTTAATGAGCTTTCACAGGCCTACAAAGAGGCATATAATTTCGAGTGGGTCGGAATGTACGGATTTAATAATACATATGGTTTAGCCGTGCGTAATGAACTTGCCCGTACCTATGGACTAAAAAGCTATTCAGATTTAGCACGTATTGCTCCATCCCTTACGTTAGGTGGCGAATATGACTTCTTTGGCCGTGAAGATGGCTACGCAGGGTTACAACGCGTGTATAATATGCATTTTAAAGCGACAAAGGATATGGATATAGGTCTTAAGTATGCAGCTATTAGTCGCGGTGATGTAGATGCTATGCCTATATTTACAACCGATGGACAGCTCAGTGTGGCTCCGATTACGGTGTTGCAAGATGATAAACATTTATATCCATCCTATATGGCTGGTAATGTTGTACGTAGCGAGGTGCTAATTGCTCATCCTGAACTACGACCTATATTAGAAAGCTTAACTAATACGATTACAGATCAAGAGATGGCAAAGATGAATTATGCTGTAGAAACAGAACATCAATTGCCATCTGATGTAGCACATACATTCCTGATAGAACATAATTTGATATAAGGTGAATCTAGTTATATATAATATATTTAGTTAACTATAAAAATAATTCAGTTAGATTTAAATCTCCAAAATGTTAATATAAATGTACATAATTTTATATTGACATTTATTCTCTCTCTTTGTAAAATAAACATATGAACAGATATTCATATAAAGTATCTGATAAGAAATGTGTAAGAACATATCTTAAAAGATATGGAAGAAGTTATGTCTAATAAGTATTAGAAATCTATGAAATATTAACTTACAATACAGGGTAGAAACGTTCACTATTATCAAAGGAGATATCATGGAAGAAACATTATTGCTGAAGGATTTGAACTGTGCAAACTGCGCAGCAAAAATTGAAGATCGTATCCGCAAAATGGATGGCATTGAATCTGCTAATTTTACTATTGCCACACATCAATTGAAATTGACTGGTGCATGGGAAGACCGCGAAGCTCTTAAACGCGACATTCAAGATATTTGCGACTCCATCGAAGAGGGCGTGACAGTAGCTGATTACGAGCGTAAATCTAAAGCGGCTATGGATGACCATGGTCATGACCACGATCATGGTAGTGAGGCTGTAACAATCGCCGTTATCGTAGCAGGCTTGTTATTCATGGCCTACGAAGCATTGACGACAGTTGTTCCGTCCATCGGTTTGCCAGAGTCTATCGAAACTCCAATTTACTATATTGCTTATATTTTGCTTGCATTCCCAGTATTGCGTATTGCAGGTCGCAATATCTTAAAAGGTCAAGTGTTCGACGAGAACTTCTTAATGTCTATCGCTACATTGGGTGCTATTGCAATCGACGCATTGCCTGAGGCTGTAGGCGTTATCTTGTTCTACCGTATCGGTGAGTTCTTTGAACATAAAGCTACAGATCGCAGCCGTACAGAAATCATGAATGCTGTCGATATGCGTCCTCAAGAGGTGCGCGTTGTAGATACATGCTGCGGCGGTGAAATCGTAGTTATGGCTCCTGAAAAGGTTGAAGTAGGCTGGACTATCGAAGTTCGTCCTGGCGATTTAATTCCTCTAGACGGTACTGTTCTTGAAGGCGAAACACGCGTTAATACAGCTCCTGTAACAGGTGAACCTGTACCTGTTCGTGCTGTACCTGGTACTCAACTTATGTCTGGTTGTATCAACGAATCTGGTCGTATTACGATGCGTGTAGATAAGGTTCTTGAAGAATCTATGGTTACAAAAATTCTTGATGCCGTTGAAAATGCAGCATCTTCTAAACCTAAAATCGACCGTTTCATTACCCGTTTCGCTCGCGTATACACACCAATCGTTGTAGCCCTTGCATTGGCTGTTGCCATCATCCCATCCCTTATTACAGGTGAATGGCATAAATGGATCTACACAGCCTTAACATTCCTCGTTATTTCTTGTCCATGTGCATTGGTGCTCAGTGTGCCACTCGCATTCTTCTCCGGTATCGGTAATGCATCTAAACACGGCATTTTGCTTAAAGGTGGTCGTGTTATCGAGGCGTTGGCTAATGTGAAAGCAGTAGCTCTTGATAAAACTGGTACTATTACATCTGGTGAGTTCAAAGTTCACAACGTAGAAACTGTAGGCTCCCATGTAAGTTCTGGTCAATTATTATCTATGGCTGCAGCAATTGAAGCTGTATCTACACATCCAATTGCAACAAGCATTGTTAGTGAAGCAGAAGATCAAGGCCTTGCAGTAGAACCTTCTGATTTCGTTCAAGAGTTAGCCGGTGAAGGTATGGTCGGTATGACTGATGGTCAACAAGTACTCGTTGGTAACCGTCGTCTTATGGAACGCTATAATGTTCAAGGCTATCCAACAGAAGCTGCTGAATATGGTACAGAAGTTCTCGTAGCAGAAGGTAATACATACCTTGGTCGCATCATCATCGCCGATGAAGCTCGTCCTGATTCCGCTGAAGCGATTGCTGATCTTAATGGTCAAGATATCAAAACTGTTATGCTTACCGGTGACGCTGAAGCAAGTGCTAATTACATCGCTAAAGAAACTGGTGTAAGTGCAGTACGTGCTCAATTGTTACCTCAAGATAAATTGTCCGTTGTACAAGATATTCGCTCCGAATATGGTCCTACTATGTTCGTAGGGGACGGAATCAACGATGCGCCAGTACTTGCAGGTGCTGATGTTGGTGGTGCTATGGGTAGCGGTGCTGATGCGGCTATTGAAGCGGCAGACGTTGTGTTCATGCGTCCTTCCTTAACTGCTATCGCACATATCCTTGACTTGTCCAAAGCGACATTGCGCGTAGCATGGCAAAACGTTGTATTTGCTATTGCCGTAAAAATCCTCATCATGCTTCTTGGCCTTATGGGCTACGCATCTATGTGGTGGGCAGTATTTGGTGATACTGGCGTATCCATCCTTTGTATCTTAAACTCTATTCGTATCTTGCGTCGCAATTAGTGAAAGTAGAGTTTATAGCGTTAGAGAGAATAAAAGAAATTACATTCTTCTAATCTGAATGATTAGAACTACTATAAATAACCTCTAGATTAGCAATGGGCTAATGTAGAGGTTATTTTTTTTAGATTACTATTTACCATACTTTTATTATATACATATGTACATTATAAATAGACATAAAGCTGTATATGTATGTACTAGATACACAAAACTTTCACAATTGAATTGAATAATAGCTATAAAATAGTATATAATTTATTAGATGATTACTATAAGTTCGTTGGAAGGAGGGATAGCATGATCACGGTGTACAAACACATAGAAGAAGAGTTAGTTTCAGACAGCACTGTATCAGATGCCACAAAAGGTTCTTGGGTAAATTTGGTGAACCCAGACCCCGATGAGTTATCCCTTATCAATATTTTGACGGAAATCCCAACGGACGTTCTCAAAACCGCTCTCGATATGGAAGAACGTTCTCACGTGGAGTTAGAGGATAATTACATCTTTATCGTTATTAACATTCCGGTTATCCGCGGTAACGATATGTATGATACAGTACCGCTTGGTATCTTCTTGACGCCAGACTTCTTCATTACCATCTGCTTAGAAGAGTCCGAAGTATTGTATCCATTCATTTCTAATCAGATTTCTACGTTCTATACATACAAAAAGACGCGTTTCTTGTTCCAAATCTTGTATCGCACAGCGACTATGTTCTTGCGTTACTTGCAACAAATCAACCGTCGTACCGACGATATTGAAATCCAATTGCGTCATACTACAAAGAATAAAGACTTTTTCCAATTATTGGAATTACAGAAATCCATGACATACTTTACATCTGCATTGCGCACAAATGGTACTGTTATGGAACGTCTATTGCGCTTGCGTGGTCATAGCTCCTATAGACACCTCCTCAAAATGTACGAAGAGGATGAGGACTTACTAGAGGACGTTATTATCGAAAATAAACAGGCCATCGAGATGGTTGAAATGTACTCCAATATCTTGATGAACATGATGAACGCCTTTACATCTATCATTTCTAATAACCTTAACTTGGTTATGAAAATGTTGGCTACTTTAACTATTGCTATGGCGGTTCCAACCATCGTATTTAGCTTGTGGGGGACAAACGTGCCATTGCCATTCCAAGAGGATCCAAATGGATTCTATGAGGTTGTAGGCATTGCACTACTTTGCTCTATTATTGCCATTATTGGGATGTGGAAAAAAGACTTGTTCTAATGTTGATTATTAGTTGAATATTCAATCCAATAATAAATAGTTGAAACATTACGTTAACAACAAATACACATGAAAAAGCTGGCTATGAGCCAGCTTTTTTCTTGCTCTATATTACGTTGTTGCTTATTGTTAGGCCAATCTGATATAATAATACCGTTATGGAGAGGTGTCCGAGTGGTTTAAGGAGCTGGTCTTGAAAACCAGTGACTCCGCAAGGGGCCGTGGGTTCGAATCCCACCCTCTCCGCCACTTAACCGATAACATGCCAGAAGTACTATAAAATCTACAGAAATGTAGGTAACACATAGTCTCCTGGTATTTTTTATATGTTCGTATATGTTCGTTATAATTCATATTTGTACGGCTAATTTTTCCCCTTTTGTTCCCCAAAACTTCCCCTTTTTCTAAACTAAAAATTATCATTAAAAAAGCGCCCAAGAATGATATGTACCCATTTTCCTGGACACATATTATTTACTAGCCTAAACACATGGATGCTTCCCTGTATTTTACGGGGGGCATCCATTTTGTTTTTTTCTGGATCCTTCTATTGTTGTAATAGTTAATGTATTCTTCTATCGCTACTGCAAAAGCATTAAATGATGCATATTCTTTTTCAAAACCATAATATATTTCTGTTTTCAATCTACCAAAAAAGGTTTCCATCACAGAGTTATCATAACAATTTCCTTTTCTAGACATAGACTGAATAATGCCATGTTCTTTAAGTGCTTGCCTAAAATAGTTATGTTGGTATTGCCATCCTTGATCAGAGTGGAAGATTAATCCCGAAAGATTAGTAAACTTTTTAAAGGCTTTCTCCAACATACGAGAAATCTGTTCTAAGTTAGGCCTTAATGCTAAGTCATAAGCAACAATCTCATTCGTATTCATATCTAAAATAGGCGATAAATAGCATTTTCCCCACGAGAAATTGAATTGAGACACATCGGTAGTCCATTTTTGTAATGGTGCAGTTGTACTAAAATCTCTATTGACGATATTTTCTGCTATTTTGCCGACTTTCCCTTTGTAAGAGTGATACTTTTCCTTCGGTCGCTTTCCTGCGAGGCCCATACTATGCATAAGTCTTTGTACTCGTTTATGATTGACTACAAAACCTCGATTAAGAAGCTCTTGGTATACACGCCGTACACCATACCGACCTTTATGTTCTGTAAAAATCTTTTGAATTTCATCTTTGAGCTCTGTATTTCTTTTATCTACAAGATCTACTTTAGTAAGTTCAAAATAATAGGTAGATTTGGACATTGGCATAGCTTTTAAAAGATGCTTTAGTTGATAGCCTTGTTGGCGGAGCGTTTTGATAATCGCTGCTTTTTCGCCTTGAGACGCGCAGCTTCCTTTTCTTCTCTCAAGGCAATCTCTTTTTTTATGACTTCATTTTCAGCTTTAATATAAGCAATTTCAGCTCGTAAGCGAATGAGTTCCTCATATTCACTTTCTTTTAGCTCTCGAGTTGAGATAGTCTTAGGTACTTTCATTTTGCAATCCTTTGGTGGTCGTCCTTTAGGTTTATTAATAAGACCATTGTATCCCAAAGTTTTGTATTTATGAACCCATTGATACAGTTGTCCAGAGTTAATACCCGCTACAATAGCTACTGCTCTTAAACCTTGACCAGAAAGAACTTGGCATACTAACTCATATTTTTCTTCCGGAGACCAATACTTATTAGTCCCTTGACATTTATTAATGTCCGAACCATGACGCTGTTCTAATTTAACCCAGTCCCTTATTTGTTTATGAAATGTATCTGTCCTTACACCGTTAGGTGTCTCGGGCCATTCACCTTGATAGAATAATTCAATTGCTTTTCTTTTAAATTCATAACTATATCTCATGAAAATACCCCCTTTACTGGTTGTCCAGTAAAGGGGGTACATATCAGAAAGGGAGCTTTTTTAATGATAATTTTTTGGGGGATTTTGATTATTGAAAAGTTAAACATGTAGATTGGGAATTTTTAGTAATTGCAATCGTGTATTTTATTTATTAATAACTAACAAAGTGGAAGTTGTATAGGTCATTTAGGAAAGAAGAGCCAACCAACAACGGCAATGATGATGGTTACAATAATGGGAGTTAACCATTTAACGGTATTGATAATTACTTTTTTTAGTGTTTCTTTTTGGGTAATATTATATTCTGTTAATGCGTACATTCCTCTTGGTGTAATTGAATAAAATCCTGTAGGAATAAAAAAAATAGAAATAACACCTGGGGGCGGAGGGGTATTATCTAATTCGTGCTCTTGTTCAACATATGAAAGACGCACTAGATTATTGAGGATTTCCTGTAATACTTCTGAGTTGATATTAGTGTTATGAGAAATATCATCAATATGGGTCTTTTGCGTTTGATTTAGATATGTTAAAACTTTTGCATCTAGCTGTTTCATGGAATAACCTCCTTTCAAGGTAATTATAGTAGTAGGAAAGTAAATACAAAGGGTATACAATTCGAAAAAATAATTACAAAGAAAATTCAAGTTATTGTAAGTGTTAAGTTATATAGATTGATACTTACAAACATATAAGAAATTATGGAAGAAGTATCTGAATATATGTATGATAATGTATTGTTAGAAAATAGATCCATATTAAGTTATTGCTCTAAAATAGGGATATTTATTTAAGAAATATATGTTGCAAGAGCGGAATGATTTCATATCCTAAAAATTTTAAACCTGCAAAAAACCAGTAGATAGTTTGTAATAAGATATTAATAGTTTTAACAGCCTTTAGCTCATTGTTCAGCCCTAAGAATAAAGTAAACTGTTTGGGGAGCCAAATTATTAGTTCGATCCAATAAAGTGGATTAAAAGTTTCTAAGATTTTAGACTTATAGGCTCCTTTAGATTCTGCAAACATTTCAAAAGTGGCAGTAGTAAATGGATGAATTTTGCTGGGGTATGAGTAAATTGTACTATGATTAGCAGAATAAGCTTGACCTAGACCTGTAGGTAATGTAAGTGGCAGTCCCTTATCTGGTGTAATAGAGAGTAATTTAGTTACTTCGTATTTAGATTGAAAGATTAATTCATCTGAATAATTTCCATTGAGCCATTGTAAGTAGTGCTCCATTAATTGCGAGCAACGCCAATATTTATAACTATTAGCGATTAACTTATATAGGGCAATAATTATAAAAAATATTAAAAAGTTTGAATACATAGATGCACCTCCTGTTAGGATAATTATATCAATCCTGAAAAAATGATGAAATAGAAGAAATTATTATTTATATTAATATAATTAAGCCCTCTAGATTTATGCCTAGAGGACTTTTCAATCTATCTCCTCTATGATATGCTAACCTTATGTTTATTAGGTTTTATGTAGAAAGGAGCTCGTATGAATCGACTTAGTTTCTCACGAACTCAGATTTTAATTCTTGTCAGCGTATGGCTCACATTTTTGATTAGCTTTGTTATGCGCCTATCTTGGGCATCCTTGATGCCTATTGTTAATGAAGCGTTGAGTTTCACGCCTCAAATGGGTACAGCCTATCTATCCGCCTTTTACATGGGCTATGCCATCATGGTTTTACCAGGTGGTATCTTAGCGGATCGCATTGGCTACCGTTATACCATTTTGGTGAGCTTGCTTTCTATGGCGCTTATTACGGCATTGATGAGTACCATCGATAATTACACTTATGGCTGGGTATTACGTTTCTTGTTAGGTATCGTATCCGGTCCAGTACAAGCATCTTGTTTAAGTGCTATTGGGGACTACTTTGGTCCTAATCAACGTGGCGCTGCAGTTGGTATCTTTATGTCCTGTACATCTCTTGGGTTGACCACTGTAAACCTTTACGCACCATATGTAGCTACTAATTATGGTTGGCAAAATGCGTTCCTCTTAACCGCAGTATTACCAATCCTTGTTTTTATTCTCAGCTATTTTACTGTTCGTAAACCAAGTGCTGAAATCTTGGCGCAACGGGAAGCAGAGGCGAGTGCTGCGTCTGCTCATGTAGGCGAAAAGACTTCCTTAAAGGAAAATTTGCTACATGTTTTAAAAAATCGCAACATTTGTTGCCTTGCCTTTGCAGGCTTCTTTGCTACAGGCGCTACTTGGGCTGTGGCACAATGGTCAAATTTGTATATGGTTAAACAGCTCGGTGTTAATGCCATCTATGCAGGCCATGTAATGTCCGCCTTTGGTTTAGCAGCGCTCATTGCAAAACCGACAATCGGTATCTTATCCGATATTTTACCAATTAAGAAGAACCATTTAGTAGCTCTTGTTATGTTCTTATTCGCACCAGCATTGATCCTCTTTGCAAGCACTACAAATCCAGATATGCTCTTCATAACAGGTCCAATCCTTGGTATCGGTGCTTTCATGCATAGTGCATTGACAAATGCGCTCGTAATTCAATCCGCAGCACCTCATTTACGTGGTACTACAGCAGGGTTTGTAAACTTGTTCAACCAAATCGGTGTTATGTTGGCGCCTATGATTTTAGGTAGCATGTTAACTGCGACAGGTAGCTATCAATCTGCATTGATGACTCTTGCCATCGCTCCTGTTATCGGTGCTATCGCATTGTTCTTTGTCCGTCTTAAATAATGTGAAAGCATCATACAATAGGTTTATCTGATAGTATAGAAACAAAATGTGAAATAAAAGAGACTGAACAGTTCTCCTAAGGTAAGGAGCTGTTCAGTCTCTTTCATTTTTATATTAGTTATATTGCCTATGGTTTTTGTGGTGCGTGATAGTCTGGTTGCGGTCTCCATTCACTCATAGGTGTATTAGGATCTGGCATATCTTGATTTTGGATATCAAGGATCCAGTCACTCGGTCTTGGACCTTGTGGAGAAGGTGGAGGGACAGGACCATATACACCTAGTTTAGATGGTGTTAACCGTGGTTGATTAGAAGTATAAGGTGATTCCAATTGGTTTAGCGGTTTGTATACGCCTGGTGGTGGTTGAACACCAAATAATGGCTTGCTTGCTGTTGGAGCTGGTGCATTTATAGGCTTATATGGACGTGGTGGTACATAGGGGTTCGTAGAAGTATATGTAATACGTTCCATTTCTAATGCATTATGTAAAATAAATTGACCTATTTCAGCCACCGCAGAGCCCTTTGTAGCGACATGAGCACCTGTAGATAGGACAGAACGCTGATTGTTAGCAGCTCCTATAGGGGCACCATTTACTTGGTAGAATTTGGCTGGTGCCACATGCCAATCCATAAGATAAATATCTTTAGATGTATTACCTCGATGATATGTATAATTAGTTGAATAATCAGCTATGATATTCTGATTTTTATACAGACTAATTGTACGAGCATGAAGCGTGCTATACGTAGGACCTGCCTGTGCTAGACTGATTGTACTTAAGTCGATATACACAGTCTCTGAAGGGCTATTATAAGCTACTTGGTATTGCGTAGGCTTGTTCTCTAATTCATATTGTGAAATCGCACTAGCTGATTGTAATGTTGCTAGCGCTAGTATTAAAAAGGGATATAGTTTTCTCATCTTTGACCTCTCTTATGTGGAATTAGTATACCATAGTCAAACATGTAATTCTATAAAAAATGAATATAAAAATCCATAGTATGTATATTGTATATAATTGTCATTTTGTTATATGATTAATGCATAGTACAGGAGGTCTTGATATGGAAATTATCTGTTTTGGAGATAGTATTACCCGTGGTTATGATGTGCCTTATGGCCAAGGGTGGGTTGAGATTTGTGATGCATCTATAGAGGGTGTGAATTTTACAAATTATGGTGAAGACGGTTGCTCCGTTCAGGGCATGATTTATAATATTGAAAAATGGCTACCTACAGTTGTAGCTGATCCAACACGTCACATTTTCTTAATGTGTGGCACCAATGATATATTACAAGGTAGAGATAGTGCGTATGTGTTCAAGACCTTGGTGAAAGCTATTGAATTAGCGAGCACAAAGGGGAAGGTAATAATTGGTTTGGAAACACAAATCGATAGTGATATGGATGGACTAGACCTTGTTGTGCGAGATGTAAATGAACAATTAAAAGCCTATGCAGCAGAGCATGACTTAAAAGTTATAGACTTCTATACAACTTTATATGAAGCAGATCAAATAGGCCAAATTGTCTTTGCTGGTGAAGTGCATCCCAATGCGCGTGGCTATCGTTTGATGGCTTATAAGGCATTAGAGATCTTTACAAGACTATAATTAAAGCATCATAAAACTAATAATTCATCAATTCATCAATTCATCAAGTTTAGGACCTAGTTGGTAAGATGCATCACCTTAGTTTACTTAGGTATGAAGGTTAGACCTTAGATCCTGAGCTTTATAACTAGCTAAAAAAATCCCCGAATGAGATATCTCATTCGGGGATTTAGTGATTTATTTAGTCTTTATGTGTGAAGGCTCGTAGCTTTCACTATTATATTTAATTCGTAACGAATTGTAGTTTGAATTAGCGAGTACGTGCGTTAGATACGCGAGCGGATTGAGCGATTGCGTATGCAGTACCTTTTACTAAATCGTAAGCATCAGCAGTGTTGCCAGATACTGTTACAGCAGCTACAGTGTCATCAGTTACTGCGAACAATGCAGTTGCGTAAGGGTGTTGTGCACCGTTTGGAACAGTTACAGCACCAGATTTAACAACGATATAACGGTTGCCGTTGTTGAATACGTCGTAATGAGCAGCTTGTTTTACACCATCATAGCTTTCATTGTAAGCGAACAATGCAGCTACTTCACCGCCTGCTACTTGACCAGTTTGTTGCATGGAACGCAATTTAGCAGCTGCTACAGCTGTTGGTTGAGTCATGTTAACAGTGATACGCAAGGAGTTGTTATTTACAACTGCTTCAGTGATTACGTTTGTAGAGAATACGTTTGCAACGCCGTCACCAGCACGGTTGTAGGAGCTAGCAGTTTTTACTTGGTAGCCGTTAGTGTATGCTGGCAAGTCGTATGTATAGGATTTGCCGTTCAACAATAAGTCGAATGCGTTCAATTGGTTAGTTTTGTAACGGGAAACATATGCACTGCCGTTGCCATTAGCTGTTACGGAAGTTACAGTTTCTTGGTATACAGGTTGGTTGTTAGTAGCGATAGGATCCATGATTTGAAGACCTACAGCTGTCGTTTGAGGTGCTACAAAGATTGGGTCGCCCAATTCTTTGGATACAGGCATTTGTTGAGCCATGTCACCTGCTGTGTAAGGTACAGCTGGTAATGGTTTGTAACCAGGGCGTGGTGCGCTTGTTACATAACCAGATTGGTACGCTGGTGTAGCTGCTTGAGGTGCAGCGTAAGTATATTGCTCAGCTGCAGCGCGTTCGTAAGCGCGTGCGTTAGCATCAACGGATGCTGCGAAAGCAGAGAAAGACATAGTTGTAGCTGCGAATACTGCGAAAGCAGCTGCTAAATGTTTTTTGTTCATAATAATTCACTCCTAAATACATGATTTTTTACAAATAACACAAATACTAATCTGTATTATATATGAAATTCTGTTAATTGTAAATAAAATATAAAATATTTTCTTAATTATAAACAAATTTAATCTAATGAGTCAAATATTGTACAATTTGCCTTTAATTACCCCATAATTAGGCACAGAATATCATATTACTATATAATAATACGTAGTATAGTAATATATTATATCGAAAAATTTAGTTTAAATCTATACCTGAGGAAAAGAAATTTAAAAATAAGATGAAGTTTATGATTTCTATAAATTGAGATGGTGAAAGTTTCACTAGGGAGGTCTCATGAGTATTAGCGTCTATTATGGACGAGCAGGATCTGGTAAGACACGTGCCGTATATGAACGGATACGTCAAGTTATGACCGATTGTCCAGGGGAACCTATAATCTTACTTGTTCCTGAACCAGCTACGTATCGAGTAGAGCGAGAGCTTGCCGAGTTTATGCCTGAAAAAGGCTTTACCACAGTTCGCGTTGTGGGCTTTGGTCGTTTGGGGTACCAAGTATATCAATCCATAGGCTCTAAGGGGGCCGGTCAATCAAGCTTATCTAGCTTTGGCCGGTCTATGTTGTTGCGCCTTGTTATGAAACGAAAACAGAAGGAGTTAGGTCTTTTAGAACAGGCTACTAAGCGTCCTGAGTTTTCTTCTGTATTGCAACAGCTCTTTTCTGAGTTTCGCGCATTCCGCGTAGGGCCTAATGACCTTGAGCGTGGGGCGGAGTCCGTTAAAAATAAAGTATTACAAAAGAAATTGCGGGAACTTGCCATCTGTATGGCCGCCTATGAAGAGGAAATCAGCCGTCATGGGGAGCGCGATATCGATCCTATCATGGAAATTGTAGAGGCTTTGCCTCAATCTCCTCTGATGGAAAACAGCCATGTCTTTATCGATGGATTCCATTGGTTTACACCCACACACTACGAGTTGATTTACACCTTATTTGATTTGGCTAAGGAAGCCGTTATTACTATTGATTTACCGATGGCTCCGAAGGCGTTAAATCTCGCTCGTCGAGGGGAACATCTCTTTAGTCGACCTTTAGAAATTTATGACACTCTAGTGGCTCGTTATGGCACTAGTATTAATTGGGTAGGTTTTGACGGGAAACGGGGCCCTCAAATCGTACAAGAACTAGAGTCTAATTACTTTACTAGTCCTAGTAAGCCAAATTCTACGGATACTACGATTCCGCTCATTCGTGGCTACAACAGAGAACGGGAAGCCGACGCCATAGCCCGTCGCATCTTAGCTTATGTGGAATCTTCTCCAGAGGCTCGTTACCGCGATGTATGCATCATGCTTCGCGAGTCCGAAACATACGGAGACACCTTAGAGAAGGTTTTCATTCGCTATGGTATTCCACACTTTATCGACCGCCAACGTCCTATGAAAAATCATCCCTTAGGCGAATTGTTGACGGCTCTCTTTGATATTGTGCGCCATAGTTACAGCCGAGACAGCATGTTCCTCTTGCTGAAAACAGACTTGATGCCCCTAACTCGTGAGGCCGTAGATGAATTAGAGAACTACGTACTCGAGTTTGGTATTGACCATTATAAATGGGAACGTGAAAGCTGGCCGTATTTACGAGGCTTCCATGAAGGTCAAGACGAAGCTAGTCACCCTGATGCACCGCGTAGAGCCCGTGTGAATCAAGCAAGACAAACCATCATGGATATATTATCTCCATGGTTTGACTTTGCCGCTCATAGTGAGGGCCATACAGGGGCAGAATGGGGCGAACAGCTCTATGGTTTATTAGAAACCTTACAAGTGCCTGAGCGCCTCTATGAGTGGGCGAAGGACGCAGAAGCCATGGGCGATCAAGAGTCCAAAGCCAGCCATGAACAGATGTACAATGCAGTTATTTCTTTCATAGACGAAATCTCTATGGTCATGAAGGACGAAGTGTTGACCTTAGATGAGATGATGTTGCTTCTCGAAGAAGGCTTGAGCGACGTAAATTATTCCATGATTCCACCATCTCTAGACCATGTGGTGATTACCACCATTGAACGTGGTTATAGCCAATGGTGGCCTAAGGTGTTCGTCATGGGCCTCAACCAAGGCATTTTCCCACAAAGTATGGGCGATGAAGGTCTTATTAAGGATAAGGAACGACAAGAATTGGCTGAGGCCGGCATTACCTTGGCTGAAGGTGCTTTGCCGAAGGCTTTCAACGAGAATTTCCTACTATACCTAGCTATGACGCGGTCATCTGATTCGTTGACCTTATCCTATGCAAGCTCTGGTGAAGATGGTACAGGCCTTGAGCCATCCCTCGTGGTGAAACGATTAGAATCTTTAGGTTACGTTGGCAAGGCTGTAGATATTCCTCTATCCATTGAGCCTGATACAGAGTCTGATTATGTATGGCGTCCGCTTCAAAGTTTGTCCTTATTATCTGAACGTTGGGGTGCTCTCTTTAGTGGTCATGAGGTCAATCCATTATGGTGGGGCCTTTATAACTGGGCTCGTGAAAGCGACACTTATCGTCCTCGTTTAGGTGAGGTGTCTCGTGGTATTCGAGACAATAACGATGTGCCGGTCATTACGAAGGATTTAGTAAATGGATTATTCCTTTCTAAAGGCTATATGTCTGGTTCTGTAACGCGCCTAGAGAGATACCAACAATGTCCGTTCAAATTCTACGCTCAATATGGTTTGAAACTAGAGCCACGTCGGATGCGTTCCTTTGGGGCTCCTGAAATTGGTACATTCTTACATGCTAATTTAGAGCGGTTAGGCAATTACCTATTAGAAAATAATAAACAATGGCGTGATCTCAATGAAGAAGAGCAACAAAATTTATGTCGCTCTGTAGCCGATGAAATCTTACAAGAAAATCACGGTGGCGAGGAAACAAGCGATGCTTACCAAAAGGCAATCGAGCAGCGTGTACAACGAACATTACATGTGACGGTAGACCGCCTTGTTGAGTGGTCCAAGCGCAGTGATTTTGATACAAAATATTTGGAGCAAGATTTTGGACGTCAAGGTGGTTGGGATCCGATTCGCGTACCTCTTGGGGAAGACCGTTATTTGCGCCTCATCGGTCAAATTGACCGCATCGATGAATATACTCGAGACGGTCAAACCTACGGCATGGTTATCGATTACAAATCCGGTGGCGCCCATGTAACGGCACAAGATGTGTACTATGGACTTAAATTACAACTTATGACATATTTATTGGCCTTAGAATCCGCTTATGGTAACAGGCAAGGACAATCTATGGCTCCTGCGGCGGTGGTGTATTCCTATGTGAAGAACCCTAAAATCCCTGCTGGCGCGCCTCTATCCTATGAAGATGCAGTAGCCTTGGTTAAAGAAAGTGATGCGTGGCAAAATAGCGGCTACTTCTCAGATGATGTTGAGTTGTTAACGCATATAGATAATAAGTTCTTATCCTACGGTTCTAAACGAGGTCCATATGTGCCGATTGCGACGAAAAAGGATCAAACAATTTCTAGTAGAGACTTGCATAAGGTTAAGAACACCGGTGAATTTGATGTAATGTGCCGTTATACCAATCATGTAATGGCTGACATTGGTCGTCATATTGGAGAAGGACAATTCCCAATTCAGCCTTACCAGTTAAATAAGAACAGACCTTGTACATATTGCGATTACAATATCGTATGCCGCTTTGACTCTAGTCGCAATCGATATAATTACTTATCTAGATTGTCCGAAGATGATGCATTAGAACGGATGAAAGAGGTCTTAAACGACGAAAATAGCGATAACAACGGGAATCGTAATAATGGAAACAACAGTAGCGAAGGAGGTGAAAACCATGGGTGTTAAATGGACGCCAGAGCAGGAGTCTGCCATCATAGCTCCTAAGGATTCGTCCTTAGATAATCAAACCTTGCTCGTAGCAGCAGCGGCTGGCTCGGGTAAGACAGCAGTTCTCGTAGAACGTATCATTACGCGTCTTAAAGATATGGATAATCCTTTATCCGTACAAGAGCTCATGGTTGTAACCTTTACAAAGGCGGCGGCACAAGAGATGAGTGCTCGTATTGGGCTTGCCTTGGCAAAAGCCATGGAGTCTACTGATGATGAGGCTATGCAACAGCGTCTTGAGCGACAGCTTAATCTCTTACCATCTGCGCATATTTCTACATTGCACTCCTTCTGCCAATGGGTGATTCGTTCCTATTTCTACAAGCTCGATATTAACCCAACAGCTCGCATTGGTAATGAAGCAGAAATGGCACTCTTACAACAAGAAGTATTAGCCGATTTATTGACTAAATCCTATGAAGAAGGCCTTTATAATATCTATGAATTGGCGGACTTCTTCAGCGATGATAAATCTGATGCGGGGCTGACAGAGAAGATTATGTCTTTATATAACTACGCCATGTCCCTTGCTAATCCTGATGGTTGGTTACGTAAAGCATTAGTGCCTTATAAAGAGGCTATGGAAATAAACCCGAGTGATACGCTATGGGGCCAATATATGTGGGATCAACATGTAGCTGTTATAGACCGCATTCGTGAGCGCTTAGAGCGGATGGAACAAATCTTGCTCGATCCAGTAGGGCCTCATAAATGGCAAAACATATACGATAACCAATTAGCTGCACTAGGCATGCTTTCAAATGCTCAAACCTGGGACGATATGGGCGAAGCTTGTAAGCATATGGATACCTTTATTAAAGACCAGTTCCGCATGGGTTCAAAAGAGGCACAAGCCTTTGACCCTGTATTGGTAGCTGAGTTTAAATCCTTAGGTGCTCAAAATAAGGATGACCTTAAAGCCATGCAAGCCGCTGTGTTCACCGTGCCAGAAGCGACCTTGCAAGAGCAGTTCAAGGCCCAATATCCCATCATTGAAGGTCTTGTAGAGCTTACCATTGCATTCCACCAAGCCTATCGGGATATGAAGCAAGAGCAAGGCATTATGGACTTTAGTGACTTGGAGCATTTATGCTTAGCCCTTCTCGTTGAGCCTGGCACAGAGGATGATCCTCAGCCGTCTGACGTGGCAAAGGAATTGCAAGATACTTTCAAAGAAATCATGGTCGACGAATACCAAGATACGAACGGCGTGCAAGAGACGATTATCAACTTGATTTCTCGCGTCGATAATCGGTTCTACGTAGGGGACGTGAAGCAAGCTATTTACAGTTTCCGTATGGCCGATAGCTCTCTGTTTATGGAGAAATATAACACCTACGGCGGTAATGATGCGGTAGAGCGCCGTATCGATTTGGCGAAGAACTTCCGATCTCATGAAAATATCTTGGCCGCTACAAATTTCTTGTTCTATCAAATCATGACGGAAGAGGCGGCGGAGCTCAATTATACGGAGGCTGAATCCCTCATTCCTGGCCGCATTGTAGAGGATGCGCCTGAGGATTGGGTTGGAGGCGACGTGGAATTGCAGCTTTTAGATGTGAGCAAGGATACCCTCGGTGCTAGTGAAAGCGACGAAGACGAAGGGGATGACCCTGAGAATAACGAGCGGGAGCTAGATTTTATCATTCAAAAGATTAAGGAAATCCACGCTGCAAAGAAGAAGGTGCAAAATCCGGATGGCACATTCCGTCAAATCGAGTGGCGAGACTTTGCTATTTTGCGTAGATCCTTGGCTGGTTGGGGCACCCGTGCTGTAGAGGCCATGCGCCAAGCAGGCATCCCTGCGGTGGTAAATGAACGGGATGGTTACTTTGAAGCCCAAGAAATTCAGCTTTTACTAGCGTTGTTATCCATCATAGATAATCCTGAACAAGACTTGCCGATGGCTGCGGTGTTGCACTCCGGTCTCGTTGGGCTTGATGCAAACGAGCTAGGTGCTTTGCGTCTATCTGGTGAGGGCTCTTTGTGGTCTCTCATGCCCGCCTATGCAGAAGAATCACAAGATGAGCGCTTATTATCCTTTATTGGACATATGGAGCGTTGGCGTACCTTGTCACGACGTCACGGTGTAACCGATTTATTGTGGGATATTTACGAATCCCAAGACTATGTAAACTATGTAGGTGCCATGCCGAATGGTCTCGTGCGCCGTGCGAATGTGCTCGCCCTATACGACCGAGCTAAGGGCTATGAGGCCTCAGGGTTCCGTGGACTCTTTAGATTCTTGCGTTTTGTTGAAAGCTTGCGCGATAGCAATCAAGATATGCCTCTTGCCAATGTAGTCAGTGAAGCGGATAATGTAGTGTGTCTCATGACCATCCACAAGAGTAAAGGCCTTGAGTTCCCTGTTGTATTCCTATCTGGGATGCAAAAGAAATTCAATATGATGGACCTTCGTTCTGAGCTCCTCATCGATAAGAATGCAGGGCTTGGTCTTAAGGGGTACTTCCCAGATATTCGGGTATCCTTCCCAACAATGCCATGGTTCTATGTGAAAGACGTCAAAGAGGCGGCTCTCAAAGCAGAGGAACAGCGTATTCTCTATGTAGCGTTAACACGGGCGCGAGATAAGCTGTTTATGACAGGCTTTGTAAAAGGCTTTAAAAATTCTAAGGGCGGGTTGAGTACCTTAGGTGAGCTCATTAAAAATGCTGCCTCTGTAGAGGGGCAACAACTACCTACAGATATTATTACTCAAGCCAATACGTATTTAGAGTGGCTCATTATGGGCTTTGCTCGTCATTTAGACGGCGGCAATCCATTGCGTGTAGCTATTGAGTACGAAGGACCCACCTATTTTGATTTACCAGATAAGAAGTGCCGCATAAAGGTTGAAATTCACGATGGCTCTCTCTATGGTGATCTAGACTACAAAGCAGATATCGACGAAACCACTATCAACAAGGTGCGTGAGTTAAAGGCTGTTAATTCTGTAAAATTACCTCAGAAAATAGTAGATCGTTTTAACTATACCTACCCGTACAGCGATGCCACACGTCGTACTGCTAAAATCTCCGTTAGTGAATTAAAACGACGATTCCAAGAACGAGAACTAGAAGCAGGGACTATCGATAGCCTTAATGAACCGATTGAAGTCGTCGAGCCCGTAGAAACTGCCTCTAAACGAAATGTTTTGGATGTTATTACAGTTTCAGCCGATGATTTAGCTAACTCCGTATTCGGTCGCAAGCCGCAAGCATTACAGTCCGAAGAGGATGTGTTAACAGGGGCTCAATGGGGCACCTTAATGCATGAGGCTATGCAGTGGTTACCACTCGTTAATTATACACAAGATTCTTTGACAAAAGAGCTTGATGAATTGGTAAGAAAAGGGACTTTCACCGAGGAAGAACGAAATCTATTAAGTGATACAAGTCTTTATAAATTCTTCAGTTCTGATCTTGGGCAGCGTCTCATCAACGCTAAACGTATCGAACGAGAATTGCCGTTTAGCATGCTCTTTGAGGGTAAACGCGTATACGATACCTTAGAGGACAGCGAAAATCTATTCCTTCAAGGTATTATCGATACCGCCTTTGAAGAGGACAGTGAATGGGTTCTCGTAGATTACAAGACGGACCGCATCAAATCTGGGGAAGACCTTATCAAGCGCTATAAAATCCAAATGGACCTCTATAAAGAGGCCTTGCAACGATTGACGGGAATGCCGGTAAAAGCATGCTATATCTATAGCTTCCGCTTGCATGATGCAATTGTTGTAGATTAATTTAGCTATCTACATATGATTAGCAGATTTCTCTATTCGTGTGTAATATGTCGTAACAATTAGATATGTAATACACATAAAAAAAGCTCTCTATCTTTTGATAGAGAGCTTTTGTGTTATATATGTGGTAATTTAGGCAAATTTAAAGCCTTTTTCTTTTTGTGTTTTGCTGGTGCAAATACTTTTAGTACACGCGGCAATACTTCGATATCTACTGGCATGGATGGACCTTGATCGCCATCCATATTAGTAGGTAAATCACCGATATCAGATAATAGTTCAATTTGAGCTTTTTTCACAGTTAATGATGTTGTATAACGAGAGTTATAGATGGCACCACTGAGGATAAGTGGTAATACGCTGAGGATATCGAGGATGAAGTATTCCTTGAAGATGATGATACGCATATAACCGTCGTCTACAGAGGCTTCCGGCATAAAGCGTTCAAAGCTAGACACTACATTGGTAAGCAATGCAAGAACGAGCGGGGATTTACAAATAAAATCGTCGTTCTCTGTTTTGATGCGGTATGTGTAGTCTTTCGTTGTGAACAAGGCTTGGCCTGCGCGCAAGAAGTAGGCGAGTGGTCCTAAAATACTTTTTTCCTTTGGTGTAACCTCTTCGATTACCTTTGGAATAACACCGGCTGCGATATTGTTGCAGAAATATTTATCATTGCAACGACCGATATCAATGGTACGAGTTTGATTGATATCAATGCGTTTGATCGCTTGTGTTGGATTTTGGTGAATGCCAAGGGCACGAGACATATCGTTAACAGTACCTACTGGTATAAAACCAAAGGTAGATTTGAAGCCACCTTGGGCAATACCATTTACGGTTTCATTTACGGTGCCATCACCGCCCATGCAAAATACAGCATCGAATCCGCGTTCGCAAGCATCCTTTGCAAAACGTGTAGCATCTCCTTCACCGGTAGTGAATTTGACCTCAATCGTTTCGAATAAGGTGCTCAATTTCCATTGTAAATCGAGGGCATATCGGCGCGCCGCACCGCCACCCGATACAGGGTTTATGATTACCAAACAACGGCTCATGATATAACTTCCTTACTTTCAAAAATGAGATATAGCTATTATCTATCGTTAAATTGACAGTCTTAGATATGGGCTCTATAATTATATTATATGCACTAAATCATATATGACATATTTATTCAAAATATAAAATATATCGTACAATATATTATACTCATTTTAGCCGTTCTTTGAAAGTATGAAAGATATAACGGGACACAAGATTAGGGGATAGTAATGGGAAAACAAGATTCGAAAGATAAATATAAATTGTCCGCTGTGGACTCTATTGAAAGATTACCTCTCAGTGAACAAGTGTATTTAACATTAAAAACAGCTATTTTAACAGGCGAATTGATGCCACAAGAAAAGCTTAACGAAGTAAAAATTGCAGAGCAATTGCAAGTGAGTGCAACACCTGTGCGTGAAGCATTCCGTAAATTGGCTAAAGATAACCTCGTAGTGATCGTTCCTTGGAAGGGCGTTACTGTAAAGTCTGATACACCAGAGGAAATCATTGCATTGTATCAAGTGCGTGAAGTAATGGAAGGCCTTGGTGCAAGACTTTGTGCACGTCATGCTACAGACGAACAAATTAAAGAATTGCGTGACATCTGTAAAGAAATGCATGAAATCGAAGATGCTACAGAACGTGTTGAAGTAAACAGTCGATTCCATACAATGATCGCTCATTACTCTGGCAATGAACGCGTTGTAGAATACCTTGCGAGCTTCCGTGAACGCGTTAATCGCGATATGTATATCAGCTCCTTCAATGCAGTGCGTACACATGATTGCGACGATGAACATGATCATATCGTAGATGCTATTGAGCGTCATGATGAAGTGGCAGCAGAAAATGCTATGCGTCAGCACATTAATAATGCATTTATCTTCAAAAAAGCAAATGCTGAAGTGCAACACAAAAAACTTAATGAAGTATAATGCCTTTAATTGGGCATACTATATGAAAGGCTCCGCCATTGGCGGAGCTTTTTATGTAGTAGATGGTTACTGTATTTCTTTAATTAATTTAATTTAACTTAGCTTAGCTTTGAATCAGCTTTTGCTGGCGTATTGTTACGTGTATGGCTTAGGAATTCTAATCGTTTATAGTGTGATGTAAGATGTGCATTACAGCTTTTATAATCTACGATGCGCAGCCTTACGAGTTGGCCTACGTCAATTTGGAATGCTTCAGCGATTTTAAATAGGATCTCTAAAGACATGCCGGATATGCCTGTACCGCATTCTAGTTTGCTCAAATAACTGCGGCTAATACCAACTTGGCGTGCTAGCTTATATTGGGACATATTTAATGATATGCGGATATTGGCAATTTTATGACCTAAACACACATATTGATGTTGTAAAAGAGGATCTTCATAGGTATTGATTCGTAGCTCAGTTAACGGTGTCGATGCAGATTTCATAGGGATTCCTTCCTTTTCCCTGCTCTCTAAATATAGTATACTGAGACTGTTGGTGATTGACTAATATAGAAAACTAGATAATTATCGGATATTTCAGATAATTACACGTATTGTGAAAGTCGTAGGATAGTACTGTAAGTAGAGGAGGCAATATGGAAAAATACATTGCAGTTGCCCTCGGTGGGGCCATTGGAGCATTATGTCGTATGGCTCTTGGTGAATGGGTTATGACAAAGGTGAGCTCCTTTCCGTATGGAACGGTTGTAGTAAACCTCATCGGTTGTCTTATTATTGGTCTTGTACTGGGTCTATATATGCAAAAGCCAGATTTGCCGCAGTGGGCTAGATTTTTCCTAGTTGTAGGTGGTCTAGGTGCATTTACAACCTTCTCTACCTTTGCTTTTGAAATGCTACAACTAATGATGTCTGAGTCCTATGTACAAGCTTTATTCTATGGCTTTGTACAAGTTGTAGGGGGCTTAATCCTTTGCTGGGTGGGTGTACTACTTGCGCGTATACTCTGTACGATCTAATTAACAAATAAGGTGACTTGAGTTACAGCGTAAATAAAGCCATTTTTATATGATTACTACATAAGACTATTTAGGTCTTATTCGGAAGATATTTATAAACCAATTTGTAAGATATTCAGAATAGGATTAGATACATTTTGTTGTTATAACATACATTGTATAGAATTCAGAATTTAACATTTGAGCAGATTTTAGAATTTAATACTTGAGCAGACTTTAGAAATTAATATGTGAGTAGAATTTAGAATTCAATATATGACATAGAATTTTGAATTAAAGGGGAAAGAAATGAAATCCATTAGAACACAAGATGCTGTAGGGCATGCATTAATACATGATTTAGTACGTATTGTTATCGGCGAGGTGAAAGATACGCCGTTCCGCCGTGGGCATGTGATTACGGAAGAGGATATTCCAAAATTATTAGACCTTGGTAAAGAGCATATCTTTGTAATGGAACCTGAAGATGAAGGGTTCTTGCACGAAGAGGATGTGGCACGTGCTTTGTACAATATGGCAGGTGGCGAGAACATGCATGATGGCCCTATGGCGCAAGGCAAAATCGAAGCCATTGCAGACTTAGATGGCCTCTTTAAAGTTGATGTAGATCGCTTACATGCTATTAATAGCATTGGCGAGCTTACCATAGTAACGAGATTTAATAATACACCTGTAAAAGCAGACGATAAATTGGCAGGCATGCGTTGTATTCCATTGTTATTAGAGGAACAACAAGTAGAGGATGCGAAAAAAATCGCTAATGGCAAGCCTTTACTCAATGTAAAACCATTCGTACGCAAAACAATGGGCATCGTTACTACAGGCTCCGAAGTATTTGAAGACCGTATTAAAGATGCTTTCACACCAATCATTGAAGAACGTTGTGCTGAATTTGGTGTAAAAAAAGTAGCTCATGAAATTGTAACGGATAATACAGACGATATCGTGGCGGCTATCGACAAGGTAAAACAAGCTGGCGCTGATATTATTTTCTGTACTGGCGGCATGAGCGTTGATCCTGACGATTTAACACCAGGGGCCATTAAACGCTATGCAGATCGCGTAGTGACTTATGGTTTGCCTGTATTGCCAGGCTCCATGGTTTGTATTGCATACTGCGCAGATGGTACGCCAATCCTCGGCGTTCCAGGCGGTGTGTTATTCAGCAAACCGACTGCCTTTGATGAAATCTTGCCACGTCTCGTTGCAGATGATGAAATCACAAAAGAAGATTGCATCCGTATGGGCCATGGTGGCTTTTTAGGATAATCTTTTTTAGAAGATTGAAAAACCATATAAATCCATACAAAAAGCGGGTAGATATCTACCCGCTTAATTTGTTAGTGCCATTATATTATTAAAATGATTTTTTCCCTAGTGTAGGATGACTACAACGTTTTAACGTAAGTGTGTCAATCATGTGGACTGCTTCATCTAATGTGATATCCTCACGCTTTGTCGGTGTTTCCAGAACTGCCAATGGATGGTCGGTGCCTACCTCACCAGAGGGCAAGTAAATATATTCTTGGTTAATAGTATCACCAAAAATATAGCCCGCTTGTAAATGTTCTTTATGAATGCGACTCATGGTCTCTCCTTACATAATTTCTTTTAGTTTAAAGTCTAGATAGTCTGCAGATACTAGCTCTAATTTTGTGGAACCAAACTCCTTTGGAATACGTTTAAAGGATATTTGATCGTGTAAATGTCCAAAGATACATGTATCTACATTGTATGTCTCCATGAGATCCGTAAAGCCTGAAGTGGTGTTGGACTCATTGAATGGAGGATAGTGTAACAATAAGATTTTTGTTACTGGTATCTTGTCTATATCTATAGTTAGTGGATTGCTTTTATCAGAGTCTGTAGTATCTACGTTTATTTCTGATTTGAATGATTCTATTAGTGTTTCTACAGCTTTATCCATTTCTTGTAGTGCTGCTTCGGTGCGAATCAGTTCTCTATCGTAAATGGATTGGTCTGTTTCAGGAGTGAAATGGGAGTCTCCAGGGCAGAGGTAAGCGCGTGTGCCACCAAAGGCAATAATGTGTGGACCTTCTTCTGTTTGAATAAGCTGTGCTGTACCATGACCTTGTAAGAAGGTGATAGCATCGCCCATGAGGTTTCGCATCTTGTTGGCCGAGGCCCACCAGTAATCGTGGTTACCGCGGATCATATATTTCTTTCCCGGCATGGATGCAATTTCTTGTAAGTCACAAGCTGCCTCATCGAGGCGAAGGGCCCAACTCATGTCACCTACGAGAAAGACTATATCTTCGTCTGTTACACGGGCGTTCCAATCTTCTTTGATGCGGCTCCAGTGATTATCCCAATGGGGACCAAAAATATCCATCGGCTTCGTCGGAGGGCTGCCAGATAGATGGAGGTCGCCGATGGCAAATACTTTCATAAACATCCTTTCAAATATATACTCAAAGCTATTTAGAACAAAAATGTATTATCAAAACTCTTTAGATTAAATGTGTATCATTAAACTATTTAGAGGCGTGGAAGTACGGTGCAATGTCTTGGATGATTTTTGCAGCCCGCTCTTCGTCGCAAGTTTGAGGAATTTTGTAGCCCACATAGAGTGGTGTTGTTACATAACGGGCCACAACCTTGATATAGTCGTAGCCGTCCTCAAGATTATATACAAAATAGTTATAGGAATGGCTATAGTTGGCGATGCTGCGCAATACATAGCGTAATACCTGTTGTAAACGCAATGCTACGGAGCGCACCGGTGCATCTGGTTTAAAGCGTATGTTGTACTCAAAGAAGCCAATGATGGGCTGTGTAGACAAGGTGATGCGCACATCTTGATCCTCGTGTAAGAGCCAGCCTTCCATATTTTGAGCTGTAATATCTTCGTGATAATCGTAATCTTCAAGGCCTATGATTTGGCTGTGAGGATGACGAATGGAACCACCGGACATATAACCATGGTTTTTAAAGAATAATACGGATTTGAATTCTTTTCGTTGTCGTGTTTCGCGCCATTTATCAAGGCCAAATTGGAGAATACGAGCTGCTTCGTCAGCCGGCAAGGTGGAAAATTCGCCTTCGTCCGTTTCGGTTTCGATAATAACCGTGGGCCATGTTTTATCTAGTACAGGATATTTGTTCATGAGCCATATGATATGACCCGATGTATCTAGGATATCCGTTAATTTTGCACGATCACAGAAGGGGCAGCGCACTTCTTCGTTGCGAATATTAACAGGCTTAGTGCGCCCTAGTGCGATGTTAAATCGTAGTGGTTTATTCATCATGTGCCTCCTTCCTCGTAAGAAAATCTATACTCTTAATCATACCATAATTAGCCCATTCGTACATGAAATAATGGTATAATAATAGAGTATTATATAAATGATTAAGGAGGCTCTATGAAACCGACGACGCTTGTATTTCCTATTGATGAACAAAATCGTATATTGCTAGGTCGTAAAAAACGTGGTTTCGGGGCTGATAAATATAATGGATTTGGTGGTAAACTCGAGGCTGGTGAAAGCTTCCGAGACTGTGCCATCCGTGAGTTGTTTGAGGAATCTGGCCTTCATGGTCGCCCAGAAGATCTAGAATGTGTAGCAGCTTTTGACTTTCAATTTCCCTTTGATGAAAGCTTAACGCATGTCGGTTATGTGTATTTTTTGCGTACTTTCACAGGCAATGTAGAGGAAACCGACGAAATGGAGCCCCATTGGCTGACAGTAGATGAAATTCCCTACGAGCACATGTGGGATGGTGACCGCCAATGGTTGCCGATGCTACTAGAAGGTAAGAAATTAAAAGGGCCTATCGTATTTGGTCGAGACAATAGCACGGTAGATAAAATGGATTTAACCACCGTCGATACCGTTCTTGAAAGCGAACACTTGGCGCGCATTGATCTATATGTTAATGGTTAAGAGGTAATATGACTGATAAAAAGAGTCCCAAGTGGGTGCCACAGCTATTAGCGTGGTATGATGTGAATAAGCGGGATTTACCGTGGCGTGATTGTGGGGATCCTTATAAGGTTTGGGTTTCTGAGGTGATGAGCCAACAGACCCGCATTGAGGCGATGAAGCCCTATTATGATAACTGGATGCGTCTATTTCCAACCTTAGAAGATTTGGCAAAGTCCAGTGAAGATGAGGTCGTTCACGCTTGGCAAGGGCTTGGCTATTATAGCCGAGCTCGTAACTTGCGTCTTGGTGTAAAGGATGTCGTAGAAAACTACGGTGGTGTTGTACCTCATGACCGCAAGACTATGGAGTCCTTGAAGGGTGTAGGTTCTTATACGGCTGGGGCTGTACTATCTATGGCGTACAACGAACCAGAAGTGGCTGTAGACGGCAATGTACTGCGCATTTATGCTCGTTTGTATCGCATCTTTGACGATATTTTGAGCACGAAAGGCAAGAAGGCCATAACCGCTATCGTAGAGGAAACATTGCCTCATGACCGACCTGGCGACTTTAACCAAGCCTTGATGGACTTTGGTTCTGCTGTGTGCATTCCAAAAACTCCACGCTGCGGAGAATGTCCTATTGTAAATATGTGCGAAGCATACCAACATAAGGATACGGACAAATTACCTGTACGCATCAAGAAAACAAAGGTCGTAGAGGTGCCTCTATTTGTAGGTATCTTGCAATATGAAGACTATTATCTATTGCACAAACGTCCTAACCGTGGATTGTTACGGTCCATGTGGGAATTCCCATCTGTGGAAATGGTATCTGCCTTTGAGGTCGGAGAACAAAGCCTTGAGGCGTTAGTTAGGGATCTAGGTTTTGAATTATCCTTGCAACCAGTATTAGTAAAAGAGATAACACATATTTTCTCTCATCGAAAATGGTTCATGAAAGCATTTTGTGGCGATTTAATGTACGTAGGAGATGCTAAGAATATAACGATCGGAGCTATCCAAAAGCAGTTGCCAAAGGATTGGATGCTCATCAAGCGCGATGAGTTCGCCGAGTATGCTTGGGCAGGTCCTCATGGTAAATTGACGGAGATTGCAAAATAATTTGTAGGAGCAATGAATGAGAATTCTATTTAATATCATTTTTTCTGCTATCCTCGTAATAGGATTGGTAGGATTTTGGGCTCTATTCCTCAACTTGTGGAAGCCTAAAAAGAAATGGCCTGCCTGGGTAGGCTATATCATCATTATCGGTGCGTGGTTCGCTGCCATTCGATACTATATACTAAATCAAGTAGATCTATATGGAACGATGTATTATCCGTTGATGAATATGTTCCGTACTGAAAGCTATGGTTTTCTCTTTGGTTTATTCTTGGCTATTCCTGTATTCATCGTTCTCAGCTTGTTATACTGGGCGGTTAATAAGATTTGGAGCAAAACGCCAGAGGAGAATAGAACAGGCCGTCGCGCTTTCTTTAGAACGGCAGCCACAGTGGTGCCGTTAGCAACAATCGGTGGTTCTAGCTATGCTGCCTATGTAGGTCAACATGAGATTGAGGTCACTCATGAAAGCTTTGGGTATACGAACTTACCACCTGGCTTAAAGGACTATAAAATCGTTCAACTCAGTGATATCCACGTCGGTCCAAGCATCGATTTAGATGGTCTTGATGAAATTTTAAAGCTCGCCCTTGTAGAGAAGCCTAATCGCGTTGTCATCACTGGTGACTTAATCGATAAAATCGCTTGGTTACCACAAGTCTGTGAAAGATTAACAACCTTTGCAAAACAAATTCCAGACGGCGTCGATTTTATCTTGGGCAATCATGAGTACCATCACGACGTAAATAAGGTACTAGACGAATTGAAACACAATACACCGATGAATATTCTTGTGAATAGCAATATTCAAATTATGGGCGGAAAGCAACCTGTATACATTGCTGGTGTTGCCTATGATAATGATCGAGAAAAAGAAAAACGTGAAGCTATGATCGATAAGGCTTTATCTGGTATTCCGGACTATGCCTTTGTTATCTTATTGGCACATCACCCTGAATTCTTTGAAGAAGCCATTGAACGTAAAATTCCGTTGACCCTCTCTGGTCACACTCACGGTGGTCAAATCGTCTTTATGGGCATGCCGTTGGTACCAACAGGTACACCATATACAAAAGGTCGCTACGTAGAAGAACAAAGCGTGTGCTATGTTAATAATGGCTCAGGACATTGGTTCCCAATCCGTATCAACTGCCCACGAGAAATTACAGTCATTACATTCTTTGACGGAGTAGCTTAGAAGTAAAGGTGAGCTCCTTAGAATAAAAGGTAAGCTCATTAAAGGGATACAATTATGTATAGTAAATCCTTTATCCATAAAATCCTTATATGTACCATTCTGCTTATGCTATTTGATATCTCTCTAATCTACGATATGACAGCGGATATATATAAGGGATATCTTAAAATAGCAATACTAGTGGCCGTTGGATGCCATTTAGATATATACCTAGAATTCAGTAAACAAGAAGAACTGATAATACAAGCATTTGATAATAATACATTTAACGAGACCTATGAACTGTTAAGTACGAAACAGATGATTTTTATCATAACTTTGATTATATTAATGACTATAAACCTTGTGAAATATTAGAAACCATAGGGGACAAACTAAAAGAGGTATTGTATATGAAAATACAATACCTCTTTTTATTATATGAACTTATATAAAAGTTATGATATATTAGAGTTAAAATTTTTAGTTGTGTTGTGAGACTATCATTTTTATTGTAGGAGTAAGTTTATGTTTTTAAAAATTTATAATTATTTGGTGAGGGGAGTTGTACTTTTCTTTCTTATAATTATCCCTTTTACTATTGTTATGAATCCTGAAATGATTGCGGATGAAGTTGATTTTTATTTTTTTGTTACTGTATATATTGTAATCTTTTTGACCTATGTGGTATGGAACTATATTTATAACTATTTAAGACGTAAAAGAGGTTAGCATTTGTGCATATTCATTTACCATTAGTTTTAGAAGCTATCATTTTTTCGTGGATTGCTTTATATTGGCTTATTTATAAAATCTTATTAAGGAAAAAGCTTTCACCATTATTAGTATCTTTAATTGCTAATTCTGATTATGGTTTCATGAAGGTTCTTTCCTGGTCGGCAATTATTACATATCCGTTTATGCTATTTAGCATGTTTTATTTCTTAGATTATATCGCTGTACCAATTGTATTAGTGTGGTTCTTGCAGCCTGTTTTTGTGTTAGCTGTATTATTAAAACAGCCACCTCGTAGTCGCTATTATGAATGGGCTAGAAAAAAACAGATGTATGTAGTTCTTTTTATTTTTGCTTACATAATGTCTGCGTTAATTTTGTTGAAAGTTAATAAGCTGATCTAAGATTTAAGATAGAAAGCCCCGATACGTTATGTATCGGGGCTTTTTCCGTTCATTTGAGGTATGAGAGGATGTTACATATATGTCATAGAGATGAGAGAGATTTTATTTCATGCGAACTGCTTCAGCAAATTCGTCTTCAGTCATAAGTTTTTCTTCCAAGATGATTTCTTTGATAGAGCAACCGCGTTTGTACGCTTCTTTTACAACCTTAGCACTCTTGTCGTAGCCGATGTATGGTGTTAAGGATGTAGCAATCATGAGGGATTGTTCTACGAAGAAGTTGAGTTTTTCAGGCACAAATTCTACGCCGTCGATGCAGTGTGTTGTGAAAGAGTTCATAGCGTCTGCGAGGAGGCGACAGCTTTCAACAAAATCATAGATCATGATAGGCATGTACACGTTCAATTGGAACGCACCGCTGCCTGCACAGAGTGTCATAGTTGTATTATGACCAAATACTTGGGCGCATACCATGGTTAAGGCTTCACATTGTGTAGGATTTACCTTGCCTGGCATGATGGAGGAGCCCGGTTCGTTTTCAGGTAGATGCCATTCGCCGTAACCGCAACGAGGGCCAGAGCCTAAGAAGCGAACGTCGTTAGCGATTTTGAACAGTGTTGTAGCCAATGTGTTAAGTGCACCGTGAGCCATCATGAACGCATCTTTAAGAGCGAGTCCTTGGAATTTGTTGTTTTTCACGCGGAATGGAGCACCTGTTACCTCTGGCAATACAGTTTCCATAACGTCTAGATAGCCTTTAGGCGTGTTTACACCTGTGCCGACCGCAGTGCCGCCAAGGGCTACGTCGAGTAGGTAGTCAGCGTTTTGAAGGAGCATAGTTTTTGCAGTTTTTAAGCCGTCCACAAAGGCACTGATTTCTTGGTCCACCATGATGAAAGTAGCATCTTGTAGGTGTGTACGACCAACTTTTTGCAAGCCTTTGCCTTTTTCTTGCAATTTCTCGAAGGATTGGATAAGGCCGTCCAATGCAGGTATTACGCGTTTTGTAATTTCAAAGTACGCACAGATATGCATTGCCGTAGGGAATGTATCGTTTGTACTTTGGCCGCGGTTTACATCGTCGTTAGGATGGAGCGGGTTGCTTTCATCTAACTGTTTAGCCCGGTGAGCGATTACCTCGTTCACATTCATGTTAGTTTGTGTGCCAGAACCTGTTTGGAATACTGTTAATGGGAATTCATCATCCCATTTGCCATCTACGATCTCATCTACTACTTGAGCGATGAGTTTCGCTTTTTCCTCAGTTACTGCGCCACATTTTGCATTGGTTAAAGCACATGCTTTTTTTACAAGCGCAAGCGCTTTGATTTGTTCAATAGGGATGCGGTGGTTACCGATCTTAAAGTTATTGAACGAGCGTTGCGTTTGAGGTCCGTAAATTCGTCTAGCGTCGACTTCGACTGGTCCCATTGAATCATATTCAATTCTTGTTTCCATAATGTTTACAACCTCCTTAAAAGACATGCCGACTTTATCGTCGGTAATTTAATTATATAAAATCCTGTATATTTGTACAGAATAAAAGATAATGATTTCTATTTTCATATAGAGGAAAGGTGTATATGCGATTTGTGCATATACACCTTTTCTCCTCTCCCAATATATATGCGATGATTTATATTTAATTTGTATACATGTTTCATAGAGGGCTAATTTGAGAGGGAAAAGGCGACAGTCCAAAAACGACTTAGCGGCCCCGCGTAGCGGGGTAGGTGGCTTTGGAGGCTTTTGGACTGTTGCCTTTTTCTACATAGTTAATGGTCTAATGAAACATGTATACATTATAAATATCGCATATATATTGAAATCAGCGCTTTAACACGATAAAATGGAAGTAGCTTATTATATGTTGTAAGCTCTAGTTTCACAGAGGAGGTAAGTACTTATGAAACATGACTTTATGAGCCATGACCTTCATCTGCCGGAACTGACACTACGTGGGATGCTACTTGGTGCATTGATTACTGTAATTTTTACAGCATCTAACGTATATCTCGGTTTGAAGGTTGGTTTGACATTCTCGTCATCCATTCCGGCAGCCATTATTTCAATGGCAATTTTACGTTTCTTCAAGGATTCTAACGTTCTTGAAAACAACATGGTACAAACACAGGCTTCTGCAGCCGGTACTTTGTCCGCAATTATCTTTATCTTGCCAGGTCTATTAATGCTTGGTTATTGGAATGGCTTCCCATTCTGGCAAACATTCTTGCTCTGCGCATGCGGTGGTTCCCTTGGTGTGTTATTCACTATCCCATTGCGTCGTGCCATGGTAGTAAATAGTGATCTACCATATCCAGAAGGACGTGCAGCAGCAGAAATTTTGAAAGTTGGCTCTCACAATGCTGGCGAGGGATCTCAATCTAGCTCCGGTATGGGTGACATCGTATCCGGTGGTTTGGTAGCTGGTCTTATCAGTCTTTGTGCGAACGGCTTCAAAGTGCTTGGTGATAGCATGAGCTTCTGGCTTCCTGTAGGTAGCAAGGGTATTACTCAAATTCCGTTGGGCTTCTCTACAGCGTTGTTAGGTGCTGGTTACCTTATCGGTATCGCTTCTGGTATCGCTATCCTCGTTGGTGTACTCATAGCTTGGGCTGGCTTTGTACCTTACTTAACTAATATGCTTGCTCCAGACGGCGGTGCTACAGCTAAATTTGCAATGGCTGTTTGGAAATCTAAAGTTCGTTTTATTGGTGCTGGTGCTATTGGTATCGCAGCGATTTGGACTTTGATTACATTGATCAAACCTATTATCGAAGGTATGAAAATTTCTGTTAAATCCATGAACAGCAGTTCTAGTGAACGTGCGTTGCATCGTATGGATACAGATATGAGCACAAAATCTGTTATCATCGTGTTCGGTATCATCCTTTTAGGTTTAGTTCTTACATTCTGGGACTTCGTATCTGCAGTACCTATTAGCGCAGGCTTAATGTGGACACTTGTTATCGTAGGTGTTCTCGTAGCATTGCTAATCGGCTTCTTCGTAGCTGCTGCATGTGGTTACATGGCAGGCCTTATCGGTACATCTGCATCTCCAATCTCCGGTATTGGTATCTTGGCGACTATTATTTCTTCCTTAGTGGTGTACTTCATCGCTTCTGAAAATAACTTGTTCGCTACAGAAGCAGGCGTACAATTCGCTACAGCTATGGCTATCTTCATGACATCCGTAGTTATCGCCATTGCATCTATTTCTAACGATAACTTGCAAGACTTGAAAACAGGTCAACTCGTTGGTGCTACACCTTGGCGTCAACAAATTGCGTTGTTACTTGGCTCTGTAGCTGGTGCAGTTGCAATTGCTCCTGTTCTTAACTTGCTTTACCAAGCATATGGCTTCACAGGTGCGTTACCACGTGCTGAAATGGACCCTAATGCTGCATTATCCGCTCCACAAGCAACTTTGATGACTACAATTGCTCAAGGTATCTTCAGTTCCAGCATGGATTGGGATTACATCTTGATTGGCGTTTGTGTTGGCGTAGTAGCAATCATCGTTAACTTGATTCTTAAGAGCACAACAGCTTCTTTAACATTGCCTCCATTGGCAGTTGGCATGGGTATCTACTTACCTCCAACATTGGAAGTGCCACTCATCTTAGGTTCTTTCATTAGCTATTTCGTAGGCCGTTACCTAGTAGCTCGTGCTAAAATGCGTGCTGGCGAACTCGCTGAGTACGATGTTGAACAATCTAACCGCCGTGGCGTTCTCTTCGCTTCTGGTTTGATTGTTGGTGAAAGCTTGATTGGTGTAATCATAGCTGTTATTATTGTATTGTCCGTTACAACTGGTGGTGGTGAATCTCCACTTGAATTAGTAGGCCCTGATTTTGAAAGCACAGCACAATGGTTAGGATTGCTTGCATTCATCTTCTCTGGTTTATACCTTGTTCGTCGTGTTGTAACTCACAAATTCAATAAAGAAGAAGCTTTAGCAATGAAAGCTGAGCAAGAACAACAATAAGAGGTAAACAATGAAATTAAAACAGTCTGTACTCATCATGATGGCTGCTGCGTTGCCAGTGGTATCCTTCGCAGCAAGCGAAATTCCTGTAACTAAAGACACTGCAACAGTGCAAGCTGATACGAATAAAGTAAATCGCAATGATTTAACATACCGTATCTCTAGCACTGCTACACCAGAGCAAAACCGTGCGTTACGCTCTGTAGCAACTAAGGTTGATCGCAATGCAGTAGAAGTAGTAGCACCAAATGCGGACCGCTATATGGATCGTAAAGAGGTGGCTGTATCTCCAGTGGAATCCACTACAGATCACCTTGATCTAGTGTTCCCAACAGTTAAATCTGTTAGCCCAACTGTAGAAAAAGCAATCAATAACACTATCAAAAAATACGTTGCTAAAGTACAAAACGACGTAGAAAAATTGAATGCCAAAGAAGCTGATAAAACAAATGTAGTAATGTACTACGATGTTAAAACAGATAAAAACGGTATTTTCAGTGTATTGATTCATACGTATACAATGCGTGACCGTGATGCGAATGGCGTCAACTATGTAAAAGGCTTCACATTCAACACTACAACAGGTCGTCAATTATCCTTGTATGACCTTGGTGGTCTTAATAAAAAAGAATTAGTGAATGCTATCGACAATAATCAAGATGTGAAAAATCAATTAGGCGGCGAAGTAAATATCGATAAAATGCCTACTGAATTCTACACAACTGATGATTATTCCGTTGTAATGGTTTTACAACAAGACGTGGATACAATCCACAGTGCAGGTACCGTATATGTACCAGTTGGTAACTTACGTGACCGCCAAAATGATGTAACAAAAAAATAATCGAACTGTGTGAATTCGATTATGTGTGTATAGTAACAGCTGTTTAATTGTGAGAAGAACCGCTCCTTCGGGGGCGGTTCTTCTTTTGTATTATAGCAATTAAAATATAAAGGGAGATTACTATTTAGCTTTGAATGAGGGTAAAACAAAAAGCCGTGTAGTTACACGGCTTTTTATCGTTGAGATTATTTAATTATTTATTTGTTGTGTCGTAGTAGTTTACGCGTGGAGGTAATGGGAATTGAATTGCTGCATCCGGTTTTACTGTCTCAGGTTGTGGTAATTCTACGACTACATTGTTTTTGAATTTCTTTTTGAAAGCTTTCACAGTGTCCTTTTGAACGGAGTCAGCTGTAATGATAAGAGCGCTTGTGTCATCGTTAGGACGGATGGAGATGATGTTACCTTTTGGCTCTTTTGCTTTGTATAAATCAATAGCGTCAGATTGGTAATCTTCAAGTTGTGCTTGATTTAACTTGCCTTGAGATACAACAAGGGCGCTTTCAAGTTGAGGATCTTGCGCTTCAGAGATTGCATGAGCAACAGCCTCTGCTTTTTTCTTATCTGTTAAAGTCGCATGTAACTTGCCACCATCCCAGAAGAGGGCACCGTCTTGACGGAATTTTGTGAAGTCGTTGCCATAGCCTAATGTTTTGTCGATAATAGTAGCTGTTTTATTTTCTACTTGTTGTTTGAACAATGTGTTGTGGAATGCAAGAGCTTGTTCTGTTTGCGTCATGCGATACGCAATCTCAGCAGCTTCAGCACGTGTTACATATTTTTCAGGGTTAAATAATGTGCCAGGAGCGTAGTTTGTGAAGCCCAGGTATGCAAGTTCACGAACTGCATCTTGAGCCCATGGAGCGACGAATTTTTGGTCTCCATAAGCAATATTATCAAGGGCTGTTGGATCTTCTGTTGTGTATCCTAAGTAGTGAATGTAGTTGTCTGCTACTACAGCAAACTCTTGGCGAGACATATATTTTTCTGGTTTGTATGTGTTATCGCCATAGCCGCTGATGATATTTTTACGCGCTACAGATTCGATAGCGAGGGCAGACCAACGATCGGATGTAATATCTTTAAATTTGCTAGATAAGAATGCTGCTGTACCATCATCAGTGATGTTGTTGAAGAGAGCAGCTACTTCTTCACGAGTCATAGGTTGATTAGGTCGGAATGTACCGTCAGAATAACCTTTCATTAGATTTGCTTTTGTTACCGTACTGATAGAATTGGCAGCCCAAAAATCGCTAGGCACATCGGAGAAGATGTGGGCACGGATTTTTTGAATGTCTTGAGGCGTACCAATAGATGTATTCACAACTACAGGTGTAGCAGCTTTAGCGGCATCAAATTTATGAGCCTCTGCTTTAGTTGTTGCTACATTAGTAGCAGCTGTGTTTATAGTAACTGCTTGCGTAGAGGCCACTGTAGGCGCTTCAACCTTTGTAGATGCTACTGCAGTGGCAGGAGCATGAGTTGTAGTATTTGCAGAAGCAAAACCGAAACTTGTTGCGGCTAATAATGTGCCAAGAACAAGGGCACGTAATGGGTAAGGGGTATTCTTGTACATAAAAATCCTTCCTAATTATGGTAAAGGCTAAGGCTCGATAGCCTAGAATATAAACTTTCATCAACAATAAAATCTATATTCATTATATAGCGAATAATAAGGCATGCATAGTGATATAAACAAAGCAGCGTAATACTAAGCGTATACGCTGCCTTGGCTAGTTGAGTGAACGCCGATTAGCGTTTTACTGTCATTTTTACTTTGGAACCGAATAATTTTGAGATTCCTTGTTGAGTTGCTTTAGATGCAGTTGTTACAACAGCGTAAAGTTGGTTGTTTTCTACATCTGGGAATGTAGCTAGAATTGTACCAGCTTTTTCGTTTTTGTTGTAATAGTTGCGGAAGTTCGCATCGATTGCATCGTATTCAGTTTGGCTGTATTGGGATGGTTCAACTACAACGTAGTTATTTACAGTGGAATCACCACGTGCTGCAAGGTTTGCTTTAACTGTGGAAATATCGCTATCTGTTTTCAAAGCTACGTGCAATTGATTGTCACGCCAGTACATTACACCGTAATCTTGGAACGCATCTTCTGTTTTGTATGTTTTATTCAATTCAGCGAATACTTTATCTTCCAAAGCAGCTTGTTGTTTTTGATCAAGTGCTTTTAACGTGCTGCGACGAACAGGACGAACTGTGCGAGTAGGTTCAGTTTTTTGAGCTACTGCAGCATTTTTATTGCCCTTTACGTCTTTTTCAACTTTTTTTGCATCAGCTTTTATGGCTTTGTCAGCTTTAGCTACATCTTTTTTAGCATCTTTGCTTACTTTAGATGCATCTTTTTCTACTGCTGTATCAGCCTTTTTTACATCTTCTTTTACAGCTGTTTCAGCTTTAGCTTCAGTTGTAGTGTGTTTTGGTGTTGCAAGACCAGCACCATTAAGCATACGGTTCAAGATTGTTGCCGCTTGTGCTCTTGTTACAGGTTGTTTAGGGTTAAAGTTTTCAGTTGCCCCAGATGCTACGATGCCACGTTGTGCCATGTATTGGATATCTGCCAAGTAAGCAGAGGAGATGCTAGCTTCGTCTTTGAATGTTACTTTTTCTGTTTTTACAGGTGTAGAAAGATTCAATTTTTTAGCTAGGTTAGCTGCGGAAGCAACGAATTGTTCGCGGTCCATAGTTTTGCTAGGTGTGAAAGCTGTTTTAGATGTGCCTTCCATTACGCCTGCAGCACTTACTAATTTGATAGCAGAGCTAGACCAACGATCTGCTTCTACGTCAGAGTAAGAAGTAGAAGCTTCTTTAGTTACAATATCAGCTAATTCTTGTTCATTTAAGTTGTGTTGTAATACTTTACCGTAAATAGCAGCAGCTTGTTCACGAGTGATTTGTGCACTAGGTTTGAATGTATTATCAGCATAACCAGAAAGGTAACCAACTTGTGTCATTGCTTGGATAGCATCGCGAGCCCAGTTATCTTTTGTGTCAGGGTAAACGCCAGCAGGTAAGTTTTCTTTAGCTTTTACAGCTTTTTTACCTTCTACCTTAGCAGCATCTTCTTTTACATCATTTTTAACAGATGTATCAACGCGTTTAGCGTCATTTTTTACAGAAGTGTCAACACGTTTTGCATCGTTTTTCACAGATGTATCTACACGCTTAGCATCGGCTTTAGCGGATGTATTAGCATGTTTTGCATCATGTTTTACAACTGTAGTGCCATGTTTAGCATCATTTTTTACAGATGTATCAACGCGCTTAGCGTCGTTTTTTACAGAAGTATCAACACGTTTAGCATCATTTTTTACAGAAGTATCAACACGTTTAGCATCATTTTTTACAGATGTATCAACGCGTTTAGCGTCGTTTTTTACAGATGTGTCTACACGGTGTTCATCAGCTTTAGCTGCTACTTCAGCTTTATTAGCTGTAGCAGATACTTCAGATTTTACATGAGCCGCAGTTGTTTCAGCGTGAGCCATGCCGAATGTGGAACCGAGGGCTAATGTAATAGCTAAGGATAAGGATAATTTATTTAGTTTCATTGAAAAGGCTCCTTTCAAACTATACTTATATAAAATAAATTATAACACTTTTTAAATTTATACACTACTATAAGAAAATGTAATATATGAGGATAAAAATTACATGAATTTGGTGTTTCTCTGTCATTTATATAAATATTCAATGAATTATAGGTAAATTACGACATACATTACTCTAAAATACATGAAATGATAAACATTCCCAAAATCTAGATTTTATGTGGCTTTCACAAGAAAAAATTATAAATAGAATGGCATTTGTGATAAAATGCAATATTTGTTATTACAAAAAGTCATAACGATACAGGAAATAAAAGGGTACATACGAATATAGCAATCCTTTGGACATTTTCTATATGATTAATTTATAATTATATCGATAAAGCTTTTGAATATTTATTTGAGAGCATAAGTAATGTTTCGGGCGGAAAATTATTGAAAACTTTCACTAGAATTCTTGCCATAACACATACATATCAAAATTTTTTATTAGGTTAAGTACTAGAAAAGACGAGGACGATAATATGAAAATTCATCTTTTCCAACAGTGTTTGATTGACATGTTCTACCCACATGTAGGCATGGCTGGTGTAGAAGTACTTGAAAGATTAGGTTGCGAGCTCGTAGTGCCTAAGAAACAAGTATGTTGTGGCCAAATGTTCACTAACTCTGGTTACAATGATGCAGCTATGGATGCCATTAAGAATACAATCGAATGCTTCGAGAACGCTGAATATGTAGTCAGCATGTCCGGCTCTTGCGCATTTGCAATCCGCGATGAATATCATCATTTTTTGAAAGATCAACCTGAGTGGTTGGCACGTGCAGAAAAATTGAGCGGCAAAATTTATGAGTTCACTCAATTCATTACTGACGTATTAGGTGTTGAAGATGTGGGCGCTCGTTTCAACGAATCCGTTACATATCATACATCTTGCCACGTAACTCGTTTGATGGGCATTAAAGAACCTCCATTCAAACTCCTTAGAAATGTTAAAGATATCAACTTGATTGAATTACCACGTGCAGACCGTTGCTGTGGTTTCGGCGGTACATTCTCCGTTAAGAACCCTGAAATTAGTGAAGTTATGACACGCGAAAAAGCCTTGGAAATCGCTGGCACAGGTGCTAACGTTATTTCTGGTTCTGACCAAGCGTGCTTGATGAACATCGCTGGTATGCTTGACCGTCTTCATAAAGAAGGCGAAATCGATCGCCGTATCAAAGTAATGCATATTGCTGAAATCTTAAACTGCCGTTAAGGAGGAGACGACATGGCACTTATATATGACAATCGCCCCTATAAAACACGTATAAAAGAATGTTTGGCTGACGATTTCAAAGTTGCAGCTATCAAAAAAGCACAAGACGTGTTTTATGATAAACGTAATACAGTAGTTGCGGACGTTCCTGAATGGTTAGATTTCCGCGCAGAAGCAGCTAAACTTCGTGATCACGTTCTTAACAATTTGGATTACTATGTAAACCAATTCGCTGAAAACGCAGAAAAAGCTGGTTCTAAAGTTCACTTTGCATTCGACGATAAAGAAGCGACTCAAATCGCTTTAGATATCCTTCGTGAACGCGAAGCTAAAATGATCGTTAAATCCAAAACTATCTTAACTGAAGAAATTGGTTTGAACGAAGTTCTTGAAGAAGCTGGTATCGAAGTAAACGAAACTGACTTGGCTGAATTCATTTTGCAAACAGCAGTGAGCCCACCATCTCATATCGTTGTACCAGGCCTTCACTTCGAACGTAACAAAATCCGCGAAATTTTCGCTGAAAAATTAGGTTACACTGGTACTGAAAACCCTACAGAAATGACTCACTTCGTACGTGGTTATGTACGTGAGCGCTTCTTGAAAGCTGACGTAGGTGTTAATGGTTGTAACTTTGCGGTAGCGGCATCCGGTACTTGTACTATCGTTTCCAACGAAGGTAACGGTCGTATGTCTAGCTCCATTCCTAAGACTCAATTGATCTTCTTAGGTACAGAACGTATCGTTCCTGACTTCAAAGCTCTTGACGTTATGATGGAAATGTTGAACCGCTCTGCAGTAGGTGCTAAAATTTCCAACTACTTCTCCATGATGACTGGCCCTGGTCGTGCTGGTGAAGCAGACGGTCCTGAAGAAACTCATATCATCATTATTGATAACGGTCGTTCCGGTATCTTAGGTGGTACATTCCAAGAAATGTTACGTTGTATCCGTTGTGGTGCATGTATGAATATTTGTCCTGTATACCGTCACATCTCTGGTCACGGTTATGGCTCCGTATATCCAGGTCCAATGGGTGCTGTATTGACACCATTGTTCAAAGGTTACGAAGTAGCAGGCGATCTTCCATATGCGTCTACATTGTGCGGTGCATGTACAGAAAACTGTCCAGTAGCTATTCCATTGCATGAATTATTGATGGAACACCGTCATATTATGGCTGACATCGAAAAAACTCGTCCAAAAGCAGAAGAAGCAATCTTTACTGCAGCAGCTAAGATGTTCGGTAACTCCACATTATTCGACCTTGGCACAAAAGCTGGCGCTATCGGTATGAACTTGATTAGTAATAAAGAAGGCAATATGCCTACATGGACTCAAGCTGTTCCAGTTATGAACGGCTGGACTAAATCCAAAGAAATGGGTACATTGAAGTTCAAAAAATTCCGTGACTTATATGCTGAACATGAAAAGAACAAGAAGAAGGAGAAAAAATAATGGATGAAGCTAAACGTAAACAATTTATTGCACGTTTATCTCGTGCATTAGGCCGTGATCAAGAAATGTGCCCTGCATTCGTAGAGGGTTTTGATTACAGCCATGGTCCTCAAGAAACTATGTTCAAAGATTTGAATAAAGATCAAATTTTGACAATGTTTAAGGAACAATGTCAACGTGTTGGTACAAAATTCGTTGAAACTACACCTGATAAATTAGGTGAAACAATTTTGGCAGCTATTGAAGACTGGGGTAACGGTAAAGTTGTATTCCCAAGCACTCCAGAAGTAGACGAATATAAATTAAAAGAATTATTCGAACAAGATGCAGCTAATAATGGCGGCATTCGTACATACTTCCAATGGGATCCAGCCAAAGGCCGTGAAGAATGTATCTCCAACACTGCTAATGCAGATATCGGTATTACATTCCCATATTGCGGTATTGCTGAAACTGCTACTGTAGTACAAGCGTCTGGTGAAGAATCTGGCCGTGCTATTAGCTTGTTGCCTACTACACATATCGCTGTATTGTACACTGATACAATCAATCCACGTATGACTCAAACTATGGAACATTTGGCTGAACGTTATCACAACGATCCGTCCAACTTCCCTACAAATATCTGCTTGATTTCTGGTCCATCCCGTACAGCTGATATTGAGTTGGTTACTGTAGATGGTGCTCATGGTCCTATCCAAGTAACTTACGTTCTAGTTAACAGATAATCCTATAACTAGGTAGTGTTATAACTAAATACATTTAAAGGTGATCTTCCTATGGAAGGTCACCTTTTTATATGCGTACCTTTCTATTGTGATATAGAGCATCTTGAAAAGGCAAAGGTATCGGTACATCCATGGAGATTAAGATATTTAGAAAACTTGCAGAATCCGCATAGAAAAACTTATATAATTTGAATTATTTTACTTGTAAATTTTTCGATATATGATATACTGAGTTCATAACCTATTATTGTGATATGAATTAAAAGAGGTGTATTATGAATATTCCATTCTTTACAGATTACCTCATGCTAAGCAATCCATTAAGTATTGGTATTATCGCAGTGTTTGTGCTCGCGTTAATCGGTATTTATGCTTTGCAACGCAAGGGTACATCCTTTGGTAATCTCGTTATTATTGGCACTATTGTTGGTGCAGTACTCGGTATTGCTATTCAAATTATTGCAGGTTTCCCAGATGATCCTTCTAAAGTGGTTTATATCAAGGAAAGTACAAAATGGTTCTCCCTTGTGGGTGGCGGCTTTATTGATTTGATCCGCATGCTTGTTATTCCTATCGTATTTATTTCCATTGTACATGTTATCTTGCACATGGAAGCAGGTGCAAATCTTAAAAAACTAGTGGTTGCCATGGTTTCTACAAATCTTGGCATGGTAGCCGTTGCTGCTATCGTTGGTCTTATCTTGGGTAATGCTTTCGGTTTAGGTCAAGGATTTGATATCGTTGAATCTGGTAAAAAGATTCGTGAAATCAAACCGATGGTTGATACATTCCGTGCGTTGATTCCAAGTAACCCAATTCAAGCTGCAGCCGAAACAAATGTTATCGGCATCGTAGTATTTGCTATCATCTTGGGTAGTGTTGCTCGTTTGTTGAAGAAAACAGGCATAAATAGCATGGAAATCTTTACTAAGCTATTTGATGAGCTTCACCAATTAATTTCTTGGGTTGCAGACTTCATTATCGGTCTTATGCCATACGGCGTAGTTGCATTATTGGCATCTACATTGGCAACACGTGGTTTGCAAGCTATCTTAGATATGGGCCTATTTGTAGTATTGCTTTACGTTGGTCTTTTGATTATGTTCGTTGTTCAAGCTATCTTGATTTCTAGCTTCGGTTACAACCCGATTACATACTTCAAAAAAGCAAAAGCTCCACTCTTGTTAGCTTTCACATCCCGTTCCTCTATGGGCGTATTGCCTTTAACTGTTGAAACATTGACAAAACGTCTTGGCGTAAATGCTACAACAGCAAATACAGTAGCATCCTTCGGTACTACTGCAGGCATGCAAGGTTGTGCCGGCGTATTCCCAGCACTTGTTGTTGTGTACATCTCTAACGTGGCGGGTATCCCATTTGATTTGACTATGTATATTATGAGTGTTATCGTTATCGCTATCGGTTCCGTTGGTATCGCAGGCGTTCCTGGTACAGCTACAATGGCTGCATCTGTATCCCTTAGTGGTACAGGTCTTGGTGCGTACTTCACATCCATCAGCCCAATTCTTGCTATCGATCCATTGATCGACATGGGTCGTACATGCTTGAACGTATCTGGTTCCTTAACAAATGCTCTCGTAGTAGATAAGATTATGGGCACTATCGATAAAGACGCATATAATAACCCTAATGAAGGTCGTGTCTAATCTTAGGCCTTAGAAACTGACTTGAAAGGATGGTTAGTTTCACATTAAAACTAAACAAAAAGAACAGTCTTCGGGCTGTTCTTTTTTTATTTTAAAATCTACTCTATGTTGATTTGGCTCTTATTAAAAGTAATTATTATTACAGATTGTAAAGCATATTATTTGTAATTGATATTAAAATTGTGAGCTTGGCTACTAACATACGTATGCGTGTATGGTATACTAGCCTATGAAAAGTTCTGTATTATGCTTAATAAATATAAGCCAAGAGGGTACTAATATGATTACACAAGAGTTGAAAGATCGATTAATTGCAGATTATCCAAAGTTTGAAGATATGACGCATAAGTTCTATAAGAAAGAAATGTCTATTGCAGACTATAAAGGGCAATCCGGTGCCTATGGTAGTTATGCTGAGCGTGGTGCTAACTCTGGTATGAGCCGTTGGCGCTTCAACGGTGGGCGCATGACACGCGAGCACATGCAGTTTTTAGCGGACTCTATTCGCAAATATAATTTGCAGCACGTACATTTCACTACTGGCCAATGTTTGCAAATGCATGGCCTCGATGGTGATACAATTCTAAATCTATATAAAGAATGTTATGATCACGGTATCTATAACCGCGGTGCTGGTGGTGACAATCCAAATGTGGTAGCTAGTATTTTGCGCGGTATTGATCCTCGTGAAACCTTAGATATTACGCCATATGCAACGGCTATTAGCGAGTTTCTTCTAGAGCAAATGTTCTACATCAAAATCCCTCGCAAATTTAAAATGGGTATCGATAATGGCTTTGATAGTACGCCGCATGCTACGTTCAAGGACCTTGGTTTCAATTTAACGAAACACAATACCTTTGATGTATACGCTTGTGGTGGTATTGGCCCAAATCCTCGTATTGGTATTCCTGTAGCGCACGATGTGGCGCCTGAGGATGTTTTATACCATGTGAAAGCTATGCTTATGGTCTTTGCTAACCATGGAAATTTCAAAAACCGTGGCAAGGCTCGTACTCGCTATATGCCTGCGGAAATGGGTGGAGCTGAAGCTTTCATCAAGACCTATGAAGAAACATTGGCGATGGTGAAAGAAGTGGAACAATTAACCATTAATCCAGCTGACTATGCTTATGAAATTACAAAAACTGGTAAGCGTGATAAGTCTGTGGAAAACGATCGTATTCACCGTCAAAAACAAGAAGGTTTATACTACGTAGAATACCATCCGGTAGGTGGCGATGCTAATGTAGAACATCTATTGGCTGCGCTTGATTATGCTGTAACACTTGATCAAGTAGAAGCACGCATTGCGCCAGACCAAGCATTGTTCTTTATCAACCTTACTGCTGATGAGGCTCGTAAAATCGCAGAATTAACAGACGATAGTGCGGAAAATGATTTCCGTCGTTCCGTATCCTGCGTAGGCTCTACAGTATGTCAAATCGGTATGCAAGACTCTAATGGCCTATTGAAAGATATCTTTGCACACCTTGAAGAAAAAGGTGTAGATACAAGTAAACTACCTCGTCTACACATCTCTGGCTGTCCACACTCCTGTGGTACACACCAAATTGGTGAAATTGGCTTCCATGGTGCGGTTAAACTAGTAGACAAGAAACCTACAGTAGCCTTCATCCTCGTAGACGGTGGTTCCGAACACATGGGCTCCGAAAACTTCGGTAAAATGGCAGGTAATATCGTAGCCACAAAAATCCCAGAATTCCTAGAAGCCTTGGCAAACATCCTGAACCAATCCCCAGAACCAGACTTTGGTACATGGAGAATGACACACAAAGCGGAATACATGGAACTTATAAAAGCATTTGAGTAAATTTCCTTTTCCGCTTGTGATGGGGGCCCAGCAATTGAGCAGATATTATGTCGTTTGCTATGGGGCCCCGTTTCACTACGACAACTTAATTAAAAATAAAACTAGGTATCTCCTTGCTCCGTCCTTCGTAAAGTCGCTGCAGAAATACCTAGTTTTATTTTTATAACACCTGCTATGAATTAGTCCCATAGCAAGCGACTATTCTCTCTATATGTTGCTGGCTCCCCGTCACAAGCTACATTTGATCTTTACTCAATATGCTTTTATGTGATGAGGGAAGGCACCACTACTATAAAGCCTAGCCGCAGGCTAGCTTCTTCCAGATGGAGGGCGTGGCGCCACTACTCTAAAGCCTATTATAGGGTGTACAATTTTAGTGTTTTCTAGATTTATTTTATAGATTAATTGTAATGGTGCTTGGGCGTGCTTATAACTTGATTATAGTTGCCTTTTGGATGGGACATCTTTACAAATAGAGTGATAAAAAAGTAAGGATGCGCTTGTGCAGCGACTTTGCGAAGAACGGAGCAAGCAAGGGTATCCTTACTTTTTTTACCAAGTTGTACTAACGAAACGGGGCCCCATCCGAAAGGGCAATATATAGCGATAAGCTAGCACCATTACAATTAAATCGATTGGTTAAAACTAGATATCACTTGATTTTGTGTGTTATAATAGGCTTTATAGTAGTGTTTGGAGGATTTATCAGATGTTATTTACCGTCAATACAGAAGTCTGTACACGATGCGGCCTTTGCGTAGCTGACTGTCCAACAGGCTTGCTAGTGATGTCCGAAAATGGGCCTGTAACTGGCAAAGGAGGTTGTATCTCCTGTGGGCATTGTATTTCTGTATGCCCTACACTTGCTCTTGATAGTGATATGACACCACGTAAAGAGCAAATTGATATCACAAAAGAACAAAAATTAACGCCAGAGCAAGCTGAGTTATTCTTGCGTAGCCGTCGCTCTATTCGTAATTATCAAAATAAACCAGTTCCTGCTGAGCTTATTCGCAAGGTATTAAACGTTGCGAGAATGGCTCCAACAGCGACAAATACACAAGGTATTTCCTATATTGTTGTTCGGGATAAACAAAAGTTGCGCCGCATTGCAGATCTCGTTCTTGAGTGGATGCATTTAGCTGCAAAAACTGTGCCCATTATGCGTCTTTATGCTCGTGCAGCACAAGCTGAAGTTGATAAAGGTAAGGAATACATCTTGCGCGATGCGCCTGCGTTAGTAGTGGCTATCGGTTCTAAAAAGGATATTCATCGTACTCACGATAGTGGTCATTCTTGCTTGTCTTATGCAGAGTTGTATGCGCCAACATTAGGATTAGGCACTTGTTGGGCAGGCTTCTTTGAACATGCTGGGGAAGCAGAATATAAACCATTATTGGATCTATTAGGTGTACCTGAGGATAAAATCATTGCTGGTGGTATCTTGATGGGCTATCCAAAGGTTCGTTACCGCAATATTGTGGAACGCCAACCATTGGACGTTACATTCGACACTGAAGAATAAACGTGATTGATACTAAAGAATAAAATAAAAGCGATACTCTAAAAAGTTAGGGTATCGCTTTTTGGCATTATAAATAAAAGAACCGGCCTCTAATTTGATAGAGGTCGGTTCTTGTTTATTTAGTTTGCAGAGGTAATGCTACCTTTGAAAGTATCGTTGATGAATTGTTTAATTGCATCAGATTTGTAAATGTCTGCAATTTTTTTGTAAGTTTCATTGTCTTTGTCTTCACTACGTACCGCAAGTACGATAACTGTTAGTGGTTCATCTTTTGATTCGAAGAAGAAGCCTTGTTTTTCTACACTAAGGCCAGCACTTTGTACATAATTCATTGGAATAACTGCAATTGTTACATCATCTAGACTACGAGGTAATTGAGCTGCTTCTAATTCTTGAATCTTTATATTTTTCGGATTAGATGTGATATCTGCAACAGTTGCTTTGAAGCCGACACCATCTTTTAACGTAATTAATCCAGCTTTAGCTAATAATACTAATGCACGACCACCATTAGTAGGGTCATTTGGAATAGAAACCGTAGCGCCTTCAGGTACATCTTGTACGCTATGTACACTATTACTATATAATCCCATACGCACTAAAAGGGTTTTACCGATTGCTACTAAGTTGGAACCATTTTGTTTGTTAAAGTTTTCCATGAATGGCACGTGTTGGTACGCATTTAGTTGAATGTCACCATCAGCAAGAGCTTTATCTGGTGTTACATAATCGGAGAACTCTACAACTTTAAGGTCGATACCTTGTTTTTTAGCCTCTTTTGCAACTGCTTCAGCTACTTGAGCGTGAGGACCTGCAGTAGCACCGATTTTAATTTCTTTTGGTGCTTGGCTAGATTGATTTGTATCTGTGCCGCAACCTGCGATGGCGAATGCTAGAACGCCAACGAGAAGAGGGGCAATAAATTTTTTTAATTTCATGTGAACATCCCTTTCTACTTATACATATAATGTATATATCCTATCATGTGAATGGGATTTTGTATATAGAGCAAAAGATATCGGTTAGCTATAGATTAAAGCTATGGCTTTTATGAGCTCGCTAATGATAAGGGGTGTAGCATATCTAAGAATATCGAAAAAATGATATAATAGATATAAATTTCGTACAATTAGACTTATAGGTTTTATATGATATACATAGGAGGTCACTATGTTTAACTTTGATTTTTATAACCCTACACATATTGTATTCGGTAAAAATCGCTTGAGCGAATTAAATGCATTAGTGCCAAAGGATGCAAAGGTGCTCATTACGTATGGTGGTGGCTCTGCAGTGCGCAGTGGTCTTATTGACCGCATTGTTGCAGCTCTTGGCAGTCGCAAGGTAGAACAGTTTGGCGGTATTGAGCCAAATCCATCTCTTGAAACTTGTGAACGTGCCGTTGCTTTCATTAAAGAACATGGCGTAGATTTCGTCCTTGCCGTAGGTGGTGGTTCCGTAGTGGACGCTACAAAGCTCATCGTTATGGGTGCTACTTATGATGGCCCTGTTATTGAGGTTATGAAAGCTGGTGTTCCAGAGGTTCCGGTAGAAATGGTACCAAATCCATTACCATTTGGTACCGTTATGACACTACCTGCCACAGGTTCTGAAATGAACAATGGCGCTGTTATTACCTATGGTGATGGTAAGTTCCCTGTGTTCAGTAGCTTAGTATTTCCTAAGTTCTCTATGCTCGATCCAACATTGACTTTCACATTGCCAGAAAAACAAGTTAAGAATGGCGTTATCGATACATTCGTGCATACCACAGAGCAATATTTAACATATCCTGTAGACGGCCGTATTCAAGATCGTTTCAGTGAAGGCATTTTGAAAACTATGATTGAAATCGGCAAAGAAACAATAGAGAACCCAGAAAACTACGATGTTCGTGCTAATCACGTGTGGGCTTCTACCTTGGCATTAAACGGCTTAATCGGTGCCGGCGTACCACAAGACTGGGCGACACATCTTATCGGTCATGAGTTAACGGCGGCTTACCATCTTGACCACGGCATTACATTGGCTATCGTATTGCCTGCGTTGTTAGAGGTGAAAAAAGCCGACAAGCTTGATAAATTGGCACAATATGCTACACGTGTATGGCATATTACGGAAGGTACAAAAGAGGAAAAAGCGGATAAGGCTATCGCCAAAACTCGTGAATTCTTCGAGTCCCTTGGCGTATCTACTCATTTGAAAGATTATGGTCTTGGCGCTGAAGCAGTTGATAAAATTGTGAAACAATTAGAAGACCATGGTATGACACGACTTGGTGAAAAAGGTGATGTAACGCCAGAAGTAGCTCGCGAAATTTTAACGCGTGCTTTATAATAAATAACATTAACACTTTAAATGTATGTGATGTGGAAAGGAGGCGAGCCCTATGAATGAAATAAAACATCGAAGTGCATTTTCCTTTGCATTTCCTATTATGGTTCCTATGGGCGTTAGCTTCTTTTTCATAGGTTTAGGATTTGGTTTATATGCAACGAGCCAAGGGTTCCCTTGGTGGACGGCGCCAGTTTTAGCAGCTACTATTTTTGCAGGCTCCATGGAGTTTGTGACGATTGGCATGTTGATGGCCGGATTTGATCCGATTAATGCGTTTATACTGACCATGTTCGTTAATGGACGCCATTTCTTTTATGGACTATCTGCACTACAACGATATGTACATATGGGCTGGAAATGGTTTCCTACGGTTGCCTGGATGTGTGATGAAAGTTTTGCCATCAATATGGCGACTAAGTTACCAGATGATGTGGATGAAAAGTGGTTTTACTTCCACGTGTCTTGGCTCAACTATGTGTTCTGGGTATTTAGTACCTTTGTAGGCGGTCTGTTTGGCAATCTCTTGGCCACCGTAGATTTACGGGGCATCGATTTTGTATTACCAGGTCTATTCATTGTGGTATTCCTTGAAATGCTGCTCAACGCAAAAAATAACAAGATAAGAGCCTTTGGCGTAGCTGGTGCCGCTATGGCGATAGTTATGCTCTTATTGGTAGGCAAATCGCTCTTTATGCTTTTATCCATGAGCTGTATGCTAGTAGCCTGCTATATTGCGTATAAGTGGGGAGGTGTACATCTTGACTAGTACAGAAATGGTCATCACCGTTGCTATTGTTGTGGCCGGTACATTACTTACTCGTTTTGGTGCCTTCCTCGTATTTCCACCAGGAAAAAAGGCGCCAGATTTTGTACTTTTTTTAGGTAAGGCTTTGCCGGCTGCCGTTATGGGCATGCTCGTTGTATATACCTTTAAAGAGACTGTCGTTCTAGCATATCCTTATGGTATCCCTGAGCTCATAGCATTAGTCGTTACGGTAGGATTACATCTATGGAAACGTAACATGCTCATATCGATTGCTGCCGGTACAGTGATTTATATGATACTCGTACAAACCGTATTTAATGTACCAAAATAAAATAAACCACTTATATCTATCTAACTTAGATATAAGTGGTTTTTTACATATATTGTTTTATTTACTTTGTCAGCATAGTTGTAGTGTGTATTATAATTGATGCTAACCACAAATAGGAGTTAGTATGTACTATTTAAGTTGTAATAGTCTTTCAAGACCTGGTGCTGTATGGTGATCTTCCAAGAAGTCTTGTTGGTCTAATAGTTCCATAACATCCATGTCGATGTTTGTTAGTTTGAAATCGAATACATCGAAGTTGGCTTCCATGTGACTTACATTATTTGCTTTTGGCAATGGAATGATGCCACGTTGGATGTGCCAACGCAAGATAATTTGATGTTTAGACACGCCGTATTTTTCAGCCAAGCTTTTGATGATAGGATGGTCAAAAATAGGTTGGCGGTCACGGGTGAATGGAGACCAAGCCATGCCCACTACTTGATGCTTTCTCATCAATTGAATAAGAGATTGGCGTTGGTTGAATGGATGACATTCAATTTGGTTTACCACAGGTTTCACATTGCAGTGATATAGCAAGTCGATTAATCGGTCTTCGTAAAAGTTAGACAGGCCTAACCCACGCAATACGTTTTGATCGTATAACTCTTCCATGGCGCGCCAAGAACCATAATAGTCGCCAAGGGGTTGATGTACGAGCATAATGTCGATGTAATTAGTGTCTAATTTTTTCAAGGAGCTTTCAACAGCACGCATTGTATTATCGTAGCCCGCGTCGGTATGCCAAATTTTTGTGGTAATAACGATGTCAGTACGTTTAACGCCAGATGCTTTGATGCCTCTGCCAACGGCCTCTTCGTTGCCGTAGTAGGCAGCCGTATCGAGTAAACGATAGCCTACGTTTAGTGCGTTGGTTACGGCTTGTTCTGTTTCCCCTTCGCTACCTGTTTTGTAGGTGCCATAACCGATAGAGGGAATGAAGCTGCCGTTATTTAAAATTCTAAAGTCCATCCGTTCTTCCATGAGAACCTCCGTTATATCCATTAATTAAAGGAATTAGCTTTCATACAATTCTAATTGATTTTATGATATACTAAGGTATTGATAAAAATCAATATGACAGGAAGTGACAGAATGAAATTAAAACGAATTTATTCTGTAGTTGCTATGCTTGGTGTTGTGATGATGGCCTTGTCCATCGCTGGTTGCGGTACGAAAACGGTATCCGTTGCTGATGTAACATACAAGGATATGCCGCTGCAGATTCATAATGATGCCAATGTAACAGCTCTTAATAAGGCGACGGTAACGCCGACGTTGACGGGGCAGGTCGCATATGCTGTGAAAGTAGGCGACCAAGTACAACAAGGTCAAGTCTTGGCCACTGTAGATACATCGGCTTTACAGCAACAGCTAGCATCATTACAAGGTCAGTTAGCGCAAGCCTCAGCTCAGTCCTATGCGACGTCTGTGACAACTACGACAGCAGCGTCTGTAGATAGTGCTCAATTGGCGCAAGCTCAGAAGATGCGCGAAGCGGGCATGATTACTCAAAAAGAATATGATCGCATTGTAGAGCGGTCTCAGCCACAAACTACGACAGTAACAACTGGCGGTGGCGGCGGTGGCGCTAATACAGCGGCTATCGAGGCTCAAATCGCTCAAGTATCTGCTCAAATGGCTGCTTCTACAATTGTAGCGCCCATAGCTGGTACGGTAACAGCTATTTACAATGAGGACCGTCAAATGGCCATTGCAGATCGTCCATTCATGATGATTCAACAATCTACACCGATGGTAGCATCCCTTAGCATTCCTCGTGATGCGGCGATGAAGTTAGGCACACCTGACGCTAAAAAAGGTATCAAGGTACTCCTTAAGGTAGGCGACCAAGAATTACCTGGCGAATTGACCTATGTAGATGTAACACAGCCAGAAAATGTGCCAAGTGTTCTTGTGAAAGCTACTTTCAACAATGACAAAGGCCTCATTAAGGCTGGTGAATTCTATACATTGATTATCGAGTCTAATGTAAAAGCGAAAATGCTCACTGTACCAAGTAAAGCAGTTCGTGAAAACCAAGATGGCAAATACGTGTATGTATTGACTGAAAATAATACAGTTGACGTACGTGTCGTTGAAGTAGGTATGACAGAAGATGATGATGTAGCCATTATTTCAGGCCTAAATGAAGGTGACAAGGTAATCACAAGTGATGGAACCTTTGAATTAGGGGAATCCGTTAAATTATAATGAATAACATTAAACTTTCACCAATGGTGAATACCTCAATTGAGGAATCTGATAGGAGGGATTATTATTTTAGAATTTAAACGTTTTGAACTAAGAGATAAACCATTAATCGATAAATATTTTGAACAACATCATTATGAAGCATCTGATAACTGTTTTACTACATTGTTTATGTGGCAAGATGCGTATGGCATCCGTTGGGCTGAGGAAAATGGTGTATTGTACATCCAAGGTGGCGGTAAACGTGAACCATTCCTATTGCCTCCATTTGCCGGTAAAGATGCAAAGTTCCTCGATGGTTTATTGCGAGCTAAAGAATGGTTCGTAGAAAATAACTTGCCATTCCGCTTTAAAGGTGTTAGCAAAGTTGTAAAAGAACGCATGGAAGAGTTATGTCCTGGTCGTTATGAATTTACACCTGACCGCGACAACTACGAATACATTTATAAGTCTGAAGATCTTATCAACTTGTCTGGCAAGAAATTCCGTCAAAAGAAAAACCATTTGAATCAATTCCGTATGCAATATTCTAACTATGAATATATGCCAATCACTGAAGATATCATTCCATTGTGCCGCGAAACGGCAGCGTCCTGGGTAGAAACTCATCATGAAGAAGGTATCGAAGATGAATTGGTAGCTATCAACTTGTTATTCGATAACTGGGATGCGTTAGGTCTTAAAGGCGGCGCCATCAAATTGTTTGGCCGTGTTGAAGCCTTCAGTATCGGTGAATTGTTGAATGATAAAATGGCGTTGATTCATATTGAAAAAGCAAATCCAGATATCCGTGGTTTGTACCAAGCTATCAATAATGAATTCATTCGTCATGAATTTAGCGATGTAGAGTTTATCAACCGTGAAGAAGATATGGGCTTGCCTGGTCTTCGTCAAGCAAAAGAATCTTACAATCCAGATCACTTTGCTGAAAAATATGACGCAGTATATGCTAACGAAGCAGACAATGCGACAGGCGGTAAATAAAAATTTGAGCTATGAAGCCGATGTGCTTCATAGCTCCTTTTGTTATAATAGAAGTGTTAGCCTATCTATTTGAGCGTATATTTTGTATTATCATGGCGATGCGATGCGATGCGATGCGATGCGATGCGATGCGATGCGATGCGATGCGATGCGATATAACAGATAGAAAGCGGTTTATTACTATAACGAGGATATACTTATGGAATTTAGAATTGCAACGGCTCAAGATACGCCACATGTGGAAAATCTATGGGCGTACTGCTTTGAACCAAAGGAAGACTCATTCTTCCAATATTACTTTACAAATTGCTATGAACCAGAAAATACCATGGTTGGTCTTGAACAAGGTCAATTGTTGAGTACCGTTCATTTGCGTCAATATAATATCAATGTTCGTGGTGCTGTATTGCCTACAAGCTATATGGTTGGCGTGGCCACACATCCAGCAGCTCGTCGTGGTGGCGTAGGTGGTGCGTTGTTAAAGGCTTCGCTTGAAGAACTTCGCAACCGAGGTCAAGCATTGACGATTTTGATGCCTTCCAAGGCTGCATTCTACCAACAATATGGTTGGGAACTCTATGCTCATCAATGGGTGAACACCATGTCTCTTGAAGATTTGCGCCCTATGACGGATAAATCTTTGAGCTTTGGCTTACTTAATAGCGTAGACCAATGGACTTTACTAGACCCAGTATATAAAGCGTATACTGCGTGTTTATCCGGTTATGCAGAGCGCGGTGAAAAGGAATGGAAACGCTTGCTCGGTAGCTTCTTTGCAGAAGGCGTAAACATCGCTGTTGTGCGCAATGATGAAAATATCATTGAAGGGTATGCCGTATATCGTTTAGGGCAACCTGAAATCCCTGTTTCTGAATTGGTTTATACTACACGCCGTGCACAACGAGCATTGCTCAATTATTTCTACAATCATCGTTCCCAAGGCAGTTCTATCCGTTGGAATGAAGGTCTTCACGATACATACTATCGTTTCTATCCAGATGGTAAAAGCGGTCATGCCACTATGCCGTATATGATGAGTCGTATTGTTGATGTGAAAGCGGCTCTGGAAGCGATTCCAGTCAATCCAGAGGCATTGATGATGCCTATTACTTTGACCTTTGGTGTTAAAGATAGCCTTTGTGCATGGAATGAAGGTCGCTACGAAGTAAAATACGGCGGTGCATTAATGCCAACTGTTAAGAAAGTATCTGATACGCTTGAAGGTGAAGTAGACCTTACTGTTGAAGTGGGCGCTTTAAGCCAACTTTTGATGGGCACATTAACAGCACGTGACCTTGCCTTTGAAGGTAAACTTTCAGTAGGTCAAGAATGGTTAGATTATTTCGATATCCTCTATCCTGAACAAAAAACATATATTAACGAATGGTGGTAATATGAGCTGGAAAACGTATACGGTAAAAGAACCGACAGAATTAACAGTCTCTAAATATGTAAAGGAACGATTTTCTCTATCCTCTCGGGATATTCAAATGATGTTCCGCAAGAAACGGGTAAAAGTAAATAGCCGTGTAGCCCATTCTCAGCGTTCCCTCAAAAAAGGTGATGTATTAACCTTGGAACTGCCACAGGATAAAGACTATGGCGTCGATGTAGAAAAAGGTCCTATTACAGTTCTTTACGAAGATGCTCATACCTTGGTGGTTGATAAAGCTCCGTTCATGCTTGTTCATCCAGCGGGACAAACTAAATCTGGTACATTGAGTAACTATGTAGCTGGGTATTATGCGAAAAAAGGTGTAGTTCACAAGGTGCGCCCTGTACATCGTCTTGACCGAGACACATCTGGTTGTATTCTCTTTGGTAAAACAAAGGAAGCTCAGCAATATTACACTGATGAATTGCAAGCTGGTCGTATCGACCGTATCTACACAGGCTTAGTAGAAGGCTGTATTAGCGAAGATGGCGTAGTTGATGAACCGATTGGTGTGGATCCTGTCTTTGATAACCGCCGTGTAGTTGATGAATTTGGACAACCAGCTCAAACGGAATATACAGTTCTAGGTCATAAAGATGGTAAAACGCTGTTAAGATTCAAGCTGTTAACTGGCAGAACACATCAAATTCGAGTACATATGGAATATATAGGTCATCCTATTGTTGGTGATGCTATGTATGGTACGCGTAATAAACCATACACGCGCCAATGCTTACATGCCTCAGAAATCACCTTTGCACCCTATGGTAAGGATGAGCCTATCACAGTGACCTGTGAAGTAGGGGATAATTTTGGCTGTGAAAAGTCCTGATTGCATTTATAAACTCTATCAATTATAATTTATATGATGATGTGGTCACAGAGCGTGCCACGTAAAATAAAGAAAGCTCAATTGCTAGATGTGGACATAGAGCGTGCCACGTAAAAAAAAAAAAGCTCAATCGATGATAAAAAAACATATCCCTTGATGCTTGTGTATACATGTATACAAAAAACAATAGTGATAAAAATGCATAGTCTATGACTTAAAGTCATAGACTATGTTTTTTTTATATTTTCAATTCACAGTGGACAGGAGTATACTATGTATAGACAAAAATTCTATAGAATTTAAAACTTAGATGAGGTTATGGACAGTCACAGCCGATAATATCACTACAGAATGGATTCTTTAGAGGTAGTTTATAGTTTATACTTTCACCAAGACCGAACGGAACGATGCCGCAGAGCTTGGATTGATCAAGTGATATGAAGGAGTGCACGTTATGGATATGAATCAGAGCACAATCGAGCAACAACGTCTAGATCAAGCTAGACTAGAAGCTAATGGTATGTACAGCAGCCAATTTGAAAAGGATGCGTGCGGCATGGGCTTTGTCGTTAATATTAAGGGTAAAAAATCTCACGATATTATCGATGATGGCTTGCGCATTTTAGAGCGTCTTGAGCATCGTGGTGGTGCTGGTGCAGATAAGGACACAGGGGATGGTGCCGGTATTTTGGTGCAAATTCCTCATGAGTTCTTCAAACGCGAGTGCGAAGTGCTTGGCATTAACTTGCCCTCCGCTGGTGATTACGGCGTAGGCATGGTATTCGCTCACAAATATGAAAGCCTCCGCAACGAGCAAAAACGTATTTTTGAAGAGGTGGTACGCGAAGAAGGTCAAGTAGTTCTCGGCTGGCGTGAAGTACCAGTTGATGGTACTAAAGTTGGTCATGAAGCTGCTGCCATTCGTCCATGGATGATTCAAATCCTCATCGGTAAAGGCCCAGATATTACAAATAATAAAGAGTTCGAACGCAAATTATACATCATTCGTAAATTAGCGGAAAAACGCATCATTCCATTGAGCAAAGAATTATCTAGTGATTTCTATATTGCATCCTTGTCCTCTAAAACAATCGTATATAAAGGGATGTTGACACCTGGTCAATTGCGTGACTTCTACCTTGATTTGAGTGACCTTGACTTTACATCTGCATTGGCGATGGTTCACTCTCGCTTCAGTACGAATACATTCCCAAGCTGGGCCCGGGCACATCCTAACCGTTTTTTAGTTCACAATGGTGAAATCAACACTATTCGCGGTAATGTAAACTGGATCAATGCTCGTGAAGGCAAAGCGGAATCTCCATTGTTCCCGGACATCAAAAAAGTATTCCCTGTAGTTGATGACAGCGGTTCTGACTCCGCTATGTTCGATAACACATTGGAATTCTTACACATGACAGGTCGTTCTTTGCCTCATGCTATTATGATGATGATTCCTGAACCTTGGGAACGCAACAATCTCATGAGCCAAGAAAAACATGACTTCTATGAGTTCAATAGCTTCATGATGGAACCATGGGATGGTCCTGCTGCTATGGGCTTCACTGATGGTACTGTTATCGGTGGCGTACTTGACCGCAATGGTTTGCGTCCTGCTCGTTACTATGTAACAACTGATGATCGCGTTATCATGGCCTCCGAAGTGGGTGTAGTAAACGAAAACGCTGAAAATATTCGTGCTAAAGGTCGTTTGGAACCAGGTAAAATGCTTCTCATTGATACGGAAGAACAACGTATCATTTCCGATGAAGAAATCAAACAACGCGTTGCCACTGAATTGCCATATGATGAATTGGTAAAAGAGCACGTTATCCACTTGTCTGAAATTACACAAGCTGATGAAAGTGATATTCCAAAAGTTGAAGATTTGTTCAAAAAGCAACAAGCCTTTGGTTATACCCAAGAAGACCTTGTACGTATGATTGTACCTATGGCAAAGGATGGTAAAGATCCTGTAGGTGCAATGGGTGCCGATGCTCCACTTGCTATCTTGTCCGATAAACCACAATTGTTATACAGCTACTTCAAGCAAATGTTCGCGCAAGTAACAAATCCTCCAATCGACTCCATTCGTGAGGAAATGGTTACATCTACACGCGTTATGCTTGGTAACTCTGGTAACTTAACAGACCCTAATAAAGCTGGTACTTATGCGTTGTCCATGCGTACACCAATCCTTACTAATCAAGAATTGGCGTCCATTAAGGCTCTTGACTGCCGCCGTATGAAGTCTGTTACATTGCCAATCCTTTTCGACCCAACTAAGGGTGCTGATGGTTTGCGCGATGCATTGAATGAATTGTGCGAAAAAGCAGAAGAAGCAGCACGTACAGACCAAAATGTATTGATTTTATCTGACCGTGGCGTTGATGAAAATCATGCACCAATTCCTGCATTGTTAGCTGTAGCAGCTGTTCATAATCACTTGATTAGAAAAGTATTGCGCACAGAAATTGGTCTTATCCTCGAATCTGGTGAGCCTCGCGAAGTACATCATTTCTGTACACTGATCGGTTATGGTGTAACCGCAATCAATCCATATGTAGCTCTTGAAACTGTACGTGATTTACAAGCCCATAAACGCCTTGGTGATATTACTCCTGAACAAGCAGAAAAGAACTACATCAAAGCGGCTGTGGGCGGTATCATGAAAGTTATGTCCAAAATGGGTATCTCCACAGTACGTTCTTATCAGGGTGCACAAATCTTTGAAGCCTTGGGATTGAATACTAACTTCATTAACAAGTTCTTTGTAAATACACCAACACGTATTGGCGGTATTGGTCTTGTAGGTGTTGCTAATGAAGCATTGGCTCGTTTTGACCGTGCTTTCAAATCTGATGAATCTGTACTTGAACCGGGTGGTTGGTATGGTCCTGTAAAAGATGGGGAAGAACATTTATTCAACCCTAAAACAATTGAGCTTTTACAAGAATCCCTCATCAATGGCGACTATGCTAAATATAAAGAATACTCTAAAGCTATCCGCAACGATTACCACGTAACATTGCGTTCCTTGATGGAATTAAATTACCCTGTAGGTGGCGGCATTCCTATCGAAGAGGTTGAGCCTGAAGAATCCATCGTAAAACGCTTTAAAGCGGGTGCTATGAGTTATGGTGCCATCAGTAAAGAGGCTCATGAAGCGATTGCTATCGCTATGAACCGTCTTGGTTCTACATCTAACTCTGGTGAAGGCGGCGAAGACGTAGCTCGTTTCAAACCATTGCCAAATGGCGACAGCATGAATTCCGAAGTAAAACAAATTGCATCTGGTCGTTTCGGTGTAACTGCGAATTACCTCGTTCATGCAAAAGAGTTGCAAATTAAATGTGCTCAAGGTGCTAAACCAGGTGAAGGTGGTCAATTGCCAGGTAAAAAGGTATACCCTGAAATTGCAAAAGCTCGTCACTCCACACCAGGCGTTGAGCTCGTATCTCCACCACCTCATCACGATATTTACTCCATCGAAGATTTGGCTGAGTTGATTTACGATTTGAAATGCATCAACAAAGATGCACGCATTTCCGTTAAATTAACATCTGAAGCAGGCGTTGGTACTATCGCTGCCGGTGTGGCGAAAGCAAAAGCAGACAACATTTTAATCTCTGGTTACGACGGTGGTACAGGTGCGGCAGGCCGTACGTCTGTAAAACACGCTGGTGTGCCTTGGGAATTAGGTTTGTCCGAAACTCATCAAACATTGATGCTCAATAGATTGCGCGACCGCGTTCAATTAGAAGTAGATTCCAAGTTGATGACAGGTTTCGACGTAGCCGTAGCGGCTATGCTAGGTGCTGAGCTATTCGGCTTCGGTACACTGCCACTCGTTGCAGTAGGCTGTAAAATGGCTCGTGTATGTAACCTCAACACATGTCCTTATGGCGTAGCTACGCAAGATGAAAAATTACGTGCTCGTTTCACTGGTAAACCTGAGTATGTAGAAAACTTGATGATCTTCATCGCTCGTGAGTTGCGCGAAATCATGGCTCGCTTAGGTATTCGCTCTGTAGCTGAACTCGTTGGTCGTATTGACCTGGTTCGTCAAAAATCTCAAGACGATAACTTCAAATTGTCTCGTGTTGACCTTAAACGCATTTTGTTCCGTCCATACATCGATTCCTCTGTAGGTCATATGCACACTGTTGACCAAGATCACGAATTGGAACGCACTTTGGATATGTCGAAGCTCTTGCGTATGTGCCGTCCTGCTATTGAGGACCAAAAACCTATTCGCGCTAAATTGGCTATCACAAATATTAACCGTGTTGTAGGTACCTTGGTTGGTTCTGAGGTAACTCGTCGTTACGGTGAAAGCGGCTTGCCAGACAATACAATCAAGTTGAACTTTGAAGGCTCTGCTGGTCAATCCTTCGGTGCTTTCATCCCTAAAGGTATGACATTAGAACTTGAAGGGGATGCGAATGATTACCTCGGTAAAGGCTTATCTGGTGGTACTATCACTGTATATCCTCCTAAAGACTCTATCTTTGAAGCTGACGAAAATATCCTTATTGGTAACGTTGCTTTCTATGGTGCTACTTCTGGTACATCCTACATCAACGGTGTAGCTGGTGAACGTTTCGCCGTTCGTAACAGTGGTATCACTGCTGTTGTTGAAGGTGTAGGCGACCATGGTTGTGAATACATGACTGGTGGCGAAGTGCTTGTTCTCGGTAAAATCGGACGTAACTTCGCAGCAGGTATGTCCGGTGGCTATGCGTACATCCTTGACTGTGATGAGCGCTATGTAAACACAGGTCTCGTAGAACTACGTCCTGCTAACACAGAAGCTGACCTTAAACGCATTAAAGAATTAGTAGAACAACACGTATTGCATACTAACTCTGCTAAAGGTCGTCACATCCTAGAAAACTGGAATAACTTTGTAAATAGATTTACAAAAGTTGTACCTGTAGCATACGAAGAAATGCATGCTGCTATTGAACGTTTTAAAGCAGAAGGCTTGTCCTTGGAAGAAGCTCAATTAGCTGCATTCAAAGAAAAATATACAAAATAATTAACTTCATGAAAAACACTAGTCAAAGACTAGTGTTTTTCTTTGCAATTGACAACACTAGATTTTCATTGAATAAAATTGATATAATAAGTGTAATTTAGTAGATAAAGTATCGTGATTTAACGATTTATTTATATTGATTTTGTGGAGAAAATTATGAAACTAAACATTACCAATGTAGGGAAGATTGGCTCTGCAACATTTGAATTTAATGGTATTACTGTTATTGCTGGCAATAATAATACAGGTAAGAGTACTGTAGGGAAAAGCTTATTTTCATTATTTCATCAATTTTTAAATATTAATAATGCCGTAAAAAACCATCGTTATAATGCATTTATAAAAAGAGTTAAAAATTTAGATTTAAAATATGGCGACGGAGATAATTGGTGGCAGCCTCGTGATGAGTTAGTTAATAAATATAACTTGAAAGATATTAGGCAGTTTCTCGAAAACGAATCGGATATAAAAGATATTCGTAGTACTGTTAATTCCATAATTATGTATGATGGCCCTGATAAAGAAGAGTTTTATGAAGAGCTTTTATCTGGTTTATCTGAAGTTAGATCTATTAGTGATAATCGCTTGAAAGAGGAACTAGTAACACTATTTTTTAACAACATATTTGCATCTCAAATTAATAATGTACAAGCGAAAGTGGCTAAAGCTGAGTTGGAGTTGGAAATTAAAAATAAGCCATTACGTGTTGTCTTTGAAGATAGTCAATGCGTATTGGTAGAAGATAATGTTACACTAACTAACAAAGCTATATATATAGATGACCCATATGCTATTGATTTAGATTTCAGATACAGGCTTTATAATCAAAGTGTGGGTCGCGATTATATTAATAATATTTTGGCTGGATTACTACATACTAATAACTCTGATGATTTGGTGGATAAAATTATAGCAACTGATAAGTATAAGGAGATAGAATGTATAATTGATAGGGTTATAAAGGGGAATCTTATCGAAAATAAAAGAGGAATATTTACCTTACAAAATGAGGACTTTCCCAAGGGGCTTAGTGTAAATAATATTTCCACGGGTGTAAAGTCGTTTTTAGTTATAAAGAAATTGATTACAGATAATATTATAAGTGAAAAGGACGTGCTAATTTTTGACGAGCCAGAAATACATTTGCATCCAGAATGGCAAATTCTATATGCTGAGTTACTAGTTCTGATCCAAAAGTACTTTGACTTAACTATTCTTTTAACAACTCATAGTCCATTTTTCTTGAGAGCAATAGAAGTTTTTTCTAAAAAGTATGAAACTGAAGAGAAATGTACATATTATATGGCTAAGACTAAGAATGAATATAGTATATTTGAAAAGATAAATGATACATCTGATATATATGCTAAGATGGCAGATGCATTTTCTATATTAGATAAAATTAATGATGATATTGAGGAATGCAATAATTGTGAGGATATGTGATTATGTGTATATCAGTATTAGATAGTTATTTAGAGTCTTATCAGCATCATCTAAAAACAGTTTCAGATATTTCAGTAGATGATTCAAACAATAATGTGAGTTGTTGTGAGAGTGATATTTTAACTTATAGTTTTGATGATATTATTAAGGAATTCTGTGATAAATTAGATGTAGAGGTAATTGCTAGTGTTGATGCTATATCTTTTTATGATGGATGGTTAAATTTAATTGAATTTAAAAACAGTTCTTGTTCAGGAAGAAAGACCCAATTTGGACTTAAACGTAAATTTAATGACACCATTCGTTATTTTGAGCGAATAGTGCTAAATAAATGTTTTCTGGATCAAACAGATATACAAACTCGCATTATATTAGTTTTTAATCCTGATAATCCTGACGGGTATAATGATATAAAAAACGGACTAAATAAATATGCTAAGCGATTACCTGCAGATAAATATAAATTGAATACGCTAAGGCAGTATTGTGGTTTGCTACAGTTGTGTAATGAATTTAAAATTTTATATTCGAATGAATTTTTAGAAGATATTAATAAATATATTCAGACTGAATAGATAATGATCAAATAGGGATTTAGTTTTTGTTGATTGTTATGTAAATATTAGGATTAAGTGTATATAAGGCTATAATACTGTTATATAAATAAGGCTGATAGCATTTATAGATTTTTTGGGGGAACATAATAGAGTGGGCTAAGAAAGGTTATATTTAATATGCCCTTTCTTAGCTAGACTTCTATATATACATCATGTATAATATTTGTATTGCAATATTGGATCATGGCAGTTCTCGGGCCCGTGCAATGGGGGCCTGTGAATCGTGTCAGGACTGAGAGGTAGCAGCACTAAGCGGTAACCTTCATGTGCCACGGGGAACCCGGGGGCTGTCGTGATCGAATATTGCAAGGCGGCCCATGGGGCCGCTTTTTTTATGTCTAATCGATAGAGGGAAATGGGTTGTATAAATTAATGATAGAACTCTATAAAATGAGTAAGATTTCCGTGAATATGGTATAATAAAGTATTGTAATTTTCGGAAAAAGGGGGTGTTCCAATGGCATATATTGCGTTATATCGTAAGTACCGTCCGCAGACGTTTACCGATGTGGTTGGTCAGCATCAGGTGTCTGATACGTTGATGCGCGCTATCCGTGAAGATAAGGTAGCTCATGCATATTTGTTTGCCGGCCCGCGGGGGACTGGTAAGACGAGTATGGCTAAGATTTTCGCGCGCGCTATCAACTGCGAGCATGGGCCAACGGATCATCCTTGTAATGAGTGTAGTGCTTGTAAATCGATTTTGAGTGGCCAGTCCATGGATGTTCTTGAAATCGACGCCGCATCCAATCGTGGTATCGATGAGGTGCGTGCCCTTCGTGAAAGCGTCAAATTCATGCCTGTTGAAGGCCGTAAGAAGGTATTCATCATCGACGAAGCCCACATGCTTACGACGGAGGCGTGGAATGCTCTCTTAAAAACCATAGAAGATCCACCAGCTCACGTTATGTTTATTTTCGCTACTACAGAAATTGAAAAATTGCCTGTTACTATCGTATCTCGTTGTCAGCGCTACACCTTTAGACGCATTACGTCTGACGATATCGCACAGCGTTTATCCTATGTAGCAGAAAAGGAAGGCTTTGGCCTTGATTCTGCAGCGGCTCAACTCATTGCGGTTCATGCAGACGGCGGTTTGCGTGATGCCTTGAGTATCTTAGACCAATGTGCCGGTATGGCGACAGGCTCTATTACGCCGCAAGTAGTAGAAGAACTGATCGGTCTTGTCAGTAAGGAATGGATTATTCACTTCCTCGATGCGTTACGCAACGGTGACGGTCCTAAATTGTTGTCCTATATTCATGATGCCTTAGCAGAAGGTCGTGATGCGACACAGATTATGGAAGCCCTCATTCAGCACGTGCGGGCCTTGCTTGTAGGCAAGGTAGCACCTGATGCGGACGAGCTCAAGGTATACGATGCCTTTAAGGATGAATTCCTAGCTCAAGCTGAAAGCATCGATTTTAATGAGCTTAATCAGTATGTGCGCAGTGCTCAATCCATCATGAATGATGCAAAACAGGTGGATAATCCACGAACCATCATCGAAATGGGCTTACTCGTTTTATGTGCTAAATTAGGCTCTGTTGATGAAAGCTTAGAAGACCGTGTATATGCATTGGAAACGGCAGAGCGGTCCGAACGGAACGATTTATTGAACCGCATGGCTCAATTGGAGCAACGAGGTCCAGCTGTCGCAACTGCACCTGCTTATGGTGCTAATTCCTTTGGCCCGCCTGGTGGTTATGCCAATAGCTTTGTTCCTGTAGATCATACGGCTACTGTACAGAGTGCTCCCATGAGTAGTGAGCAAAATGCTACTGTTGGTACAGTACCACCTCCAAGTGGCGTAGGAATGATGCCACCGCCTACTAATGTAGGTATGACACCGCTGCCTACGAATGTAGGCTTGACACCTCCACCGCTGGGAGCTCCTGGTAGCACACCTCCTCCTATGAATGGAGTGGGCATGGCTCCTCCGCCGATGGGCGGTGTTGGTATGGCGCCACCACCAAATACGGGAGGCGGACCACAACGACCTACGAGAAAACAAGCTACAGGACGTGGGAAAAAAGGTATTAGTACACAGGCTATCATTAGTGATCAAATCTTGTCGGCTCAAGAGTATCGCAATGTACAGTCCAATGTCATTAAATACTTGAAGGACAGCAATCGCAATATGACCTCCACCGTAATTGGACAAGGTCAACTTGTATACGTAGACCAAAGCAAGGCGGTTATGGCCTTCAAAAATACATTGCATCTCAATGTAATGACCAATGAAGTAAACTTAGCAGAAGCAGCAGATGCTTTCACCTATACGCTAGGCTATCCAGTACATGTAGAAATTGTTGATGCCCTCACACAAGTTTACAAAGACTATAAAAAGGCCTCTGGTAGTACGACGCAGCACCAAGTAAAAGCGCCGCAACGTCCACCAGAACCGATGGTAGATGTACAGAAGACCTCTGGAGGTCAACCGACACAAATGGATTTAACAAATCCATCGGCACCACAAGGCACTAATAATGTACCAATGGGAAATAGTTCAGTAGGAGCTAATAGCGCTCAAGATAGTAGCGTGTCACAAGCTCAACAACCTACCGCACAGGTTGGCGGTTCAACCACTGGTGAACAATCTAGTAAGCCTGATTCCGGAGCGGTAGACGCGGCAAAAGCGGCGGCTTTGGCCTTCTTAGCGAAAAAGACTGGCGGTGCTGTTGCAAGTGCTGCCGTTAGTGATAGTGCGAATATAGCTACAACAGAAGGGCAAACATCTGGTGGAGATGTACCGATTACATCCTTTGATGGCAGTCCGTCTGTACCCGTTCCAGATGGAGAAATCCCTATCGAGTCTCTAGCAGGTTCTATTGAAGGCGATGATATTCCAGTTCATTCCTTTGACGATGTACCTGTAGACGATATGGAGGAATCTTACGTATCATCCTTGGATGATATGCCACCACATCCATTAGATAGTGTCACTGTTATTAGTGATGATGGGGAGGTCTTAGAACGCCCTATGGATAGCGGGGCGCATATTGAGGTAGAAGCTGTCCCAAAGTTTAATGGGGGCGAACAACAGGGAACCCCTTATCAAAGTGATGATCATGCTATGCTTTCACAAGCACCTATTGAAGTAGCGCCCATCGATAGCGTGACGGTAGCTCGTGAATACGCATGGGATCCAGAGCATATGACAGAAGAGGAGCGAAACAATCCTCTCTTGGCAGAAACATTAGAGAAATTATCTGAAGACCACGACATTATCGTCGAGGTCATTGAAGAATAAATTTTTGAGTATACCTGTTGGTCCTAAGGCCGTAGGTGACACATATGTTAAAATCTATGTCGCATGTTAGAGTTATGGGCATAGACAGTTAGTAAGGACAAGGTCCTAAAAGGAGGAATTACAATGTTTGGTAAAGGTATGGGCAATATGGCTGGCATGATGAAAAAAGTTCAAAAAATGCAAGCAGATATGAAGAAAATGCAAGAAGAATTGAAAACTCGTACAGTAGAGGCTTCCGTTGGTGGCGGTGCTGTAACAGTTGTGATGAACGGTGAAAAAATCATCGAGTCTTTGAAATTGAACCCAACTGCAGTTGATCCTGAAGACGTAGAAATGTTAGAAGATTTAGTGATGGCTGCTGTAAACGAAGCTAGCAAAAAAGTAGACGACCTCTTGGCTCAAGAAATGGGCAAAGTAACTGGTGGTCTTAACTTGCCAACAGGTTTATTCTAAATGACAAATGCTTTAGAACGGCTCGTAGAGCAGTTGCGCCGCTTGCCAGGTATCGGCTCCAAGTCGGCTAGACGCTTGGCCTATCATTTGGTAGAAATGCCGAAGGAAGAGGTAGACCGTCTCGTGGAAACCATCGTAGAAGCGAAGGGGGCTACGCGTCACTGTTCTATTTGCTTTAACTTATCAGCTCAAGACCCTTGTGAATTCTGTAGCAATCCAAACCGGGATCAAACGACGATTATGGTCGTTGAAACATCTCGCGATGTTATTGCTATCGAGCGCAGTGGTGATTATAAGGGCTTATATCACGTGTTGGAAGGCGCTTTGTCCCCTATGGAGGGCATCGGTGCTGACGATATTCGCGTAAAAGAATTGATTGCCCGCCTTCGTGATGGTGTCGTACAAGAGGTTATTCTCGCTACTGACCCAGATGTAGAAGGGGAGGCGACAGCTCTCTATTTGGCGCGTTTATTAAGTCCAAGTGGCATTAAGGTAACGCGCATTGCCCGCGGTGTTCCTGTAGGTGGCGATATCGAATATGCCGATGAATTAACATTAGGCGGTGCTGTAGTGAACCGCCAAGAAATGAAAGGATAATATGGGAGCTTTATTAGCATCACCGATTATTTCGGCGGTTGTATCCGTTGCTGTAGCCTACATTGCTTTCAAAGTAGCATTTTTCACCATTAAACGAGTGGCTATGAATGCAGTAACTGGTATTTTGACGTATTTAGTATGCGTTCATATCCTCAATATTCCTATGGATATTGGTTTGGGCGTATGGGCTTTAACAGCAATTCTAGGCCCTATTCCAATGCTCATTGCAGCCGGATGGTACGGCTTTTTAAAATAGGAGGACCTCATGCTTATCAATCGTGAACAACAACGCGTTATTGATGAAGTTGAACAGAATATCCTCTTGTTAGCGTCCGCTGGGACGGGAAAAACGAATACACTTGCTTATCGAGTGGCTCACCTCATCGAGGGCGGCTATGCGAAAGCGGAGAATATCTTGTGCATGACCTTTACGAATAAGGCGGCAAATGAGATGAAAGACCGCATTCAATCGCTCGTAGGCAGTCCTGCAAAGGCTGTGGAGGTTAGTACATTCCACAGCTTTTGCTTTTTCGTGCTCCAACAAGAGGGGAAGCGCAATGAAACCTTATATACGGATGTAACTATCTTTGATGAAGAGGATTGTAAGGAATTGTCTGAACCGTATCGTCCAGGTAAGTTGCGAGAAATGTCCTTTGCCAACATCATCGGCATGGTAAAAGAATATCGCTCTCTATATGGGTTCTATTCTGATAATCTCGTAGGCGATTATAAACGAACTATTGATCGTTTGCAAAAGGAACAGCGTCCTGCTATTGAGCAACAGTTTTCTAGTTTTGGTAATGTTCTTTATAGTGAACTTCATGATTTCTTGAACCATGGTCACGAATGGATTGCTGCCTATGATGAAAGCTTAGCCTCTGTACATGGTCTAGATTTCACAGATCTCATTTGCGGTGTTCATCGCCTGTTCCAAGATCCTGTAGTTCGGGAGCGTTGGCGTAGCCGTTATAGTTATATCTCTGTAGATGAAATGCAAGATACGGGCATTCTAGAGTACAAGGTACTTGAAATGCTTTGGGAAGGTAATCACGTCCTATTATGTGGGGACTATTTCCAAACAATATACGAATGGCGTGGGTCCGATCCATTCCGTTTACTCAAGCAATTTGATGCGGACTTTAAGCCTTTAAAAATCATTTTCTATGAAAATTACCGCTCTAACTGGACACTCTTTACGATGGCTTTCAAAACATTGCAGAATATGTTCCCTGATCTGGTAGGATCTATTTATACTGAATTGCCTCGCGCCAATAGTGAAAGAAAGGGTAAGCCTGTTCTCATAAAAGGCTGTAAAAATAGCTATCTTGAGGGACGGTATATCTATGAAGCTATCTGCGCCTTGCCAAAGGATGCCAATATTGGCGTTTTAGTGCGGGATAATAAAAAGGCACAACGGCTGAGCGACTCCTTTGAACGCCTCAACAATGAAAAACCTGAAGACGAACGCCGTCATTTTATGATCATTGACGAGTTTAAATTCTTTAGACGCCAAGAAATCAAAGACGTTATGGCCTATTTCAAATTGCTCATGAACCCGAACGACTCTGTCAGTGCTAAGCGCATTATTAAACGCTATGTTGCGGGTATTGGTGACGCTCGTATCGCCGCTATTGAAAGCCCTGAGACGCGTCAAGTAGGCTTAAATTTGACGGACTTTATGGATATGCCTATTTTTGAAGCAGAGCCTTATGCCAAGCTCGTTAGTGGCTTAGAGAATCATGAGGTTGTAGTATACGATGTGGAAAGTACGGGCACTGATACATCTCAAGACCGCATTATTCAAATTGCAGCTATTCGCATCGACGAAAATGGACAAGTGTTAGAGACCTTTGAATGCTTTATCAATCCAGGTGTACCTGTGGGTCAATCCGAAGAGGTGCATGGCTTCTCCGATGCGTACTTACAAGAACACGGCGAAGACCCAGCTACGGTGCTGCAAGCCTTTAAGGAGTTCTCCAAGGATGCCATCATCGTTGGTCACAATGTAAACTATGATGTGACTATCTTTACCAACGAATTGGCACGGCATAATTTAGGAAATCCTGAATTTAAGGCTATCTACGATACACTCGATATTTACCGTCGCTTCTATCCTAATTTGCCAAATCATAAATTGGGCTTCCTAGCTTCTGAGTTTCCTATCCATCATGAGCCTACGCATAATGCGATGGACGATATCTTGGCCACAGCACAGCTTTTGAACTATGCGGTAAAAGAAAATATCGTGCCTACCACAACAGGTCGTATGGTAGCGATTAACAAATATAAAGCGGCTTTCACCAATATTGCGTCCCAAATGGCGACCTTGCGTAGAAAGGCCTATACAGAGCTACCAACGAAGTTATTGGCGTACATTATGAACCAAATGGGGGTTCTAGAATACTACAAATCCCATGGGGAATCGGCGAAGGTAGAGCATATACGGGATCTATATCGCATCATGGAAAAACTTGATGCTGCCTATGAAGGTCCAGCTGGTTTGGCTCGATTAAATCAAATCTTGCAGATGGCAGCCCTTACGGCAGGGGAGCCTGCCCAACAGGTACGTAACGAAGATCGCATTCCAATCATTACCATACACCAAGCAAAAGGTAGCGAGTTTGACCACGTGTTCTTGGCAGGCCTCAATGAAGGAACCTTCCCAAGTCCTTTTGCTATTGCAGAAGGTCGTGAAGACGAAGAAAAGCGCTTGTTCTATGTGGCCATAACACGGCCTAAACAAGAGCTAATCATTACCTTTGAACAAACGAATATACGTGGACGAGCTGTTCAACCGAGCTCGCTACTTAACTATATGCCACGAGACCCTGAGCTCGTAGAAAGGAGATACTAATGGCGCGAAAAACACATCGTCCAGATGATATTTTGTGGACTGTCAATGCCGCAGATGTAGAGGCTGCACATAGTGAGAAACAAGATATTACACTTGGTGCAGTACTAGATACTCGATATCCTCGTAAGTCCTTAGTCAAGCTATTTGAGGAAAAACTAATCCATATCAACGGCCATAAGGCGACGCCAAAGGATGTTATCTCCGAATGTGACGAGATTTGGATTGCTATGGCGAAGGAAAAAATCGATTACGAACCAATTGAAATGGATCTACATATCCTATATGAAGATGATGATCTCCTCATTGTAGATAAGCCTGCTGGTGTGACAGTAAACTCTAAAGACCAAGTATCTCTTGCTAATGGTGTAGCATACTATTTTAAAGAGAATGGTATTAAGCGGAAGGTTCGTTTCTTGAATCGCTTAGATAGAGATACGACGGGCTGTATCGTGATTGCTAAAAGCGGTTTAGCCCAAAGTCTTTATCAACAGCAAATGGACGATAATACCTTTGAAAAGTGGTATATGGCCACTGTTGAAGGTATTGTAGAAGCTGATGAAGACTCTTTAGTATTACCTATGGATCGTAGTACTGATGGTATTCATTATGAAGTCAATCCAAAGGGGAAGGAAACGCGTACCGATTTTTCCGTCCTATGTAGACATTCTTCACAGCCTGTGGATAACTCTGTGCATAAGTTGGTAAAATCTGTGGATATAGCTCAAGAAAATGTGGATATAGAATTACAAAATGTGGATAAACATGGTGTAAATGTGGACAAATCTGTGCATAACTCATCAAAATGTGGATATACTGAGGTTTTAGTTCGTTTGTACACAGGGAAAACACATCAAATTCGTGTAGCTTTCAGCCATATAGGTCACCCTCTTGTAGGGGATACATTATACGGTGCACAACCGACAGGACAGCCTTTCCAATTGCGGGCTCAGAAGGTAGTATTTACACATATGCGCACAGGGAAACGCATTACGGTTACCGCGTAATTTGATCTGATTACATTATTGTTAACAATAAATCTGTCCTATATATTGTGAAGTCATAATACATTAAATATTCTAATTGAGAATTGAGAATTATTGATAATTCAGTAATTACAATAATTTTATAAAAATTTTTCAAAAAATATAATGACAAATGATAATCGATAAGCTATAATAAGAACATAGATAAATCGATAGGCTTCGATTTGTAGCTTAGTGAAATGAATGTAAGAGGTGTAGTATGATTTTGCAAGAAAATAGTGCAGCACGTAATCGGGGAATTACGCTTGCCAGTATAAAAGGTATTATAGGTAACGTCGTTCTCGTTATCTTTAAAATGATTGTAGGCCTTGCGTCTAACTCCATCGCTATCATCCTTGATGCGGTGAACAACTTAACGGATGTATTGTCCTCTGTATTGACCATCGTTGGTACAAAATTAGCCGCTAAAGGGGCCGATAAGGAGCATCCTTTTGGACATGGTCGCATAGAATATATGACTACCATGGCAATTGCCTTCATCATCCTTGGTGCAGGTATCGGATCTCTTAAAGAATCTATTGATAAAATTCTTCACCCTGAGGTATCTACCTTTGATATTCCAAGCCTCGTTATCATCGCCGTTGCTATTGTGGTGAAAGTTGTGATGGGCCGCTATATCAAGGCACAAGGCGAGAAATACAAATCTGATGCGCTTGTAGCGTCTGGTATAGATGCGCTCTTTGATGCAGTAATTACCTTTGCCACATTAGTATCTGCAGGCTTAGTATTCTTCTTTAACTTTGATATTCAAGGTTATGTTGGTGCAGTGATCTCTGTTTTGATTTTGAAAGCTGCTTATGACATTTTAAAAGAAATGTATAATCACTTGCTTGGTGTTCGTGCAGATGATAACTTAATCCGTGATATTAAAGAAACCATCGCTCAACATCCAAATGTAGGTGGTGTATATGACTTGGTTTTGAATAGCTACGGACCTGGTGAAACAATTGGCTCTGTACATATTACCGTACCAGATACGATGACTATGGCTGATATTCATCCTTTGACAAAAGGTATTGCTGTTCATCTTTATAAAAAATTTGGTATTAATATGACCGTTGGCGTCTATGCTGAAAACCAACCAAGTGTGGAAGTGCTTGAAATTAGACAAGCTCTTGACCAAGTTGTAAGCTTATATACACATGTTGTACAAGTACATGCCTTTTACGTACACGAAGAGAAGAAAGTTATCTACTACGATATTATCTTTGACTTTGACGAAGAAGATCCACATGGTACATTAGAAAAAATTAAAGCAGAAATGCAAAAACGCTGCCCTGACTATGTACAATTTGCTATTGTAGATACAGACTTTAGTAACTAATAGAATAAAAAGGCTTTAACCGATAATCGACGAAATAAATTTCGCCAAGAAATGGTTAAAGCCTTTTCTTTTATTAGGTTTGAGATATAGCTAAGAACGAGGTGGTACTATGTTGCGATGGAATCAAATAATTAAGAATAATGGTCCTGAAAAATAAGATAGGCTTGATAATAAATAGCCTAATGCGTATAATGTATTGTATAAAATATAATTTGTTTAGGGAATCCTATCTGAGGAGAGATATAATGAAGAAATTTGCTCTTACAACATTAGCTGTAATGGCGGCCGTTGGTGTGTTGGCGGTTCAGCCTGCAGATGCGAAAAAGGTACAACAAGATCCTAGTATGGCACTTATTGATATGCCTATGAATGATGAAATTCAGCAAGTCAATGGTGTATCTAAATCTGCAAATAAAGAAACACAACGTTTATCTAATAAGTTAGCAGATGCTACAAGAGTGATGATTAAGAAGAATTGGAAGACCATCTATATTAAAGCTGTACCTACAGGAGATAAAGCGGCTGTACGTTTCTATTACACAGATAAAAATGGTCAAGTATATAATGGCCAAGTCATTAGAAATACAGGCCTATCTAAAGGCAAATATATGACTGGTTCGTTGCGACAAGTTGAAGCGCTACAAGAATTAGTAAATCATTTACAACAAAATGGTCAAGAGGTACCATCCTCCATTGATCTTATCATTACCCAAGGTGGATATCGTACTAAGACAATCTTTAATTATGGCGAAGATACAAGTAATTTACCTGCTTATCAACAACAGTTTGAACAACAAAACTTCCCTACTATGAAGTAAGAGAAAGGCCCGTGCATAGCACGGGCCTTTTTGTTAGATTATGTAATCGTCAGAATCTTCTTTTTTAGGCTTTTTGTAAAGTTCTTTTACACCAGCCATCTCGATAAGTTCCTCACTGAGAGCGTCTTCATCATCTGTGTTAAGCATGGAGTAGAAGGCCCAGAGAATTACGAACCAAATTGGTGTAAACAAGAGGGCAATTCGAGTGTCTTCGTTTAAGGCGAGAATACCTAGAATGAAAACAAAGAACGCAAGGATGATGTAATTCATCACTGGGAATAGAGGCATTTTGAATTTAGATTGTGCCGCTAATTCAGGATTTTTTTTGCGATATTTAAGGTGACAAATAACCATCATTGCCCAAATAAAGATGAAGCAGAATGTAGAGATAGATGTAATCATGACGAATACTGCTTCTGGCATTACATAGTTGAGTACAACTGTAATTAATAGTACTGCAGCAGAGAAAATGGTAGCTTGGTATGGTACACTGCTGTGTGTTAAGCGGCGCATAGAGCTTGGCGCATGACCGCGTTTAGCAAGGGCGTAAATCATACGGCCTGTACTAAAGATACCCGAGTTTGTTGCAGATGCAGCAGATGTAAGAACTACAAAGTTTACGATGCCTGCAGCGGCTGCAATACCAACTGCTGTAAATACGGCTACAAATGGGCTAGCAGATGGGTTGACGGCTGTCCAAGGATAAATACTCATGATGATAGCCAAAGAGCCCACATAGAACAAAATAATGCGTAATGGAATGTTGTTAATCGCCATAGGGATAACCTTTTCAGGATCCTCTGTTTCACCAGCTGTCAAACCTACGAGCTCGATACCTGTGAAAGCGAAAACAACCATTTGGAATGATAAGATAAAGCCCATCGTTCCGTTCGGGAACCAGCCCCCATAATTCCACATATTACTAAAGGCGGCAACACCCGCATCTGTAGTAAAGCCTGTGACAATCATGATGATACCGATGATGATGAGGGAGATAATGGCGATTACCTTAATCAAGGCAAACCAGAACTCCATTTCACCGAAATATTTTACAGCTGTTAAGTTCATTAATAGCAAGGCCACCAAGACGACAAGGGCCGGTATCCATTGAGGCAGCCATGGTATCCAGAACTGCATATAGAGGCCTACGGCTGTTAAATCGGCCATGGCTAGTGAAAGCCAACAGAACCAGTATGTCCATCCTGTGATAAATGCTGCTCGATCACCTAAATAATCTTCTACGAAATCGATAAAAGAGTGGTGATTCAAGTTGGATAATAATAATTCGCCTAATGCTCTCATGATGAAGAAGCAGATAATACCTGTAATAAGGTAGGCGAAAATAATGGATGGACCTGCCAAGTGAATGGCACGGCCGGAGCCTAAGAATAAGCCTGTACCAATGGCACCGCCAATGGCGAGCAACTGTACGTGCCGGTTCTTAAGTCCCCGTTTTAACTGATGCGTATCAGACATAGTAAAGACCTCTTTTCTACAAACTATCTACAAATATAAAAAGCCATGGATACCCATAGCCTTTATAATCTATAGAATATATAAAACTATTTTCTTATAATACAGTATCTATTGTAAAAAGTCAAATGTATTTATACAGTAGACATATAGAAAGAAAAGTATTATTAATATACGAATAAAAGAGAAATTATTCATAATTTTTAAAAGGATACTATGCCTTAAAAGGTTTAAAAAATTTGCTATAATAATACATAGATTATCTTTTACGTAAAACCGTGGAGGCTATTATGAGACGACAAGACCGCAAGGTTACAGATATAGATGAAATTAAGGGCATTTTAAATAGTACTCGTATCATTCACCTAGGCATGATGGATAGTGATTACCCTTACGTGGTGCCCTTACATTTTGGATATGAATTTATAGATGAGGTACTTTATATCTATGTACATGGCCATTATGAGGGAAAAAAGTTTAGTTTGATTCAAGCGAATCCACATGTATTTATTGAAATTGATGGTAGCGATGAAGCCCTCGTTTCAGGTGGAGATATACCATGTAAATATAGTTCGGTATACTCTAGTGTGATGGGTCGTGGAGAGGCTACCTATTTAGAGTCTATTGATGAAAAATCTCATGGCTTACAAGTATTGATGAAACATCAGACAGGACGTGAATTTACTTTTACGGAAGCCATGGTAAACTCTGTGGGCGTAGTTCAAATTAAAATTGTCGACTATACGGCCAAAAGGCGAAGACAACTTGAACAAGATACTATTATGCCTCCATTAACTAAATAATGACACAACAATCCTATTGAACTCTATTATGATATAGCGTTCAGTAGGATTTTTTATATCGAACCTAAGCATTAGATACATTATTTGGTTGTGACGATGCTTTCACAAAAGGAAAGATAAAAGTTTTATGAAGTAGCTAGAGCTACAGAAACGGTAGCTTGATTTTGATATAAATAAGAAAATATATCATTATATGTGTGGAGTATATTATAAATTTTTGTAATAGGAGAGAATATGAAGAAAACTATAGGTAAATCCATTTTAGCTGCTATAGCTGTGGTTTTAGTATCTATAAGCTATGTATCCGCAGATACTGTTGCTCAGTCTGTATCGATTAATCATTCTGAGGCCGCATCTAAGTCTAAAAATGTTACGCCAAACATGAATAATGCTTCTCCAATTAAACAAATACCAAGAATGCAATTAGTAGGCTGGCCTATAATGACTCAAGACAGTGCTCGTAACTTTAAGGGGATAGCAGAGGTTACTCACAAATTGCCGTATGAGGCTGAGGCACCTAGTTATATACCTTTTGGATATCAGCTTTATACAGCACGTCTTGATCGAAATGATGTGCTAGAGGTTGTATATTACAAAAGAAATGCACCTATCTATCAGGCTGGGAAAAAATTTATTACTAATGTTATGGCCTATCGAATGGGATACTCCTTGGATACCGTAAGAGATACAGCGTATATTCCTGCAGAGTATAAGGACTATGAATGGTCTGAAGAAGGTGAATCGGGCAAGGTGTATTATACAGGTAAGCCAGGAGTACAATTGATCCGTAGCATTACGTGGACGGAAGGTGGCATGGCGTACTCCTTATTCTTCTTAGAACCTGTGAAAGCAGTTGATGCTGAATTCTATAAGGAACATGTAGTGCCTGTAAAAAATATAGATAGCTCACGTTATGAATTATTAGGAAACTATCCGGTTACGAAGATTTCAAACAAAACAATTGATGAATATAATAAAGAACGAATGATTCCTTAGCAGATAAACTGATGTTATACAAATTGTATTTTGAAGAATATATTGTGTAATAGCGGTAGAATTTGTAATCCCTTATAAAGAGGAAAAAATATGAGAAAAACAATGTATAAGTCCGTTTTAGCTGTTATTGCTGCTGGGTTATTATCTGTAGGAATGGCCACAGCAGAAACGCTAGATACTCCTGATACTACAGATCAGACTGGATCCACTAAAACACTTAAGCTCGGACATAACTTTAAAAATGTTGAGCCTAGAACTGATAGTTTACAGTGGCACTTTCATGATTGGCCTATAGAGAATACAAAAAAGGCGCATACTTTTAACGGAAAGCTATTAGAGGCAGCAAAGAAGCTTCCATATGAGGCTGAGGCACCTAGTTATATCCCTTATGGCTATGAAATCTATACAGTGCGGCAAGACAAAAATGATGTATTAGAGGTTGTATATTTTATAAAAAATTCTCAAACATATCGAGTTGGGAAGAGAAACTCTGGTAGTATTTTCGTTTATAGAATGGGCTATTCAGTGGAAGATGTAAAAGATGTACCGTATGTTCCTGCTGAGTATAAGGACTTTGAATGGTCTGAACAAGGTGAATCTGGCGAAGTCTTTTACACCGGTGATCCAGCAGCACAACTAATCCGTAGCATTACTTGGACAAAGGATGGCATGGCGTACTCCTTATTGTTCTGAGAATCTGTAAAATCAGTTGATGCTGAATTCTATAAGGAACATGTGGGGCCTGTAAAAAATAGATAGTTCACGTAGCAATTTATTTGGAATAAAGCGAAATGTGTGTAACCGTTCGAAGAGGAGAGAATATGAAGAAAATAATAACATCTGCTGTTTTATGTGCCGCGATGGCTACGGCAGTAAGTACCTTTGGGGTGCAGCCAGTTAGTGCTACATACCCGTTAATAGATAAAAATGGCAATACGGTTCCTGTTGAACGAGATGTAGATATAGATAATAAAAAGCTCATCGATGATAATAAAAAACTCTCTGATCGTTATCGTTGGTATGATCAAGTTGATGATTATGATTTAGTTGAAACTAATATTGAGAGTACCGCGCAGGAATTTGGCTATCCTATACAAGTTCCATCTTATATGCCTAAAGATTATGCAGTACGTGATGTAAAGGCCAAGGACCATGACGTATTAGAAATCGTTTATACAGAAACGGACCGTGATGGAGGATTTGGTCCGAAGCTAACCTTCTCTAATACAGATATTGTATATCGCATGGGTTGGGCTATCGATACAGTAGTAAATCCTATATTGGAAAAGACAAAATACAATGCTAAGGATGCAGTCAGCTTTACTACCCCTAATGGGATTTCTGTACATACGTTAGGTTATAGTAAAGACGCTATTCAAATCGCTTATTGGGAAAAAGATCACAAAGTGTATATGCTCTACTTTGCTTCTTCAAGAAACCAAAGCTTTGTAAGCAAAATTGTAGACTCTGTAGGTCCTGTGAGTAACGTAGCTGCTGATGATACTCGACTACGTGGTGACCGCAATGATAAGCAAAATGTTGAAGAAAACGATGCGAAAAAGGTTAAACAAAATGATGACCCGGATTGGCCTCCTTATGAAACGATTGGGTTACCATTGCGTACACATACGAATTCTGTGTGGCCTATACTTACGAGCAAAACCATCGGTTTACCTAGCGGTGTAATTAATGCATCTCATAAGATGTCCTATGACGTATCTGTACCAAGTTATTTACCGTTTGGCTATACATACTATGCTACACATTTTTATGACAATGATGTATTAGAAACTGTATATTGGAAGCAAGGTGAAGAGTATCAAGAGCGCAGTGGCCGTTGGGTAAATCATACTATGGTCTTCCGCATGAGCTACTCTATGGATACTGTATGGCCTGAAGAATATATCCCATGGGAGTACCATGACGTACAGTGGAGCGACTCTACGCCAATAGGGGAGGTTCAATATACAGGGGATGTAGATAAGGGCTTAGTACGCAGTGTTACGTGGTACAAGGATAATATGGCGTATTTCTTGTTCTTCCAAGTGCCTGTGAAAGCATCTGAAGCAGACTTTTATAGAAATCATGTAGTGCCATTAAAAGATATCGATCCAAGTCGTACAGACTTAATTGGTGTAAAAACGATTCGTTAATACTAAATAGTAATAAAAAAAGAACCTATCTCCTAGATATTTTACTAATATCTTTAGAGATAGGTTCTTTTAGTTATTAATTAGAAGAATACGTAACGGATGATAACGAGTACCGCTAATACGTACATAATCCAGTTAACCTCTTTTGCACGACCTGCAATAATTTTGAGTAGAGGGTATGCAATAAGACCTGCAGAGATACCATTAGCGATGCTGTATGTGAACGGCATCAAAACGATAACGAGGAATGCAGGGAAGCCTTCTGTCCAATCATCGAAGTCAATATTTCTGATAGCACCTAACATGAGGGCACCGACAATGATAAGAACAGGAGATGTGGCTGCATTTGGTACCAAGGATACGATTGGAGCCAAGAACAAGCAGATTAAGAATAATACGCCTGTTGTAACAGCCGTTAAGCCTGTACGGCCACCAGCACCTACACCTGCCGCACTTTCAACAAAGGCAGTAATCGTAGAAGTACCGAGCAATGCACCAGCACTAACGCCGATAGCATCGACAGTCATGGCTTTACCAAGACCTGGGAATTTACCAGATTTAGGATCTGCAATTTTCGCCTCTGTAGCAGTACCGATCAACGTACCCATAGAGTCGAACAATTCTACGAAGGTGAAGGAGAAGATAATCGTGATTAAGCCCATGTGGAGCGCACCAGGAATATCTAATTGAAGGAATGCTGCTTTAGAGAAATCAGGCACTGCTAATACAGTGAAGTTCTCAGGCATTGTGGAAAGGCCAGTAGCATAGGATACAATTGTTGTTACTACCACACCAATCAAGAGGGAACCTTGAATTTTACGAGCCATCAATAGAGCTGTAAAGATGAGGGAGAATAGAGCCAACAATGTTTCACCATTGTGCAAATTACCGAGCGTCAAGAGTGCCTCGGATGCTGGAGGTACTAAATTACCATGTGTTTGCACAACTTGGCCTAAGGAGTTTGGAGACAAACTAATAGAAATTGCCATCAAGCCGGATAATTTTAAGCCGATGATAGCGATGAAGAGGCCGATACCAACAGTAATGGCAACCTTCATAGAGGCTGGGATGCCTTCAACGATCATTTGGCGTATCGACGTAAGTGTTAATACGAGGAATACGAGACCGGAGATAAATACAGCACCCAATGCTGTTTGCCAGGACACGCCCATACCGAGAACTACGGTAAAGGAGTAAAAGGCTAAGAGGCCAACCCCTGGAGCGAGGGCGATAGGATAGTTTACGAATAAACCCATAGCAATCGTTACAAGGCCACCACCTAAGGCTGTAGCGATGAGGACTGCGTCTTTATCCATCCCTCCGAGACTAAGAATGTTAGGCGCTAAGAATAGGATGTACGCCATCGTGATAAACGTAGTAATACCTGCTAAAATTTCGGTTTTAACAGTGGTACCGCGCTCACTGAGTTGAAATAGTTTATCTAACATTAGATAACACCCTCCCGATATGAAATTAAAAATTATATCTGAATGAAAATATTTCGATATATGTATAGTGTACCATATTTCCCACCATTTTTTGTATGAATTTATGATATACTATAAATATATTATGAATGATTTAGAGGTTAACTTATGAAAATATCTACTAAAGGGCGTTATGCTCTACGGATATTGGCTGATATTGCAGAGCACGGGGTAGAAAAAAATGTACCAATTCGTGAAATTGCTGAACGCCAAGGATTTTCCGATAAATACTTAGAGGGGATTGTATCTCGCTTATCCTCCGCTGGCCTCGTTAAAAGTGGCCGTGGTAAATACGGTGGATATCGCTTGGTGAAATCGCCTGCTGAATACAATGTATATGAAATTTTATATGCTGCAGAGGACTCCATTGCTCTCGTATCTTGTTTAGAAGATGATGTTGAGCCATGTCCTATGTTTAATGATTGCTTGACTGCTCCTTTGTGGCAGTACTTGCAAGATGAATTCCGTCACGTTATGGAACGCGTATCCTTACAAGATGTAATGGATCACAAATTTCCAACGGAATAAATGAGAGAGTCGCGTTTTATATGCGGCTCTTATTTATATAGAATATAAAAGTATATTGCTATATATACTTTTATATATGAAAGGAGGCAAAGGATGAGCACAACTGCATATGATGCTCGTGGTGGTATGCGCAATGTATGGATTATTACAGCTGCCATGACGGTACTGGCTATATGTTACACCATGATCATTCCGTTTTTGCCTATCTACCTTTTAGAGTTAGGAGTGCCAAAGGCTGATGTAGCACTTTGGTCAGGCCTCGTTTTCGGTATTACCTTCCTCATCGCCGGCATTATGGCTCCTATATGGGGGAAGATTGCGGATAATAAAGGTAAAAAACGGATGGCTTTGCGCGCCGGCTTTGCCATTGCCATTTGTTATGTATTAATTGGTTTAGTTACAGACCAATATCAACTACTCATGGGCCGTGCGCTCGTTGGTTTTGCCAATGGGTTCTATCCAGCGGCAATGACTATGGTGTCCCTCAGTGTTGATGAGAAACAGGTCGGTAGGACTTTAGGCATCTTCCAAACGGGGCTTATCTTGGGTAATGTCATCGGTCCATTTTTAGGTGGCGCCGTTGAAAGTGTAGTAGGCATGCGCCCTGTGTTTTATGTATCTGGTATCGCTGTATTTATTGCCACATTGGCGGTATTGTTCTTTGTGAAAGAACCAAAATTACATGCTAAAGGTGCTGATGGAAAGGAACAGCCGGCTCAACCTACTAAATCTACATCGCTACGTGAAGACTTTAAAGCTGTTCAACAACAGCCAGTATTAGTACGATTGCTTTGGATTTTCTTCTTTATGCAATGTGCTATCATGATGTTGCAACCTATCTTGGCCCTCTATGTCGGGGATATGCAAGGTACCATGGAAGGGGCGGCTATGATCTCTGGTACAATCCTTAGTATCGGCGGCTTAGCAGGATCCTTGACGACTAACCTATGGGTTCGCCTTGGTGAACGCCGTGGCTACTTTAAGACCATATCCTACTGTATGATGGGGAGTGGCATCGTCCTCTTACTTCAAAGCTTGCCAGTGGGCATTTGGTGGTTTGGTATTTTACAAGTCTTAATAGGTTCTTGTATCGTAGGCATCAACCCATCCTTGAGTGCTGCTGTAACACTCAATACGGATCCAAGCTTTAGAGGTCGCATGTTTGGTATGACAACAACAGCCCAACAATTTGGGTCTATGGTAGGACCAGTATTTGCCAGTATTGTATCCACCTATATAGGTATATCCTATGTATTTAGTATTACAGGCTTGTTATTGTTATATATGGCATTCCAATCTAGAAAACTATCTGCCAAGCACGAATAATACTATAAAAGAAAGCTCCACACGAGTATGTGTGGAGTTTTTATTTAGACAGATTATTTAGATAGATTAGATATACTCATTAGGATTGAATAATATGACCAATTTTAATAAGACCGTGAAAATAGGATATAACAAAAAATTATGTTAATCGTTAATCTAAGAATACGGTTTTAGTGCATAATAACTGGCTTTCATACGGTTTTTGTGAATAGCAATCCAATATAGCCGGATTGATTGCTTTTACCAAAATATTGGTATATAGTTAGTTTAAGGTAAGTCATTTGTCTCACCCTGTGGGACGGAAAGGAGTTATTATGGTCCGTATCGGTCATACTGTACTCGGTGAAAAGGGTACAAAGATATGTGTGCCTATCGTGGGCACAACAATGAAAGAAATTTTAGATGCCACTGCGGTTGCATGTAATACACCGTGTCATGTAGTGGAGCTACGCATTGACTATTACGAGCGGGCCCACTCCATTGACGCTATTATTGAACTGTTAATGCTCATCAAGCCTCAATTAAAAGGTCGTGCCTTGTTATTTACATGGCGCACAAAGGGTGAAGGCGGGGAGAAATCTATTTCCACACAAGACTACTTCACAATGTTAGAGCGCATTATTCCTACAGGTTTAGTAGATGCTATCGATATTGAACTCTTCTTTGATCAAGATAGAATGCTCAAAACCATTGAGTTTGCCAAGGTACATGGTATTACGATTATCATGAGTAACCATGATTTTAATGGTACACCAAGTCATGAGGTCATTGTAAATCGACTTATTCAAATGAAAGAGTTCTTGGCAGACGTGCCAAAGATAGCGGTTATGCCGCATACAACGGGCGATGTTCTTACACTACTTGAGGCGACAGCTGAAGTAAAAGCCTTATATCCATCCGATCCAATCATTACGATGGCCATGGGGCCACTAGGTGCTGTTACACGCGCTGCAGGCGCTCTATTCGGCAATGCTATGACCTTTGCCTCTGCTGGCAAAGCATCTGCACCAGGTCAAATCGATGTATATGAACTCAAACGAATTCTTGATACCATCGACGTAGATGGCGTATTCGACGAACAACAACATAAACGCGTAAAAGTACATTGAAAAAGTCGGCGAGAGCCGACTTTTTTATATGTTCATACCTTGTGCTAGTATTTTATTAATTATTACAGTTTTATTTTTTATAGAGTATAAGATAATATAATGTTTTGTGACCATTTTTCGTAAATTTTTCTTATTATATTTTCCGTGATATAAAGGATACCTTTCAGGAAAAATATCAAGGGAGAATGCATTATCAATGATTTCTGACTGATGTTGAAGAATAAGGTTTAAATCTTCTGTTTTTTCCTTTAAAGATAATAGTATATTTCGTAGGTCTTTCTTAGCGATTTTAGATAGTACAATCTTATGTATCATAAGAGAAGACCCTCTTTCTTTAATTCAGAAATAACATCTTCTAAAGGCGTTAGATTACCTTGTTCTATATCTATATATGACAAGTCCAGTAGTTGGTCGATTTCTTCGTCAGTAAGAAAGTCTGCATTCATAGAGTCACAAGCAAAAGGCTTGTTTACTGACTTAGGAATTGCTTTTGAAAATTGTATTTGTTTAGATACAAGTGTAATAGTTTGTGATATAGTTAATCCCATTTCTTTTAAGATAGCTGTTGTTAGTGTCTTAACTTTAGGGTTTATCCGGATATTGAGAATGCCTGTTTTATCAATTTTGTCAAAGGATATTTCTATTTCATTTGCTGTTGATTCTGCGTATGTATTTATAGTATCTGAGGCCTTTAATGTAGTTTTTGGTTGTTCATATGTGCCATTTTTATTGAGTGTGCTTGGTGTAGGCGTATCTTCTGGAGTTGTTGTTGGTAAAGCAATGGCAAATGGGATACGGCGTTCTTTGATGATTTGACGAAATAGTGCATCTAGCATAGATGTATAGGATAGGCCCTGTGCCTTTAATATGCTAGATACTTCTTGCTTTAGATCTTCGTTGATGCGGACTTGTAGGTTTACGGTTTTCATGGTATTCTCCTAGTATTTTTTGATTGTGACTGAAATGTTTTGCTTATATTGTTAATTGTATATTCAAAGGTATTTAAGTAATCAACCCTATTTTGTAATTACATTGTAATTGCAAATGTAATTTTCTACAAATACATATAATACATAGAACATAGAAAAAAGCAGTAGTTATCTTAGGGATAACTACTGCTTTTCAGTTTATATCATTGATGTCATGATATGAGTTTTAGTTTTATCTAGAAAGACCGATGTAAAGCATTCTAAAAATACGCTATACAAGCTCTTACAATAAGTTTGCTTCGAAGTCTTCTAGGATAGCCGCTACTGTTTCTGGTGCATTGCGGTTATGTTCTACGATGCATTGAGCAAAGCTTTCATACATTGGTGTACGAATTTCTTCGAGCTCGCGTAAACGGTCTAGACCTCCACTAGAGAGTACGCGGCCGGTGGTAGATAGGTTTTCTACTGGTTGCGTTAATTGGTAGATACGACCATTTTGTCGTAGGTGCGCGAAGTTTTTAGGCACTGTTACACAGCCACCACCAGTGGAGATCACAAGGCCAGTTTGAGTGCCGAGTTTGGCAATCATTTCTGCTTCTTTTTCACGGAACGCAGGTTCCCCTTGTTCTGTAATATAGGTGGAAATGTCACCGATTTCTTTTTCTAGTTCTTGATCTACATCAACACAAGTGCGCCCCATTTCTTCGCCAAGGGCTTTACCAACTGTTGTTTTACCTACACCAGGCATGCCAATGAGGATGATATTCTCCTTTTCACGTCGCATATCGCGCAAGATTTGCTCGATTTCTTTCGTGCCAAAGCTTTGGCCTTGGAAATGGTTAGCCGCCTCAACGCCTTGAGCTACAAGGAATGGCAAGCCATCACAATGAGGAATTTCCATCATTTCTGCTTGTAATAGTAAAATCGTGCGGCGTGGATTGTAGATGAGGTCTACAACACCTTCCAATTTAGAAAACTGCGTAATATCGATGAGATTGGCTGGATTATGAGGGTACATGCCGATAGGGGTGCAGTTAATAATAATCTGCGCTGTTTCATAATAGTTTGGCGCATCACCATAGAATGGAGCCGTTTTGCGAGATAAATGGACGATATTTTTAGCGCCTAAATCTTCGAGGGCTACGTGAACGGTAGCAGAGGACGCACCATCACCAAGAATGATACATTCCTTGCCAGCTACATCGATGCCTGCATGTTGTAGGGTAAACACAAAACCATCATAGTCTGTATTATAGCCGTGCCATTTGCCATCCTTGCGAACCATTGTATTTACACAACCGATACGTTCAGCACGAGGATCCACCACATCACAAGCTTCAAGGGCATTTACCTTGTAAGGAATTGTAATGTTGATGCCTTGTAATTCTGGATCAGCGAAGAACTCTTGCAATTGGCTTGGTTCGCGTTCAAATAATTCATAATTTGTATTCCCTAACGCACTATGAATGCGAGGGGAGAAGCTATGGCCCAACGTACGGCCAAGTAAACCAAATTTCATAGGACCTCCTAGGTCAATATACATAGAATGGCTAATAGGCTGGTACCTATTAGCCATTGAAATTTTATAACTATATTCATTGTACTATATATGCCCTTATTGGCACTAGTACGGATGAATATATTAGTTTTCTGGATAATTACCGAGCAAGCGGAATTTATCTTGGGATGTGTGAAGCTCTGCTAAAACGGACAATACCTTTGGATCTGCTAAGGAGGCTTCTAAATCGAGGTAGAACAAGAACTCAAAGTTATGGCCTACGATAGGGCGAGACTCAAGTTTTGTAAGGTTTACGCCGATGTTAGCAAACTTGGTAAGCAATGTACCAAGGCCACCTGGAGCATGGCTTGCTGTGGTTACTACAGAGATTTTATTAGCCCCTGGGTATACATGGAAGTCCTTGCTAATACAGATAAAGCGGGTATAGTTGTTATCGCTGTTTTGGATGTTGCGCATCAATGGAGACAAGTTGTACAAGTCTGCACATTGAGGTGCTGCGATAGCGGCTACACCTGGATCGTCACTGGCTGCTACTAACTGTGCAGCACGCGCTGTGTTATCAAAGGAGCGCAATTCTACACCTTCTAATTTTTCTAGGAAGTGACTACATTGGCCCAATGCTTGTGGGTGAGAGATGATAGTATGAATATCCTCTAGTTTTGTGCCTTTTTTCACGAGTAGATCGTGAGAAATCCATAGGCGTGTACCGCGTACGATATAGCATTTACGATCCTCTAGAAGGTCATATACTTCTTTTACAGAACCATTGGAGCTATTTTCGATAGGTAATACACCGAATTGACATTCGCCAGACTCAACGGCATCGAACACGGCGCGGAAGCCTGTTACGTAGTGAATTTGGCTAAGTGGTAATAATTTATCGCATGCCACTTGTGCATTGCTGCCAAATACGCCAGCACAAGCTACGCTGCCTCGTTGAGGAGGCAAGGTAGGGGATTGCTCAATGGCTTTTTTCATTTTTACAGTGAACTCATTATCTTGGAATAATTGTTCAGACTGGTACGTACGGCTCAAGCTGAATAATGCTTCGAAGAAACGACGCGCATATAGGTCGAGGTCAGGACCTGCATCTCTCGTTACTTTGTCGAGAATATCGCGCTCCCGTTTAGCATCGTAAATGGCCTTATTCATTTCTTTCTTTGCCGCTGCTACGTCTTTGGAGAGTTCCATGCGCTCTTTGAATAATTCGAGCATCTGATCGTTTATGTCGTTAATTTTAACGCGTACTTCATCTAAGTTCATGGTCAATATCTCCTAAGAAATCAAGAATAACGAGGGCTGTTACGGCTTCGATAACAGGTACTGCACGAAGCGCTACACATGGGTCATGACGACCTTGAATGGTGAGCAATGTGTCCTCTTTTCGGGAAAGTGATACAGAATGTTGTTCTTTATAAATGGATGGTGTTGGCTTGATGCCTACTTGCATAACGAGCGGTAAACCGTTGGTAATACCGCCTTGGATACCACCGCTATTGTTAGTTGTTGTTGTAATCTTGTCACCGTTCATGGTGAAAGCATCATTTACTTCGGAACCAAGCTTAGCACACATGTCGAAACCACCGCCGAAGGATACGCCCTTAATAGCAGGTACACCAAAGATAACGCGAGCTAGTCGGTTTTCAATGCCGTCAAAGTTTGGATTGCCAAGGCCAATTGGTAGGCCTGTAGCAACGACTTCAACGATACCACCGGTAGAGTCGCCGTCCTTTTTGAGCTGCATGACCAAGTTTTCTACTTCGCTACGTTTTTGTGCATCCACCATAGCAATCGGCTCTGTAGCGATGCTAGCTAATGCTTTCATATCTGGTTGAACCATATCGATAGGAGCATCTTGGATCGTTCCCACTTGTTTTAAATGACCGTGGATTTCGATACCTTTTTCGCGTAATAGTTGAAGGGCGATGCCACCAGCTACGCAAAGAGGTGCTGTAAGGCGAGCTGAGAAATGACCGCCTCCGCGCATATCTACCTTGTCGCCGTAGCGCATGCGCGCCGTGAAGTCCGCATGAGATGGGCGAGGGATGTCGCGCAAGTTATTGTAATCGCTAGAATGCTGCGATGTGTTGCGGATCATAAATGCCAATGGAGAACCGCTGAGCATACCATCTACGATACCTGCTAAGAACTCAGGTACATCGGCTTCTTTACGTTGCGTTGTTAATTGATTTTGCCCTGGCGCACGGCGCTTTAAAAAGGCTTTTAATTCATCGATATCGATGGTATGTCCACAAGGTAGACCCTCTACAATACCACCGATGGCGTACCCATGAGAGGCGCCGAAGGTAGATACCTGTATGGTTTTACCGAAATTAGATGCCATTATATTAACTCCTACTATATAGTACGTACTATTTCTATTATCTATTAGATTAAACCAGATAGGATTAGAAATCTAAACTGGTTGTGCATTACCGCCCAGTAAGTTCCAGTCCTCAAAGAAGTCTGGATAGGATTTTGTGATAGCTTCGCTATCTTTTAAGGTAACAGGGGCTTCACTGATGAGAGCCATCAATGTGCCAGCCATAACGAGTCGATGGTCATTTACACAATCACCTTGGCCACCTTTAAGTATACCACTACCGATGATGTATAGGTCATCGCCTTCTTCGCGAACGGTACCGCCTAGATCTCTTACGAGATTGGCAACAGCTACAAGGCGATCAGATTCTTTCAAACGTAGGCGAGCACCCTTAACAAAGGAGCTTTCACCAGAAATAGAGCAAGCCAGGGCTGCCATAACAGGCAACATATCAGGCATTTGCTCTAGATCTACATGAATTGGTTTCGACGCTCGGCCTGTAACCGTTACATTCATACCATCCCATACCACATCACAACCAGCATCAATCATAACTTGCATGATGCGGCGGTCTGCTTGTACAGAATTCTTGTTCATACCAGTAATAGTAATTGGTTTGCCCGTCATACCAGCGGCTACCATCCAGATTGCTGCATTAGACCAATCGCCTTCGATTTGGTAATTATCACGACCTATGAAGGACGCACCAAATGGTACTGTGAAAGCCTCATTGATGTTTCTGTCTGGTAAAGTGTGTTCTACTTCGACACCAAAATCTCGCATTGCTTCAGTAGTTAGTGTTACATAATCACTAGATTGTAGTGGCGTAGTAGAGGTAATAGTAGATAAGCCGATTTGAGGGGCTGCCAACAATAAACCAGAGAAGAATTGGCTACTCACATCGCCTACCATGGAGAAATTGCCCCCTTGAAGACGACCTGTCATAGTGAATGGTGGTTTATCTTGAGAGAATGTTACGCCATGCGCTTTCATTTCACCTAGCATAGGTTCGAGTGGGCGATCTGGTAAACGACCTTTGGCATCTACATCTACATCGTTACAGATGGATGCTGCTACAGGTAATAAAAGGCGTAATGTAGTGCCTGATTCGTGCGGTACTACATTGCCCTTTGCTGGAGCTGGGCCAGGAGTAACGGTAACAATTTTATTTTCATATACTACGTGGGCCCCTAAGCCTCGCAAAGAGTCCATCGTTGCATCGATATCCTTAGAGGTACGACTCAGTAATATAGTAGATGGAGAGGTAGCAAGGGCTGCACAAATCAATGCGCGGTGTGCATGGGCCTTTGCTGGAATAGACGCAATCGTTCCTGTAGGAATGGCGTTCGTTACGGAATGCATATAAATCTCCTTTATATCTTAGTCTAAATAAGTGGCAAGCTCTTCGTGTGTTACCACCTTGAGTTCGCTATGGCCGTAGCTTGTAGGAACTACGATTTTTATAGTTGCCCCTTCACTTTTTTTATCGTGCTTAGCAGCTGCAAGGATTTCTTCTTTTGTTATGGTCGTAGTAGTTGGCAAATCGTGTGCTTCGATGAGGGCTTTTAATTTTTCTAATGCTTCTGCATCTAATTCTCCATGTTTTACAGCACCTTGTGCCATGAGGACCATACCGATGGCTACAGCATAGCCATGGTGGACTTCAAAATGACTGGCCTTTTCGATGCCATGACCAAAGGTATGACCTAGATTTAAGAGGGCACGAACACCGGACTCGCGTTCATCTTGCTCTACGATATCCGCCTTTGCTTGAACACAACGAGCGATAACGGCACTAACGCTATCGCGATGCTTTATTAATGGCTTATGCTCGAGTTGGGTTAATAAACCTGGTACATCGAGGAAACCGTATTTGATAATTTCCCCACAACCATTTTTCCATTCCATGTCTGGCAATGTATGGAGGGTTGTAGGATCACAGAGGACTAGGATAGGTTGTTTGAAAGCACCCCAAAGGTTTTTACCCGCTTCGAGATTGACTGCTGTTTTACCGCCTACAGAGGAGTCTACTGCAGCTAATAGAGACGTAGGAACCTGTACATAGTCGATACCACGTAAGTAGGTAGCTGCTGCAAAGCCTGCCATATCGCCTACAACGCCACCGCCAAGAGCGATAAGTAAATCTTTACGCGTTAACGATTGAGCCGCCATGTATTCTATTAAATCGATGAGTTGATGAGCGTTTTTGGAGCTTTCACCAGCAGGGAATACATAATCACAAACAGTATAACCCGCATGTTCCATATTAGCTTTCACAAAATCCAAATAGTGTGGTGCCACATTGCTGTCGCTGACGATGATAACACGGCAATTTGGTTTTAACGGTTTAATATAATCGGTGATGCGTTGTAAGGCGCCCTCCTCGATGACAACATCGTAAGGTGTGGATGCGTTAATGTGGATGCGAGTCATAACGGTTCCTTTCATAAAAGAATAAGCTAGTATCTATTATAACGGATACTAGCTTATTTGTGTGCTATTTGAGATTATTTAGTGCATTCTACCAATGCTTGGCGCAATGCGATAACTTCTTTCATAAGGCTAGTGAATTGGTCTGGACGTAATGCTTGAGGGCCATCGCACAATGCTTTGGATGGATCGTTGTGAACTTCGATCATAAGGCCGTCTGCACCGCCACCTACGGATGCAAGGGAAAGTGGACGAACCATGCGGCTCATACCTGCAGCGTGGCTAGGGTCCATGATGATTGGTAAGTGAGATAATTCGTGCATCATAGGGATGGCTGTTACGTCTAATGTATTACGAGTTTTAGTTTCGAATGTGCGGATACCGCGTTCGCATAATACAACTTGTTCATTGCCTTCGGACATGATGTATTCAGCAGCCATCAACCATTCTTCGTATGTAGCAGATAAACCACGTTTTAAAAGAACTGGTTTATTTAATTTACCTACTTCTTTTAAAAGTGTGAAGTTTTGCATGTTACGAGCGCCGATTTGAAGCATATCTACGTTATCGAAGTATTGTAATTGGGAAATATCCATTACTTCGGAAACGATAGGAAGACCAGTTTCTTTTTTAGCTAGCTCTAACAATTCTAAACCTTCTGGCCCCATACCTTGGAAGGAGTATGGAGAAGTACGAGGTTTGAAAGCGCCGCCGCGAAGGATTGTGGCACCAGCTTCTTTACAAGCTTTTGCTGTTTCTAATACTTGTTCAGGTGTTTCAACGGAGCAAGGACCAGCCATTACTGCGAAGTGACCACCACCGATCAATGCGCCACCTACGTTGATTACAGAATCATCTGGATGGAATTTACGGTTTGCTTTTTTGTATGGTTCTTGAATGCGAGTTACTTTATCTACGAAATCTAGGGATTCGATTTGACGTGCATCAAGAGATGCAGTATCACCGATAAGACCTAAAATATTATAGCGTGCACCTTCTACTGGGTGGATAATGAAGCCTTTTTCCTCTAATTCACTGCGTAAACGAGATACCTCTGTTTCTGCTGCGTTTTGTTTCAATGTAATAATCATGATAATTCCTCCTTATAACTACAGTGAATAGTAGGGCTTACCATACGGGATAGCAAACAAAAAAGGGCTACCCGTAGTTTAATACGGGTAGCCCTTTTACTATTCTAAGCAACTAATAATGACTCAATCTTAATTAGCGTACCACAAATAGTTCCTTACCCGTACGTTGGATAAAGAACCAATAAAAGTATTGTTTTGTAGCTAGGCTAATTTGGTTAGTCATCTTTGGTTGCTCCTTTCTAAAAATTATGGGTATAGTATAAACCCAAATGATAAAATTATGCAACACCTAAAAATGAATTTCATATAAGTTTTAAAATATTTTTGCTGTAGGAATTAATGGAAACCTAGAAATTTTATGGAATTAAGCGTGTTTTTGATATAATAAAAATAAGAAGTTTTTCGATCGGCATAGAGTATTTTGGAATACAACTAAATCGATTCTTATAAATATACTTATAATTAGAAAGGGGCACCCATGATTGTTCAAGTTCTAGATCATATTACTGATGAAATAAAACAAATTCGTATCGATGTGTTTATGAAAGAACAAGGCTTTGAAGACGAGTTTGATGAAATCGATGATATAGCAAAGTTTGTACTCTTATCTATAGATGGCAAAGCTGCTGGTACGTGTCGTTATTTTCCAAGTGATGTAGCTGGAGATGCACATATTGGACGTATGGCGGTACGTAAGCTATACCGTGGACAACATTTAGGTACCAAGATTATGATGGCTGCAGAGAACGGCATTCGCCGTGACGGATTTAAAACCTGCTCCTTGTCGGCTCAAGTACAGGCAAAACCATTCTACGAATCCCTTGGGTATAAAGCTGAAGGAGAGGAATACCTTGATGAAGGATGCCCACATATCTTGATGCGGAAGGTTTTATAAGGCTTTATACTATAAAAACAAGTAGATACTTCTATAAAATCAATTCCTATATGATACGTAATAGTTAATAGGTAAGTTGATATATTGTTTGTTGTGAGGTGAAAAATTATGAAATTAGCAGAGGCATTACAAGAACGAGCTGATTTAAATAAGAAAATTAGTGATTTGCGAGGTCGTTTAAATCAAAATAGTTTAGTACAAGAAGGGGAAATACCTAATGAAGACCCTAAAGTATTGATGCAAGAATTAGAAGCGGCAATTGCAAGATTTCAACAACTCATTAAAGATATTAATCTCACTAACTGTACAACTATTGTTGAAGGCCGCTCTTTAACGCAAATTATAGCGGAAAAAGAAGGTGCTATTATGCGGCTTTCTGCATATCGTGCGTTAGCAGATAGTGCGAGTGCTATCAATTATAGGGCTCGTGGATCAGAAATTAAAATGATAGCAACTGTAAATGTTAGTGAATTACAAAAAACAGCAGATAAAATATCTAAGGAGATTCGCACATTAGATAACTTATTACAATCCACTAACTGGACTGTTGATTTAATAGAGTACTAATTACAAGTTGGTAATCAAGATAGGGTGGATACAAAGCCACGATTGCTTAATTCGTAAAAAGATGACATTACATGTACGGGGCGTTGATGATATGTATCGTGTAGGCCCTTATCGGGTATAAATGTATGGTTATTTTTTATAATGTATTACCATGTGTCAACTATTTTGATGAGGGTGGCGTTGGGGACTAAAAAAGGATGCTTTCACAGTTTTCTGTGAAAGCATCCTTTTTTTATTCTAAGTCATCGAAATCAAATGCTGCTGCTTTTGTATAGTTTGTAACTTTGGCTTCGAAGAAGTCAGTTTTTGTGCTATTCAAATTGGAGAAGCTTTCGATCCATTCCATAGGATTTTCCTTGATTTCAGGATATAAATGAGGTAAGCCGATTGCTTCTAAGCGGATGTTTGCAAGGTATTTGATATAGCGTTCGATAAGAACGTTGTTAAGGCCGAGGATTTTATCATCAGTGATATATTGACCCCAAGCGATTTCATTCTCCGCACCTTGGCGAATCATGTCAGTAATTTTCGCTTCTAGTTCAGGTGTGAACAAGTCAGGGCGTTCACGGCGTAACTCGCGGATGATGTTTTGGAACAATACAAGATGAGTTACTTCGTCGCGGTTGATGTATTTGAAGATTGTGGATGTAGCTGTCATTTTACCTTGGCGTGCCAATGTGTAGAAGAAGCTAAAGCCAGAGTAGAAATAAATACCTTCTAGGATATAGTTCGCAATGATTGTATGAATAAGGTTTGCTTCGCTAGAATCGTCGCTGAAACGTTGGTATGCATCGGCGATGAAACGGTTACGTTCAAGCAATGTTTTATCTGTACGCCATTCGTCATAAATTTTGTCACGTGTAATAGGGTTTGTTACAGTGTCCAAAATGTAAGAATAACTTTGAGCGTGAATTTCTTCTTGGAATGCTTGGATATTCAATAAGGATGCCACTTCAGATGCTGTAATATAGCGGCTCAAGTTAGGCAAGTTTTCAGATTGAATGGAATCAAGGAAGTTCAAGAACGCAATGATTTTGTCAAATGCACGGCGTTCGTAATCTGTTAAGTATGGGAATTGCTTAACGTCTTCGTTCAAGGAAATTTCTTCAGGAATCCAGAAGTTGTTGAGCATTGTACGGTACATTTGGTTAGCCCAGTCGTACTTGATACGGTTCCATTCGCGAAGGTTTGTAGTATTGCCACCAATCATAGATTGCGTGCCACGTTCACCATGTTCGTTAAAGATCAGTTTTTTATCCATAGTAGGACTCCTTTATACAACGATGCGACCTATACTGCTATAGGTCGTCATCAGATTTATAATATTGGTGAAAGTATCTTTCACATGTTTAGTGCTCTCTACTTATAGTGTATAGTTTTTATAAAATATAGCAATGATATTTTTAACTTTTACCATGACCTACATTTTATTATATAAGGTAGAGTATATCTGCCTCGGATTAGGAGGAGCAGCTAGTGCACTCATCCATTTCAAGGGATTGGTTACGGATGTAGTAGATTGTTTTAATACCTTGTTTGTACGCCTCAATATAAAGGTCGAGAATTTCTTTCGCTTTCATTTGAGGTGTAATGTACAAGTTGAAAGATTGTGCTTGGTCAATATGACGTTGACGGACGCCACAAGCTTTGATGGACCATTGTTGGTCGATTGTATGCGCCTCTTTGTAGAGCCAGAATGTTTTGTTGTTCAAATCTGGTGCAGTTTTTGGTGTGAAAGAACCTTTCTTTTCTTCGATGAAGAATTTTTTGAAGATAGGGTCGATACCAGCTGTTGTATTTGCAATGTTGGAAGTAGAACCAGTTGGAGCTACGGCCATCAAGTAACCATTACGGATACCGTATTTAGCAACATCTGCAGCTAATTGTTTCCAACGATCGGATATGTAGCCACGGCGTGTGAAGTATTCACCAGTTTCCCATTCGGAACCTTTGAATGCAGGGTATGCACCTTTTTCTTTCGCCAATTCCATGGAGGCTTTGATGGCATAGTAAGCGATGTTTTCGAACAATTTGTCCGCTACTTCGATATGCTCATCGGATTCCCATTGGATATCGTGATTTACGAGGTAGTGGTGGTAACCAGACGTACCAAGACCGATAGCACGGTATTTATCAGATGTCATACGAGACTCTGGCACTGGTGCTTGGTTGATGGAGATAACGTTATCTAACATACGAATTTGAAGAGCAATATTTTCTTCTAATTCTTCATCAGTAATACGGCCAAGACTGATGGAGTTCAAGTTACATGTAACCATGTCACCTGTATTTGTTTTAGTAGTAATCGTACCATCTTCGTTGATGATTTCTTCAGCAAGGTTTGTGAAGCCAACGTTTTGTGCGATTTCGTGGCACAAGTTGGATGCGTAAATCATACCTGCATGTTTGTTAGGGTTTGCAGCGTTTACTGTATCGCGGAAGAAGATGAATGGTGTACCAGTTTCAACAGCGGAGCGCATGATTTTTTTCATCATGTCTAATGCTGGCACTTCGATGCCGTGTAAGTTAGGATCTTGTTCACATTCAAGGTAACGTTTTGTGAACTCTTTATTATCATCAGTGTCGTAGTAGTCTTCCAAAGCGTAGCCTTTTACCGCTAAGATTTCATGAGGATCGAATAGTGTGAAGTTTTCACGAGCAATCATACGTTCCATGAAGAGGTTTGGAACGGAGATAGCAGGGAAGATATCATGCGCTTTACGACGATCGTCACCATTGTTTGTACGAAGTTCTACGAATTCGTAGAAGTCTTTGTGCCAAATGTCGAGTGTTACTGTAGCGCCGCCCTTACGTTTACCTAGTTGGTCTACGGCAACTGCTGTATCGTTGTACAAACGGATCCAAGGAATAACGCCACCAGAGGAGTTTTTGAAACCGCGGATATCGGAGTTCAATGCACGAACTTTACCAAGGTAGATACCAAGAGCACCACCGTGTTTAGATACGCGAGAGAACTTGCTATTTACATCGTAAATGGACCATAAGTTGTCATCTACACCAGAGATGAAGCAAGAGGACAATTGATGGAATGGTGTACCCGCATTTGCCAATGTAGGTGTAGCAGTTGTCATTTTTAATTGGCTCATCAAATCGTAGAATTTCTTAGCGTATTCTACTTTGTTTTCACCCTCTACCAATGCCAAGTGCATAGCGATAGCCATGAAACGTTCTTGAGGCAATTCGTAGATTTCTTTGTTGAAGCCTTTTACCAAGTAACGGTCAGCCAACAATTTAAGACCTTCATAGTTGAAGAGGTAGTCTCGTTTAGGTTTGATATAGTCGCCCAATTCTTGTAGTTCGTCAGGTGTATATTCAGTAACGAAGAAGTCTGCGTATTTTTTTTGTTCCACAAGCATATGTACAAGATTTGGGAAGTTACCGTAGCCGAATGCTTTATAACGGCGAGTGATAGCAGCTTCTTTATAGAGATCGAACAAGAAGAGGCGAGCCGCTACGAACTGCCAATCTTGGTTCATTTTATTAACTTGGTTGCCAAAACCGTCGTCTTTTTTAGAGATAACTTTTTCAATGGCTGTTTGTACTAAAGTTTTTTGAATCTCTTTAGTAGTCATACCATCAACGAATTGTAACTTCGCATCCATTTCTAATTCTAGTGGATCACAAGAATCTAACCCCAAACATGCGAAGGCAATCATGCGTTTCGTTTTTTCAACGGACAACGGCTCGAAATGGCCATCCCGTTTCTTGATCATAATCTCCATTACTGTTCCCCTTGAGTACTAAAATCGATAAAACTGTTAATTAAGCATATATAAGATTAGACCAAAAAGTATAAAATATCTTTAAGTTAAGTCTAATCAGAAAAATAAGAAAACTACAATATATGGTAGTTTTCTTATTAAGCTTATACATTATGTTACGATTATAGCGAAAAAATTCTATACATTCAATATTGACATTTAGAAATTTATGAATCTAGTATGCTTAAATTTATCGATATAGTTGTAAATGCTAGAAAGTACTATATAAGACACATATATGATGATTTTGAATGATATATCTCTTTTGAGAATATTAAAATTGTATATGTTAGTAAATCAAATTTCGTTCTATATACTATTGTGATTTATTTTATTAAAAGCATGTTATATATGTCCTATAATAGATATATAGTAAATAGGAGGTAAGACATGAAGTCTATTGTTATATATTCTTCCCTTACGGGAAATACGAAACAAGTGGCAGAGGCTATTACTAGTGTATTGCCAGCAGGTACACCATGTGTATCCATGAAAGAATTGCCTTCCGATATAGCATCCTATGATCTTGTGTTTGCAGGCTTTTGGGTGGATAAAGGAACAGCCAATAAAGAGGCTCGTGATGTACTCGCTACATTACATAATCCTCACATTGCTTTGTTTGCCACAGCTGGTGTGCCACCGCAAATGGCACATGCTAAGGAAAGTCTCATCAATGCGGCGAACTGTTTACCCGATGGTATAGAGCCGGTTGGAACATTTATCTGCCAAGGTAAGGTAGACCCTAAGGTTATCGAAATGATGTATAAAATGTTCCCTAAGGGACATAGCCATGGCCAATCAGCTGATAGAGATGCACGACACAAACAAGCTGCAGTACATCCAAATGAAGACGATTGTAAAGCGGCACAAGAATTTGCTAAAGATATTTTTACAAAGCTTAATTAATGAATAAAAGCAGTACCCCTTACGGGGTACTGCTTTTGTAATATTACAATAGGGTACTAAGTCTATATCGTATTTATCATACTTTTAATTTAATTATACAGCACATTAAATTTAAGTTTACGTGTATCGAATTGGTTTATGAAGTACGACGTAATCAATAGCTTATATCCATTGCCTTCTATAATGACAGGATCGATGGCTGTTTTATCGACGGTAAGGAACTTATCATAAATATGATGCACCTCTGTCACACCATTTGGTAGAGACACCTCTAAATCAAGGCCTTTGTTGAGGAACTTGAAGGAGATGGAGTCGAAGTTGGCAGATTCTACTTCGTATTCCTTAAGGTCTTTTTCATAGACTATTAATTCAATGTTTTCAATGTATTTATCGTAGCCTGCAATAGAAATAACCTTTGGTGCAGACAAAGCATCAAAATTAATATATTCAACGCGTCTGCCGTTTGTTGGGTTGGTATCTGGCAGTTTTAAATCATCTACAGGGACATATGGTGTGCCATAGTCCGTGAAGTTAGGGTCAAAGGTAGCAGCTATTGGTAGGCTTGCATGCCATTCGCCATCGACTTTAGTATAGGTCACAAATTCACGATATGTTGTATAGCCTATGAATGGCGTCAAAAGGACAGCACCTAAGGCTAGAGCCATAACGGTTGTGTGTACAGAAGGTTTTAAACCTTTCACCAGAGAATATACATTGTGTACTAAGAAGATTAGATTGAATGCACTTACGTAAATTGTATTGAGCCAGAGGATTGGTTCATTAATAACACGCTTACCGATAAGGGCTAAGCACAATGTAGTTAACGTAATGAACAAGAAGCACAGGATTTGCTGTGTTCTGCTGCTTTCACTCGATCTAAAGCTAGCCAAGTAGAATAGGTAGAAAATGGCTACATACGGATAGTAGGTGTAGAAGAAACGCGTATCCTCTCGAAGCCCTAACAGGATCAAGACTAAATAGATGTTAGCTAGAATGCCTGTAATAATGGACGCCTTTGGCAAGATAATGCCGAACACAACGGTAAAGAATTTACTTGGTGCTGGCGGACCCGCTGGATCCTCTTTGTAAGAACATACCATAGATAAACAAATGAATATGTTAATGGATGCAAGCACCTTAAAAATAGTTTCTTCAATGTTGAATGGTTGGTCAATGATAATGAAGAAGAACCATAAACTCATGATGATAACAATGTTATATAAAGTAGACGTAACAAGGGTGATGCCAATCCGTTTGATGCGATTAATGATTTCACCGATGTAGTATTCACCAGGCGATGTGAAATACAAGGCAATCATGGAGTACAGCCATAGGTACGATATATTTTCCGTGGCTATCTCAATGCCCCGCACATAGCCATAGGTTTCGTGAATCATATAAAGGCCAACGCTGATTCCGATACTTACTAAGGTATATATTATGGAAAACTTTCGTGCCCTTGTTATATAGCTTTGTAATATAACGATAAAGAAATACAGTGAGTATAGCTTAAGATCGATTTCGGAAAACCAATCTTGTTCAATATACAACGGTGTACAGGAAAATACGGCAATCAATACCAGTAATATAGGCGACTGCATTGCTAGGTCCCGCAGCGAAGACCATAAATGTTTAATGGCAAATTTCATAGATGTCTCTCCCTCTATAAATATAAATACCCCCTCTTATTATTAGTATACCTGTTTTCTGGTGAAAGCCCTATGAGGTTTTACATGCTTTTAAATATCCTTTACAATAACACTAAGAACTAGTTTTCAAAGAAAAGAGGTTGTCACATGGAATTCTCTTATTTTTTACCTGTAAACATCCAATTTGGTTGGAATAAAGTAGATAATATTGCTGATTTTGCTGCACCGTATGGCAAGAAAGCACTTATTGTAACTGGTCGTACTAGTGCTAAAAAATCTGGTTTATATGACCGGGTGGTAGCAAAGCTTGATGCAGCTCATATCGGTCATGTATTGTTTGATCAAGTAGATGCCAATCCATTGACCACAACTGCCTTAGACGGCGCTGCGTTAGCTAAATCTGAAGACTGTGATATGGTTATTGCTATCGGCGGTGGTTCCATCATGGACTGTGCCAAAGGGATTGCCTTTATGGCGGTGAATGAAGGCGATATTAACGACTATATTTTCAACCGTAAAACAAGTGATAATGCGCTGCCTCTTATTGTTATTCCCACGACTTGTGGTACCGGCTCTGAAGGTAATGGCTTTGGGGTGCTTACCAATCCTGAAACAGGGGATAAGAAATCTTTGCGTTGTAATGCTATTGTTCCAAAGGTATCCATCGTAGATCCTGCCGTAATGGGTACAATGCCACCTCATGTATTGGCGTCTGTTGGCTTTGACGCACTATGCCACAACATCGAAGCCTATACCTCTAAAACGGCGCAACCTTTTACAGATGCTTTGTCTCACTATGCAGTCATGCTATTGGCGCAATACCTCGTACCTCTATATAAACATGTGAAAGCCGTTGCAGATGGTAAACCTGAAGTTCTGAGCGAAAAACAACTCACAAAAGCTTGGGAATCAGTAACCCTTGCCAGTACAATTGGCGGTATGGTAATCAATACGGCAGGTGTAACCTTGGCTCATGGTATGGAACACCCTGCCAGTGGTCTTAAAGATATTACACACGGCGTGGGCCTTGCCGTTATTGAACCTGTTGTAGTGGAATACACTTGGAGTGCTAACCCTGATAAATTCGGCGCATTAGCTCGTATCTTTAACCACGGCGATGGCTCTGAACTAGGTGAAGCCTTACGTTTAATTGTGCACGAATTAGATTTGACAACGAATCTTACAGAACTAGGTTTTACGAAAAAAGACATTCCTTGGCTTGTAGATAACGTATACGTTGTGGCTACAGGCAATATAGCTAATACAGTGGCTGAAATAAGCCGTGAAGATATTGAAGCGTTGTATAAGAAAATGTTCTAAGTGTTGTCATTATAGGAGAGAGTTTTGTTCCAAGGATTTTATGGCCTATTAACGGTTATGCTATGCGTGTTGTTTGTAATTGTAGCAATCTTATTTAATTTAGCGCCTATTACATACATTGTTTTTGGTATAGCTATAGTATTGAGTTTGTTACTGCAATATAGGCGCTTTAAGAAACAGTCCATATCTGAAAGTGCTCATAGCCGATTGGCTTGTGGGTTGTTTATTGTCATAACCCTTAGCATATCTTGGCTCGTAGCTGATTGGGTTAAGTATGATACTCAAACGACTCATGATCAAATGGATGGTTTTGAGTTTAGCACAATGGATTGGAAACGGGGCTGGCCTAATAATGATGAATTACCGGAAGGCTTAAAGCGTCCAAAGGAGCTTCCAGAAGGGGTTCTCAGAGCTTCTGCATCTGGTGATAGCTTAGTTTGGGCAAATGCATATCCTACGAGATATACTGTATTAGAGGGAGACCCTAAAGTAATCTCACAGTATGAAATGATAGCTAAGCAAAATGCTACCTATACAGCGCAAATTGATGCGGATGGTGTATTGCGTGATTTAGACACTGGGGAGAAAAAGCGTTTTATATCTCATCCCAATAGCTATAACGTTATAGAGAGCATCGAGGAAGAACCTCTGAACTTACCACAACGAAATTTTATAGAGTGGTTACGCTTTGCACCTCGAAAAGAGACAAAAACTGTAGTTAAAGATACATATAACTCTACTCGAAATCATAGATTATATGTGTTTGTAGATGATGGTAATACTAAAAGACCTCATTTCGTGGAACTTTTGATCAGTAATGATGGGACACGGGCTGTGTTTTATCAATCTAAGTAATTTGAGTAGGTATTGTTGTGGAGAACGTAAATGCGACAGTGTTTAATCCGGAACGAACGCGAATGATTACTGTAGATATAGATATGTATCATTAGAGTTGGGCAGAGTTTGTATATAAAATTTGGAACAATACTTGAATATATTCTAATGTATTCAAGTATTGGAATTGACAGCATTAAAACATATCTTTATAATATGATTTAAAGAGACTAGGATGTATCAACAATCCCAGCCCTAGGGTTGGGATTTCTTTTTTTTGTCTCAAGTAGTTTAATTTTTAGAGAGGTGTTTTTATGGCAGATCAAAATAACAAAAACGTAGATACCTTAGCTCAAGAGATTACTTTAAAAAGTCGTGGGCAAGGTAAATTACGTCAGTTCATTTTATGGATGGGTGCACTTATTATCGGTGCTATTTTAGGTTGGCAACATATTCCAGCGTTAAATGAATTATTTAATTTTATTGCAGCTGTGTTTACACGTTTATTCCAATTCATCGCAATTCCAACGGTATCATTAGCAGTAATTACTACATTGTCTATGCTAGGTGCTAAAAAAGATACAGGACGTATCTTTGGTCATGCTGTGACATATACATTGTTAACAACAATTTGTGCAGCCGCTGTTGGTCTTGGTTTATTCCTTTGGATTGCTCCAGGTAACTTACCACTTGATGTAATCGGTGCTGGTGCAGCGCAAGTACCTGAAAAACTAGGTCATGTAACATATTATGATCATTTCTTATCCGTTATTCCTAATAATATTTTGAAACCATATTTGGAAGGTAACGTATTATCTGTTATGTTTATCTCCGCTTCTGTTGGTTTAGCTTTTGCGTTTATGCCTCGTACAGAAGGTCGCGAAGCAGTATTAAAAGTATTGTTCGGTTTACAAGAATTACTATTTACATTGATTAAAGCATTACTTTATGTATTGCCAATCGGTATCCTTGCCTTCGCAGGTCAATTATCTGCTCAAATTGAAGCGGGAGTAATCGTTGGTGCTTTAGGTAAATATACTGCTGTTGTTATCGGTGGTAACTTAATACAATTCTTTATCGTAATTCCATTGTTCTTGTTGTTCCGTGGCTTGAATCCTGTGGACGTATTCCGTAAAATGTCCCCAGCTGTAGCTGTTGCGTTGTTCACTAAATCCTCTGCTGCAACATTGCCAGTAACATTGGCGTCTGCTGAGGATAATTTGAAAGCTCACCCTGCAGTAGCTCGTTTCGTATTGCCAATTTGTACAACAATTAATATGAATGGTTGCGCAGCTTTCATCCTTGTAACATCCTTATTCGTAATGCAAAATGCAGGTATTGAATTGACGATGGGCACAATGATTGCTTGGTTATTTATTGCTGTTCTTGCTGCTATTGGTAATGCTGGCGTTCCAATGGGTTGTTACTTCTTAACATTGTCCTTGATGAGCTCTATCGGTGCACCAATCGGCTTGCTCGGTATCATCTTACCAATCTATACGATTATCGACATGATTGAAACTGCTGAAAACGTATGGTCTGACGCGTCTGTATGTGCTATGGTTGACCATGATCTTCAAGGCAAATTGGACGACTCCAGTGGGGACGATATGCCACAATTCCAAGGTGCTTAATTTTAGTAACTAGCTAAACTTAAGAAAATACTTAATTATATAACTCAAATAAAAGGTTATCCTGTAAGGGATAACCTTTTTTGATGACTCTACAAGTATTAAAAGGTACAATACTAGTAGAGATTGAAGTTTATTGTAGTGGTTGTTATAAAGCTAAGGAGTTGTATTGTGAAAAGAATATATTCATACATTGCTGCACTGTTAATGCTAAGTCTTATGGCTTCACAAGTACATGCAAAAGAGCAGGTTACTCAAAGTGATATTTCTGGTAGTGCTAAAGAGAAGTGCGTTAGTAGTGAACAAACTAATGATAAGATTGAAGCTGATTTACAAAGACATTTGGAAAGAATGAAGGCAGAGGACATAGCTAAGGGGTATTTACGTGAAGAAAAAACGTATGCTGAAGAAGTTAGTTTAGTTCGGGGCAGATTGTATCATTCAACGGATAAGCTCATTCATGATGAGAAAAAGACTACTCTTTTATCGTATCCTGTGGGAAGGAAGGTTCCTTGTAAGAAGAGTTTAAAGGATATAGATTCATATACAGACACAATTACTCGTAAAGGCATGACATTCCGCATTCCAAAAGGTGCAGAGTTGAAGATGTTCTATATGTTAGATAACAATATTTTTATAGAGTATGAGATAGGAGATATTTGGTATTCTATTCAGATTATTCCTTTAGATGTAGATCATCCTGATAGTAAAGATATAGAAAACAAAGTACTTGTAGATAAAGAGTATAATTTCTATCACACATTGCAAGTATATTGGCGTATGTGGGGAATCTTTGATGAGTTACAAAATCCTACTTATTCAGCGGTATGGAATAATGGCTTGCCTGGAATGTTAGTGGATTCATACAATCCAGATAAGGAATCTAATTTACTATTTGCTGCATATGATGGACGGTATGCTGTATTTAATCAGCTGGTATATAATCCAAGTACGAGTCCTTTTACTCATGAGCAGTTAAGAAACACGATTGAATATTTTGATTCTAATAACAATCCAGAGTTTAAGGCTAAAAAGCATAGATTATTCCCTGATGAGAGGATAATTCGTATATATGAGTACTAGTACAAAACCTATATTACTAGATATATAATTTGTGTTATACTTCTATATAGAATAATATCGAATTAATAGAAGGCTAGTTGGCATATTCTGTGCAGACTAGAGATTAGAATGAAAGATAAGTCAGTATTACCAATTGAGGAACAATTAAATAGATTTCTTCAACCAAAATGCCTAATCCCTGGTGGTCTAGGCTTGTGGGAGGATTATTTCCGCAAGATTTGTACGGCTTGGGGAGAGATTAGTGGTGAAATTCGACCACAGCATATCATATTTTCCGCCGATAATGGTTGTAATATGGAAGGCTATGTAGGTTATAACTATGAGGTAACGCAAAAGCAGTCGCGTAATATGCTCTTGGGTCGTTCGTCGGCTACACAGTTTTGTAACTTTAACAATATTCCTTATGAAGTTGTGGATGTAGGAATTGCCTCAGATGATGGCATCGGAGTGAATCGCAAGGTCGCAAAGGGGACAAAGAATATATTAAATCATCCTGCTATGACTGAGGATGAATTTAATCGTGCCTTTCAAGCTGGCTATGAACGGGTACAACATTATGTAAAGCAAGGGATAAATCTTTTTTCCTTTGGTGAAATGGGACTTGGTAATACGACGACTTCTGCCTGTGTGTTGTCTGCCTTAACTGGAGCTGATCCCACTGAAACAGTAGGACCCGGTTCTTGGCCGAATAAACCAGATTTGATGAAACGAAAAATTGATTTTGTGCGCGCTGTATTAGATAAACATAAGGCTAGTATCGTTTCTGTCAGTGAAGTTGAAAGAGTTCGTAAAATCGTAGCCCATGTAGGGGGCTTTGATATTGCAGCTATTCTTGGGGCTATGCTCGCTTGTGTTGAGTTTAAAAAGCCCTTTGTCATTGATGGCTTTATTACAGCTGTATCAGCAGCTTGTGCGGTACATATGAATGATTGTGTTAAGGATTATGCATTGCCATCTCATAACTCTCGAGAAAAAGGCACAGAGCTAGCTTTAGCAGAGTTAGATATTACACAAGACATGGTTCCTATTCAAGCACAAATGTCGATGGGGGAAGGCACGGGGGCCATCTTGATGGTACAAATGCTCAAAACTACACAGCATATGTTTGTACATGTGGGCACCTTTGCAGATTTGATGAAATTATAAGGAGGACGAATGAAAATAAATAAATACTTTGATATACATTTTGAGCGAGCTGATGATGCAACTATCGCTAAAAGACTGATAGGTGGGGCTAAGATTAAGGGACCTGCTTTAGTTATCCTGATCCTTTCCATATTTATTGCCTCTATTGGGTTGAATATGAATAGTACGGCAGTTATTATTGGTGCTATGCTTATATCGCCGTTGATGGGACCTATTTTAGCAACTGCTTATGGCTTCGCTACGCTTAATTTTACAGTTGCAAAAAGTGCTATTTTAAGATTGTCCTTACAGATTACGATTGCTGTTTTGGCGTCTGCTTTGTATTTTTATATTTCTCCCATTAATACTGCTACATCTGAACTGTTAGCGCGTACAGAACCGAGTATTTATGATGTACTTATTGCTATATTTGGTGGGTTAGCTGGGATTATTGGGCAAACGCGTAAGACCTTAGATAATGTTATCCCAGGGGTTGCGATTGCGACTGCACTTATGCCACCACTATGTACGGCAGGATATGGACTTGCTAATGGAGATTGGCACTATTTCTTTGGGGCTGCCTATTTATTCTTTATAAATACATTCTTCATCTTCTTTGCAACTTTTATTGTTTTAAAGGGTGTATATAGTTTGCCATTCCATAAACAAGACAAAGAGCTTATTCGTCGTAATCAGCTAATATTTCTTGTGATTGGTCTTATTATGGCTATACCAAGTATTTATGCAGGCTATGATATGACTATCAAGTATTCTGAGTCAAATCATTTAGAGCAGTTTATTAAGAATGATGTTAATCAAGCTGGACGTCGACAAGTGATTGATTATTCATTGGATCGAACGAATAAGCTAGTAGACATAGTAGCTATAGGCGCTCCTGTGACTTCGGAGGAACAATCCCAGTTGGAAGGCAAGTTACAGCAGTATAAGTACTTACACTCTTATACACTCCAATTTGTTAATAGCGTAGATGAGAAAAAATCTACTATGGATAAGACAAGTTTGAATCAATCTTCGGAGAACCTTGAAACATATAAAAAATTGAGTAATCTGTACCAGCCGACTTATCAACTAGTAAGTGAAACGATAAATACTATGAAAACGACAGAAGCTGAAGCAAAGGCGTTGTTCCCGTTTGTAAGCAAAGTGGAAGGAATGCCTTTGATAGATAATCTAGAACAGCCTAAAGCGAGTCGCTATATGGTAATTATCCATACCACATCCACTGTATCTGATGCAGATTCGGAACGAATAAAAGCTTGGTTAGAGGCTAAATTATCAGCACCTGTAACTATTTCTGTGGAGCAAACAACGTCAACTCAATAAGTTGATTTTTTGATTTTGATTAGATTGTTTATTATATAGAGCGATATGTATAACGGTACTAAGTTTGATTGAATCTATTAGGTATATTACCTAGTAGTACGGGGAATCAGCTTAGTACCGTTTTTATGTATTTGGCATAGCTAAATGTAATTACTCTTATCTTGCTATAGATTAAAGTTATATTAATGCATATATAAAATCTATTATACGAGTAGGAATTAAATTGATATACTTACTACATCGAAATTATTAAATAATCAAATGTAGATATAAGATAAGAAAAATAAATTTATTATAATATCTACAAATGTTATATACGTATGAGTCCTCGTCCGAGATGTAGGTTTTCATCGTAGATAGGAGGATTACATGAAAAAATGGTTAGCATTAGCAGCGACGGCCGTACTGGGTGCGTCCTTATTGATTAGTGGTTGTGGCTCTTCCACAAATAACGCGAGCTCTAGTGGCTCTAAAGAGGTATTAAAGGTAGCAGCAAATCCTGTACCTCATGCTGAAATTTTAGAACAAGTTAAACCTATTTTGGCTAAGGAAGGTGTAGACTTACAAATCGTTGAATTTACAGACTACATCCAACCAAATATGGCTCTATCTAGCCATGAAGTAGATGCAAACTTCTTTGCAAACGTACCTTACCAAAATAACTACAATAAAGATCATGGTACAAACTTCGTAAGCTTTGCACCAGTTCATATTGAACCATTGGCTATTTACTCTCAAAAAATTAAAGACTTGAAAGACTTGCCAAATGGTGCAAAAGTAGCAATTCCATCTGACCCAACAAATAGTGCTCGTGCACTTCTCTTGTTGCAAAGTGCAGGTCTAGTAACATTGAAAGATCCAACTGGTTTGACTAACACACCATTTGATATAACTAGCAACCCTAAAAATATTCAAATTACTGAGTTAGAAGCAGCTCAAATTCCTCGTTCTATCCAAGATTTAGATGCAGCAGTAATCAATGCTAACTATGCGTTGCCAGCTGGTCTTAATCCTACAAAAGATGGCTTATTCGTAGAAAAAGCTGACTCTCCATATGCAAATCTTCTTTCTGTTAACCCTGGTGATGAAAATAAACCAGCTATCCAAAAATTAGCTAAAGCATTACAATCTCCAGAAGTTAAGAAGTTCATCGAAGAACACTACAAGGGAGCTATCATCCCAGCGTTCTAATTGATCGTTAATACTATATGTATCTGATACAATACCTTCTCATGACAAACTCTATAGATACGAAAAAGGCGTAACACCATTGGTGTTACGCCTTTTTTATTATATTATGCATCAATTGGTTTTGCATATTTTTTCCGATATGAATGTGGTGTTTCAGTGGTAGCCATTTTGAAAATTTTACAGAAATAACTAGTTCTGTTATAGCCTAATGTTTTACTGATCTGATTAACTGTTAGTTGGGAATATACTAATAGTTTTTTTGCTTCTTGTATGCGTAATAGTGTTATATATTGCACTACTGAAAGTCCCGTATCATCTTTAAAAATCTTAGAGAAGTAGGACTCACTTAAATGAATATGTTCCGAAATCCTTCTGAGCGACACTCGTTTGCTCAGATTTTTTTCTATATATAACATAGCCTTTCGAATTTCTGGACGATTAATAGGTCGTTCAGACTCCACAAAGTCTGGCAATTGTTCATAAGGCATCTCTTCTGCTATGGCATCGTTAAATGGGAAGTAGTGTTCAACCAAAATCCGTAAAACCTTTGTAGCACTGTAAATTTGTTCGGCTGTCAAAACTGGTAAGGTCCGATATAAGGCACGAAGTTTGGTGTCATCATGCCAATCGGTTTGGGTAGGAAGAATAGGTTTGATCGTCGTATCTTCTGTTTTTGTTTGACCTGCCATAATAAATCCTAAAATGGCTCCATCTTTCATAACCGGAACAGAGAAATCGATGAGGCCCATGTGACAGCGATACGGGCAGGATGATAGTTCTTTTGTAGCATCTAGTCCACCATATAGGTCGCATTGATTGCAGCGCTTGGCGTAGGCTGGATTGCGCCTTACGACCTTACAAAATGGAGAAAAGTTATATTCTTGAGATAACACTTTTCCACGATTATTAACAAAAATAGCAGCAATCTTTGTTATGTTTGTGAAATCGCGCATGATTTCATTGATAAGCTTAGTATCTTCATTCGTACTAATCATGGTAAAACCTCCAATCACAAATGTGTTAAGAGGGCTAGTAAGCACACCGCTAAATAGCTCTACTTGCTCTCTATCTAAAGGGTAGGCTCTAAACCTGAGAAAAGAGAAAAGTGACATACCACCTAAAATTCATATACCTATAAAATTACGTTATTTCTTGCTTCTATATGTATAAGTATAACAGGATTGTCGTATTTTTGTAATAGAAAAATCGCATTTTACGAATATACATAAAAAAGTTGCATTTAATAATTTTTATAATAAAGGTAGATAAAAGCCTTATAGTACATGTATTTAGAAAGGATTGAGTCCGATGGGTTGTGACTGAATAGCAAGGCATGCTCTATAGTAATATATGGTGTACAGAATTTAGGGTTGCATACATATGAATGATTAAAGAAATGATAAAAAATATAAATTGGTATACCGCAACATAGTTTTCTGTACATAGATACTTTGATACTTTCATTATACGTATGGAGGGTATTATGGCGACAACATGTGGATTAACTGAATTTGTAGGGACTAGTAAAACAGGTGATACTATTGGTCTCGTAATTGCTAACGTAGATCAACAAGTATTAGATGCGATGAAACTAAAGAAAAAATATCGTTCCATCGGTATTTTAGGTGCTCGTACTGGTGCAGGCCCACACATTATGGCTGCTGATGAAGCAGTAAAAGCAACCAATACTGAAATTGTTAGCATTGAATTACCTCGCGATACTAAAGGTGGCGCAGGCCATGGCTCGTTAATCATTTTTGGTGGTGATGATGTATCCGATGTAAAACGAGCTATTGAAGTAGCATTAGCTGAAGTGGAACGTACTTTTGGCGATGTATACGCAAACGATGCTGGTCATATTGAACTTCAATATACAGCACGCGCTAGTCATGCAGTAAATGCAGCATTTGGCGCTCCCGAAGGTAAAGCTTTTGGTCTTATCGTAGGTGCTCCAGCAGCTATTGGTGTAGTTATGGCCGATGTAGCTGTCAAATCTGCAAACGTTGATGTAATCGGTTATGCATCTCCTTCTGCAGGTACAAGTAATTCTAACGAAGTAATTTTACAGATTTCTGGCGATTCTGGAGCTGTACGACAAGCGGTTATTTCTGCTCGTGAAGTAGGTAAACAATTGCTCGGTACGATGGGTGACGAACCAGTGAACGGAGCCCCTTCCTATATCTAATCTGAAAGGATGGTATGCCCTATGAAATCAAAACGTTTCGAAGTCTTAAGTCAACGTCCTGTTAATCAGGATGGTTATGTAAAGGAATGGGTAGAGGAAGGTTTTATAGCCATGGAATCTCCTCAAGATCCAAAGCCTAGTCTCAAAATCGAAGGTGGGCGCATCGTTGAACTCGATAGTAAACGCCGTGAAGATTTTGATCTTATCGATACATTTATTGCAAATTACGGTATCGTTCTCGATGGTGCTGAACAAGCAATGGCAAAGGATTCAAAAGAGATTGCTAATATGATGCTTACACCATCAGTACCTCGTGAAGAAATCGTTAAGATTTGTAAATCTATTACTCCAGCGAAAATGTTGGAAGTTGTTTCTTCTATGAACGTTGTTGAGATGATGCAATGTATGCAAAAAATGCGTGCTCGTCGTACAATGGCTAACCAAGCTCATGTAACGAACGTAAACGACAATCCAGTACAAATCGCAGCCGATGCTGCGGAAGGTGCACTTCGTGGGTTCGCAGAAGAAGAAACAACAGTAGCCGTTGCTCGTTACGCACCACTCAATGCGATTAGCTTACTCGTAGGCTCTCAATGTGGTCGCCCAGGTGTATTGACACAATGCTCCTTGGAAGAAGCGACAGAATTGGAACTTGGCATGCGTGGCTTCACAGCATATGCAGAAACAATTTCCGTATATGGTACAGAAGACGTATTTACCGATGGTGATGATACACCTTGGTCTAAAGGATTCCTCGCATCTGCTTATGCCTCTCGTGGTCTTAAAATGCGCTTCACCTCTGGTACAGGTTCTGAAGTACAAATGGGCCAAGCAGAAGGTAAATCTATGTTGTACCTTGAAATCCGTTGCCTATATATCACAAAAGGCGCTGGCGTACAAGGTATCCAAAATGGTTCTGTAAGCTGTATCGGTATTCCAGCAGCTGTACCTTCTGGTATCCGCGCTGTATTAGCAGAAAACCTTGTAGCAGCTATGCTCGACCTAGAATGTGCATCTAGTAATGACCAAACATTCAGTCATTCTGATTTGCGTAGAACAGCTCGTACATTGATGCAATTTGCACCAGGTACTGACTTCATTTGCTCTGGTTATAGCTCTACACCAAACTATGACAACATGTTTGCTGGTTCCAACTGGGATGCAGAGGACTATGATGACTGGACAGTTATTCAACGTGACCTTAAGGTAAATGGTGGACTTATCCCTGCTCGCGAAGAAGAAGTAGTAGCAGTTCGTAATAAAGCGGCTCGTGCACTACAAGCTTTATTCAAAGCATTAGGTTTGCCTCCGATTACAGATCAAGAGGTAGAGGCTGCTACTTATGCGAATGGCTCTAAAGATATGCCTCCTCGCGACAAGGTTGCAGATATTAAAGCGGCTCAAGACTTGTTGAACCGCGGTGTTACAGGTGTTGACTTTGTAAAAGGCTTAGCTAAAGAAGGTCATCCTGATGTAGCACAAAGTATTTTGAATCTATTAAAACAAAAAATCTCCGGCGATTACTTACAAACATCGGCCATCTTTGACCGTGATTTCAATGTTATCTCCGCGATTAACAATAGAAATGACTATCAAGGTGTTGGCACAGGTTATCGTGTGGAAGGTGAAGATTGGGAACGCATTAAAGATATTCCAAACGCCATTGATCCACGGGATATATAAGGAGGTGTCATGATGGCTGAAATTAACAGAGATGTATTACGTTCTATTATCCTAGACGTTTTACAAGAAATGGGTGGTGTTCATGAAGCACCACAATTCAAGGCTAGTGCTGGTAAAAGCACAACACCAAGTGCTACTCCTAGACATGAAGATCCAACTGGTGACGATAGCTGGCTCCAAACTGGTGGCCCTGCACAACCTGGTACAAGCGCAGATGAAGTGGTTATTGCTGTTGGCCCTGCCTTTGGCCGTAGTCAACGACAAACCATCGTTGGTGTACCGCATCAAGAGGTAATTCGCCAATTAGTAGCTGGTATCGAAGAAGAAGGTTTAAAAGCTCGTGTAATTCGCGTATACCGTTCCTCTGACGTAGCGGCCGTAGCCGTTGAAGGCGATTCTATTTCTGGATCTGGTGTATGCATCGGTATTCAATCTAAAGGTACTACTTTGATTCACCAACGCGATTTACAACCACTTTCAAATTTGGAATTATTCCCTCAAGCACCTCTATTAACAGCTGAAACATACCGTGCTATCGGTAAAAATGCTGCTAAATATGCTAAGGGCGAATCCCCAACACCAGTACCAACATTGAACGATCAAATGGCTCGTCCAAAATATCAAGCATTATCTGCATTGCTTCATATCAAGGAAACTAAGCATGTAGTAAAAGGTAAGCCAGCTGATGAAGTTCGTGTCACTGTATAAGGAGGTTTACTATGGCTAACGAATTAGAAGCCTTAATTCGGCAGATCGTATCTGAAATAGAAGGGGCGAAAGGTAGTACAACACAGTATTCAGCGCCTCATACACCATCTACAACTAATACAGTAGATAGAGTAGTTACAATCGAAGATTATCCGATTGCTAAAAAACATCCAGAATGGATTGATCTTGGTCAAGGTCGAGACTTAAGCCATATTACGATGGATAACGTAATGGCCGGACATATCACAATGGACGATTTAAAAATTTCTCCATCCATTTTGAAAGCTCAAGGTCAAATTGCTAAGGCTGGGGGCCGAGATCAAATTGAACTCAACTTCTCTCGCGCTGCAGAAATGACGAAGGTAAGTGATAAACGTTTACTTGAAATGTACAATGCACTTCGTCCATATCGTTCTTCTAAACAAGAACTGTTAGATATTGCTAGCGAACTTGATGGTTTAGGGGCTCCAATTTGTGCAAACTTTGTACGAGAAGCTGCAGAAAATTACGAACGTCGTAAAAAACTTAAAGGTGATAATTAACCTATAGGAGATGTCATTATGAAACGAATTGTTGGCATCGATATCGGAAACTCTACAACAGAAGCGGCCTTGGCCGAAATTCATAGCAATGGCGAGGTAAAGTTCTTATCTTCTGCCATCGCTAGTACCACAGGTATTAAAGGAACACGCGAAAATATCGTAGGTCTCATGGATGCCCTCAAGTCGCTAATTAGGTCTGCTAATCTTACACTACGAGACATTGACTTAGTTCGCATTAATGAGGCTACACCAGTTATCGGCGATGTGGCCATGGAAACGATTACAGAAACCATAATTACGGAATCTACCATGATAGGGCACAACCCTAAAACACCAGGTGGCTTAGGTCTTGGTGTAGGGTATACCGTTCCCATTGAGCAACTAATTGATAAGCCACAAGGTCAGCCATACATCGTGGTAGCTCCAAAGATTATCGATTTTGAATTGATAGCACAGCTGATTAATGCATATTGCAAACGAGGTTATGATATTCGAGCTGCTATCCTTCAAGCCGATGACGGCGTACTCGTTAACAATCGATTGGATCATAAAATTCCTATCGTAGATGAGGTTGCGTATATCGATAAAATCCCAATGGGCATGCTTTCTGCCGTAGAGGTTGTAGAACCGGGGCAAGTGGTATCACAATTATCAAATCCTTATGGGATTGCCACTGTATTTGAGCTTTCACCAGAGGAAACAAAGAATATTGTACCTATCGCTAGAGCTCTTATCGGAAATCGCTCAGCTGTAGTCATCAAAACACCGGCAGGGGACGTTAAGGAGCGGGTAATACCGGCAGGATCCATCATTGTTATGGGGAATGATCGAACTGTATCCGTCGATGTATCTGCTGGGGCAGAGAGAATTATGGAAACCCTCGAATCTGTTCATCCTATCGATGATATCAGTGGTGAAGCAGGTACGAACGTAGGTGGCATGCTTGAAAAGGTTCGCCTTACAATGGCTCAATTGACGAATAAATCCCCGCAAGATGTATTCATCCAAGACTTGCTAGCCGTAGATGTAGCTGTTCCTATCAATGTAAAGGGTGGCCTTGCAGGTGAGTTCTCTATGGAACAAGCCGTAGGCATTGCCTCCATGGTTAAGTCAGATCATCTACAAATGGAAATCATTGCAAAGCAGGTAGAAAAAGAGCTAGGCGTACCAGTTGAAATCGGTGGTGAAGAGGCTGAATCAGCTATCTTAGGCGCTTTGACTACACCGGGGACAGCAAAACCAATGGCCATACTCGATCTAGGGGCAGGCTCAACTGATGCATCCATCATTAACCAAGAAGGAAAAATTAAAGCCATTCATCTTGCAGGAGCAGGAAATATGGTAACTATGCTCATCAATTCTGAACTTGGTTTAGAGGATATGCATATTGCAGAAGCCATCAAACGAGATCCATTGGCTCAAGTACTCAGTGTATATCACATTCGTCACGAAGATGGAACGGTGCAGTTCTTTAATGAACCACTTTCGGCAGCATTGTTTGGACGCGTTGTTATCGTAACGCCAGATGGGCTCGTTCCTGTAGAGCGAGATATCCCTCTAGAAAAGATTAAGCGTGTTCGTCAAACTGCAAAGAAACGGGTATTTGTCACAAACTCACTCCGCGCTTTGGCATCTGTTAGTCCTACTCATAATGTGCGAGATATACCATTCGTAGTTATCGTAGGTGGTTCTGCATTAGACTTTGAAATTCCTCAACTCGTAACCGATGCACTTTCACAATATGCATTAGTAGCGGGGCGAGGCAATATTCGAGGCGTTGAAGGGGCACGAAATGCGGTAGCTACAGGATTGGTATTATCCTATGCACAGAAGGGAGGCCTATGATGGATCAAAGTATCGTCAGTAAGCCAACCATATTGCTGTATGCTACAGAGCATATCAGTGAGGATATACTAAAACCCGTTCTATATGGAATTGAAGAGGAAGGTCTACCTGTTGTCATTGAGTCCCATAGTGGTACGCATATGACATTGGCTGACCTAGCATCTCGTAATTCCGCTTTATCTGTTGGGATAGGCGTTGATGATGAGGCGATTGTGTTGACCTATAAAAACATACCAATGCATCAATTTATTTATCGACTTACGGGTTATGCTCAATATCCAGATAGCTTACGTACCTTAGGTGTCAATGCAGCCCGCCTTGTAAAAGGTAATCCTTTCGTTTCCGATGAACGATTGGAAGTAGCTTTTTAAATCTAACTAACTTTAGAGGTGGTGCATATGGCTATTTATACGAAAACCGGTGATGCAGGTACAACGGCCTTATTTGATGGCACTAGAGTACCTAAAAATTCACTTCGTGTGGACACATATGGAACCTTTGATGAATTAAATGCACAGGTTAGTGTATGTGAGAAATTAGTTGTCTCACCAGACAATAAACATGTGCTTCACACATTACAACATCAGCTATTCCGCTTATGTGCGGAGGTAGCCACGCCTCATGTGGAAAATCTAAGTGAAAGTAGTAATCTAATTTCACAACAAGATATAAGCGAATTGGAATACATGATCGATGACTATACTAATCGATTGCCACAGCAACATAGCTTTATATTAAGCGGAAATTATTTATCTGCTGCAGAGCTACATGTGGCTCGCACAATCTGTCGTCGCGGTGAACGGTTACTTATTAGCTTAGGTTCTGTAGAACCAATTCGCGATGAGGTTCGAAAATTTATAAATCGATTATCTGATGCTCTTTATATCATGGCTCGTATGGAAGACTATGTGCAATTTGTAGAAACAATTGTAGAGCGCGTAGCAGAACGTGTTAAGAACAGTCATGCTGAAGTACTGGCGGAAACGAATCGGAGCTTATGGCATATGGGGCATACTACTGAAAATGGAGTTAGTTATATGGCAACTAGAACAAAGCTAGAAGAAATTATGACGAAACTTTCACAAGCAGCCATGGACTATGCTCAGTCCATAGGTGTACCTATCGTTGTATCTATAGTAGATGCAAACGGTGTATTAATGTATTTCCATCGTATGTCAGATGCATTGCTCATCAGCAACGATATCGCACAGGCAAAGGCGTATACTGCAGTAGCTCTCAAAGCGGCAACTCATGAAGTACATCAAAGTGCACAGCCTGATGGCGATCTATTCAACATTGAATCCATGGTAAATCGTAAAATCTGTACCTTTGGTGGAGGTTATCCGATCATCATCGACGGCGAAATTGTCGGTGGTTTCGGCATTAGCGGTGGCACTGTGGCAGAAGATATGGACATTGCATCTCATGCATTACAATCTTTGTTAACTCGATGAGGTGAAAACAATGGACGTAACGCAAATGTATATTAGTGAGTTTGTTGGTACTGCCGTTCTAATTGCATTTGGTAACAGTACAAATGCATCAATTTTATTAAAGAAAACCATCGTTAGTATTTTTGGAACTAACTGGTTACACATTATCTTTGGATGGGCCTTTGCCGTTTCCTTTGGTGTATACGTAGGTATTACACTTGGTGGCCCTGGTCATTTGAATCCAGCAGTTACCTTTGCCCTTGCTGTAGCTGGTATATTCCCTTGGGATCAAGTTATTCCAATGTCCATAGCGCAAATTGCAGGTGGTTTTACTGGTGCTGCCATTGCTGCACTGTTCTATTATCCACATTTTAAAGTAACAGGTCCTGATGAAGGGAACTGTGTAGGGATTTTTGCAACAGGTCCAGCCATCGATAATAAACCTTTCAATTTGATATCCGAAATTATAGCTACGTTTATGTTTATGTTAGCTATTCTCTGCTTAGGTAAAATGGCTGATGGTTTAGCACCTATGGTCATCGGTATCTTGGTAGCATCCATAGGTATGTCCTTTGGTGCAACTACTGGATATGCGTTAAATCCAGCGCGCGACTTTGGTCCACGGTTAGCATATTTCTTACTACCAATTCCTAATAAGGGAACTGCAAACTGGCAATATGCGTGGGTACCATTTATTGGCCCATTGATCGGCGCAGGCTTAGCCGTATTATTCTTCCAATTAGTGGCACCTTAACTCTAGCTAGAGTATATAAAACAAAAACGAATCATAGTTTATCAGGATAGTTCAAAGAAATTATTTTGAATTAGGAGGAGATTATATGGCCTTTCAAGAGGTAATTGATGCAAAACAGCGCATCATACAAGAATTTGTACCCGGAAAGCAGGTTACGATAGCCCATGTTATTGCCAATCCTAAACCAGACCTATTTAGAAAAATGGGGCTCGAGGAAAAAGGTAGAAATGCCATTGGGATTCTTACTATAACACCTGGCGAAGGGACCATTATTGCAGCCGATATTGCAAGTAAATCCGGTGATATCGAAATCGGTTTCATCGATAGATTTTCGGGGGCACTTCTCATAACTGGTGATGTATCTGCTGTTGAATCTGCATTGCGCAGCGTAATTGAAGGATTGCAACGCATATTAGGATTTTTTCCAACAGATTTAACAAGATCCTAATGAAAGGGTAATTATGAGCACCGAAAAGAAAGAAAAACGCATCCTTCTAGTAGGACGTAGCGGTTGTGGTAAAACTACATTAGCCGATACGATTACCCATGGCTCGGCTACGTATCATAAGACACAAGCCATAACGAGAGTGGGAAACTTCATCGATACCCCTGGAGAATATATGGAAAATCCTAATTACTATCGAGGCATTATCTTGCACGCCTATGATGCGGACTTAGTGATTTTTATGATTCCTGCAGGTGATGAAACAACCATATTTCCACCAAGCTTTGGGAACTCCCTCAATCGCGAAGTTATAGGCGTTGTGTCAAAGGTAGATACGGGCAAAGATGTTGAGGCACCTAGGCGCAATCTCAAACTAGCGGGAGCCACTAAGATTTTTGAAATATCAGTTCACGACGAAGAGTCGTTAAAACAATTATGTAACTACATATATAGTTAGTTGAAAGAAGGTTTTTCCATGGACAAAGTTTTTGAAGAACAACTTAATCAATTTATTTTAAATAAGGCGATCATTCCAAAAAGCTTGGGTCTATGGGAACGATATTTCAAGAAAATGTGTCTTGCTTGGCAGGATATGAAACCTGAGATTCATGCTCAGCATATTATCTTTTCGGCAGATAATGGTATTTCCGTTGATGGTCTAATCGGTTATAACTATGAGATTACCCGTAAACAGTCTCAGAATATGATTGATGGTAAAAGTGCAGTTGCTAATTATTGTATCTTTAACCATATTCCTTACGAAGTGGTAGATGTAGGCATTGCTTGTCCACAAGGTATTGGGGTGAATCGAAAGGTTGCTCAAGGCACAAAGAATATATTAGACGGTGCTGCTATGAGCGCTGAAGAATTTGACCTAGCGTACCAAGCTGGATATAACCGCGTTGTCTACTACGCAGAATCTGGTATCAATCTATTTTCCTTCGGTGAAATGGGTGTTGGTAATACCACAACTTCAGCAGCTGTCTTAAGTGGTCTTACAAAACTAGACCCACGGATAACTGTAGGTCCTGGATCTGGTCCTGATGAAGAGGCGTACATGAATCAAAAACGAGAATTTGTACGTACTGCACTATCTCATCATAAGGGACACTTAAATAGTCCAAAAGAGGTAATCAGCCGCGTAGGTGGCTTTGATATAGCCGCTATTACCGGTGCTATGGTAGCTTGTACGGACTTACATATCCCATTTGTTATCGATGGTTATATAACAGCAGTTGCTATGGCTTGTGCTACTCAAATGAATGGAGACGCTCCATTATATGGCATTCCATCTCATTATTCTCGTGAGGTAGGGATGGCAGCAGCATTAGCCTATGCAAATATTCGTCTTGATGAAGTTCCAATCCATGGGCAAATGGCATTAGGTGAAGGAACTGGTGCCGTATTAATGGTACAACTGCTTAAAACAGCACACTTTGCCTTTATGAATATAGGCACTATGGTGGAACTATTAGAAAAATAAATTTGTAATCTTTGCTCTATGTTTTGTAAAAGGAGAGAAAACAGATGACACAAGAAGCATTAGGTATGGTGGAAACTAAGGGCCTAGTAGGCGCTATTGAAGCAGCAGATGCAATGCTTAAAGCAGCTAATGTAGAACTCGTAGGGAATGAAAAAATTGGCTCTGGTCTCGTTACTGTTATGGTTCGCGGTGATGTAGGTGCTGTAAAAGCTGCTGTAGACGCAGGTGCAGCCGCTGCAGAACGCGTAGGCATTGTTATCTCTACTCATGTAATTCCAAGACCACATAAAGATGTAGAAGGTATTTTACCAACAAAGGGTGAATAATTATGGCCGATACTAAAAGTATGGTAGATGAGATTTTAAAGCGTGTATTGATGCGTATCGATGGTGCTGATTTAAGCAAAATTACAGGCGCAACAGGTAATGCATCATGTGCTTCGTCACCTGTAAGTTCACCTACTACAAATCAATTACAAACTTCAATGATTACTGAACATGTAGGCAGTACTACAACAGGCGATACAATTGGCCTTGTAATTGCCAATGTAGACAGTCAAGTATTGGAAGCTATGAAGCTCACTAAGTCATATCGATCTATCGGTATCTTAGGTTCACGTACAGGTGCAGGGCCGCAAATCATGGCCGCTGATGAAGCTGTAAAAGCAACGAATACTGAGATTGTTAGCATTGAACTTGCCCGTGATATGAAAGGTGGCGCCGGTTCTGGTTCCCTTATCATATTTGGTGGCGATGACGTATCTGATGTAAGACGTTCTGTAGAGGTAGCATTGCGTGAATTAGAACGTACCTTCGGCGAGGTATATATGAACGAAGCTGGTCATGTGGAGGTTCAATATACAGCTCGCGCAGGAGAAGCATTAGTGACTGCCTTTGGGACACCAGAAGGTAAAGCCTTTGGCTTGATCGTTGGGGCCCCAGCAGCTATTGGTGTAGTTATGGCAGATACAGCAGTTAAATCAGCGAATGTAGATGTAGTAGGCTATCGTTCTCCATCGAGTTCAGCTATGAGTAATGAAGTTATTTTACAAATCAGTGGTGATTCTGGCGCTGTTAAACAAGCTGTAAAAGCAGCACGTGATGTAGGATTAGCTTTACTAGAAACTATGGGAGACAGACCTAAGAATAAAGGTAATGCTTACATTATTTAATGAATATTATTTCAAAGAGTCAAATATTCATTACATATCATTATCACGTCGCAATAGATGATACTTTCACAATGTGAATAGGAGGATTCATAATGGCAGAACTAAATGAACAAATGTTACGGGCTATCATTATGGACATAATAGATGAAGTAGGTATGCTCAAGGATGAGCCTGTTCAGGCGACACCGAAAGAAGAACCTAAAACAGAATCTCAAGAACCAGAATTAAAAGATTTGATTCGTCAAATGTTAGTAGATATGCAACGTAGCTAACGTTATAGGAATGCATGAATCCTGTTGCGAATCATCAACAGAAATAGACGTCGGGAGGTGGCATAGTGAAAGATTCACTAGGGTTACTAGAAGTAGCTGGTTTACTGGGGGCTATCACCGCATCAGATGCAATGGTTAAAGCTGCAAATGTACGGTTGATAGGCATAGAAAAGGCGAGAGGCCTTGGCTGGATGACAGTAAAGGTTGCCGGTGATGTAGCAGCTGTGGAAGCGGCTATTCAGACTGGTGTAGCTCTTACAAAAGGAATGAACCTGTATGTAGCTCATAAGGTAATTCCACGGCCTGCAGAAGGCTTAGTAGAATCCTTTAATGATGACTTTACAGATAAGCCAGCTAAAGTATTTGATGATACACAGTTAACTAAGGCGAGTGCTAGTGTTCAAGAAACTAAAGAAATTATAGAAACTGAACCAGTCAAAGCTGAAGTTATAACTTCTAAAACAGAGAAACCCAAAATAGATGAAAAGGTTGTTGAAGTATTAGATGAAATTGTATCTACCATCATAGAACCGAAAAGTTCTAAGTCCACAGGTACAAAGAAAACAACACCAAAGAAAAACTCTAAAAAGAAATAAAGTAGTAAATAATAAAGGAGATTATCATGAATAACGCATTAGGCATGGTAGAAACAAAAGGTTTAGTAGGCGCAATTGAAGCAGCTGACGCAATGGTAAAAGCAGCTAACGTTACATTAGAAGGTACTGAAAAAATTGGTTCCGGTCTTGTAACTGTAATGGTTCGCGGTGATGTAGGCGCTGTAAAAGCAGCGGTTGATGCAGGCTGTGCAGCAGCACAAAAAGTAGGCGAAGTAGTATCTACTCATGTAATTCCACGCCCTCATAGCGACGTAGAATTAATCTTACCTAAGAAAGGATAATAGCTTATGGATCGGGAACAGATTCGTGCTATCGTACGAGAAGTGATCGAAGCCATGTTCGAATCGTCCATTCCCGTAGGTGTGAGCAATAGACATGTCCATCTATGTCAGGCGGACTGGGATGTATTATTCCCGAATCAGGCTATTACTAAGAAAAGTGACTTAAAACAAACTGGAGAGTTTGCTTCAGAACAAACTGTTACTTTAGTGGGGCCTAAAGGGGTCATTCAAAATGTCCGCGTACTAGGTCCTCTTAGAAAGCAGTCACAAGTGGAGGTATCGTTGACCGATGCTCGTGCATTGGGTATAAAACCTCCTATTGTGCTATCTGGTCATTTAGAATCAGCCGTAGAGATTACTCTATGTACTGAAAACGGGGAAATAACAAAACCTATTTGTATCGTTGCAAAGCGACATATTCATATGTCGCCTGATGATGCAAAACGGCTTAATGTAAACGATGGCGATAGCGTTAATGTTGAACTTCAAACGCCAGAACGCACCACTGTATTTGGTGATGTCATCGTTCGGGCCGTGCCTGGTTTTGTCCTAGAACTCCATATTGACACAGATGAGGCAAATGCTGCCAATGTACAAGGTACAGTGATGGCGAGAATTGTACAGTAAAGTAGGTGATATGATGAAGGGTTTGAAAAAGGCAAATAATACATTGCAAGAGTTCTCTGATCTTGTAGAGTCCAAACAAGTGAGCTCTCATAATCAAAAGAATTTGCGCGTAGGTATTGACCTTGGTACATCATCTATTGTCCTATCCGTAGTTAACGACAAAGGTAAACCTATATATGGCGCTTTTGAATACAACGAATCTATTCGAGATGGCCTTGTAGTTGACTATGTGGGAGCTGTTACGATTACGAGAGCTTTAAAGGCTAAGGCGGAAACTGCCTTAGGCACAGAGCTTGTATATGCCGCAGCAGCTGTTCCACCTGGAACGATAGGCAAGAATAAAGAGGTAGTAGGTCATGTTCTTGAAAGTGCCGGTTTTGAAGTAACCTGCATTTTAGACGAGCCTACCGCTGCTGCTAATGTGCTAGGAATCACCGATGGCGCTGTTATTGACGTCGGTGGTGGTACTACGGGCATAAGCATTTTAAAAGATGGCCAAGTTGTATATACCGTAGATGAGCCTACAGGAGGCACTCATATGAACCTCGTGATTAGCGGGGCCTATGGGATTTCCATCCCTGAAGCAGAGGCTTATAAGCGCAATGAAGCGAATAAACGTGATGTATATGCAACCATACGGCCTGTGGTTGAAAAAATGGCAGCTATTTCTAAGCGTGCGTTACATGAGGGTGGCTATGAAAAGGGGACTCCTATTGTTGTTGTGGGCGGTGCTTCTAATTTTGAGGAGTTCACAAAGACTTTCAGTCAATATATAGGTTTACCTGTTCATAAGCCACTGTATCCAGAATTTGTAACGCCCTTAGGGATTGCCATGGGAAGTGAGCATTAATATGGATGCATTAGTTAAACTGGTGCTAGAACGCCTAGAAAAGCGCATGACATCCACTGCTACTTTTATGGTCACAGAGTGCAATAGCTATGATGAGCATATATTGTTGCAGAACCAACTCATTTCTTTCGCTGGTATAGATTATGGTCATATACGAGAGTTAATGCGCGATACATTGGTGCCTTGGGTTGCCTATTTACATCGTGCATTAGCGTATGACTGTGAGGTGACGATACACCTAGCAGTTCCTGTAACCTCGTTGATGAATCCATCAGTCATTCTAGATTGGCCTATCAAATTTCTAGATAAATTTGGTCGTCCTATATATGCCAGTCATCAAGCGTGGATAACGGCCTCTTTTGTTAGATCTTGTGAAAGTCAGTCTATTATCGTCATATATAGGGGACAAAGGTTCACCATGGCTGCTCGAGATGAAATCGAGCGCTTAGGTATCACAATAATTGAAGGGAACGAGAAGTATGCAAGTCGGTAAAGTTGTGGGTAGTATCGTATCTACTCAAAAGCATGAATCTCTAAAGGGAATGAAACTGATGATGGTAGATATTCTCGATGGAGAACAAGAGTTGACGGGGCGCATAGAAATCGCCGTCGATACAGTATGTGCTGGTGAAGGTGAATATGTGCTTCTAACTCGAGGCTCATCGGCACGGCATATTTTCGAAGATGATAAAGGCACCGCAGTAGATTGTGCTATTGTGGGTATTATTGATAGTTTTGAAAAATAATTGTATAGGAAATAGCTGGTGCCAGAGTTAAACCTAGTTATTGTGTCACATCATGAATGTATCCTTGATTGTGTACACCGTTAGTTGACATGGTCATTGCATCAGCAATGCAACCTATATGGAGGTTCATGATGGAAAACAATATACAGTTGAAAGAAATGATCCGCTCCATGGTTATAGATGTATTACAGGGGCAAAAGCAAGAAATGGCCTCATCACAACCTATTAAACAAGCGCCTAGAGGTCAAGTTGAGCCAGGTGTATTTGATACAGTTGATGAAGCAATTCAAGCTGCAAAAGCAGCACAAGCGCGCTTTGAAGATTGCACCTTAGCAACCCGTGAAAAGGTAATAGCAGACATCCGTGCTGCCATGCGTCCACGAGTACAAGAGTTGGCTCAGAAAACCGTTGAAGAAACGGGGATGGGTCGCGTTGCGGATAAAGTACTAAAATTAAATCTAACACTCGATAAAACACCGGGCGTAGAAGATCTCGTTACAGAGTGTGAAACAGGCGATAATGGTATGACATTATACGAACTGTCTGCTTATGGTGTTATTGGTGCTGTTACGCCAAGTACGAATCCAGCGGAAACATTAATATGTAATACAATAGGTATGCTAGCCGCAGGGAATGCTGTATTCTTTAGTGTTCATCCTGGTGCTAAGCATCTTAGTCGATTGCTAGTTAGTGAACTTAATCAAATCATCGCCAAATCGATTGGTATTGAAAACCTTATTGTTACACTTCGAGAGCCATCTATTGAGTCTGCTCAAGAGATGATGCTACATCCAGATGTGAGCCTATTAGTTGTTACTGGAGGTCCTGGCGTAGTAAAACAAGCCCTTCAAAGTGGTAAAAAGGTTATCGGTGCTGGTGCAGGTAATCCACCGGCCTTTGTAGATGAAACGGCAGATATTAAAAAGGCCGCTCAAGATATTGTTCTTGGCGCTAGTCTAGATAATAATATTCTATGTATCGCTGAAAAGAGCGTTGTAGCCATGCGCCAAATCGAGCCACACCTAGTTCAAGAAATGGTAAAAGCAGGTTGTGTTCTCCTTGAAAATCAACAAGATATTCAACGCCTAGTCGATTTAACAGTGTTACCGAATGGGACACCAAATAAAAAATTTGTCGGTAAAAATGCAAGCGTTATTCTTGATGCAGCACATATTCCGTACAATGGTGATCCACGGTTAATTATCATGCGGGCTCCAAAAAATCATCCCTTTGCAGTAATTGAGATGTTAATGCCTATTTTACCTGTTGTTACAGTAGATAGCTTTGACGAAGGTCTTGATGTATGCTTGATGTTAGAAGCAGGCTTACATCATACGGCCACAATGCATTCCTTGAATATGGAACGCCTCAACCGGATGGCTCGTAAAATGAAAACTTCCATTTTTGTTAAGAATGGTCCGTCCTATGCAGGGCTTGGATTTAGCGGTGAGGGTACGACAACCTTTACAATTGCTACACCTACTGGGGAATCTACTACATCGGCTCGTTGCTTTGCGCGACGTCGTAGATGTTGCTTAACAACAGGATTTAATATTCGATAGGTGGTGAGCATATGAATAAATGGACTTTTCCAACCCAGATTTATGCAGGGCCAGATTCGTTGAATCGTCTTACGGAGTTTTCTAATGAATCTATACTTATCATATGCGATCCATTTTTAAAAGATTCTCCAAGCCTTACATATGTGATGGGGTTAATGGACAGTAAAAATAAGGTAACCATCTATACTGATGTAGTACCTGATCCACCCATAACGCATGTAGTAAAGGGTATCGAGTTTATGGAAGGCATTAAACCAACTGTAATCATTGCCATAGGTGGGGGCTCCTGTATCGATATGAGTAAGGGCATGGCTTACTTTGGTCGTAAGTTAAAGCATATGGATATCAAATCCTTTATTGCTGTTCCTACTACTAGTGGAACTGGATCAGAAGTGACCTCTTTTGCTGTTCTTACAGATAGTGAAACACAAATTAAATATCCTCTTGTGGATGATGCGGTATTACCAGATGAAGCATTATTAACGCCATTATTTGTAAAAACATCTCCACCAAGTGTTACTGCATTCAGTGGTATGGATGTGCTAGTTCACGCATTGGAAGCTTATGTAGCAACGGCTGCAAATAATTTTACTGATGCGTTGGCACAACAGGCGATTGAGCTAGTCTTTACTTACTTACCAAGATGTCATAAGCCAACAGCAACAGAGCAAGATAGAATGTCTATGCATGAGGCTTCATGTTTAGCAGGTCTATCCTTTAACAAGGCCGGATTAGGTATAGTTCATGCCATGGCTCATCAGTTGGGAGGACAATTTCATGTGCCTCATGGTCTAGCTAACAGTATGCTTTTGCTTTATGTAATTGGATTTAATTGCTCTCGTAACCAAGAGGTGGCCAAGAAATATGCCCATCTATCTGCTAAGTTGGGCTTTGCATCGCATAAAGCATCCGATGGAGATAAAATAGGTGCATTACTAGAGGCGATTATAAAACTACAACGAACTTTAGAATGTCCAATGACACTGACTGAATTTGGTGTAGATAAGGCTACATCTGAACCAAAACTTAACCTCATGGCAGATAGAGCACTAGAGGATATGTGTTATAGATTTAATCCATACCCAGCTAACCATGATGATCTTATCGGATTATATAAAAAGGTTTTGTAACCTATATAGAGTGAATAATAAAACTCAAAAGTATATAATGAACAATACAAATACAAGAGGCTTCAATGATTTCATGGAAGCCTCTTTTTGTATCCCCTTATTCTTGTTAATTGAAATAGAAATAGAAATAATATTTACCTATTTGTTGCTTAAGTTATGTGCTGTTAGGTACACTTTTTTTCATCTTAGAATGATATAATAAATTTTACATCCTATCTCGATGTAGAGGTGTTATTCAAGTTTAGTCATATTCCATATAACTCATTGGAATATAGAAAAACATAGATTTTATCTACATTTGTTGTATAATATGTATAGGATATTTAAAAAATTAGATGTTTTTGTGAAAGTCTATCCTTATCTAAGTTTAATTAGATGTTTGGTGCATTTTATTTTAGATTCATGCTCAATGTACTACTTTCACAATATGAGTATGATCTTGTGTGGTCATACGTTTTTTGAAAAGAGAGGTATTTATGCAACACATGCTACGCATGGGTATTGACGTGGGCTCTACAACTGTTAAAGTTGTACTATTAGACGAACACGATAATTATTTGTATAAAAAGTACATACGCCATTATGCAAACATTTTGGACACCGTATATACCTTGCTCCAAGAGGCTCAAGTGGGCCATGAAAATGATCAAGTTCATGTATGTATTACAGGTTCTGGTGGTATGGCGATGGCTGAAAAGGTACGCATTCCATTCGTGCAAGAGGTTATTGCTGAAACACGTGCTGTAAAAGCGTTGTATCCAGAAACTGATGTTATTATCGAACTTGGTGGTGAAGATGCGAAGGTAACCTATTTAGGTCAAACGGCAGAACACCGTATGAATGGTTCTTGTGCAGGTGGTACAGGTGCTTTCATCGACCAAATGGCGACTTTATTGCAAACTGATGCATCTGGTCTTAACCAATTGGCCATGAATGCTGATACGATTTATCCAATTGCAGCACGCTGTGGCGTATTTGCTAAAACAGACGTACAAGCTTTGTTAAACCAAGGCGCATCTCATGAAAATATTGCAAAATCCGTATTCCAAGCTATTGTAAACCAAACAATTGCGGGCCTTGCATGCGGTCATAAAATCGAAGGTAATGTAGCATTCCTTGGGGGGCCGTTAACATTCTTGTCCGAACTTCGTCAATGTTTCTGCGACACCTTAGAACTAGATGAAGCGCATCGCATTATCCCTGAAAACGGTGAATTATTCATCGCCTTAGGGGCGGCTTTGATGAAAGAAGACTGTCGTGAGATTACGGTTGGTCAATTAACAAAGGAAATTGGTGCCCTCATCGGTATTCCTATGGAGGCTACAGATCGTGTAGAACCTCTATTTAAAAATGAACAAGAATTAGAAGAATTCCGCGCTCGTCACGCTAAGGCAGTAACGCCAAAAGCGAATATTGAAGATGCGCAAGGTCCTTGTTACCTTGGTATCGATGCTGGTTCTACTACTCTTAAAGTAGTTCTCATCAACAGTAATAAGGAAATCATATTCTCTCACTATGGTCCTAACCATGGTAAACCATTAGAAAAATCTCGTGAAATGATCGAGAAGATTTATGAACTGTTACCAAAAGGCGCGTATATTGCGCATTCTGGTGTAACTGGTTACGGCGAGGCATTTCTTAAACGCGCCCTTGGCATCGATATTGGTGAAGTAGAAACAATGGCTCACTATCGTGCAGCTCGTTACTTCTGCCCTGATGTATCCTTTATCTTGGACATCGGCGGTCAAGATATGAAATGCTGTAAGGTTCGCGATGGCTACATCGAAGATATCGTATTGAACGAAGCTTGCTCCTCTGGTTGCGGTTCCTTCATCGATACATTCGCATCCGGTCTACGCATTCCAATCGATCAATTCGCGAAGGAAGGTTTATTGGCATCCCTGCCAATCGATTTGGGTTCTCGTTGTACTGTATTTATGAACTCTAAGGTTAAGCAGGCTCAAAAAGAAGGTGCTACGGTACAAGATATCGCAGCAGGCCTTGCTTATTCTGTAATTAAAAATGCCCTTTACAAGGTTCTTAAGGTAAAAGACCCTAAAGAATTGGGCGATCATATCGTTGTACAAGGCGGTACATTCTATAATGAATCCGTATTGCGTGCCTTCGAGAAATTGATGGGCGTAGAAGTAATTCGACCTGACGTATCCGGCTTGATGGGCGCATACGGTATGGCTCTTCTTGCTGCTGAAACGGCAGAAGAGTTACAAAAGGAAAAAAGCACTTTGCTCGATAGTGATGGTCTTAACTCCTTACAAGTATCTACGACAATGCGTAATTGCGGACTTTGCTCCAATAACTGTATGCTTACCATCAATGCTTTCTCTGATGGTCGTACTTACGTAACGGGTAACCGTTGCGACCGCGGTGCGGGCGGTATGATTCAAGAGGAACGCAAAGCAGTTCCTAACTTAGTAGACGTTAAATTGCGTCGTTACTTCGACTATTATTTGAAGAAAAATATTCCAGAGTTCGAAGGTAAAATGCGCGTAGGTATTCCTCGCGTCCTCAACATGTATGAGGATTTCCCATTCTGGTTTACATTCTTTAATACACTTGGCTATGAAGTAATTCTTTCCGATTACACTACAAAGGAACAATACAACAAGGCTATTGATACGATTCCATCTGATACAGCTTGCTACCCAGCAAAAGCGGTACATGGTCATATTCGTGACCTTGCAAATGCACAAGTAGACTTTGTTTGGTACCCTTGTATTCAACATGGCCCTAAGGAATTTAGCCGCGACAATAATTATCATTGTCCAATGGTTATCTCCTATCCAGAACTTATCAAAAACAACATGCAGGAGGTTTTGGGGGATACTCCATTCCACGCACCATTCTTGCCATTAGCTGATAAGAAATCTCTTGTTCCTGCTCTTGTGAAAGCATTGGACTTCTTGAATCTCAAAAAGAAAGATATTGCTAACGCTGTTGAAAAAGCGTGGGAAGAACAAGAAAATTGTAAGGCTTCTTACCGTGAAACGACAAAGAAAACAGTATCTCGCCTCGTAGCAGAACAAATTCCTACTATCGTATTGGCTGGCCGTCCATACCATTTGGACTCTGGTATTAATCACGGTATCCCAGAGCTTATTACATCCCTTGGCATGGCTGTTCTTACGGAAGATGGCGTTGCACCACTTGGTAATGAAATTAAGCATCTACGTGTTGTAGACCAATGGTCTTACCATAGCCGTCTATACCGCGCTGCTGAATTCGTAAGTAGAACAGAAGGCTTCCAAATCGTTGAACTCAACTCCTTCGGTTGTGGCCTTGACTCTATCGTAGCGGATCAAGTAAAAGATATACTTTCAGCAAACCATAAGATTCATACCTTACTCAAAATTGACGAAGGTACAAACCTTGGGGCTGTAACGATTCGTTTGCGTTCCTTGCAATCTGTAATGGAACGTAGCTTGCGTCGTCATCACAACCCAGAGGCACCAGAAGTGGTGGAAGAACAATTGCCAACCTACGATTATAATCGCGTGGTGTTCACAGAGGAAATGCGTAAGACTTATAAAATCTTGGTGCCACAAATGTCACCATTGCATTTTAGCCTCTTGGATCCAGTCCTCAAAAATGAAGGCTATAACTTTGAAATGTTGCCAGCTCCAACGCGTGACGATATTGAAATAGGCTTGAAATATATCAATAATGATGCATGTTATCCAGCGATTATCGTTGTAGGGCAGCTCATGTCTGCACTATTATCTGGTAAATACGATATCAATAAAACAGCTGTTATCATCTCTCAAACAGGTGGTGGGTGCCGTGCTACAAACTATATTGGTTATTTACGTAAAGCGTTGATTGACGCTGGTATGAAACAAGTGCCAATCCTATCTCTTAATGCAAGCGACATGGAACGTCAACCAGGCTTCAAATTGACAAAAGGTTTCTTGCATCGCATGATTCAAGCCGTTGTTTACGGTGATGCCCTCATGCAATGCGTATTGGCTACACGTCCTTATGAAACTAACCCGGGCTCTACAGATGCATTATGTGATTACTGGATTAAAAAATTACGTGAAAATATTACATCTGCCAGCCTTCGTCAGTACAATAAGTACATCAAAGAAATCATTCATGACTTTGATAACTTGCCGGTCAATAAAGATGTACAAAAACCTCGCGTTGGCGTCGTAGGTGAAATTTACGTTAAATTCCACCCAAGTGCTAACAACCATATCAATGAACTCATTGAAAAAGAAGGTGGCGAAGTCGTTACATCCGGTTTATTAGACTTCTTCTTATACTGCGCAATGGATAGTACATACCGTGCTAAACATCTTGATGGCACATGGCTATCTGGCTTCTTCGGTACATTGGCTCGTGAAGCCCTTGAACTCTACCGCTTGCCATACGCTAAAGCAGTAGCAGCGTCTAAAAACTTTGACCCTCTACAACGTATGACAGAAGTAGCAAAAGAAGCGGCTCACTACATTGGTCTTGGTAACCAATGCGGTGAAGGATGGTTCCTCACAGGCGATATGATTGACCTCATTGAAAAAGGGGCTAAACAAATCGTATGCTTGCAACCATTCGGCTGCTTACCAAACCACGTTACAGGTAAAGGTATGGTGAAAACACTATCCGCTGCCTACCCAGACGTGCGCATTGCTGCCATCGACTACGATCCAGGCTCCAGTGCAGTAAACCAAGCAAATCGGTTGAAACTACTACTATCGACAATGTTTGAATAAAAGCGTGCTCCGTTATATTTTCAATGGGGCCCTGTTACAACTGAATATTACTAGTATAGAAAAAACAAAGTCCTCTCTTGGCTCAGTACGTCGCTACGCTCCGTAAAATCGCTGCAGAGAGGACTTTGTTCTTTTCTATATACACCCATTATGAAGATGTCCCATTGAAAATATAACTAGTACAGATGGGGGAAGGGAAAAGTGCTATTACTTAATCCGTCATAAGGAGGCTTACATTTTATAATGGGGCCCGGATACAACTGCATATCATTAGTATAGAAAAAATACAGCCCTCTCTTGGCTCAGTACGTCACTACGTTCCGTAAAATCGCTGCAGAGAGGGCTGTATTCTTTTCTATTTAGACCCGATATGAAGATGTCCCATTATAAAATGTAAGTGATCCAACCTACTATATACCTAATAGCTCCATCGAGTTATTTATCTCATTATTTACAAAAAAATTCGCAATACATCTAACGGAAAAGAGGAGAGAGGGCTGTGTTCTTTTCTATATACACTCATTATGAAGATGTCCCAATGAAAATATAACTAGTGCAGTGGGGAGGAGTTGGGATGGACGTTAGTAAATTAGCGATTATGTTTCTTACATTTTATAATGGTGCCCGAATACAACTGCATATTATTAGTATAGAAAAAATACAGCCCTATCTTGGCTCAGTACGTCACTACGTTCTGTAAAATCGCTGCAGAGAGGGCTGTATTCTTTTCTATATACGCTTATTATACAGACGTCCCATTATAAAATGTAAATGATCCAATCTACTATATACCTAATAGCTCCATCGAGTTACTTATCTCATTATTTACAAAAAATTCGCAATACATCTAACAGAAAAGAGGAGAGAGGGCTGTGTTCTTTTCTATATACACCCGTTTTGAAGACGTCCCATTGAAAATTTAACTGCTGTAGCAAAAGGAAGAATATGTTTAATATGTTATTATCACGCCATATTTTACTCGCTTATACTTCATCGAGTTAATTTTAACTAACCTTACTATAGTTATATGCTTTATAGAGAAAAAGCATTATATTTGTTATAGTAAGGTTAGTTAAAAGTTTATTATATTATGTGTTGGGTATGGGGAAAATATGTGCATGGAAGTAGACATCAAGGATTTAGCAAGTGAAGATTACCAACATCGACAACGAAGTATTGAATTGTTTCTTTTATATAATCGAGAAATAGAAGAGGAGTTATGGCAGAATTTAATAAAGTATAATATTGAATTTTTTACTAGTATTATAAAGATATCGTCACAAATGGGATGGAAGAGCATTCATAGGTTGTTATTAGAAATAAATAATTTAGTAGAGGATAAAGTATATTATTTTAATGATGATGTTGAGTTAGAAGTAAAAATTAGAAATAGTGCTGATTTTTCATATTTTATCAATTCATTATTAAAATATATATTTAGAAATCATAATATGTATTTTTTACAATACTTTTTTAGGGAGCAAGCACTTAATCATCAAAAGTTAAATTCTTTTTGGTACCAATTGATTTATTTATCTAATAAAAAAGGTAAAATTTCTGATAAAAACTTCATTAAACTCCAGAGCTTTATTCAGTCATACGAACCTAGTATTCAATTAAATGCTAATATGAAGAAGACAAAATTTACTGTTATAGAAGAGTTATACGATTTACATCAAAAAGTTTTGACTAAGGGCCGTAGAAATATAGATTTATTACCTTATAAGTCAAATTGTATCTACACAACTAAAAACTTGATATTAGGCTCTAAAGCTTATGAGGCGTTAAATTATAATGCAATTATTGAATATATTTTTTTTCAACTAGGAAAAAGTGGTGCTAAAAAATCAATCGAGAGTTTCAACAAACTTTTAGTTGATGTTTGTAATAAAAATGAATGTTGGAAAGATAAATATTTAGATGATATAGTTAATAGATTGTTTAGCCAACTTAATGCCCCTTGGGAAGAAAATGAACTTTTTTCATTTTTAGCGCGTGCAGATATGAAGTTAAATGTTCAACATTTTGATAAAATTAGTAAATTTTTGTCTAGAAATTTACACAGTGAACTAGCAGATGCGAACTTTAGAAAAAAAGATTTACCCTGTTGGTCTTATACTAAGTCGCATGAGGGCTTATATTGTTTAGCACATTATCAAAATGAATTATTTTTGGAGCATCTAGAGAAGACTTTGTTGGAGCTATCTACAAGACGATCATGTGATGTTATTTTAAGAGAGCATGATTATAATAGTCTCTATTCATTGCTAGGGATATATTTTAGAGTAAATAATAATAGAGAAACTATAAATTGGTTAAAACGAGATATAGGGATTTTATGGGAACGTTTAGTATTTAAAATTTTATCTAAGAAATATGATAATATTGATTATCAAGTTGATTTAAATGAATATAGTGTAGCTGATATTACAATTAATAAATATAAAGGTAGACTATATTTCGAAAAGATTGTTGAGTGTAAAAAATCTTTATATTTTATTCCTGAAAATCTTATTGATGATAATGGAGTATTTGACTATACAAAACATAGTATTATTGTATCCAAATATATAGGCTTTACAGATGAGTTTGTATTATTAATTCTTGATGATGATTTTGTTGAATTTAAATGTCCAGATAATATTAAAATTATCTATGCAAGTGATTGGCTAAATGCTGATTTTATATGTGATCAAGATAAGCATGAAATTGATTTATTGATGAGATATTCTATTTACTTAGAAGACGTACGGTGTGATAATAAACTACCTACGTGGAATTATGAAAAAATTAGAAAATATATTAAGTCATTATCAAATGTTCAGGGTAATAATATAATAGATTCTCTTGATCTATTAAAAGAGTGTGTGAGGTTTGATAAAAGAAGTATTAAGAATACAACATATAATATTTTATCTTTTGATGAATTTAAACAGCAGGAAGGAATTTAATATGTTATATGGAACTTTATCAAATTATGATTCTCTTGATGCAATAAAAGATGTAATGGAAATTTCAAAACCTGTAAGTATGGTTTTTGATCACAGACTAGTTCTTGCGTCATGGATTTTATGGAAAGATATTAAAAATAAACCTCTTAATTTGCTTACGTTCGATGCACATCGTGATTTATGTTCCGAGAATGATACAATACAGATTATGGAGCATATAGAAAAAACTACAAAGGAAAAATTAGATTTACGAGTTTTTGAATTACTTGATGTAAATAATGATACGCATATTAATATGGCCTGCGAATTAGGAGTCTTTGATTCTGTTTTTGTGATTTCAAATGATTTTTCAGATGATGATTATTGTGTCAATAAATCTAGAATAAAAGTATTTAAAGAACTCGATGATTGTATTGTTGATATATTATCTAAAAGCTTTTATATTCTTGATATTGATTTAGATTATTTTTTTGATAAAGATGATTGTACCAATTCATTTCAGTTTAATGAATTACGATTGAAATCGTTTTTAGAGAAAAAAACAATATTTCCTAATAATCTAGTAGGTATAACAATAGCTATTGAACCACGTTATTGCGGTGGAATTGTTAATGCTATAAATGTATATGAAAAGATAGAAAAGAAATTATTTAGTGCGCCAGTATTTAGAGATTATTATCAAGAGGATATAGCAGTATTGAGTGAAGTACTAGCAATAAATAGATAATAATATACTCAAAATATTTTGTTGTAGTCGGGCACTATCATAATTAAATCTTGCTCTTTATAATCGATTGGACGGGACTTAGTTTATTGCCTACAATTAGTTGAGTCTGCACTTTCCTTTATTGTGCTTAGTGTATTTATAAAAAAGAATTAATATATTTTAATTATAGTCGAATAGTCCTACAATGGGACATCTTCATAGCAAAAATTAATAAAAATAGCGGTACCTTTTTCGAAGCGATTTTACGGAACGAAGTGACGTACTGAGCAAGAAGAAGGTACCGCTGTTTTTATACTAAATTTTATTCTATTGTAACAGGGCCCCATTGTAGGGCTCACACAAATGTTTAAAAGAGATTATTCTTTCTCTACTAAACCATATAAACACAATAAGGAAAGCGCTGCACATACTAGCATTGTAATCCCCATGGGTACTCCCGTATGTTCTCCACCAATACCAACGATTGGTGATACAATACCTGCCGCAAACATGCTGGCAAAGCCTAGTATGGCAGAGGCGCTGCCTGCCATTTTTCCATAGTTTGTCATCGCCATAGAGAAGGAGGCGGAACCGAATAGGGATACTGTACACACAGTAAAGAATAGGATGGTTGTTACAGGAATGAGAGACCATTCAAAAATCATGGCTACTAAGAATAGTAAAGAGCCAATTGTAAGTTCCCATAGACTGAATGTGAGTAGTTGACGAGAGGTTACGACATTACTTACGCGTCCGCTAATGGCACTGGCCAAGATAATGCCGCAGCTATTAATTCCGAATAAATAGCTAAACTCTTGAGCAGATAGTTGAAAGATATTTTGGTATACAAAGGATGAACCAGAGATATAGGCAAAGAAAGCGCCGAAAGCAAAGAGTTGAATTAATGTTTGTCCTAGGAAGGGTTTATCTTTAATTAGCGTAAGGTAGTTCTTTGTAGCCGTAGCAAGGCCGCCAGTAACGCGTTTTTCTTTTGGTAAGCTTTCACGGAAAAGAAGTGAACCTACCAATAAAATGGCAGAGAATAGTGCTAGGATTACAAAGATTACACGCCATGTAGTAAATAAGAGCAGTTGACCACCTACTAACGGCGCAAGGACTGGTGCGAGGCCGTTAACCATCATGAGTAAGGCAAAAAGTTTTGTTAATTCTTGACCGGATGCAAAGTCTCGAGCGATGGCTTTGGCAATTACAACGCCTACAGATCCGGTTAAACCTTGTAGAAATCTTCCTAGTAAAAGTATTTCGATACTTGGTGCATAGGCACAAATAATACTAGAAATAACGCATAGTAAGTTACCTACAACAAGTGGCATTTTACGGCCCATTGTGTCACTTATAGGGCCACCAAATAATTGACCTAAGGCAACGCCAAAGGTCATAACACCTATGGTCATTTGAATATTTGATGCTGTTGTATTTAATTCGCCAGGCATAATCGGTAATGCAGGTAAATACAGATCTGTTGCGAGCGGTGTAATAGCTGTTAACATGCCAAGGAATACTACCAAGATAAAGGAAACCTTAGCAGAATTTTCTTGTGTCATAAAATCCTCCTATCTTAAAATGGGAAAAATAAAAGCCTGCGAATCGCACTGATATGTACCCATTTTCCTGGACACATATTATTTACTAGCCTAAACACATGGATGCTTCCCTGTATTTTACGGGGGGCATCCATTTTGTTTTTTTCTGGATCCTTCTATTGTTGTAATAGTTAATGTATTCTTCTATCGCTACTGCAAAAGCATTAAATGATGCATATTCTTTTTCAAAACCATAATATATTTCTGTTTTCAATCTACCAAAAAAGGTTTCCATCACAGAGTTATCATAACAATTTCCTTTTCTAGACATAGACTGAATAATGCCATGTTCTTTAAGTGCTTGCCTAAAATAGTTATGTTGGTATTGCCATCCTTGATCAGAGTGGAAGATTAATCCCGAAAGATTAGTAAACTTTTTAAAGGCTTTCTCCAACATACGAGAAATCTGTTCTAAGTTAGGCCTTAATGCTAAGTCATAAGCAACAATCTCATTCGTATTCATATCTAAAATAGGCGATAAATAGCATTTTCCCCACGAGAAATTGAATTGAGACACATCGGTAGTCCATTTTTGTAATGGTGCAGTTGTACTAAAATCTCTATTGACGATATTTTCTGCTATTTTGCCGACTTTCCCTTTGTAAGAGTGATACTTTTCCTTCGGTCGCTTTCCTGCGAGGCCCATACTATGCATAAGTCTTTGTACTCGTTTATGATTGACTACAAAACCTCGATTAAGAAGCTCTTGGTATACATGCCGTACACCATACCGACCTTTATGTTCTGTAAAAATCTTTTGAATTTCATCTTTGAGCTCTGTATTTCTTTTATCTACAAGATCTACTTTAGTAAGTTCAAAATAATAGGTAGATTTGGACATTGGCATAGCTTTTAAAAGATGCTTTAGTTGATAGCCTTGTTGGCGGAGCGTTTTGATAATCGCTGCTTTTTCGCCTTGAGACGCGCAGCTTCCTTTTCTTCTCTCAAGGCAATCTCTTTTTTTATGACTTCATTTTCAGCTTTAATATAAGCAATTTCAGCTCGTAAGCGAATGAGTTCCTCATATTCACTTTCTTTTAGCTCTCGAGTTGAGATAGTCTTAGGTACTTTCATTTTGCAATCCTTTGGTGGTCGTCCTTTAGGTTTATTAATAAGACCATTGTATCCCAAAGTTTTGTATTTATGAACCCATTGATACAGTTGTCCAGAGTTAATACCCGCTACAATAGCTACTGCTCTTAAACCTTGACCAGAAAGAACTTGGCATACTAACTCATATTTTTCTTCCGGAGACCAATACTTATTAGTCCCTTGACATTTATTAATGTCCGAACCATGACGCTGTTCTAATTTAACCCAGTCCCTTATTTGTTTATGAAATGTATCTGTCCTTACACCGTTAGGTGTCTCGGGCCATTCACCTTGATAGAATAATTCAATTGCTTTTCTTTTAAATTCATAACTATATCTCATGAAAATACCCCCTTTACTGGTTGTCCAGTAAAGGGGGTACATATCACACTTCGCAGACTGCATTTAATTTTTTCTATTTGATACGATGTATTGTAACATGATTGGTAGATAATTTCTATAGATTTTTCTTGTTAATAATTATGATTTGCTATCTTTTTTCTTATCAATTACAATAATTGATATTATTTATATTTAGAATATTAATTCAATTTATGTGTGTAGGAGAGAATTATATGAAAAAAATGACAAAATTTTTGATTTTGGCTGTAGTGGCTGTACTAGGGACTACTGTAGTTTCTTCTGTAGAAGCTATTAGTTCTGATGAGGCTGTACAGAGTGCATTAGCTCGTGTGCCAGGAGCAACAGTTGCAAATGTAATCGAGTTCAATCGTGATTATGAGAATGGTCGTTTAGAGTATGAAGGTGAAATTCATTATAACGGTTATGAATATGATTTTGAAATAGATGCAGATACTGGGACCGTTATTAAATGGGAAGTAGAGCAAGAGGTTTATTAATAGATTGGTACAAGAACATGTAGTAATATTATGTAGCAATAACAGTGTACTCTAAACTGTATTATCATTAATCCATGTTATATATATAGTATTTTCATATGTGGCAACAAAAGGGGCTGTAACAGAATGCGGTTTCACCGCATTCTAGTTGCAGTCCCTTTAAAATATAAGAAACACCAAGAAAATTAGATTTGTAAAATCGTATATTTTCTTGGTGTTTCTTGTTTTTAGGCGCACTTAAATAGGCCTTTAGGCCTATTTAAAAATTTCTTGGTTTAAGCAGTTTGTTTTGCAGTAAATAATGTTGTATTAACTCGTCCTGCTTGTATTCTGTTATGTAATTTTGCTAGATTGAATCCCATGGACAAGAGATATAGCATCTTATGCACGTTTCCACTGCCACGGTGTAAAAATCGTCTAAATCCAAGATCTTGTTTTAACACACCAAAGGCACCTTCTACTTGAATGGAACGGTTCATTCGTAATTGAATGCCTGTATCACTGAGTAATCTATCTTGGTTCTCTGCCAGTACGGCATCATACGCAGGTGTAATTTCAATTCTTTTTACTGGATTTTCTGTCGTTGGTTTCACATACCGTTGGCATTCCTTTTTGTATCCACATCGGTTACAAGACTCACAAATATATACCTTTCGCTCAGATACAAATCCTGTTTTGTTTTCCGCCTTACGCGTGAAGGCATATTTTAATTTACGTCATTTTGCACATGTAAATGCATCTTCTTCAGGTATATACTCCATATTACGAGCTTTGCTAATATCTTTCGTCCAAGTTCTAGTTTTCGCTTTTTCGTAATATTGAGGCTTTATACAAGATAGGTAATGGTTGTTCTTTAACCAAGTTAAGTTCTCATGGCTATCATAACCAGCATCAGCTACCACATATGTGAAGTGGCGGCTATGAATCTGTTCTAATTGCTGTACAAATGGAATTAATGTATTCGTATCGTTGGACTTAGAAAATACACCAATACCCATAATATATTCAGAATGAACGGCTAATTGTACATTGTAGGCAGGTTTAAGCTGTCCATTACGCATATGGTCTTCCTTCATACGCATAAACGTCGCATCAGGATCTGTTTTAGAATAACTGTTGCGTTCACCCATAATATACAATTGCTGTTCGTATTCTTTTCGCTTCTCATATAAAGCTTCTGCTCGCTCGTACAATCGTTGCAGTGGTGTTTTATGCTTACCTTTTCCTTGTACGAGTTCCATATGTTTTACTTCAATTTCTTTAGCGAGGAAGGTATATATACACTCATCATTCATACAATGGGTATCTAGCCCCAATTTATTCCAGATGTCTTGCTTTAATATAGCTAATTTAGATGGTAATGTATCTAGTCTTTTTTGCACGGCTTTTCGCCAGACAAATGTATACTTGTTGGCATTAGCCTCTAGTTTAGTTCCATCAATAAAGACTTCATTGAATGTTAAGGTATCATGTCTGTTAATAGCTTCCATCAACTGTGAAAACAGATTCATTAAGATATCTAGTGTACAACGGGCAAAAAATCGTTGGAATGTCATATGACTTGGGGGTGAATAGCCTTGAAGAAGCCACATATAATTAATATTTTCTTCGCATTGTTGTTGTATCATACGTGTAGAATACACGCCGTTGGACATAGCATAGACAAAAATTTTGAACAGAATATGCGGTGGAACTTTAGATTTTCTCCCTTTAGGAGAATACAAATGCTGTAACTCTTTATAGTCTAATTCCTCCAATACAGCATCAAGTAACCGCACAGGCGCTGTTTCTTTTATCAAAATGCCATAATCCAATGGTAAAACTAGTTGGCGAGGCATTACTAGTTTGGTATAATTAGGTTCATTGGTATGGTTTTGGTTCATAATTTAATTATACCAATGAAGAGGGCCCTTCGGGGCCCTTTTTTCTTAGAAATATAGAAAAAAAGCTGTTAGTTGATCATATAAAATCAACTAACAGCTTTTCTAGTGTTAAGGGGCTGTTTTGTTACAGCCCCTTTTGTATTGTTACCAGTTCTTAGAAGAAGAAGTGGTGAATTTCATGGATGAAATGTTGACCGAAGAAGGAGATACAACCATGCATAACGATGAAGATCAAGAAGTATTTGAATGCGCTGTTCATGATAACGCTTGCTTCGATTTCATGTTCTAAGTTGTGAGCTTCTTCAGAACTAATTTCTTTGTGGTTTTCTAGGTATGCTTTCAAAGCAGGACCTACGGCACCAATAGAAATCGCGATGGATTGTGGAGACAACATTTTACCGATACCAGCTGCACCGGAGTTAACTGCTGCCAACCAGAAGCCAAGGTCTTCGAAGTTTGTAGGATCTAAACCTTGAGCTGCAGCGATTTGAAGTGGGCCAAACAATACGTTGGAGTTTGTACCGGAACCTGTCAAGAAGGCACCCAACGCACCTACGATAGGAGCGAATAGAGGATATAAGGAGCCTGTACCTGCAACCATTGCTTTCGCAATATCTGCAGTCATACCAGAGTAAGTCATCAATTTAGCTGTCATAACAACTGTGATGATTGTAAGGTATGTGAATTTCAAGTTTTTAACTGTGCTACCCAATGTACCAAAGATTTCGCCAGCTTTTGCTTTTTGGATGAAACCACCAACAATACCAGCGATGAAGATCATAATACCAGGAGTTGCAATCCATACGAATGTGTAAGGTTTTGCACCAGGACCTTGATAAATAGGTACAGATGTTTTAATGGACGCAAGAGGACCATTAATTGCAGGGAACAATTTGGAAGTTAATAACAATAATACGAAGATTAAGATGAATGGCATTGCAGCTACAAGGCCTTCACCACCAGAAACTTTAGGAACTTCGCCAGTTTGTTTAACTGCGTATGCAGGATCATTAGGAGGCATAATTTTTGCACAAATAATGATAACTGCCATGATAACGATGGATGCAGAGATTACGGATAATTCTGGACCCATTACTGCGTTGATTATAGTTTCAGGAATAGCCAATGCTAAACCGGAAAGTAATGTAACAAGGAATACACCTTTTAACGCTTTAATACCGCCACCAATGATCATAACAACGAAGAATGGTGCGATAAGGTTAAGTAAGAATAATTGTACAGAAATGAATGTACCTAAATGACTTGGGTCAAGGCTTGTTAAGGATGCCAATGTAGTTGTTGGAATACCAATAGAGCCGAATGTTGTTGGTACGGAGTTCGCAACGAGACATGCGATGATAGATTTTAGTGGGTCGAAACCTACGGCAACCATCATAGCAGCTGGAATTGCAACGGCAGTACCAAAGCCAGCCATACCTTCCATGAAGGCACCAAAGCCCCATGCAAGTAACAATGCAAGTACACGAGTATCAGATGTTACAGAAGAAAGCATTGTTTTAATAGTTTCCATTGCTTTCGTATGCACTACTAAGTTATAAACGAAGATAGCAGCTGTAATAACTAATAGGATTGGCCAGATTGCCAAAGCGGCACCTTCAAGGGCACCAGTGACCATAATAAATGGGTCAGATTGGAATGCTGTAATAGCGATGATGAAAGAACCGATTGCAGCAACACTTGTTGCTTGCCATGCTGGTAATTTCAAGATGGATAACGCTACAATCAACCAAATGATTGGAGATAGCGCTAATAGAACGGTGATAGCACTCATTTCTAAAATCATCCTTTCAAGAAAAATAAAAATATATGCTTAACAGGACGATGTAGCTTAATCAATTTAATTGATGAGTAAATCGCTATTGTATTAAGTTGTAAAAGTTCAGTTAAAATAAAGAATTACAATAAAATAACAGATATACTTATCATAAAAAGTGATATACCTCTTAAAAATTTTTAACCTCATTAAACATGAGGTTAAGAATATAAGAGAGGGGACATAAACAGTGTTTATGTCCCCTTCTTTACTGACTACATGTCCGTGTTAGGGCCTTTGTAAGGTCTTAGGTATTAGTAGTTACCTTTGAACATTGTAGCAGGAGCTTCTGGTACATAATCGCCGAAGTAGGATTTGAAGTCTAAACCTAATTCATTGCAAAGGTCTTGAACTTCAAGCATTGTACCGTTAAGTACAGGGATGCCTTCAGCTTTAACTTTAGCAACAGATTCATGTTCTTTTTCGCCATGAGTGTAGATACGGTCTTGACCTTGTGCTTTAGGAGCTTCACGTAATTCTTGTAAGAATTGGGAGAAGTGTTTTTTGATTTCAGCTGGGTCACCGAAGAATTCAGGGTTGATAGCCATGAAGCCGTGGCAGATATTGGATTTACCGCCAACCATACATTTGTTGGAAGTACCGCCTTGAGACAAGATGGAGGAGAATAATTCAGCAATCATGCCGTTACCATAACCTTTGTGGCCGCCAAGAACTTCTGTAGCACCACCTAAAGGAAGGATACCGCCGCCTTCATGACGGGAGATGTTGCCCAATACTTCAGCTGCATCAGTGGAAGGAACGCCGTCTTTATTAACAGCCCAACCATCTGGAGTAGCTTTGCCCATTTTGTTGTACATTTCAAGTTTACCACGAGTTACTACTGTAGTGGAGCAATCGAAGAAGAAGTCAACAGGATCAGCAGGTACAGTCCAAGCGATAGGGTTAGAACCAAGCATAGCTTTACGAGCATATACAGGAACCATGATTGCTTCGGAGTTTGTACAAGAGAAACCGATTAAGCCTTGGTCGGATGCCATTTTAGCATAGTAACCAGCGATACCATAGTGGTTGGAGTTACGTACGGATACGATACCAACACCGGATTTTTTAGCTTTTTCGATAGCCATTTCCATAGCTTTGTGACCCAACAATTGGCCCATGCCATCATGACCGTCGATAACTGCGGAGATTGGAGTTTCTTTTACGATTTCAGGTTTTGCGTCGATTTTGATCAAGCCATTAGTGATACCTTTGTGGTAACGAACCATACGTTGCATACCATGGCTTTGAATACCGAACAAGTCGGAAGTCAAAAGTACGTCTTGGATGATGTCAGCTTCTTTTTCGGAGAAACCGAATTTTTGGAAAGCGTCCATGCTTAATTTTTTCAATGTTTCATAAGGGAATAACACAGTGTTTTTTGCGTCTGCCATCGTTAAAACCTCTTTTCAGAAAATATGTACCTGATATAGTAACGTCACTCTAAAATATCATGAAGTTTAAATGATATTTGGTGAGCTCTATATCCTCTCAAATGACAATGTCAGTATAGCACAGAAAGAAGTGAGATTGAATAGTCTTACAGTCTGAAACACATTACTAAATACGCATACGTACCGGTGATGTTTGTCACATATTCCGAGGTCGATTACTGAAACATCCGATTATACCTAAAACTATATGGTTATGACTTTTAGTTATGGTTGCATGATTTTTTTATAGATTTTCAGTATTTTTATAGAACTTATTAGTATATCTGTTTAGGTTTTGAGCAAGAATGAGAATGGATAAATATCGATAAAACTTGAAATGTTCAATATTATATATAAAAAATATTGATATGTATATTAACGTATTGTGATAACTAAATGTATTGATATGCATAATATACAATAATTTTAATCTTTGTGAAGATAGAAAATGTGTTAAAGGTTACACTTATACAGATGATGCTGTAATATAATATAAATATACATCCTATAGTTTATATAATTTATAAGCGAGGTGCTTATTTTGAAAGAATACAAATCAGTATGTCCTTATGATTGCCCAGATGCATGTGGTCTAATCGTATCGGTAGAGAACAACAGAGTAGTATCTGTTCGTGGTAATAGAAATCATGCTTTTACAAGAGGTACATTGTGCCCTAAAATGGCGCATTACGAACAAGTGGTTCATTCTCCATTGCGTTTACAGTACCCAATGAAACGGATTGGTAAAAAAGGAATCGGTGAAGACCAATATATACGTATCAGTTGGGATGAGGCATTAGATACCATTGTTAATAATTTTAAAGAAACTATTAGTACTCATGGCAGTGAAAGTATTTTGCGCTACTCCTATGCAGGTACTATGGGGGTGATTCAAAGCCCAGCAGCAGATTACTTTTTCCGCCGTATTGGTGCTACAGATCAGGACCGTGGTATTTGCTCCCCTGCAAAACAGGCAGGATTCCGCTCTGTTTATGGTGATACACTAGCCATTAAACCGCAAGAGGCACAATATAGTGATTTAATTGTTCTATGGGGCATTAATGCCACTGCTACGGATGTTCATATCTTACATGATGTAAACATAGCAAAAAAGAATGGCGCTCGAGTTTGGATTATTGATACTCATAAAACCTATACTTTTAATCAAGCTCATGAACATATTTACGTAAAACCTGGTAGTGATGGCGCCTTAGCGTTAGGTATGCTTCATATTATTCATCGAGACGGTTTAGCAGATATAGATTTTATTAAGAAACATGTACAAGGTTATGATGAACTCGTAAACGATGTGTTGCTTGATTTTACAACGGAAAAAGCATCTGAACTTTGTGGCGTTTCCGTAGAACGTATGATTGAGTTTGCCCATGCCTATGCTAAAGCTAAGGCTCCATTTATACGTCTTGGCAGTGGGTTATCACGCTATGGGAATGGTGCTATGAACTGTCGTGCTATTAATGCATTACCTGCTGTAGTTGGAGCTTGGCAACATTTAGGCGGTGGCTTATTATCGAGTGCTAGTGGTAGTAAGTTTGTGGGCAAAGAAGTGATGCAACAGGCTCATATGGATGCACCAGCAAAGCGATTGATGCCTATGATTAAACTAGGTGAAATGCTTACAAACCCATCAGGTACAGCTGTGCATAGTCTTTATGTATTCTCTAGTAATCCGGCTATAACAGCACCTGATCAAAATGTAGTGCGAAAAGGCTTGATGAGAGATGATTTATTTACGGTTGTTCACGAACGCTTCTTTACCGACACATGTAAATACGCCGATATTGTATTGCCCGCCACAACATCAGTAGAACATGACGATATATATAACTCCTATGGGCACTATACAATTGGAACGGGTTATAAATTAATCGATCCTATTGGCGAATCCCGCTCTAACTGGCAAGTGATTTCTGAATTAGCTAAACGTATGGGACTTACAGATGAATTCTTTAAGCATAGTGAACGAGATTTAATAGACCAAATTGTAAGTGCGTCGCACCGTATTTCTAAGGATGATCAAAATTTAATTCTCCAAGGTGAACCAGTAGAGATGACGTTGCCTGAAAATTATAAATTAGATTTTAAAACGCCATCTGGAAAGATTGAGTTATATAATCCACATGATGTGGAGCCACTAATTCGTTATTTACCGCCTTATGGTGATGATGCACCATTCTGGCTTATTATCGGTAATGATATTCGCATTTTAGATTCTAGCTTCTGTGAGTTAGAGTTTGATGATCCTGAATTGATGAAACTACGCATCAATCCTAAAGATGCAAAAGTATATAACATTAATGATGGCGATGAAGTGGAAATCTATAATCAACGTGGTAGTGTAAGAATTAAAAGTTACTACGATGAAGATGTACAACGAGGTACATTGGTAACCCTTGGTGTATGGTGGCAATCACAATCTAGTGATCCTAATGTAGGTATTAATGTACTTACAGCAGATAGACCTACGGATCAAGGTTGGGGTAGCACATTCTATGATGTGCAAGTTCACATTAAAAAGGCGGATGTTTAATTTCCTTTACTTATAGGAATAATATTATGCCGATATATCATAACAAGGATATTTTTATTGCATACATATCCTCATTAGGATTATAATAGTAATATTATTTTTATATATAACCTGAAGGGGGTTACGTTTATGAATGGTAATGATAAATTATCTGCCCGTGCCTATTGGGCTATAGGCATGATGTTATTCGCCCTATTCTTTGGGGCAGGGAATTTGATCTTCCCAGCGGCCTTAGGTCAACAAGCTGGTAGTAATGTAGGTTGGGCTTTGCTCGGCTTCGTATTAACAGGTGTAGGCCTTCCACTTTTAGGTGTTGCAGCGATGGGGTACTCGTCTTGTAAAGATGTTGAAGAACTTGCGAGCCGTGTTCATCCAATTTATGGCTTGTTGTACACAATTTCTCTTTACTTGAGTATCGGTCCAATGTTTGCGACGCCACGTACTGGTACTGTAGCTTATGAAATTGCAATTAAACCTTTCACAGAAGGTTTAAGCATGAATATGGAACCAATTTTCTTGGCATTATTCTTTGGTGTTTCTTTGTGGTTATCCATTAGCCCACAAAAGCTTGTTAATCGTATCGGTAATATTTTGACACCAGCATTACTACTTGTAATTCTGTTGTTAATTATTAAATCCTTTATGACTCCGCTAGGCGGCTATGCAGTGCCACAACCTACTTATGGTGATGCACCTACAGCTGTGTTGCAAGGTTTCTTGGACGGCTATAATACGATGGATGCATTGGCTTCCGTAGTATTTGCTATTCTTGTAATCGACTTTGTTCGTCTTAGCGGCGCTACATCTCGTGCGGTTATTACAAAAACAGTAATGGAGGTAGGCGCTATTGCAGTATCTCTTCTTGGTATTGTTTATGTATTTATCGCTAACATTGGTGCTACTAGTGTTGAACGCTTTGGTTTGTTTGATACGGGTGCTCCTGTGTTGTCCGTAAGTGCTAACTACTTGTTCGGTGAATTCGGTCAAATTATCTTGGCTATCATCGTTCTCTTGGCTTGCTTGTCTACGAGTATCGGTCTTATCACTTCTTGTGGTACGTACTTCCACAAGTTGACACCGAAGATTAGCTATAAATTATATGTAGTAATCTTCTCCGTAGCAGCATTTGGTCTTAGCATGTTCGGTTTGAAAACAATCATCAGTGCAGCGATTCCAGTGTTGATGCTCTTGTATCCGTTAACGATTGTAATCATCTTGTTGGCACTTCTTCACAATGTTTTCGGTGGTCGTCGTTGCGTATACGCATGGACAATGGCTTTCACAATGATCTCTGCTCTTATGACTGGTCTTGAAACGGCAGGTATTGCACCTGTTGCATTGGAACAGCTCTTTACTCAATACATTCCATTCCAGGCTGCTGGCATGGGCTGGGTGAGCTTTGCGGTATTAGGCTTTGTTGTAGGTCTTATCCATAAAGGTCTTGTGTCCGAGAATAAATAAATAATATTAAAGGTTCTATACTTTCGTTTTGGGTGAAAGTATAGAACCTTTTTAGTGTCTTAAGGGTTGTCATATAAAATTGATTTTGTGAGTAGAAGTTTCTATAATAAGAATATAGATAATGAAGGAAGGAAGGAAGATTTTATGCGTAATACTCATTGTTTACCTAGTTATAGTTTTGGCGGTCATGAGGTGTTCGACGCTATTCCCAAATTTACAAAATTATATGGTAAGTCTGTAGCTATCATCGGTGGTGAGACAGCTCTTTCTAAAGCTTTGCCACATATTCGTCCAGTGCTTGATAAAGCAGGGATTAAAGTGCTAGATATTATTCACTTTGGTGGAGAGTGTACTTTCGCTCGAGGTAAGGAAATTGCACAAATGGCTTCTGTAAAAGATGCGGACTTTATGTTTGCTGTTGGTGGCGGTAAGGCCATGGATACGGTAAAAGTAGTAGCTCTAGAGTTAGATGATAAACCATTCTTTACAATTCCGACCATTGCCTCTACTTGTGCTGCAACGTCAGAAGTAGCAGCTGTATACACTGCAGAGCATACTTTTGATGACGTAGCCTTTGTAAATCATCCTCCTGTGCACTGCTTTATTGATGCTGATATTCTCGTAGAAGCACCAAGCCGTTACTTGTGGGCGGGAATGGGAGATACTATTGCAAAACACTATGAAACTCATCTTTCTGCTCGCAATCGTGAGCAAGACTATAATACTCAGTTAGGCCTTACTCTAGCTTCTATGTGTAGTGAACCAATTCTAGCACATGGTATACAAGCCTATAAAGACAGTCAAGCTAATAAACGTAGTGATGCATTTGATACCATTGCCATGACTGTTATCTTTACTACCGGTATTGTATCAGGTTGTGTACCTATGGCATATAATAGTAACATGGCTCATGCTGTATGTTATGGCTGTGTTACAAATAAAGAAACAGAAGAAAACCATTTGCATGGTGAAATGGTAGCATATGGCTTACTTATTTTGTTAACCGTTGACCAACAAATGGATGAATTACAACGGTGGTTGCCAGTATATCGAGAATTAGGTTGGCCTACTAAACTTTCACAATTAGATCTTACTGCATCACATATTCCTCAAATTGTTGAAAAGGCTACATCTGTTCATGATATTGATGTATCTCCATATAAAATTACAGCAGATATGTTGACTAAGGCTATTCAATACATGGAATCTCTTGATTAATATAATTTGTAACTGTTTGTGTGTGTTATGTAATGAGGTTATAAATGCGAAAAATTGTAAAGGGTGGCTTATATCGTCATTTTAAAGGTATGTACTATTATGTGTTAGATGTTGCAACTCATTCGGAAACAAATGAACAGTTCGTGGTATATCAAAAATTATATGACCAACGTGACTTATATGTACGACCACTAGATATGTTTTTGAGTGATGTGGATCAAGAAAAATATCCTGATGTAGAGCAGAAAGAGCGATTTAAGTTAATGAGCGGACGTGATTAGGAGGGCCTGTGGAACAGAAATTTTTCTTTTTCGATATAGACAATACCTTAGCTGTGTGGCCGGAAGGTAAAATTCCTGACAGTGCACAATATAGTTTGGATGAACTGAAGCGCCGTGGCCATCGGGTAGCGCTTGCTACAGGTCGTATCCAAGTAGATGCTAAGCGTTTTGCTGAGCAAGCAGGTCTTACAGATTTTGTGGCAGACGGAGGCCATAGTGTTACTGTTAATAATGAACTAGTGTCCATGATTGGCATGGATCGTGATGCATGCATTAACTATTTGGAATATTTAGAGTCCCACAATATTCCTTGGGCTGTAACAGATCGGAATAAATTAGGCCGAATTACGCCGTATAAGGAAATATTAGATTGGCATCCGAATTGGGATGTTTTTAAAACGACAGTAGATCCTAATTTTGACTTTCATAATGTAGAAGAGTTTTATAAGATTTATGTGTTCTTTAAAGAAGGGGAAGAAGAGGAAAAAGAAATTGAGCATATGACGCATAAGCTCATTCGTTATGGCGATGGCTGTGTTTTATATGAACCAATGGAAAAAGCTTTGGGTATTCGCAATATGCTTGATTATTTTGGTATGAAACCTAATCAAGCCGTAGTATTTGGTGATGGATATAATGATTTGTCTATGTTTAGACCAGAATGGCTTAATATTGCCATGGGGAATGCACGTGCTGAATTGAAAGAAAAAGCCGATTATATCACTACCGACTGTGATAAGGATGGCATTTATAATGCGTGTAAGCATTTCAAGTGGATTGATTGAGTTCTAATGTCCTCATTGTAGACTAAAAAACTGAACAATTTGATGGTAAATAATGACTGATATATAACTGAAAGTATAAGGTTATATAAATTGGTAAATTTAATAATTATTTAAACCAAATTTTCTCTAAAACATGATATACTAAAAAAGAGCCGCTCACGGGTTGAGCGGCTTTTCTATGTGAATTTTACATACATGTTAGTATAAACAATATATTGGGGGAACTATGAACTGGAAACGCTTGGCTTTATGCGCAATGTTGGGGATTACAATGCTTGGTACAGCAGCTTGTGGTACAAAAAGTGGGGAACAACCACAAGGAAATACTGTAAAAGCAGAAACGGTAGCTATGCCTAACTTCTCTAATGCGCCAATCGCTGATGAGTATGCTATTTTTGATACAAATTATGGTCAATTCAAAGTTCGTTTGCTAGGCTCTAAAGCACCTATTACGGTAAAAAACTTTGATTACTTAGTAAAAAAAGGTTTCTATAATGGTGTTACATTCCATCGCGTTATCGAAGGCTTTATGATTCAAGGCGGGGATCCAGATGGTACAGGTGCTGGCGGTCCAGGCTATACAATTCCTGATGAGTTCTCCAATGATTTACACTTCAATAAAATGGGCGTTCTTGCCATGGCAAACCGAGGCCCTAATACAGGTGGTTCTCAATTCTTTATTACATTGGGACCTACAGATTGGTTAGATAACAAACACACTATCTTTGGTACCGTAGTACAAGGTATGGATGTAGTTGAAAAAATTGGCAAAGTAAAAACTGGTCGCAATGATAAACCAGTAGAGCCAGTAATCATCAATACTATTACGTTGGAACCGATTACTGATGATGCAAAAAATGGCAAATAAGGAGGCCAAGTCTGAAGAGCGGCACTACGTGTACTTGGTGCGTTGCGCAGATGATTCCTTGTATTGTGGGTGGACCACCGATATTGAGCGCCGTATAGAGGCTCATAATGGGCTTATTCCAGGCGGTGCTAAGTATACGAGAGGGCGACGTCCTGTTACATTGGTGTATTCTGAAAGCTTTCACAATAAACAAGATGCACAACGTAGAGAATATGCCATAAAACAGATGACAAAGACTAAGAAATTGCGACTCATTGAGGGTGCAAAATAGTCTTTGATTATGGTATAATATGATGATTAATTACTGCCATGGAGGTTGAAAAATGAAGCGGGTTCTAGTGTCCGTAAAAAGTGTACAACGAGATATGGACGGCAAGGATACCGTAGTGGAACTGATTTCCCCAGGTACATCACATGAAAAGGGTAATGCTCAGTATGTGCGTTATGAAGAATCTAGTGTGACTGGCTTAGATGGGGTAAAGACGACCATTAAAATCCATGATGACTCTATTGTATTGCTTCGAACAGGGGCTGTGAATATGCGTCATCAATATGTCCGTGGTGAAGAGCGCGAATCCGTGTATGAAACACCGTATGGTGATTTGCACATGGCCGTGAATACTCATGAATTAACAGTAGACTTTCACGACGGCGTAGGTCATGTTCATTTAGGATATGATATTTCCGTCGAAGGTGAATGGCAATTTTATAATCAGTTAGATATAGACGTGCGGGAGGATACAGAGCATGGAAATGAAGGAAATCCTGAAATCGGGGATTGAACAGGCATTACAAGATACGATTAACAGCGGTGGCTTACCAGCTGGGGAATATCCAGAAATCGTTCTCGAAGTGCCACCTCAAAAAGAATTCGGTGATTTTTCTACAAATATCGCTATGCAATCCGCTCGTGTAGCTCGTCAAAACCCTCGTGCTATTGCAGAGGCTTTGATTAGTCATATGAATTTTGATTGGCTCGAACGCGCTGAGGTTGCTGGTGCAGGTTTCATCAATTTCTTCTTGAAATCTGATATGGTATACGATACGTTGAAAGCTATTTTAAATGCTGGCGATCAGTATGGTGTTCAACCATTGCGTGCACGCGATACGATTCAAGTAGAGTACGTAAGTGCGAACCCAACAGGTCCGTTACATGTCGGACATGGTCGTGGTGCTGCGTATGGTAGTGCACTTGTAAACTTGTTGCGTGCAGCAGGTTACAATGTACAATCCGAGTACTACATCAATGATGCAGGTAACCAAATCGATAATATGGCTATCTCCATTGAGTACCGTTTCCAAGAGTTGCAAGGTGCTACATTAGTGTTCCCACCTAAGCGCAACGAAGATGGTTCCATGCCTGAATTCGATATTCCAGAAGGGGCTCTCGTATTCCCTGAAAATGGCTACCGTGGTCCTGATATTATCGAGACTGCAAAAGCTATTGCAGAACGCGAAGGCTTCGATAAATTAAATACTATGAACGAAGCTGATCGTGTAGCATTGTTTAAAGAAGAGGGCTTAAAAGAAAAATTAGCTCGCTTAGAGGAAACATTAAGCAATTTCCGTGTTACTTTCGATAATTGGTTCTCTGAACGTACTGTTCATGAAGCTGATGAAATTCATCACTCCGTAGAGGCGTTAAAGGCTCTTGGCAAAGTGTATGAAAAAGACGGTGCATTGTGGTTGAAATCTACTGACTATGGCGATGATAAAGACCGCGTAGTTATTCGTGATAATGGCGTTCCTACATATTTAGCAGCAGATATTGCATACCACCGCAATAAATATGATCGTGGATTCAAAGAAATGATTGATATTTGGGGCGCTGACCATCATGGTTATGTATGCCGTGTAAAAGCTGCTATGGCTGCTTTTGGTTATGACCCAGATAAACTAACAGTATTATTGTTACAAATGGTAGCATTGTTCCGCGATGGACAACTCGTTAAATTATCTAAACGTAGCGGTGATAGCGTTACATTAGATGAATTGATTGAAGAGGTTGGCGTAGATGCATCTCGTTACTTCTTCTTGATGCGTTCTCTAGATAGCCAACTTGATTTTGATATTAACTTGGCTAAATCTCGTAGCAATGATAACCCAGTATATTATATTCAATATGCTCATGCCCGTATTCACAGCATTTACAACCAAGTGCGTGAAGCAGGCATTGCATTTGGTGATTATAGTGAAACTGATTTCACAACGCTTACAAGCGAAATGGAATTAGAATTGATTAAAAAATTAGCTGAATATCCAGAAGAGGTCGTTCAATCTGCTGAACATCGTGCACCACATCGTATTGCTCGTTACTTATTCGATTTGGCAAGCATGTTCCACTCCTTCTATCGTCAAGGTCGCATCATTGGCGTAGATCCAGCGTTACAACAAGCTCGTCTAGGATTAATCACAGCGATTGCCCTCGTACTTCGTCAAGGCTTGGGTATTTTAGGTATTTCTGCTCCGGAAAAAATGTAATAGGTGGGAGGCATCATGGCAACTAAGTATATTTTCGTAACTGGCGGCGTTGTTTCTTCTCTTGGTAAAGGGATTACAGCAGCATCCTTGGGTCGCTTGCTTAAAAACCGCGGTTTCAACGTAACGATTCAAAAATTTGACCCATACATTAATATCGACCCTGGTACGATGAGCCCTTACCAACACGGTGAAGTATTCGTAACAGATGACGGTGCTGAAACTGACCTTGATTTGGGTCACTATGAACGCTTCATCGATATTAACCTTAGTAAACGTTCCAACATTACAGCAGGTAAAGTGTACTGGTCTGTAATCAATAAAGAACGTAAAGGTGATTACTTGGGCAGCACTGTACAAGTAATTCCACACATTACAAATGAAATCAAACAAAACGTATACCGCGTAGGTAAAGAGGATAACGCAGATGTAGTTATCACTGAAATCGGTGGTACTGTAGGTGATATTGAAAGCTTGCCATTTATGGAAGCTATCCGCCAAGTGAAAAAAGAAGTAGGCCGTAATGATGTACTTTACATTCACGTAACATTGGTACCTTACATCAATGCAGCAGGCGAGTTGAAAACTAAACCTACACAACACAGCGTAAAAGAATTGCGCAGCATTGGTATTCAACCAGATATTTTGGTATGCCGCAGCGAAAAACACATTTCTGATGAAATGAAAGAAAAACTTGCTTTGTTCTGTGACGTAGAACCAGAAGCAGTTATTGAAAACCAAACTTGCAGCTCCATCTATGAAGTGCCATTGATGATGCAAGATCAAGGTCTTGATGATATTGTTATCAAAAAATTAGGCCTTGAAGAACGCCCTTGCGATATGGCTGAATGGAAAGAAATGGTTCATAAAATCTTGAACCCTAGTAAAGATATTACAGTTGCTATCGTTGGTAAATATGTAGCATTACATGATGCGTATTTATCCGTAGTTGAAGCATTAGATCATGCTGGTATTGCCACGGGTACTAAAGTAAATATTCGTTGGATTGACTCCGAAGAACTTGATGATACATCTGTAGATCCTAAAGAGGTAATTGATGGTGTTGAAGGTATCATCGTACCTGGTGGATTTGGTTCCCGTGGTGTAGAAGGTAAAATCCGCACAATTCAATATGCTCGTGAAAATAATATTCCATATCTCGGTCTATGCCTTGGCATGCAATCTGCAGTAATGGAATTTGCTCGTAACGTATGTGGCATGGAAGGTGCTACATCTAGCGAATTCGACGAAAATGCTAAATACAAAGTAATCGACTTGATGAGTGATCAAGTTGATGTAGATAAAAAAGGCGGTACAATGCGTCTTGGTATTTATCCTTGTAAAGTAGAAGCAGGTACAAAAACTCATGAAGCTTATGGTGAAGATTTGATTTATGAACGTCATCGTCATCGCTATGAGTTTAACAATGAATATCGTCAACAATTGACTGATGCGGGACTTGTTATCTCTGGTACATCTCCAGATGGTCGCCTTGTGGAAAGTATTGAAGTGAAAAACCATCCATTCTTCATTGGTACACAAGCGCATCCAGAACTTAAATCCCGTCCGAATAATGCACATCCATTATTCCGCGGCTTCGTAGATGCGATTTTGGAACTAAAAAAATAGAGTAGAGCCATGGGATCTCTTTTATCTATTATAGGTATCTTTATATTAGCTGCACTCAAACTAGAGCAGTTTGTATATGGTAAATCTGGAAAAGAACAATCTACAACTGGTCACATAGCACGGAGAGGGCTTGCTAATATAGCGGGTTTAATCGCTTTTGATCATTCTACTGTAAGTAGTAAATCTATTGTAGTTCGTAAAAAGAAGAAAGATGCTCAGAAATGAGCATCTTTCTTCTTTTTTATTCATATCGATAAATGTTGGAAAAATATATCGATAAATTTAAAAATAACACTTGCAATCTTGAATGATATTTGTTATTATATAGACAAAGATAGATATAGATATAGATTTGGTGATAAGTACACTGATAATAATATAATTGTTACATTGGAACTCAATTAAGGAGGACATAACATGTCTATTATTGGTAAACAACTTCCTGAATTTACTCTAGATGCTTTCAAAAAACCTGAATTAGTAAAAGTTAGTACTGCCGATGTGTTGGGCAAATGGTCCATCTTCGTATTCTATCCAGCAGACTTCACATTTGTTTGCCCTACAGAATTAGAAGACGTACAAAACTCTTATGCAGAATTGAAAGAACTAGGTTGCGAAGTTTACTCCGTATCTTGTGACTCTGAATTTGTTCACAAAGCATGGTCTGATGCTTCTCCAAGCATTAATAAAATCGAGTACTACATGTTAGCTGATAAAAAACATGAATTAGCTGATTTCTTCGACGTATTCCAAGAAGAATCCGCTATGGCTTACCGTGGTACATTCGTAGTAGATCCAGAAGGTTTCGTTCGTACAGCTGAAATCCATGATATGGGTATCGGCCGTTCTGCTGAAGAATTGGTTCGTAAAGTACAAGCGGCTCAATTCGTAGCAAAACATGGTGACCAAGTGTGTCCTGCACGTTGGAAACCAGGTAAAGACACATTGAAACCAGGTCTTGATCTAGTAGGTAAAATCTAATTTAGAAATAACTTAGACGCTAGAATAATCTAGACAACTCCTCAAATGACAAAACGGGCGCGCATCGTTTTCCTGACGATACGGTAAGTCCCAATACCAGATGAACCCTCTCCAATTCATCATGGTAAACCTCATATAACAAACTACAAACTATACGCAAAAGGACTGGCCTTCGGGCTAGTCCTTTTGTGTTATGTAAAATAGTTAATGTATCGATATGTGTGATTGCTAGTCTAATAATAGAATAAAATAAATCAATAATATAGGCTTAGGCCAATAAATATAAGGGTTTTTAAATACCCCCTTATAAAAGTAGGAAATAAGTTCTTGCATTTTTAGATTTAGTGGTCTATAATGAAATTAATTCCTAGTGATACACAAGGTTTTATAAATGAAGTAGGATAAGTGCTTTATAACATGGGGTGTGTTAGCACTAACTTTTACAAAGAGAGGCAAGATATATGAGGATTTCCACAAAAGGTCGCTATGCATTGATGGTTCTCATCGATTTAGCAGAGCAAGGTCAGGATAAACCGGTTTCCTTGCGATCCGTTGCAGAACGACAAGGTATATCTGAGAAATACCTTGAGGGTATTGTGGCTCGTTTGGGTGCCGCTAACCTGGTGGATAGTATTCGTGGTAAATACGGAGGCTATCGCTTATCTAAAAGCCCTAAAGAGTACACTATTATTGAAATTTTGCTTGCCACGGAAGAATCCATGGCTATCATCTCCACTCTTGATGAAGGGGTGAGTACTGATACAGTAATCAATGAAAGAACTGTTGGTTTCTGGGCAGGATTACAAAACTATATTCATGATTATCTAGAAAACGTAACTCTTCAAGATGTAATTGATGGAACTTACGCTAAACTTGATACAAAATATGATAATTGGGATGGTTCTATTTAATAAGGAGTAACTATTATGTCTAATATTGCAAAATCTTTCGTTGAATTAATTGGTAAAACACCTTTGTTGGCAGCTACACGTTTTGGTAAAAAATATGGCGCAGATGCAAATATTTTTGCTAAATTGGAATACTTTAATCCAGGTGGCTCTGTTAAAGATCGTATTGCTGCAGCAATTATTCAAGCAGCTGTTGAATCTGGTGAATTACAACCAGGTGGTACAATCGTAGAAGCTACATCTGGTAACACTGGTATCGGTTTATCCGCTGTTGGTGCTGCTCTTGGCTATAAAGTTGTAATCGTAATGCCAGAAACAATGTCCATCGAACGCCGTAAATTGATGCTTGGCTATGGTGCTCAACTCGTGTTGACTGATGGCTCTCTTGGCATGAAAGGTGCCATTGCAAAAGCTAAAGAAATCGTAACAGCTACAGCTGGTGCCATCGAGGCGGGTCAATTCGTAAATCAAGCAAACCCAGCAATTCACTATAAAACAACTGGTCCTGAAATCTGGCAAGATACAGATGGTACAGTAGATATCTACGTAGCTGGTGTTGGTACAGGCGGTACTTTGACTGGTGCAGGTCGTTATTTAAAAGAACAAAACCCTGACGTAAAAATTGTGGCTGTTGAACCAACTGATTCCCCAGTATTGTCCAATGGCAAACCTGGTCCTCACAAAATCCAAGGCTTAGGCGCTGGCTTCATTCCTGATACTTTAGATACTTCCATTTATGATGAAGTAATCCAAGTAACTAATGATGATGCATTTGCTACATCTCAAGCATTTGGTCATACAGAAGGTATCCTAGTTGGTATTTCCTCTGGTGCTGCTCTTTGGGCTGCTCAAGAATTGGCTAAACGTCCTGAGAATAAAGGCAAAAACATCGTAGTAATTCTTCCTGATACAGGTGAACGCTACTTGTCCACTGCATTATTCCCAGAAGTATAATAGAATATGATTGGTGAAAGCTGTGAATATGCTTTCCTAATATAGCAAAGCCCCTCGGTAGAGGGGCTTTTTCTTGTTTACTTATAATTTTCTATAAGAAAAAGGAGCTACTAGGTAGCTCCTTTCTTGTTATGGTATGTATTTAGTTGTTATTATCTACCGTTTTTAACGATATTGTCCATCCAGTTGAATAATTCGTCTAAATCGTAGTCGCCAGAATGGTCTACATCAAATGGTGTTGCCATATCTACGTTGTAACCAAGGTTTTGAGCACGTGTACCTACGATCAATGGGATAGCTACGGATGTATTGCTATCAGCTGTACCATAGCGGATACGATAGTAGCGTGCATTTGTCGCTGCTGGAGAACCGAGATAGTTCATTGGGTTCATCATAGTAACGATTTTAGCATTTTCTACGTATACATCTTGGTTAGGTGTTGTATCGTGTAATGCAGCAGTAATTGTAAAGTGATTATTATCTGTTGAACTTGTACCGAATAAGTTGTTCTCGCCAGAGTCATTAGAACGGGAATCGAATGCACCTGGTGCTTTAGAACGACTTACAAATTGATTGTAAGCTTCCCAGTTAATATCTTTAATAGCGCCTGTTTTATTATCTCGTACAAAGTATGTATGTTTAGATAAATCAGTACCTTTAGCTTGTGCTTTATTAGCTGCATCGATGATGAATGCTTTCACATAATTTTTGAAAGTACCATTGCCATTCTTATCTAGTTTCAATACACGCCCCATAGAGTCATGCAATTGTAAATTGTTTACGTATTCTGGGAAGTGTTCACTTAGTAAGTTAGAATATGCTACATCATCAGCATTCAAGTTTACACGTTGCATTGTACGTTGCGGAGGAGCTGTATTACCACCTACGTTGGCTTGAGGCAATTCGCCTTGGCCCATCGTTACTTTATTGAAAGAAGTGATACCTTTATAGCTCCATTCATAGGCCATATCAGCCGCATCAAGGTTTGTAATAGGTGCATAGGCAGAAACTGCATATACATTGGTTGCCGCTGTAGCAGCACCTAATGCTTGTAAATATGGTTGGAAGTCGGAGTTATTACCAGCAGCACCTTGTAACAAGGATACGGCACCACCAGCACTTGTACCATTTGTGATAATGCGGTTTGCATTACCTGGCATTGTGGAGTCGTTAGCATGTAAGTATGCTGTGGCAGCTTGCAAGTCAACGATTACAGCGGGAGCTTTACCGATGAAATTGCCATCGGATGCTTTATTTGTACGACCACGTGTAGCTGGGGATGCTACGACATAACCACGAGATAATGCGTAAAGAACACTGTTAGGTTTGCCATTCTCAACTTTAGGTGTCATAGCTTGGCTTGGCATGTAACCACCTACTGCATTTGGCATGAAGATAGGGGCTGTTTGTGTATTGTAACCATTTACAGTGCCATTATTAAAGTACTCTTCCGGTACATAGATATTCATGTACTGTTGATCGATATCGATAGGATTAGCCACGTAAGGGATATATTCGAAGGCACGATATTTGATTTCCTTATTATCTACTGTAGTAGACATGGACTCATAATTTTTCGCATCGAAGGCAAGGCTAATTTTTGCAGAAGAATCAGCTTGCAATGGTGGTTCCATTGGTTGAGATAGAATATTTTTCTCTTCTGTTACAGCAGACCTCTTTGTGGAAGCTTCATTTCGAGCATCTACATAGGATTGAGGTAACTTGCTTTCTTGAGCCTTAGCAGCAGCCTCTGCTTCGGCTTTAGCTTTTGCCGCTGCTTCCGCTTGAGCTTTTGCTTCAGCCTCAGCCTTGGCTTTTACCTCTGCCTCAGCTTTAGCTTTTGCCTCAGCCTCAGCTTTAGCTTTTGCCTCAGCCTCAGCTTGAGCCTTAGCAGCCGCTTCAGCTTCGGCTTTAGCTTTTGCCTCAGCCTCAGCTTGTGCTTTAGCCTTAGCTTCTGCCTCGGCTTTAGCTTTTGCTTCAGCCTCAGCTTGTGCCTTAGCAGCCGCTTCAGCTTCTTCTTTTGCTAATTGCTCGGCAGCTAAACGTTCTTGCTCTTCTTTGATAGCAGCTTGTCTTGCCATTTCTGCTTGTTGAGCAGCAATACGATCTTGTTCAGCTTTTAAAGCTGCTTGACGTTGAGACTCGGCTTGCTCAGCTGCAATACGATCTTGTTCAGCTTTGATAGCCGCTTGGCGCTCAGCTTCAGCTTTAGCAGCAGCTTCTGCACGTTGACGAGCAGCTTCTTCCGCAGCGATACGATCTTGTTCAGCTTGTAAAGCAGCTTGGCGTTGAGCCTCAGCTTGCTCAGCAGCAATACGTTCTTGCTCAGCTTTTAAAGCCGCTTGACGTTGAGCTTCAGCTTGTTGAGCAGCTAAGCGTTGTTGTTCCGCTTGTAAAGCAGCTTGGCGTTGAGCTTCAGCTTGCTCAGCAGCGATACGCTCCTGTTCAGCTTTTAAAGCAGCTTGACGTTGCGCCTCAGCTTGTTGAGCAGCGATACGTTCTTGTTCAGCTTGTAAAGCAGCTTGACGTTGAGCTTCAGCTTGCTCAGCAGCGATACGATCTTGTTCAGCTTTTAAAGCAGCTTGACGTTGAGCCTCAGCTTGTTGAGCAGCTAAACGTTGTTGTTCAGCTTGCATAGTTGCTTGACGTTGTGCTTCAGCTTGCTCAGCAGCTAAACGTTGTTGTTCCGCTTGTTGTTGCGCTGCAATACGGCGTTGTTCTTCTTGGATACGAAGACGTTCTTGTTCTGCCGCTTGACGTTGAGCTTCTGCGATACGAGCTTGTTCAGCTTGCTCCGCAGCAATACGTTCTTGCTCAGCTCTTAGAGCAGCTTGGCGTTGAGCTTCAGCTTGTTGAGCAGCCAAACGCTGTTGTTCCGCTTGCATAGCTGCTTGACGTTGCGCTTCGGCTTGTTGTTGAGCTACGCGTTGCTGTTCTGCTTGCATAGCCATTTGACGTTGTTGTTCTGCTAGAATTGCAGCTTGACGTTGTGCTTCAGCCTGCTTTTGCGCAACCATTTGTTGATCAACTTGATTTGCACCTGATTGTTGTGCCGCTTCTTCGGCTGCTAGTTGAGCTAATCTTTCACGTTCTGCACGTTGAATATCGCGAATAGTTAATCTTTGTTTGGCTACAACGGCTTTAGTTTGAGTTGTATTAGCAATCACTAAAGGTGTTGTAGATTCTTGTTGGACCATTACAGGCGTACGTACTACTTGAGTCGTTTGTACTTGCTGTTTGCCATCAACTTGTTTTTGTACTGTAACAGGTTCTGTTTTACGTTGTACATTCATCAAGCTGTGCATAGCCAATGTTGGTTCCATTACAGCATTAGTTTGTTTATTAACAACATATTGTGGCTGTGAAACGGCTCTTTGTTGATCAGATAAAGCTTTTGCTATATCGTTTACCGGTACTGGACGTACACGGGGAATTAAAGGTGTTACCTTTGGAGCCGCTTGTGTGGTAGCACTTGGTTGCATAACTTGTTGTGTTTGCATTACAGGTTGTGCTTGTGTAGGAACCATTTGAGGTGGTGCTATGCGAACTGGAGCCATTGGTTGTACTTGTACAGGTCTTACGACTGCCTGTTGTGGTGTAACAACTATTGGTTGTGTAGTTGCAGGGGTAGGCTGAGTTGCCATAGGTCGCACGACTGGTGCTGGTACATTTGTAGTACCTTGCGTCGTTGATTCAGTGGTAGTGTTCGAACCTACCAAATCATTCATGTTGAGGGTAGGGGCTGCGTGGGCAACACCACCCAACGCTGCAGCTGCAAAAAATGCAGCGGTAACCTTACGTTTCCTAGATGATTTCATGAATTACTCTCCGAACTAGATTTCAAATAATAATTTATAATTTTAAAATTTATTTATATTTATATAGTTTAACATAAATCGATATATTTGTACAATTTATGAAAATATAGATGAATACTGGATGGGTGTAAAGAAGATGAGATTAGGAAAATATAAATAAATTTAAAGTGCATAGAATATTACATATTGCTTCTAATGATTTGAAGTAGTTTTTTATTATATGTACATATTTCCATAAAATATGATATGCTTTTGGTAATTTAATTGACTTTTAATTATAAAGGAGAGAGTATGTTTAGAAAATTTTTGCTAGCCTGTACGGTATTAGCTACTTTCACTATACAGACACAAGCCATATCGATTAATGAGTTAAATAGTTCACCTCAGTTTAAAAAGGTATATCAAAAAACCGATTCCTATCAAGGTACTTATCCAAAGGATAGGCTAATAAACTATTTAAACACTTACTCTGTAGAATCACTAGAATACGCAGCACCACATTATAAATTAAAAGGTACTTTTTATACAGTTTATACATATACTCGTGGTACATTTATTACTGAATATGAAGTAACGGCCACATATAATACTAATTATTCACTAGGTTCTTTAATACACGCTAGTCAAGTGGTACAGCCATCCCCATCTATGTATGCGGTTATAAAGGCAGCACAAGATGATTCTGGCATACAGATTGATTTACGAGAGGTGAAGCGATTTAATGGGGATGGTACTGAGGTTAGTAGTACAGTTCCTTTAGTGCACCAATTACGACCTTTGGATCGTAGTCGTTCCGATCGAGATCTTTTTGCTATAGCAGATGCCATGTTTGTCGTTGCATATCAGCAGCATTTTGATGATATTGTCGTGAAATGAGGTGCCATATGAAACGTTTCTTATTTTTTATGGCCATCTTATGCGTATGGTGTGTGTTTTTTAATTCTGTGAAAGCCGTTTCTAATGTGGAATTACAAGATACGAGTCGTTTTGAACATATTATATCTAAAGGTGATACTGGTGGTGGAGATGGTAAATACATTGAGTTGAGTACAGTCAAAGATGTGTCCACAAGTACCAGTACCAAAAGTATAGAGACTAAGATTTATGTTGTATTGCCTTCGTCTAATTTGATTCGAGAATACACAATTCATTATGACTATAACTTAAATTATTCTTTTGCGAATTTAGTCGCAAGAATGCCAGAGTTTAAACAACAATTTCCGGATTTCTATTTAGGTGAAATATGGAATATAAAAATGGATGATTCTGGAATTGTTGGTACTGTTAAGGCTCAACAGGATTACACGCTGTACGGTGAAAGTAAACCTACACAACCAGGTTATAAAGGGTATGAGCATGTAACCTTCTTAACACCTACAGACTTTGATTTTGAAAGCTATCACGTTGCAAATCGTGTTTTCAAGAAAGTATTTGGCGTATTTTATGATGATGTAATCCAATAATTTATAGTGCTTAATCTTATAAGTTATAATGATGTAATCCGATAGTGTTACATAAGAAAAGGACTAGAACTCTAGGAGTTCTAGTCCTTTTACTATATGTACTTATTTAGCATATGTACGTTTTTGCTATATGTACTAGCATTATACTAGCTTTCACCATTATTTTTCAAGCTTGGTTTTAATAGTGCCAAGATGATGCAAGCGATAACGGAGCCAATTGCAATGGATGCAAGGTAAAGAAGTGGGTTACCGATTGTTGGAACTACGAAGATACCGCCGTGTGGAGCGCGGAGTGTGCATTCGAAGAACATGGACAACGCACCAGCTGTACCAGCACCGATGATGCAAGCTGGCAATACGCGAACTGGATCGGCAGCTGCAAATGGGATAGCACCTTCTGTGATGAAGGAAAGGCCCATGATGTAGTTTGTGATACCAGATTTACGTTCAGCCTCTGTGAAGCGGCTAGGGAAGAATGTAGTACAAAGAGCGATTGCCAATGGTGGAACCATACCGCCTGCCATTACCGCAGCCATGATACCGTATTCGCCAGTCGCAAGAGCACCTGTACCGATAACGTAAGCAGCCTTGTTTACAGGACCACCCATATCAACGGACATCATAGCACCAAAGATAAGGCCTAACAATACGCGGCTAGTAGTGCCCATGGATTGTAAGGAGTCCATTAACCAGTGGTTAAGTGCAGACACAGGAGGGTTGATTACGAAGGTAATAGCGAGACCAATGAACAATACACCGAGTACAGGATAGAAGAGAACTGGTTTTGTACCTTCTAATGCTTGAGGCAAACCAGATACTAATTTCTTAACTAATAATACTAAATAACCTGCTGCAAAGCCGGCAATCAATGCGCCAAGGAAACCAGAGCCACCTTGGTTAGCTAATAAGCCGCCAACGAAACCAGCTACAAGACCTGGGCGGTCAGCAATACTCATCGCGATGTAACCAGCTAATACTGGCAACATGAATCCAAAGGATGCACCACCAATTTGCATTAAGAAGCCAGATAAAGGTGTACCGGAACCGAAGTTTTTAGGGTTTGCAGGATCAAATGTATCGAATAAGAATGCAAGGGCAATCAAGATACCGCCACCGATAACGAATGGCAACATGTGAGATACGCCGTTCGTCAAGTGTTTGTAGATTTGACGGCCTACGCTGTCAGATGCGCTAGCAGCGATTTCAGCGGATTCGCGGTCAGCAGCAGATGCGTGGTATACAGGTGCTGTACCAGCTGTAGCTTCACGCAATAATTCCTCCGCTTTATTGATGCCGTTAGCTACCTTTGTTTGAATCATAGGCTTGCCATCAAAGCGAGCCATTTCCACTTGGCGGTCGGAAGCAACGATAATGCATTTGGCATGTTCGATTTCTTCTGCTGTAAGCGCATCTTTTACACCTGATGCACCGTTTTTCTCAACCTTTAAGGAAATGCCCATTTCTTTAGCTTTGCGTTCTAAGGACTCCGCAGCCATGTAGGTGTGCGCGATGCCTGTAGGACAACCTGTAACGGCTAATACTTCATAGTGAGGATTATCTACAGAAATTTTAGGAGCTACTTTTTCGATAGCTTCTGTAGCTTTTTCTTCAATAGTATCAGTGAGGCTTGGTGCTTCTTGAGGTTCAGGTTGTTTAATAAAGCCTTCTACAGATGGATCAAAGTTGCCTTGCTCTTTCGCTGTTACGAGCTCCAAGAAACGTTCTACAGTTGGAGCAGCGATGAGGGCTTCTTTGAAATCTGGGTCGATAACCATCATAGCTAATTGGCTCAATACCTCTACATGCGTATCTGCAGCGCCTTCTGGAGCTGCGATCATGAAGAATAAACGAGATGGTTGACCGTCGAGGGCTTCGAAGTCTACGCCGTGAGGCACAACCATAGCTGCTAGGCCTGCTTCTTTTACACCAGCGGATTTAGCATGTGGTGTGGCGATGCCGTCACCAAGGCCTGTAGAGCCAGATTCTTCACGAGCGAAAACTGCTTTTAAGTATTCTGCTTTATCAGATAAGTTGCCGCCTTTTTCCATTAATTCACCTAAGGTGTAAATGGCATCGGCCTTACTTACTGGATCTGCATTCAGCAGAATGGATTGAGGTTTTAATAAATCAGTGATTTTCATATGTGTACTCCTTGATGCACATAAAATAGAAAACTAGTTAACTCGTACTTGTGAAAGTAGTGCTTCTACTTCTGCCAGCGTAGCGAGATTTTCAGAGTAAGCGGAGGCAGAACCACTGGAGATACCCCAGTAGAGCGCCTCTTGTAGGTCGCCTGTCTTTTCAAAGCCTGTAATAAAGCCAGCTACCATGGAATCGCCGGCGCCTACGGAGTTTACGAGTGTACCCTTAGGGGCAGGACTTGTATATACAGTGCCGTCAGCAGCTACTAAGATAGCTCCATCACCAGCCATGGAGATGAGCACATGTTGTGCGCCTTTCTCTTGTAATGCCTTAGCTGCCTCTACTAGGTCATCCTTTGTGGAAAGGGTACGACCAAAGATTTCGCTAAGCTCGTGATTGTTAGGTTTAATTAAGAACGGTTTATAAGGTAAGACCCGTGTAAGCAAATCTTTTGTAGCATCTACTACAATGCGAATATTTTTATGTTGTAAGCGCTCCATAATGAGTTCGTACATATCGCTTGGTAAGCTAGAAGGAATACTGCCTGCAAGGATCAATGTATCCTGCTCAGTTAATGCATCGAGCTGTGTATAGAGGGCTTCTAGTTCGTCGTCTGCGATGATAGGGCCACGGCCGTTAATTTCTGTTTCTTCGTCAGAGGCTTTCACCTTAACATTGATGCGCGTTAAACCTTCGCGGAGACGGATGAAATCCTCTTTCACACCGAATTGGTTCAGTTGTGTTACGATTTCTTCCCCTGTGAAACCGGCGATGAAACCGAGTGCCGTTGTATCCATGCCTAGGTTGTTGAGCACGATGGATACATTGATACCCTTGCCGCCACCGAGAACGTACTCTTGGGTGGTGCGATTAATGGTGCCCGTCTTGAGTTGATCAAGACGAACAATATAATCTAGGGCTGGATTAAAGGTAATGGTGTAAATCATACAAATTCCCCTTTAAGATAAATTTAATTAGCTTATGATTGGTTAATCTTGTAATTAGTGTAAATTTGATTGATTTTGTAATTAGCGTAAATTCGATTGATTTTATAATTAACGTATAATTGGTTGATCTTGATTCCGTAGTCGTAACCAGTATAGGAGTGGTACGAGGTATAGGAAGAAGGCGAATGGTACATAGCCAGCTGTACTAGTACCCATCATAACTATAGGTACATAAGCAGCGATGTTCCATGGTTGTAATGGAGCAATGAGAATGCCGCTGTTTTCAAAGTCGAGCATCACATCTTCGTCCTGAATGCCTCGCTGTGCGTACGTAATACGCATAATAGAATGTGTCATCACAACTGCTATAGCTTGACTACAGCCGACAGCACCTGTTAAAAAGGCGAGACCTACGTTTGCCGCAAATACATCACTTCGTGTTTTCGCTCGTTCTAATAGCTGTCTCACATCGTTCCAGAAGCCAACCCCTTCGAGCATGCCAGAAATGGCAGTTGCCATAAAAATGGAAAGGGTAGGGATGAACATCGTTTGTAAGCCGCCGCCGTGAATGATATCTGCTAGTGGATTATAATGTGGTAGTTCAAAGCCTGTTAAGGTATACCAGCCTAAATCAGAAAGGGTAGCTCCCTGATTGGTATAAGCTAGAATTGCCGCTACTAATGCACTAAGGCCGATAGGCCAACGGATAGATACTTTCAAAGGTAACAGACCAATGATGATGATGACTGGAATCCATAAGGTCCAATCGATGTTGAACACAAAGTGAATCGTATCAGACAGTAAGCTATTTGCATAGTTGAGAGGGAACCACTGCGATAGTATTAGGTAGAGCACCGTGGAAATAACAAGTGCTGGTAGACCGTCCTTAAACATAATAGGGATGTTAGTCGATACCTTTGTATGCGTTAAGGCCGCTACAAGAGAGGCACTAGACGATAAAGGACCGTTCCGATCACCAAAGTACGCGCCGGCAATGATGGCACCTGCTACGATATTTTCAGGAATATTACCGGCTTTTGCCATCGTAATGAGTACAATACCTATGGTACCCACGGTGCCAAGAGCAGTTCCTAATAGCATGCTCACTAGTGCTGTTAATAAAAAAGCACAAGCGATAAAGATAGAAGGATCAATCAAGTCGATGCCTGTGGCGATAATCATAGGTATAATACCCGCTGCTTGCCACATGGCGATGAGCCAACCGATGAGCAGGAATATTTGCATCACCACAATAGATGTTTTAGCACCTGTCCATGATAGGTTTAGTAGTTCCTTTGGTTGGTACCCTTTGCGGTAGAACACATAAGCCATAATGCACCATACCACAATCAAGGCGTAACCGATGGCAATGCTATTGGCTACGGCGATGATGATGACGAGTATGGATAGGAGTAAGCCTATGAGGGGCTCTGTATTTTTCGGCATCAGTGAACGACCTTGTTGATACTTTAGAAACGCATTTAATATGAGTTGTAACCACTTCATCTTAATCGATAGGAAGTTCTGTTTCGAAGACTTCCTCAGCAGGGCCTGTCATGAGCACCGTGCCATCCTCCAAGTATGAAATATGCAATGTTCCTAAGTAAAGTTCTACATCTACTTCGCGACCTGTTAAGCCTTTTTCAAAGGACATAACGGCAGAGGCGCAAGAGCCTGTACCACATGCTAAGGTGGCGCCGGCACCGCGTTCCCATGTGCGAACCTTGATGTGCTTATCATTTACTACCTCGATGTAGTTAACATTCGTATTGGATGGGAATGCATCGTGTTTTTCAATGATAGGACCTTGTGTCGTTACAGGCGCCTTTGTAATGTCATTGATATACACCTCTGTATGAGGAACGCCGAGTAATACGGAGCTTACTGTTACTGTTTCGCCGTTTACATCGAGGTCTACGTCGATAACCTTATCCATATTTACATCCATCGGAATGTCTTGGGCTGCAAAGAATGGCTTGCCCATGTCTACTGTTACTAGTGTAACCACACCATTTTCGATGGTTAAGGTTGGCTTCATAACACCTGCTAATGTTTCGATGGTGAAAGTTTCTTTTGTAATTTCTCCGTGTTCGTAAGCGTATTTGGCAAAGCATCGAATACCATTGCCGCACATTTCAGCTTCACTGCCATCGGAGTTGATGATGCGCATGCGCACATCACATGTGTCAGATGGTACAACAATGACTAAACCATCAGCACCAATGCCTGTACGGCGATCGCAAAGGCGAATGGCTAAATCAGTATAGTCCTTGTTAGCACCTTGAGGGTCGGCAAAGAGGATAAAATCATTGCCAAGACCATGCATTTTTGTTAATTTCATAAAGTCTCCTATCAATAAGTAAGACTTTCACCATGAAGCCCGTGAAAGTCTCATATGTATATTATTATATATTCTATATTATTATATCATAAATGGCTTTCAATTATGGGGTGTAACTTTATAAAATTAAAGTAAAAACAAGCAAAAAATGACCTCCTTTTAAAGTACTTGTTATAGTACGTATTAAGACGGTTGAGAAATATGAACATGAGGTAAAAATTAACCCACGTGGGACAACCTGAAAGGCGGATATATAGGGCTCTATTACTTTATTGTTTACCGTAGAAATGATAAAATAAAGAGTAATGTAGTTTATCGTAATAGAAAGAGGAACACACATGCGAATTCAAGGGATTTCTGGATCTCGTGGCGTTGCAGTAGGCAATGTATATAGATATATTCAAGAGGAAATTGTCATTCCTGATTACACTGTAGCAGAGGATCAGGTAGAAGCGGAAATTGGTAAGTTTGCTGCTGCTATGGCATCTACCTTAAAGCAATTGGATACAATCCGTCAAAAGGCTTTGAAAGAAATGGGCCCTGAAGAGGCGGCTATTTTTGAAGCACATATGCAAATTGCTCAAGACCCATCTTTATCTGATGGTATTAAATCCCTCGTTGAGTCTAGCCATACTAACGTTGTAGCGGCTACAGCTCAAACCATTGAAACCTTTGCCAATATCTTCCTCGGTATGGAAGATCCATACATGCGCGAACGGGGTGCAGATATCAAAGATATCGGTGATCGTTTGATGCGCAATATGTTAGGTATGAACCCTCGTGGCTTATCCCATATTTCTGGGGAGGTTATATTGGTGGCTCATGATTTGGCGCCATCCGATACGGCATCTCTAGATAAAAATGTTGTAAAAGGCATTGTAACAGCTGCTGGTGGCCCTACATCTCATGCGGCTATCATGGCACGTACATTGGAAATTCCTGCCGTTATGGGCGTTGGTGATATTGAAGGCTTTGTTGATGGCGAGAAAGCCGTTGTACTTGGTACAGATGGTATTGTCGAAACAAATCCATCTGATGCGGATTGGGCTGAATATACAAATCAAGCTACTGCTTACCAAGAGGAATTAAAACGCCTACGCGAATCTGCCAATCTTGAAGCTAAGACTACAGATGGTCATCATGTAGAATTATTTGGCAATATCGGTAAGTCTAAAGATGCTAAACATGCTCTTACAATGGGCGCACAAGGTATCGGCTTATACCGTACAGAATTCTTGTACATGGAAAACGATGAATTGCCAGCAGAAGATGTACAGTTCGAAGAATATAAAAAGGTTGCAGAAGATATGCAGGGACAGCCTGTTATCATTCGTACCATGGATATTGGTGGTGACAAGGAGTTGAAGTGCCTTGATTTGCCAACTGAAATGAATCCATTCCTTGGTTACCGTGCAATTCGTATTTCCTTGAACCGCCCAGATATCTTCAAAGTACAATTGCGTGCGTTATTGCGTGCTAGTGCCTTTGGCGATATTCACATCATGTATCCTATGATTGCTTCCGTAGAAGAAGTGAAACAAGCGAATGCTATGCTTGAAGAATGTAAGGCTGAACTTACAGCTGAAGGCAAAGAATTCAACAAGGATATTAAGGTTGGTATTATGATTGAAGTACCAGCAGCTGCTGTTATTTCTCCGATCTTGGCAAAATACATAGACTTCTTCAGTATTGGTACCAACGATTTGTGTCAATATACATTGGCAGTAGACCGTATGAACGAATCTATTGGCGCTCTATATCAACCATTGCATCCAGGCGTATTACGTCTTATCAAACATGTTATCGATGCGAGCCATGAACAAGGTAAATTTACAGGCATGTGTGGTGAACTCGCTAGTGATCCTGTGGCTACCATGATCTTATTAGGCCTTGGCCTTGATGAATTCTCCATGACAGCATCTTCTATACCACTTATTAAGAAAATCTTGCGCTCTGTTTCTAAAGCAGAATGTGAAGATGTGGCTAATAAAGCACTTTCCATGGATACAGCAGAAGAAATTACAGACTATGCTAAATCTGTACTAGCTGAAAAAGGCTTACTATAATTCTGTTGTATAGCAAATAACTTTCAATATACTTGAATTGAAAGGCTTGAAATTGATACAATATATCTATTAGAACGTATGGGATAGGCACAGCCTATCAAGATAGAAAGAGGTTATCATGAAAGAATTAACAGTAGAAATTACTAACGAATCTGGTTTACATGCTCGTCCTGCTACAGCTTTCACACAATTGGCTGCTAAATATGCTTCCAAATTGACAATCGCTGCTAACGGCAAAACAGCTGATGCTAAATCCATTTTGACTGTATTGACTTTGGGCGCTACTAAAGGTACATCCGTTACATTGACAGCTGACGGTGCTGACGAAGACGATGCACTCGCTGCATTGAGCGAATTCTTAACAACTAATCACGACTAATTTGTCAGGGAAATAAAAGGGACTCTACTACGGTAGAGTCCTTTTTTGTTGATATATATTTTATGTATATGTTTTATGTTTTGGTGGTGGATTAAATTTTTACTTTGCTTTAATGTGGCGCATTTGAAAACTATTAGCGTGTAGTTTCAAGAAAAAAAGAAGAGGCGGTTTAGCCTCTTCTTTATTTTCCCATGTTTGCAAAGCGCTCTACAGCCTTTGTAAAGTCGCTAATGGTTTTTTCTACGTCACCGTGTTCGATACCATCTCGTACGCAGTGGTTGATATGCCCTTCAAGGACTACTTGACCTACTTTATGTAGTGCAGACTTAGCTGCATTAATTTGGCTCAACACATCTTCGCATGGAATGTCTTCTTCAATCATTCGATCAATAGCTTGCACTTGACCAAGGATTTTACGCAATCGACGATGTAGATTTTCTGAATCCATACATTGTTTCATAATACTCCTCCAATGGGCATGTTTTTTATCATCCTTATTATTATACTCCATGTAAAGTTTGTAATACAACTTAATAAGTATACCTAATATGCATTAAATCTACATATATAGATTTATATTGTATATGGATGTATGTGAATATCTGTATTCAAAGGTACATTTAAATATATACTTTTAAAATAGCATGGCATGTATTTTATATTATACACATCTATTTAGACCTTGTAATATATATCTTCTTCTTAATTGATGTGATACAATACATTTAATACACAATGTGTTTGTATATGTATATAAGGTACTGTAATGCATATAGAATTTAAATTTGTCTATAGGTATATACTACGGGCCTTTATGAAATAGGTGAAAGCAATGAAAGTGTTTCGCTACCTTCGGAACCTAGTGGTATTTGTGTTAGTTATGATACTGGCCGTGTTTATATATGATGGATACCATAGGGTTCAAGGTACAGATCGTGAAAGTAACGCGCATACAACTGTTGAAAAACGCATAGAACAAGGTGAAGATACCCTTAGTCGCACAGATCGTATTATACGATTATTTACCTTTAAAGAAAAGGTAGAGACGGCACTGAACCAACGTGTTTCTAAAGAACATTGGGTAAAGGGAGATGTCATTCCAGAATATACAAAGAATGCACTCATCGCCATAGAGGATAAGCGATATTATAAGCATGGTGCTATAGATGTACTTGGTATCATTCGCGCCTTTTATACGAATACCATTGCTGGTGAAACTGTAGAGGGCGGCAGCACCATAACACAACAAGTCGTAAAAAATCTGTTCCTTTCATCAAAACGCATCATGAGCCGTAAGGTGGAGGAGGCAATCCTTGCTAGTGAAATGGAACATTACTACTCAAAGGAAGAAATCCTTACCATGTATTTAAATACAGTATATTATGGTCATAATTATTACGGCATTTACGAAGCTGCGCATGGCTACTTTGGAACGAGCCCAAGCCGATTGACACTAGGCCAAAGTGCACTCCTTGCAGCACTACCTAATGCACCATCTTATTTGGATCCCTATACGAACTATAAAGGGGCTAAGGCACGACAAAAATTAGTGCTCGAACAAATGGTAGACCAAGGCATGATTACACAAGCCGAAGCAGATTATGCATACAAACAAGACTTGGGACTTGTGGACGAATAATTAAATAACTATAGTAACATCTCTGTTAGTTGATTGGTGATTGGCTAACAGAGATGTTTTTTGTAATAAATAGTTACGTTCCGAAATATATTATTAAATTGAATAAAAATAATGCTTGCATTTATAATTATACAGGTGTATACTATTTTTTGTCAGAAAGAGGGAATAACCGTTGAGCTAGATGCCACGGTGCTTTCACAATTATCTGATATAATATCGATTATATGAGTTTAAATACATAGTAAGTTTTTTATGAGGTGTTATCATGGGTAAAGCAAATAAAGTAGTACTCGCATATTCTGGTGGTTTAGACACATCCGTTATCATTCCTTGGTTAAAAGAAAATTATGGCGCTGAAGTTATCGCCGTATGCGTAGACTTGGGTCAACCTGAGGATTATGATGCAGTTGAGAAAAAAGCGATCAAATCTGGTGCTTCTAAAGCGTATATTGTTGACGCTAAAGAAGAGTTCGTAAAAGATTATGTGTGGCCAACAGTAAAAGCTGGTGCAGTTTATGAAGGCAAATATTTATTAGGTACATCCTTCGCTAGACCTTTAATCGGTAAAATCCTTGTAGATATTGCTAAAAAAGAAGGCGCTGATGCTATCGCTCACGGTGCGACTGGTAAAGGTAATGACCAAGTTCGTTTTGAACTTGCCATTAAAGCATTGGCTCCTAATATGAAAATCATTGCTCCTTGGAGAGAATGGGATTTGAAATCTAGAACAGACTGCATGGAATACGCTGCTAAACACGACATTCCTGTTGTAGCTACAAAATCCCATCCATATTCCATGGACCAAAACGTATGGCATTTGTCCCATGAAGGTGGCGATCTTGAAAATCCAGCAAATGCTCCTAAAGATGATGTGTACTTGGTAACACATACTCCTGAACAAGCTCCAGACGAAGCTGGTTATGTAACTGTATCCTTCAAAGACGGTGTACCTGTAGCGGTAGACGGTCAAGAAGGTACTCCTTTACAATTGTTAGAAAAACTCAACGAAATTGGTGCACACTATGGTGTAGGTGTTGTAGATATCGTTGAAAATAGATTAGTAGGTATGAAATCCCGTGGCGTTTATGAAAACCCAGGCGGCTCCATTATCATGTATGCTCACAGAGAACTTGAATACCTATGCCTTGACAGAGCTACATACCACTATAAAGAACTCATTGCCAACAAATACGCTGAACTCGTATACGATGGCATGTGGTTCGCACCATTGATGAACGCTTTGCAAGCATTCGTTGATGAAACTCAAAAAACTGTAACTGGTGAAGTAAAACTTAAACTGTACAAAGGCAACATTATTTCTGCTGGTGCAACTTCTCCATACTCCTTGTACAGCGAAGATTTCGTAACATTCGAAGAAGACGATGTATACAACCAAGCTGATGCGGCTGGTTTCATTAACTTGTTCGGTTTACCTCTTAAAATTAATGCATTGATGAAAGAAAAGGCAGGTAAATAATGGCTAAATTGTGGGGCGGGCGTTTCACAAAAGGCACTGATAAAGCGGTAGAGGATTTTACATCCTCTATCGCTTTTGATGCGCGGATGTACGCCGAAGATATTGCAGGTAGTAAAGCACACGCGACTATGCTAGCAAAACAAAATATTATCTCCGACGCAGATCGGGATGCTATTGTTGAGGGCTTAACAAAGATTAAAGGCCAAATCGATAAAGGGGAGTTCCCATTTTCCGTAGCTCTCGAAGACATTCATATGAATATTGAAAAACGCTTAACAGATGATATTGGTGAAGCCGGTGGCCGCTTACATACCGGCCGTAGCCGTAATGACCAATGCGCAGTAGATTTGCACATGTACGTGCGTAAAGCCGTAGTAGAAATGGGCGAGCTTATCGTAGATATGCAAAAAGCTCTCATAGAAACGGCTGAAAAATACAGCGATGTTATCATGCCTGGCTATACGCATTTACAACGGGCTCAACCTGTATTGTTTGGTCATCATATGATGGCATACTTCTCTATGCTAGAGCGCGACTTTGACCGTTTGTTGATGGTCTTCAAACACGCAGACATCATGCCACTTGGTGCAGGGGCCTTAGCTGGTTCTACGTACGGTATTGATCAAACCTATACGCAAAAGCTACTCGGCTTCTCTCGTATTTACGAAAATAGTATGGATGCCGTATCTGACCGTGACTATGTAGTTGAATTCTTGTCCTTTGCATCTCTTGTGATGATGCATTTGAGCCGTCTTAGCGAAGAATTGGTTTTGTGGTCTACCAATGAGTTTAACTTCATTGAACTCGATGATGCTCATTGCACAGGCTCTAGCATTATGCCACAAAAGAAAAATCCTGACGTATGTGAACTTGTTCGTGGTAAAACAGGTCGTACCTATGGTCACTTGTTAGGTTTATTAACTACATTAAAAGGCTTGCCACTTACATATAATAAAGATATGCAAGAGGATAAAGAGGGCATTTTTGATGCTATCGATACAGTACACTTTGCATTGTCCATTAATGCGGCTATGGTCCGTGGTATGAAGGTCAATGGGGCGCATATGAAAGCTGTCCTCGATGATGACTTCTCTAATGCTACAGATATGGCCGATTACCTTGCGAAAAAAGGCGTTCCATTCCGTGAAGCTCATGAAATCGTAGGTAATGCTGTACATCATTGCATTGAAAAAGGTTGTGTATTGCTTGATTTATCCGTTGAGGACTTCAAAGCTATCTCACATCATTTTGATGCAGATATCCTTGATGCCATTTCCATCGAAGCTTGCGTAGCTGGTCGTAATAACTATTCTGGTACTGCTCCAGAATGTGTGGAAAGACAACGTAGCAATGGTAAAGCTGTTATCGCTGGAGAAGAAAAACAAATTGCTCAGTGGAAAGCAATTGTAGAATCTGTGCAAGCATAATTGCTTTAGTAAGCCTAATGTTTTGATTTAGGGCTACATCCTGTACAAGAGTAACATTCAAAGTAATAGTTACTCTTGTGACATTGAAAATTTAAGATCGATATACATATAAGTCTTATGTTAAAGTGCTTTATATTAACCTTTAAGCTTATGTGTATATCGATTTTTTATTTGAATGATAGATAATTTCTTGAAAAGAGTTATTCTAATTGATAAATTACTATTAAAATGGTGTAAATTTATGTACGCATACAGTGGACTGCGCAAAAACAATAGTCTTGTACTAGGACACTATAACCATGATAGATAGTAAAAATCACATATATACACAGAATAAAATGGGATAAAAATATACCCTGTCATTGTTAAAATGAGTTCTGTTCGTTTTAGATGATAAATTAACTATAATTTATTCAATTCGTGTAATAATGCTTGTCCGCCAATAAAGTACTTTCATTTTGGGTTCATAGGTGTTATTATTTAATTCGTAATAAGAATAACAACGGTAAATTCACATTCAAGCCCATCACAGCACGAACTGAATTTACTTAGCGGTATATTATATTTAAGTGAATTATGGACGAGAAAAAATTCACCTTTTGAAAGGGGATTGATACATGAAAACCACCGCTAAAAAAATGTCTGTATTCCAGCTAACCACAATGGTAGCAGCCAATATGCTAGGAGCTGGGATCATTATGTTACCAACTAATTTGGCTCAAGTTGGTACTATTTCAGTTTTATCTTGGCTCGTAACAGCTGTGGGTGCGCTTCTGTTAGCGTATATTTTTGCTCAAGCGGGTATGTTCTCTCAGATTAGAGGGGGCATGGGCGGTTATGCAGAACACCGCTTCGGTAAAACTGGACATTTTATGGCGAGCTATGCTTACAGCATATCTCTCATCATTGCTAATATCGCCATCGCGGTATCTGCCGTAGGTTATGGCGCAGCTTTCTTTGGTGTTGACCTCAATGCGACACAAACTAGCCAAGTAACAATTGTGCTCTTGTGGTTCGCAGCGATTTTGAACTTCCGTGGTAATCGCTTCACAGGTCGACTCAGCAACATGACTATTTGGGGCTCTATTGTTCCGGTTTTGTTAATTGGTACAATCGGCTGGTATTGGTTCGACCCATCTATTTATTGGGCAGCTTGGAACCCAAATGATCTTCCGTTTTACGATGCAGTAAAACAATCTATTTCCCTGACTTTGTGGGGCTTCCTAGGATTTGAGTCCGCAGCGGCTAATGCAGATGCTGTTGAGAATCCAAAGAAAAACGTACCTATCGCTACTGTGGCAGGTACATTAGCAGTGGCAGTGGTTTACATCTTGTCCACGAATGTTATGGCAGGTATCGTGCCTAACATTGACTTGTTAAATTCTAATGCACCATTTGGTTTGACATTTGTATACATGTTTAATGATACAATTGCAGACATCGTTATGGCTGCAATGGTTATTTCTTGCTTTGGCGCTTTGCTTTGCTGGCAATTCACATTGTCTCGCGTATTCAAAAGCGCAGCGGAAAATGGTTACTTCCCTAAAGTATTTGCTCGTGTAAATAGCAAAGATGCTCCTGTTCGTGGCGTATTCATTTTACTCGCTGTTGAAACATTACTTACTTTGTTCACTGCTAGCGACTCCTTACGTGAGCAATTTGAAATCTTAGTAAACTTAGCGGTTGTAACTAACGTAGTACCGTATGTATTGTGCATCTTGGCAGTACCTACAATGATGCGTATGGCTGGCGTAGCTGAAAGCCGTATTAAACGTTTCAACTACGTGTTCGGCGCAGGCGTTATCTACTGTTTATATGCAATTTACGCATGTGGCTTTGATGCTATGGTAGGTAGTGCAGTAGCGGTAAGCATCGGTTTCGTGATCTATGTTTTGCGTAAAGCGTGGACTACACGCAAAGCACACCGCTTACAACAAAGTATCGATTAATTAAATAACTCTCGTCTTATAAGAGGCTGTTACTTAGTAACAGCCTCTTTTTGGTATATTAATCAAACTTATTAATTATGGTTTTATTGATTATAAATAATTGATAGTTACTAAAGTGATTAAAAGTTTTTTCGGTATGTATAAAAAAAATTCATGAGAAAATCACCATTATAATAATAATTAATATATATACAGTTGGATACAGTTAATACGGAAAAAATCATATATATAAAGTGATTTTTATGGGTTTATACATAAATAGAGACTTGTTCAGTAATCGATATTTTTTGTTAGTATAAAAATTATATTGATTTTACTAAATATAACGATACCCCTAAGGGGTATATGTATTGTAAACATAATATTAATATAGTATATTTATAATCGATAAAAGTGAATGAACTAGTGAGTGTCGGTGTTCACCGAGCGTAAAAGAGGAAAATGGGTGTAAATCCCATACTATGCAAATAGCTGTAATGAGGAGCAAGGTTTCATTATAGGGTCACTGGGAAACTGGGAAGGCCGAAATGTTGCGATGAGTCTGAGTCAGAAAGCCTGCTCTAAATGTATGGTATGCATATACTGTGCTTAATTTAGGTTAGTCAGGCGACTAGCTTTTTTTTGTTCCTCAGGGAGCTATATTTTTTCTTATTTTTGCGTATTACTGCTACGTTGAGTGGGAGGTACCCTTAGTTTTTCATTTGATTTGTTGTTAGTGTTTAGAGAGTTTAGGAGGCGCCTATGGGTAAACGATTTGCTAAACATTTGGGACAATTTATTGTAACCTTGTTTGGCATCACATTTTTGACATTTTGTCTCACTTATTTAGCACCAGGCGATCCAGTAACGATGTTACTAGAAACGGCAGATACTATCGTGTCTCAGGAGCTCATCGATGAGACTCGAGCTCAGCTTGGGTTAGATAAACCGTTTATAGTGCAATATGCAAACTGGGTTGTAAATGCTGCACAAGGTGACTTAGGGATGAGTTACTCTGCTAAAAAGCCTGTTGTAGATCGTATGTTGGAGGCTTTGCCAGGGACAGTTATGTTAGCAGGTACATCATTAGTATTTACATTGCTCTATGCATTGCCGGCAGGGATTATAAGCGCCTTAAATCGAAACAAATGGATCGACTATCTGTTGCGCGTTGCTTCCTTTGTAGGCGTGTCTATGCCATCATTCTGGTTAGGCCTTGTACTGATTTATATCTTTGGCCTTAAATTAGGACTTGTTCCTATTGCATCTTCTCGTGTAACTCCTATCGGTGTAATTCTACCAGCCGTTACATTAGCTGTTGTAGTCGGGTCCAAGTACATGCGCCAAGTTCGTCTCGTTATTCTTGAAGAAATGCAAAAGGATTATGTTATCGGCGCACGTGCTCGTGGTGTGAGTGAGATGAAAATTTTATTCGGTCATATTTTGCCTAATGCAGTATTACCACTTATCACTATACTGGGCGTTGTTATCGGTTGGTTATTAGGCGGTGTTGCAGTTATTGAAATGGTATTCTCCTGGCCTGGCCTTGGGAATATGGCAGTATATGCCATTACCATGCGCGACTATCCATTGATCGAAGGTTTTGTGTTGTGGGTTGCCTTAGCATATATGTGTATTAATGCATTAGTTGATGCGTCATATATCTTGTTAGACCCTAGATTAAAAAGGGAGAGAGCATAATGGCAGAATTTATTCAAAAACATAAACTGTTCTCTTTCTACAGTACATTGATGATTATTGTTGTACTCATTGCTATTTTTGCACCATGGCTTGCTCCGGGTGATGCTTTTAGCTCAAATCTGAGTCAAGCATTACAAGCGCCAAGTAGTCAACATTGGTTTGGTACAGATAAGCTTGGTCGTGATGTATTGTCTCGCATCATTTATGGTACACAGTTATCCTTGTTTATGGGTGTCAGTATCGTTGTTATCATGGTAAGCATTGGTACTATTATCGGTGCCGTAGCTGGTTATTTCGGCGGGAAAATCGAAATGGTCCTCATGCGTCTTGCGGACATTATGCTATCCTTCCCGGGTGTAGTATTAGCCATTGCCATTGCTGGTATTTTGGGTGGTAGCATTGTGAATACGATTATAGCGCTATCTGTAGTTGGTTGGGCAAAATATGCTCGTCTTGTACGGTCTATGACGTTGAAAGTTCGCGGTGAAGAGTATGTAACGGCGGCTGTCATGATGGGGGCCTCTACAACGACTATTCTAAGACGTCATATCATTCCCAATATCCTTCCTCTTGTTGTTACAACAGGTGCACTTGATATTGGGGCTATCATGATTGAAGTAGCAGGTCTATCCTTCTTAGGTTTTGGTGCTCAACCGCCAACACCAGAATGGGGCCTTATGCTCAACGAAGGTCGTCAATATTTACAAACCAGTCCATGGCTGATGGCCTTCCCTGGTATGTCCATTCTTATCGTAGTTGCTATCTTTAACCTTTGGTCTGATTCCTTACGGGACGTAGTGGATCCTAAGAACCAAGGTTAGTTACGTGTGATGCTTATTTATAGGTTGTGTTGTGAAAGTTGTTATATAAATAGGCGGTAATAAGGTTTTTCCATTATGACTATTGTAGATTGTAGTAGTCATGATGTGTATGTTTTATGTTTATATGTAATGGTACAAGGAGATTTTACATGAAAAAATCTTGGAAAAAAGCCCTCTTAGCAGGTCTTAGCATTGTAATGATGGGTTCCTTCATCGCTGGTTGCGGCTCTGATAATAGTGGTGCTGCTAATAAGGATGTTTTAAAAGTTGGTGTAACTAACTTCGCATCTACATTAGAACCTACAGAAAACTTCTTCGCATGGGTTGTTATGCGCTATGGTGTAGGCGAAACATTGGCTAAGTTTGACGAACAAATGAAACCTCAACCATGGATTGCATCTAAATGGGAAGTATCCCCAGACCATAAAACGTGGACTTTCACAATCAATGATAAGGTGAAATTCTCTAATGGTAAAAAAGTTGATGCTGCAGCAGTTAAAGCATCTATCGAACGGGCTTTTGAAAAATCCAATCGTGCAAAAACATTCTTCGAATATGACTCTATGGAAGCTAATGGTCAACAATTAGTTATTCATACAACAAAAGAATATCCTAATATGCCTGGCCTTTTAGCGGATCCTTTATTCCTAATCGTTGATGTACAATCTGAAAAAGATGGCCGTAACTTTGCGAAGGAAGGTCCTATTGGTACAGGTCCATACGTAGTTAAATCTTTCACAAAAGAACGTGCTGAGATGGCTGCTAACGAAAACTATTGGGATGGTACAGTACCATTTAAAACTGTAGAAATTCCTTCCATCGATGACCCTAATACTCGCGCTATGAGCTTACAATCTGGCGACGTAGATATGGCTGTTAACATCGGTGCTGGTGAAATTGGTTTATTCCAAAATAACGATAAGTTCAAGGTTGATGAAATCGCATCTCTTCGCGTAGTATTGGCTCGTATTAACCAAAAAGGTGTTCTTGGTGATGACAAAGTACGTGCTGCAGTTATTTCTGCAACAGACCGTAAAAACTATGCTGATGTATTGTTAAAAGGTACATTCATTCCTGGTTCCGCACCAATTCCACCATCCATGGACTATGGCTTCAAAGATTTGAAAGATCCTAATGCGTATAACCCTGAACGTTCTAAACAATTATTAGCAGAAGATGGTTGGAAAGATACTGATGGGGACGGCATCCTTGATAAAGATGGCAAACCATTGACATTTGACTTCGTAGTATATAATTCTCGTGCAGAATTACCACTTTATGCAGAAGCTGTTCAAGCAGACCTTAAAAAAGTGGGTATCGACATGAAAATCAAAACAGTTGACTATAACTTGATTGATAAAATGGGTCAAGATGGCGACTATGATATGCTTATCTCCAACATCGTAACTGCTAATACAGGCGATCCAATCTGGTTCTTAGCTAACTACTGGCATACTAATGTGGATGGTTCCAACCCTCAAAACGGTTCTGGTTACTCCAATCCACAAGTTGACCAATTGTTAGATGCTGCTGAAACTGAATTTGATCCTGCAAAACGTCGTGACTATGCAATTCAAATTCAACAATTATTGATGAATGATGGTGCTGCATTGTTCTTAGGTTACCCTAAAACTAATATCGTTACTGGTTCTTACTTGAAAGGTGCTGTCATGTACCCAAGTGACTACTACTGGATTACTAATAAAATTACAAAATAATAAGGAGCTATAATGGCAGAAAACATACTAACTGTAGAGAACCTTAACATCGCGTACCAAGGTGTGCCTGCTGTTATGGATGTAAACTTTACCTTGGAACGCGGTAAGGTATTGACCATTGTAGGGGAATCTGGATCCGGTAAAACTACCGTGATCCGGGCCCTCATGGGTTTATTGCCTATAGGTGGTGAGGTCACAGATGGTACAATGCTCTTTAATGGTCAAGACCTTCGCACCCTATCTAAGTCTGAATGGAGAGCTATACGTGGTAAAGACATGGCCATGATTTTCCAAGATAGTGGTAGTGCTTTAGACCCAATAGTTCGCATTGGTAAACAGTTTAGAGAATTATTTAAATCTCATATAGAAATTACCAATGATGAATGTGATCGACGAGCAATTGAGTTATTAGAATCTGTTTCTCTCCCTAATGGGGCAGATATATTGCGCCGTTATCCACATGAGTTATCCGGCGGTCAACGCCAACGTGTGGGCATTGCTATGGCATTAGCGCTGGATCCTGCGTTATTAATTGGTGATGAACCTACATCTGCTTTAGATGTAACAACACAATCTCAAGTAGTTATGCAAATGCTAGAACTTGCTAAAGAGCATAATTCTGCTATCGTAATGGTTACGCATAACCTTGGTGTAGCGGCCTATATGTCCGACTATATCATTGTTATGAAAAAGGGCCGTGTTGTTGATGCTGGCACACCGCAAGATATTTTAGAAAACCCATCTAATGAATATACGAAACAATTAAAAGATGCTGTACCAACATTGGAAGGAGGTCGTTACATTGACTAACTACGCTGTAGAATTAAAAAATGTATGTAAACGATTCCCACTTCCTACTGGTGGTGAGCTCGAAGCGTGTAAGAGTATTAATATCACCTTAGAAAAAGGCGAGTCCCTTGGGATTGTAGGGGAATCTGGCTCTGGTAAAACGACTTTGGTTCGTATGATTATGAAGATGCTGCCTATCACAGAAGGCGAGATTTATGTAGATGGTGTAGAAATCCAACATATGAACTCTGAGCAAACGAAAGAGTACCGCAAGAAGATTCAAATGGTATTCCAAGATCCATCAGCAGCCTTCAATCCACGTATGAAGGTAAAGGATATCATCCTCGAACCGCTATACAATTTTGGGCTTCTTGAAAAGGGCAAAGAAGAACAAATAGCTGGTGACTATCTTGAGATGGTAGACCTACCTCGCGAGTTCATGCATCGCTATCCTCATGAAATGTCTGGGGGCCAACGCCAACGTGTGGCCATTGCCCGTGCCATCGTACTGGAACCGGAAATTCTTGTGCTAGATGAAGCAACAAGTGCTCTAGACGTTTCTGTACAGGACTCTATCGCGTACCTATTAGCGCGTTTACAAAAGAAGAAAAACTTAACATACCTATTCATTGCGCATGACATTGCGTTCATTCGTACCATGTGTCATAAGGTAGTGGTTATGTATAAAGGTGCTATTGTTGAAGAGTTAGATGCATTCCATCTAGCAGATGCAAAACATCCTTATACGAAGGTTCTGTTGAGCTCTATCTTTGAAATTGGTAAAGATCATAAGCCGCTTACGTTAGAAGAAGCGACTAAAGAAGCATAAGGTTTCAGTATAATGTATCAGTGCTCTTAGTACAGGTACTGTATAAGCTGAATCGCTTACTATAGTAGGGAAATAGTAGGTATATATAATAGCAGTTAGCCAAATGGCTAACTGCTATTTTTTCGTTTACAAAGATATTCTCACATACATGCAAATATATCGAAATTTTTCTTAAAAGAGATTGTGTTAACACTGAATATATAGTATAGTTGACTAAGCAATATACCCCTATGGGTATAATTAAAATATGCTCATATGAAATGATATACATATAGAGAAAGGTTAGGTGTGTGAATGAAAGGATTACATAAGGCGTTACTGATTGGCATGATGCTGGGTGTTACGGTCCTTGGTACTGTAGGCTGCATGAATCAATCATCCGATTCATCTAATGATGTATTAAAGGTAGGGGCTATTAGCTTTGCTGGTACATTAGAACCAACGGAAAATTATTTTAGTTGGGCTGTTGTGCGATATGGTGTTGGTGAAACGCTCATAAAATTTGATGACCACATGAATGCTACACCGTGGTTGGCTACATCTTGGAAACAAAGTAATGACAAGATGACATGGACTTTCACCATCAATGATAAGGTTAAGTTCTCTAACGGTAATCCTCTTACAGCAGAGGCGGTAAAAGCATCCTTGGAAAGAACCTTCGGGAAGAGTAAACGGGCTAAGTCATTCTTTAACTACACAGAAATGACAGCTAATGGTCAAGAGCTTACCATTAAGACGGATAAGCCATATTATAATTTGCCAAACTTGTTGGGGGATCCTTTATTCTTGATTATGGATGTAACGGCTGAGGCAAATGGTCGTGATATAGCCAAGGAAGGTCCTATCGGTACAGGTCCTTATGTGGTAACATCCTTTACAAAAGAACGGGCTGAGCTTGGTAGAAATGAAAATTACTGGGATGGTAAAGCTGGTTTTGCCAAGGTTGAAATTCCTTCTATCAACGATGCTAATACGCGTGCTATGGCGCTACAAGCAGGCGATGTAGATATGGCTATTAGCATTGGTCCTGGTGAATACGGCATCTTCCAAAACGATAAGAACTTTACAATCTATGAAGAGTCATCCCTTCGAGATGTATTCGTTCGCATGAGTCAAAAAGGAAAACTCAAAAATGCTAATCTTCGTGCGGCTCTCATTGCAGCAGCAGACCGTGAGTCCTATGCGAAGAACTTGATGAAGGATACATTTATAGCTGGTAAGGCTCCGTTACCACCATCTATTGATTATGGATTTAATCAACTACGGGACCCTAATGCGTACAATGTGGAACGTGCCAAAGCCTTGTTGAAACAAGAAGGTTACGTAGATACGAATGGCGATGGCATTGTTGATAAGGATGGCGAAAATCTAGTACTAGATTTCTATGCGTATACATCTCGACCTGAATTGCCATTATATGCAGAAGCATTACAAGCAGACTATAAAAAAATCGGTGTAGATTTACACATCAAGATTGTAGACTATGCGGTGATTGACACATTAGCACAGTCCGGCGATTACGATATGTTAATCTCTAGTGTAGTAACGGCCAATACAGGACAACCAGTATGGTTCTTGAAACAATATTGGGGAACAGGTTCTGAAACGAATGGTTCTAGATTCTCTAATCCACGTTTTGATGAATTGTTAACTCTTGGTGAAAGCTCTAATGATCCTGTGGTACGTCGTAATGCCGTTATTAATGCAGAACAATTGATGCTTGATGACTCTGTAGCATTATTCCTTGGATACCCTAAGATTAATATTGTAGGAAATAAACATATTGATGGTATCAAAATATCTCCATCAGAATACTACATCATTACGAAAGATTTGAAGCGTAAATAATGTAAGGTATTTCCCGGTATTTAGTGATTTAAAATATGATGACTGACCAAATAACAGAATCAGATGGATAAAAAAGAGGACCTACTGTATAAGTAGGTCCTCTTTGTGTTGTTCTTATTTTTTCTTTTGCTCTGTTGCATCAAGTTCTGCCATATTTACAACATTTGCTTTGCCAACCATTTTGTTATATTTAATAAATAGTTGTGTATAAGCTTCGCCGTAGGAAGAGTTGATGATGATATAGTTACGAGCCTCTGCAACAAACTCTTTCACAGAGTCTTGATACTCGCGTACTGCATTTTGTGTTTCTGATGTTGTACCAGGTTGTAATTTATTAATGCGTTGTGTGATTTGTTGTAAGTTTGCTTCGACCTTTTGGGTATCCGTATTTCCATCTGGATCGATAAGGTCGATTGTTTGGGCAGTCATGAGATTTAACTCAATGAAGTTAACTGCATTTTCACGTTTTTCACCTTGATACTCGTTCATGCGCTCTGTATAGAGCTCATTATTACGATTATCTAAGGCTAAATCTAACGCATTGTATGTAGCATAGAATTGTTCAGCTAGTGGCACATATTGTGCAGCTAATTCATCGCTACCTTTGAAATTATCTTTTTCGAAACGACGCTCTACATAATAGGCTTGCAATTGATCTGCAACCGGAATTAATTGGTCTAGAATCGCTAATACATCATTAGTCGATTGGTTTACATCTTCGTATGGAGTTGGACTATCTTGTTTTGCAGCCTCTAAAGCTGTTTTAAGGTCCTTATATTTTGGCAATGTTATGGTCGTGTTATGGGACCCATTACGCAACTCTTCAAGAGTTGGTTGTAATTGGTTAGCATAGGCTACACTATATGAATTATATGTGTCTAATGCGACAATGTAAGGACGGATAGCGTTGATTTTGTCGTCAACGGTTGATCGATATAAAATTGTCGTTGTATTGGATGACAAGAGTGTATACACCCCGTAGATCCCACCACCGATAATAGCAATGCCAAGCACAACAGCTGCTATTAACTTGATGTATCCCTTTTTCAACTGCGCACGCTCCTTGAAAACACACTAACTCTTATTGGATCCGTTTGGGCGCACTACGCCCCTAGAGTAATTAGTTACATTATATCATAAACTTACGTCCCAAAAAAGACGTATAGAGCAGAGAATCATAAGGAATAGATGAAATTATGTTATGTGAACATGTATTAATATTTGTAATTCGCTATTTATAGATGAATATACTCTGTGAAAGTTAAATTAGTATATTTCTTAATACCTTTGATATAATTTATGTATATATGACGGGAGGAGATTCTAATGGGCACTGATAAGGTTTATAACTCTATTGAAGAAGTATTAGATATAGCTGAATCTGCAGAGGGTAAAACGGTTGGTGAGTTTGATATAAATAATCGCCTAGATAGTAGGGGAAACAAGGGCGGTATAGGTCAGGTTTTAGAAGAAGGCTTATTTAAAATGGCCGTTAATAGCAGAGCAGAAGCAGATTTTGTTGATTTAGGTTTAGAGCTAAAAGTTACTGCTATAAAAGAAAATAAAAAGAATGACTTCTCTGCAAAAGAACGGTTAGTTTTAAATATTATTAACTATGAAGAGGATTACAAAGACTCTTTTGAAGAATCATCATTTTGGCAAAAAAATAAGAATTTATTGGTTATATTTTACTTATATAAAGACGAATTAGATAAAAAGGACTTTCCTATCATAAAGTCTGTTTTACATAATTTTGATCCTGTGGATTTAGAAATTATAAAGCAAGATTGGCAGACTATTATGGATAAGATTATAGCCGGTGAGGCCCATAATATTTCAGAAGGTGATACGATGTATTTGGCTGCGTGTACTAAAGGGGCTAATGCTAAGTCCATAAGAAAACAACCATTTTCTAATATACCAGCTAAACAACGTGCATTTTCTCTTAAAAGTTCTTACATGTCTGCCTTTGCTCGCCGTGTTATTGATAGACAATTAATACCATCACTATTTAATGTTGATGAACTTAAAAGTAAGACTACATTACAATTATTACAAGAACGATTCGCTCCATATATTGGGAAAAGGGTATCTGAGATTGCTAAACTAATGGAGATCCCAGTTAGTACGAATAAGGCCTTTAATGCTAATCTTATTAGCGCCATATTAGGAGTAAAAGGGACAAAGTTGGAGACTCTTAGAGAATTTAATAAAGCGAATATTAAATTCAAAACAATTAGACTGGAGCCTGATGGCATTCCTTGTGAGCATATGTCATTTGAACAAATAGATTTTAATCGTTGGATTAAAGATGATTGGGAATACTCTCAACTTTATGAAAATTTTGAGTATACAAAATATTTATTTGTAGTATTCCAATATGATGAGTATGAAACGGAGAATAAAGATAGAGAGGCTTACTTCAAAGGTGTTACACTTTGGAATATGCCTGAAATGGTGATTGAAAATGAATTAAAAAGTCTATGGAGAACGACGAAAACTATTTTAGAAGAAGGTGTTCAACTTATACCTAGAGGCAGAGGTATATCAAATAATTTACCAGGCTCTAAATTTAATGGTGTTTGCCATATAAGACCAAAGGGGAGGAATGGGAACGATAAGATTTCTTTACCTGATGGACAAAAGATAACAAAACAATGTTATTGGTTAAATAAAGAATTCATAGCGGAGGTTGTGAAAGATATATAGTAGAGACTCAAATTGATCTTGATCTTTTTAGGAATTTCTGATATAATAATGATCTATGAAGGTGGTATATTAAGGGGTAAAGTAATGAAAATATTCTCCATGTTTGATGGTGTAGGTGGGTTTATAGTAGGTTTAGAGAATTCTTCTAAAGAAGTTTTCAAAACGCTATATTCTAACCAGTATGAGCCATCTCGTAAGACTCAAGATGCCTATGAAGTAGGTTTATATAGATTTCCTGATATAGAACATATTCCAACCGATGTAGCTTTAATTCCTAATGAAAAGTTCGAGGAAATGAAGGCTAATGGTGTAAATATGATTGTTGGTGGTTTTCCTTGTCAAGATTATTCGGTTGCACGTAGTAAGAAGAATGAACTTGGTATCGAAGGGAAAAAAGGGGTTCTTTTCTGGGAAATTATCCGTGCTACTGAGGTAATTAGACCTAAGTATTTGGTTTTAGAAAATGTTGACCGTTTATTGAAGGCTCCTTCCAATCAACGTGGCCGTGACTTTGCGATTATGTTGGCTGCTTTCAATCAATTAGGTTATTCTGTGGAATGGCGTGTTATCAATGCTGCTGATTATGGTCGTGCACAACGGAGACGTCGTGTGTTCTTCTTTGTATTTAGAAATGACACAAAGTGGGGGAAACGACTACATACTAAATACGAAGCCACATTACCTACTGATGTCGATTTAGATACTCGTTTAGCTTGTTATACTCCTTATATCTTTAAAGATGGGCTTTTTGCTCGTCAATTCCCTGTTAAAGGTGAAGCAGTTAAAAAACGTATTAATGCTAATAAGCTTGATGAAGATATTGCAGAAGTATCAGCAAACTTCTCTGATGGTAAAATGTGGAACTCTGGACTCATGACTAATGGGTATTATTATACGATTGAAACTGAACCAAAAGGGGATGAAGAACCAATCCCAATGAAAAAGATTGTGGTTAAAGACAATCAAGTACCAGAAAATTATTATGTTGATGGTGAAAAATTAGAGAAGTTTAAATATCTTCGTGGTCCTAAGAAAATTACACGGACTGCAGCAAATGGACATACTTATACCTTCTCTGAAGGTGGTATGAGTGAATATGACTCTCTTGAACTACCAGGTCGGACAATGCTTACATCTGAAGGCAGTGTTAATCGATCTACACATCTTTTGAAAATTGATGGTAAATATCGACTTATTACACCGATTGAAGCTGAGCGTTTACAAGATTTTCCTGATGACTGGACTCGCTATAAACGTAATGCAAAAGGTGAAGTAGTAGAGGTATCTGATCGTATGCGTATGTTCTTCATGGGGAATGCACTTGTGACAGGTATCGTTAAACGTATAGGTGATGAGCTTCAAAAAATTGATGCTATCTAATACAGGAGCTCTAGTTTAGAGCTCCTTTTCTTTAGTGTAGAGAGAGGATAATTTATGTTGTTACGTTTTATTAGACTATTTACTTTAACAGTTACTTTTATTTGTATTTCTAGTGCAACATTTGCCATTTCTTTAGGTGAATTACAAAACTCACCACAGTTTTGGCGTGAACGCCATGATAGTAGTAGGGATATTTATCTAGATTTGAATTCTGTACAGAATGTTATTTATGAACCGCCCCAATATACCCTAAAATTCAAGGTGTATGCAGTTGATAAAAAAGAAAACTTTATTGCTGAAGGCGAGGCTATAGCTGATTACGATTATAATAAGTCCATAGAGGGTATAATAAAAAGGAATAATTTATCAAAAGTGCCATATACTTCAGAAAAGGTTAAGTCTACAGTAAAAAAAGCAAAGTTAAAAGATTCAGGAGTTGTAAGTGGGCTAAAATTTAGTGCTGTTTATGACTTTAATGGGAATGAGATATATTCTGGAGATTCAATTGTGGCATTTAAAAAAGAAAAAGTTGATGTAACTTCAAGTGGATATGTTATTTCAGTAAAGGCATTTAAACAATATTATAAAGTTACCTTTTAATTATGAAAAAGTCTCTATCTATGATAGAGGCTTTTTTAGCATTAAAAATAATGTGACTCTCATTACTTTCTCATTAACAGTAAGTAGGATATAAACGATTATAATAATTTGAGATACAATAGGAGAGAGAATTATGAGCGAGAATGCATACGTATGTCCATATTGCCAATCAGAAAATATCCAAAGTTATAATATTGCTTATGCTGGTGGCTTTTCTAATGTAAATGGTGTAACTACAGGTGTAGGTATTGGTGCTGGTGGTCGAGTAGGTGTTGGTATTGGCAATACTGTAGGTACTCAACAAACAGCACTTTCTATGATGGCTAAACCACCGATGAAAAAATCAATTGCTACATATATTTTAAAGTGGTGGATTGCGATTCAATTTGGTCTCGTATTATTGCTTTGGATTTCCGGCCTAAGTAAACATGAGGCTTCACTAATTATTTATTTTGGTGCATATGCGTTGTTAATCTACAAAACATATCAACGATATGTATGGAATAGAGATACATATCCAGGATTACGTCGCGATTGGGAGCATACATATGTATGTTTACGTTGTGGAAATTCTTTCCTTTTATAAATGAAATACATTAGCATACAATATAAAGGTACGCCTATAATACTATATAGGTGTACCTTTTATTTGTATGGATAGGATATTTGTAATGTGAAAGAATTATTAGGACATATTTGCGTATTGTTCAAATTATATTTTGATATTCATTGTCCATAGTTACATATCGGTATATAATAATATTATCAAATTTGTATTTTTCGATATAATCATATGAAAGGAGTACATATGTCAAATTTTATCACTCCTAAAGAATTATTAGCTTGTCTCGACGAGGTCATTATTTTAGATGCTCGTGGTTATCAAGATTATCAAAAAGGTCATATTAAAGGCTCTTATGCGGTGGATTTAAATAAGGATTTAACAGGTCCTTTGGGCGAGCATGGCGGTCGTCATCCATTGCCGGATATGGAGCGTTTGGCTCATACTTTTGAGTCTTACGGGATCACTCGTGATTCCAAGGTCGTTGTGTATGATTCTTGGCTCTTCTTGGCGGGTCGTCTCTGGTGGACTTTGCGCTACATGGGGTTGTCTGATGTGCGCGTGTTGTCTGGCGGTATTGAACGTTGGGTTAAGGAAGGTCATCTTCTTACTAAAGATCCTACTCCGTTGCCGACAGAACCAACTGTTTTCAACTATGAATTGCAAACTCATATGGTTATGAGCCGTGACGAGGTTCTCAAAGCTAGTGAAAGCGGAGATCATGTTATCATTGATGCTCGTGCGCCGTATCGTTATGATGGGTCTCAAGTAGATACGATGGATGGTATGACTGGGCATATTCCTGGTGCTGTTAATCATTTTTATGAAAGTGGCTATACCGCAGATGGTCCTAAGTCTGTAAAAGATTTAGAATCCCAGTATTATAATGAAATTTACCAAAATAGACCTGTTGTGACCTATTGTGGTTCAGGGGTAACGGCTTGTAATGCGTTATTGACTATGAGTGAGGTAGGGCTTGAGTCTGCCTTATATGTTGGTAGTTCTAGTGACTGGGTAACCTATGACGGTTTCCCACTTAAGACTGGTGTAGAAACATTACGATAATACAGGAGGGCAAATGAAAATTTTAAAACATCTACTAACCCTTGTTGCGTTTGGTTATTTGTGTTATCACATCTATACCTTTGGGCCCGGCATGTTCAATGTTACGGTGTTGGTAATTCTTGTTTTATCTTCCATAGCTAATTATTTCCGTGAAAAACGTGAAAGTGATCTTAAAGCAAACGAAAACGCTCGAAAGGCTCGTGCGGAAGCAAGACATGCAAAGAAACACAAACAATAGTAATGTATAACTTTCTGGCTAAACTGTATAACATACTATAATTGCTAGTATAAATAAGAATATTTTGAAATATAAGGAAATTGTTGAAATAGAGGCTTTCACAAACTATATTAGTATGTAAAAGCACTATTAGAATAAGGAGTAAGCATTGAAATTAATTTCTTGGAATGTAAACGGCCTTCGTGCGGCTGTAACAAAAGGATTTATGGAATCCTTTAACGAACTGGATGCAGATATTTTCTGTTTACAAGAAACAAAATTGCAACCTGATCAAATTTCTTTGGAATTGCCAGGTTATGAGCAATATTGGAATAGTGCTGTGAAAAAAGGCTATAGTGGTACGGCTGTATTCACACGCATTAAACCGTTATCCGTAACTAATGGTATTGGCATTGAAGAACACGATCAAGAGGGCCGTGTTATTACTGCTGAATATGACAATTTCTATTTAGTATGCTGCTATACACCAAATAGCCAACGTGAATTGGCTCGTCTTGAGTACCGCATGACTTGGGAAGATGCATTCCGTAACTATTTGCTAGAATTAGATAAGAAAAAACCAGTTATTCTTTGTGGTGACCTTAACGTGGCTCACCAAGAAATCGACCTTAAAAATCCTAAGACGAACCGTAAAAATGCAGGCTTCTCCGACGAAGAGCGTGCAAAAATGACCGAACTGTTAGGTGCTGGTTTTACAGATACATTCCGTCACCTCTATCCAGATGCAATTGAGGAATATAGCTGGTGGTCCTACATGGGCAAGGCTCGTGAACGAAATACGGGATGGAGAATTGACTATTTCATCACCTCTAAACGTCTTGACGACAAAATTCAAGAAGCTAAAATTCACCAACAAATCTTTGGCTCTGATCACTGCCCAGTAGAATTAGATATCGATTTATAATATATTGAAAGTATAATCTACAGCCTCATCTTAGGATGGGGCTGTTGTAATAGGTGAAAGGAGACCTTATGGCACAAAAACAAAAGGCTGTTGTCTTATTCAGCGGTGGTGTAGATAGTACTACATGTTTAGCGCTAGCTATTGAAAGATTTGGCAAAGACAATGTAGTGCCGTTATCCATTCAATATGGTCAAAAACATAGTAAAGAACTAGAGGCTGCTGCATCTATTCTCGCTTATTATGGAATTGAAGGTAAAACGATGGATGTCACTAAATTGTTTGCCTTCAGCAATTGCTCTTTATTGACCCAATCCACAGAGGCAATACCTCAAGGTTCATACAAGGAACAACAAGAAACAGAAGGAGAAGGTACGGTTAGTACCTATGTGCCATTTAGAAATGGTCTATTCCTATCTGCGGCGGCTTCCTTAGCCTTATCTCTAGACTGTGGCTATATCTACTATGGTGCCCATAGCGATGATGCGGCTGGCAATGCATACCCAGACTGTACTGAACACTTCTACAAATCTATGGGTGACGCTATCTTTGAAGGATCTGGGAAAGAATGCTCCCTAGAAGCACCATTCATTAACCACAACAAAGCAGACGTCGTAAAAGAAGGACTACGCCTTGGCGTACCATACCACCTAACCTGGTCCTGCTACGAAGGCGGCGACAAACCATGCGGACACTGTGGCACCTGCATCGACAGAGCCGAAGCATTCCGCGCAAACGGCGTCGAAGACCCGGCTCTATAACACTCGACTCTATAACACCTATAAACTGGCTTAGACAAGTAGTCGCCTTTTAGGCGGCTACTTTACATATATTCTAATAGAGTAGCAGGTATATGTGCTTCAAGGCGGACTTATACGTCACTAACTCACCTCAACTGGCTTAGGCTAGTTGCGGCGCTTTGATGCGTAATATATTTTATATTATTTATCATGTGGAGGAGGCTGAGTTAAAGCGGCCTTTTATGTCACTATGTATCTGTAATGTTGATTTGTTAAATTCGCAGTGGAAGAAAATACCTTTTCAAAGAGCGACTTTGGCAGGTCGAGGCCCTAGGCCGATGACCGGTTCGCCAGTGGAGCGATGAGGAAAGGTATTTTCTGACACCCCGTCCTTGCCAACAACACAACAATAGTCGTTACTGTAACAAGCCGCTTTAATCTTTCCATAACTTGTGAATATCGAAAATATATGATATTATAAGGGCACAACTAAATAAGACAGTTTGAAACCATCCTGTCTCTAAACAAAACTACGGAAATTCATAAGCATTTTTAGCATGGTAGTTTTGCCATGCTTTTTTTTATTTGAGGAGGTGAGTGTTATGATTACTACACGTAAATTGACTATTTCTGCCATGGTTGTGGCATTGTACATCGTTGTACTCTATTTAACGCAAAGCGTTTCCTTCGGGGCGTATCAAATTCGTATAGCAACATCATTATATGCACTTGCTTATGCCTTTCCGTTCTTGGTGATTCCCATGGGGATTGGCAACCTCATTTCTAACTTCTTATTCGGGGGCCTCGGTATCCTCGACATGGTAGGTGGCTTTGGCGTTGGTATCTTAACAACAGGTATCATCGTTTGCATGCGCAAGATGGGCCTCAGTGCTTGGTGGGCAATTTTGCCAATCATCTTTGTGCCAGCCCTATGTGTACCATTATGGCTCAGCCCATTACTAGGCCTTCCATACTGGCCATTGGTATTGAATCTCATCGTAGGTCAAACAATTCCAGCCGTTCTTGGTTCTGTTTTAGTGAAAGCTTTGATCAGCCGTCCTAGCATGGCTGCTTTGTTAGGTGCTTTCAAATAAAAAGATTTATAGTCAAACAAAAAGGCGTAAGCTCGATATGAGCTTACGCCTTTTTTATGGCTAATGTTATGGAGGTTGAAGGGATTAGCAGTTATAACCGCGCCATTTAGTTTCTACTACGAGGCGTTCAAGGGCAACCATGTACGCTGCTTGACGAGGTGGTACATTGTATTTATGTTGCATTTCCCAAACTGCTTCAAAGCTATTTTGCATATTCTTAGTTAACCGTTCATTAACTTCTTCTTCAGTCCAGTAGAAGCTTGCTTTGTTTTGTACCCATTCATAGTAAGATACAACTACACCGCCGCCGTTCGCAAGAACGTCAGGGATGATGTCGATACCTTTTTCATAGAAGTATTTATCTGCATCATTAGTAGTAGGGCCGTTAGCACCTTCCAAGATAATTTTAGCTTGGATATTTTCCATGTTGTCTTTGTTCAATTGGTTTTCAAGAGCTGCCATGTACAATACATCAACTGGTTGAGCCAATAATTCTTGGGCACCAATTGTAGTCATGCCTGGTTCGCTGTAACCTTCAAGGGAACGACCATGAGAGTTAGCATATTCGTATGCTTTTTCCACATCAAGACCGTTAGGGTTGTAGATGTTAACGCTTACATCGCCAATAGCAACAACTTTAGCGCCTGCTTGTGCAATGAGACGAGCACCTACGGAACCTACGTTACCGAAGCCTTGAACTGCTACAGTAAGGTTTTTGATATCTAAGTTTTTCTTAGCGAGATAGCTTTGCAATGCGATGAGACAGCCGCGGCCAGTCGCTTCGTTACGACCTAAGGAACCGCCTACTTCGATAGGTTTACCAGTAACGATACCAGGGCTCCATTCACCTTTTAATGTGCTGTATTCGTCAGCGATCCAGCTCATGATTTGAGAGTTTGTATTTACGTCTGGAGCTGGAACGTCAGTATTAACACCAATGATTGGCGCAATACGACGTACAAAGTTACGAGTTAAGCGTTCTAATTCGCGAGGATTCAAAGTTTTAGGATCAACTTTGATACCGCCTTTACCACCGCCGTAAGGGATGTTAGCAATAGCATTTTTAATAGTCATCCAAGCAGCCAATGCACGAACTTCGTTTTCATCGGAGTCTGGATGGAAGCGGAGACCGCCTTTAGCACTACCACGCAATGTGGAGTGTTGGCAACGATAGCCTTCGTATACGCGAACTTCACCATTATCTAGTTGAAGTGGTACAGCTACTTTTAGTTCCCGTTCAGGATGGCGTAATACTTCGTATTCACTACGAGTATAGCCGAGCTTTTCGGCTGCTACATCTAACGTATTTAGCATGTTTTCATAAGGATTATAACCGCTCATAATAATGACCTCCTGTATATAAGATTAAATGAAGTCTTGCTAATTTTACACATACTGAAGTATTCGACATTGTATACAGAATACCCTTTCTAATTTTATAAATATATTCTATAGTTTTTAATGTTCAAAAAGTGTATAGAATATAGATGTTTACTGTGATAATAGTCACTCGAAGAGTTAGATATAAATTGTAGTTTTTACAGTATAAATGGATACTTTTACAAAAAATAAAAAGAGACCGGTGAAAGATACTTTCACCGGTCTCATAAGAGAATATATTTTATTTTTCCACTGTATCTTCCACTGGAGTAGGAGGTACAGAAGAGTCTGTAGTTTGACCGTCACCCCACCATACGATACCGTATGTATGATTAAGAACAGAACGGTTAAATACAGGTGTTTCGATGCCTGCCTTGCGTTGTTTAATATAGTCTTCAAGAGCAAGACCTGCAGTACGACCCATACGTACGATGGAACTAATATTAGTTAATACTAAGAAAGCCATGAATAAATCGGCTAAATTCCATACTAAATCAAGGGAGGCAATAGAGCCTACGAATGTCATGATAATTACACCGATACGGAACAAATGAAGATAGAATCTCTTATCTGTTAAGTGGCTGATATTAATTTCACCGTAGTAATAGTTACCAATTAAGGAACTGAAGGAGAACATTACGATAAAGATTGCTACCGCTGTAGGTGCCCAAGAACCGAGTTGTTGTTCAAGGTTATGTTGCACTAGAGCTACACCAGTTAAGCCTGTTGTGCTATAGTCGCCAACGACGAGTACGATGAAAGCAGAAGCGGTACAAATGATAAATGTATCAAGGAATACGCCGAATGCTTGTACAAGACCTTGTTCAACAGGGTGGTTAACAGCTGCTGTAGCCGCTGCATTAGGTACAGAACCTTCACCAGCTTCGTTAGAGAATAGACCGCGTTTAATACCATTCATTACAGTGGCGCCTAGCAAGCCACCGCCTGCTGCTACAGGTTCAAAAGCGGAAGAGAAAATAGTGTAGATTACATGTGGGAATTGAGTAATATTCATAATTACTACGAATAATGCAGTAGCGATGTATAGAACCGCCATGATTGGAACGATGATTTCAGATGCTTTAGCAACGCGGCTAATGCCACCGAAAATGATAATGCCAAGAAGAATTGCTACTACAGCGCCAGTATAGGATACATCGAAGTTGAATACTTGGAGAGATGCAGCCAATGTGTTAGCTTGTACAGAGTTGTAAATCCAACCATATGTAATACTAATTAAAATGGCGAACAAAACAGATAATGCTTTGTTGTTTAAACCATAGCGAATGTAGTAAGCTGGACCACCGTAAAAGCCACCTTTAGCAACAGGTTCCTTGTAGATTTGCGCCAATGTAGATTCGATAAAACCTGTAGCAGCACCGATGAGTGCAATAACCCACATCCAGAAGACCGCACCAGGACCGCCGAGAACAACGGCAATGGCGATACCTGCGATGTTACCAACCCCAACACGGGATGCGGTACTAACACAGAATGCTTGGAATGAGGACACGTGATTTTTTTCAGTAGAACTACCAGCACCACTGATTACAAGACGAATCATTTCTTTGATCATCCGAATTTGTACAAAATTCGTTGTCATCGTAAAGAAGAGACCTGCGCCGATGAGGATAAAGATGATGAAATAGCTCCATAAATAGCCATTTATGGTGGATATAGCATCGTTGAGCATTGCTTCCATAAAAAAGCCCCTTTCATATAAAATAATTCTATATAGTTATTGATGTTATTGTATCAATTTCTATAGAGTCTGTAAAATAAAAATCCCTCACAAACGTGAGAGATTTGTTAGTCATTTATTGTTCTATTATAGGTAAGGAGATTCCTTATGCCTTGATAAACTCTTGAGATTCTTCCATACCTTTTAATAAGGTCTGTTCAGAGTGTTCCATGTGAATCTGAGCCAATTTACGAGCTTGTGTTGCGTTATGAGAGGCGATAGCTTCTACGAGTTGGCGATGTTCTTCCCATGTCTTTCTAAGACGACCCGGTTGATTCATGGAGAAGCTACGGAAACGGTAAGTTTGCTCGCGCAAGTTGTGCACGATGTCTGCAAGTCGTTCGTTACGAGAGGCACGGTATAATACTTCGTGGAATTCTACGTCTGCTGCTACGACGGATTCCATGTCCTTGTTTTCCATATGATCGCCAATCTCTACGAGCATTCGTTCTAATGTTTCGATTTCTTCTGCAGTGATACGTTCTGCTGCAAGGCCTGCTGCGAGTTCTTCGAGGGCAGACCGAATTTCGAATACTTGAGTAATATCCTTTAACGATATATTGGCTACGTATGTGCCACGGCGAGGAACCATAACAACAAAGCCTTCGAGCTCAAGCTTACGAATGGCTTCGCGAATTGGTGTGCGGCTCACACCGAGTTCTTCAGCTAGAGGAATTTCCATAAGGCGTTCGCCTGGTTTTAACACGCCGTCTTGAATGGCTTGACGTAATGTTTCACTTACGACTTCGCGTAGAGGTTTATACGCATCGAGGCGTATTGGTTGTAACCGTTTTGTCATGGTAAGTCCTCCTGTGTACATGTTTTTGTAATAAGAGATAGCCAATCATGGCCTGCTGCTTTGATTTCTTCTTGTAGTTGTAATGCTTCCATTGGTTTATCCAGCAATACCACCATAGTAGGACCACTACCAGTCATGATGGTTGGATAGCCGCGGCTAGTGAAGAATTCTTTACAAATGACAAGTTCTTCGTGGTCAGGGAAGAGTAGTTCTTCAAATGTATTAGCACTAGCAAGGAATGCTGATTTTAAGTCATTGTTTTCTAGGTGTCGTTGGACTGTATCGATGGTTTGTTTTGTTGCTACGGACTTGCCTGTGAAGCGACCATAAGCAGCTGCAGTTGATACAGAAACCTTTGGCTTTACTAGCAATAGCCAATGTGGCGCAGGAGATTTTCCGTACGTTAATATTTCGCCACGACCTGTGCCACGTGCTGTACCGCCTTGTAATAGAAATGGCACATCAGAGCCAAGAGTAGAGCCTATTTTTAATAGCTCCTCTTGAGTAAGGCGCAAGTCCCAGAATCGATTGAGACCTACTAACATAGCAGCCGCATCAGCACTCCCACCGCCAAGACCGGCTTGAATAGGTACCCGTTTTAATAGGTGAATGGCAGCTCCCGCTTTGCAACCGGTATAAGCTTGTATTGCCCGTAATGCTTTGAGGGCAAGATTTTCTTCACCGTAAGTAACTAATTTTTGCATATACTCAGGTAATTCTGGAGCGCCACCGGAGAAAACTACGGAATGATGCTTCGCAAAATAAATGGAGTCGCTAAGGCGAATGGATTGGAAGATAGAGTCGATATCGTGATATCCGTCTTCACGCTTGCCCGTAATGGCAAGTCCAATATTGATTTTACTGCAACCGAGTTGCTCAAAACTTTTACTCATGATAGCCTCGTTTGTAACATACAGAATATATGCAATTTATATGTTTATTTTATACTCTTATAAAGTGATTGAAAATAACCATTAAGTGGTTTATGATGAATTTGTATACGCATATTGTTTTATTACTAAATGTATTGTAAATAGCGTATGTTTTAGTTAGTTCATTATAGAATATTTATAGTGAAATGGCAATTTGGAGGAAGCTATGTTCGCTAAGTATAGAAGTGTTATCTATGAAAGCCTTATGGTCATTCTTGGATGTGCCATATTTGGTGCCGGCCTTGATGCCTTTGTATTGCCACACAAATTGGTGAGTACTGGTATTAGTGGGGTAGGCTTGATTTTGTATTATTTAACGGGCTTATCTGTTGGTTCTTGGAATATGATTTTAAATATTCCTATATTCTGGGCTGCTTGGAAGTGGCTGGGCACCCGTGTTGTTATCAAAACCTTGTATGGCACATTGATGCTGTCTTGGATGGTTGATTTATTTAACTTCTTGCAATATGACATGATTATTAAGGATCCTTTGTTGAGTTCCATGATGGCTGGTATTACTACTGGTGTAGGTCTTGGCATTGTATACCGCGTAGGCGGTAACACAGGTGGGCTTGATCCTATTGCACTCATTGTACGCAAATATTATGGACTTCAAATGGGGTCCATTAATAGTGCCATAAACTGTGCTATCCTTGTTGCTGCAATTGGTGTTGTTGGCCTTGAAGCCGTAGCGGTCACACTTATTAGTGTCTATGTGTATACCATCATTACGAATAAGGTGGTTATCGGCTTTAATCAGCGGAAGGTTGCTTTCATCATTACCTATCGTACTGATGAGGTCTGTGAATGCATCATCAATAAGGTTGGTCGTGGCGCAACTATCATTAATGGCATTGGTGCTTATACGCGGACGCCGAAGCAAATCGTTATGGTAGCCGTTAATCTCTTGCAAGTAAATAAATTAAAAGAGGTTATTCAAGAGGCGGATCCAAATGTGTTCATCTTAATAACTGATGCGCAAGAGGTCATTGGGCAAGGCTTTACACAACCGATTATCCCTACTGAAGTGTGTGAACAGTTAAAAGATAAGAGTACCACACAAGAGGATAATACACAGACTATACATAATCGCTAAGTAAAGCAAAATGTAAAATCAGAAAAGTAAAATTCAAAATGTAAGCATTAGTCATCTCATATTAATTATGTGTAAATATAATATTTTATGAATGACATATACATTTGAGATTAGGAGGTTCCTATGGCTCATAAATTAGCAGGTACGCCTGTACAAGAACAAGATATTATAGATGTACAAACTCTGGTAGATGCCTATTTTGACAATGCACCAGATGTAACTGATCCGACACAACTCGTATCCTTCGGTACATCAGGCCACCGTGGTACCTCTTTAAATGGTACCTTTACGGATTTACACGTAGCGGCTATTACACAGGCAATCTGTGATGGTCGTGGTCAATTTGGTGCGACAGGGCCCATTTTTGTGGGCCAAGATACACATGCCTTATCTCAGCCTGCATTAGTAACAGTGCTTGAGGTACTTGCTGGTAATGGTGTGACTGCCATGGTTGATGCGGATATGGACTTTGTTCCAACACCATCTGTGTCTCGTGCAATCATTCGATATAATGAAAGTCACGATAAAAAAGCAGATGGTATCGTTATTACACCATCTCACAATCCTCCAGATAATGGGGGCATTAAGTATAATGCTACCAACGGTGGCCCTGCAGATACGTTGATTACAAAATGGATTGAAACCCGCGCCAATGAGTACGTTCGTGCTTATTGTGAATTAGAAGGGTTTAAACGCATTAGCATAGATAATATTGAACCAGATCAACAAGTGCCTTATGACTATAAGGGCTTATATGTGGAAGAGTTATCTTCCATCATCAATATGGAAGCAATTCAAAGTGCGAAGCCTAAAGTTCTTGTCAATGCATTAGGTGGTAGTGGCCTTGGTTATTGGCGTGCTATTAAAGAACGATATAATCTCAATATGGATATTATCAATGATGAATACGATCCAACCTTTAGCTTTATGACCTATGACCATGATGGCAAGGTGCGTATGGATTGTTCCTCTGAATATGCGATGGCGGATGTAACTAAACAAATTGGCAATTATGATCTCGCTGTTGGCAATGATCCTGATTATGATCGCTACGGTATCGTTACTGCAGAGGGCCTTATTTCACCAAATGCATTCCTTACAGCGGCTGCGGATTATCTGTTTACAACCCGTGGTTGGACTGATAAAGGGGTAGGTAAAACCGTTGTTTGTACCACTATGATTGATAAATGGGCGGCTGTTAAAGACATTCCGGTTTATGAGGTTCCGGTAGGCTTTAAATATTTTAGCTCTTTATTATTTGATGGTGAGATTGGTATCGGCGGTGAAGAATCTGCAGGCGCATCGTTCCTTAAAAAGGACGGCACCGTATGGACTACCGATAAAGACGGCATGGTAATGGCGCTTCTAGCAATGGAAATGTATGCCGTTATGGGCACAACTGTTGATCGCCTCTACAATAATATTGTTGAAGGTTGTGGTGACCCACGATTTGGTCGCATTGATGCGGCTTGTACAAAGGCGGCAAAGGCCAAGTTGAAACAGTTGAATGCAAGTTCCATTACGGCCACAGAGGTAGATGGAGACCCTATTACGAATATACGCACTACATCTTTATACAAGGATATGCCCATCGATGGGGTTCGCGTAGAAACTGAAACAGGTTGGTTTGTAGCGCGTCCGTCCGGTACAGAGGATTTGTATAAAATCTATGGTGAAAGCTATAAAGGGGATAAAGGTTTAGTCGCATTATTGACAGCAGGAGAGGCTATCGTAACGGCTGCATTATCCGACGAAGTGTAAAATACTGTTTTTACATGAAAACTCATGAAGATTTCACCGTAGAAAAGTAATAAATGTGATATAATATATTAATATAGTTTATTGAATACCCTATATGGGTCAAATAGTTTGTAGTGCTCAGAAAAGGTGATGTTATGAAATTAGTTGTTACCGTTGTCGGCGTTGACCGCGTTGGTATCATTGCAGGGGTTAGTACTGTACTTGCTAACCACGGCGTAAACATTATGTCTATAAATCAAACCATTCTTGATGGCGTTTTCAATATGATTATGATGTGTGAAACAAAGTCTGAAGATGTGAAAGATTTGACATCTATTCAAGATGCTTTGAATGCACTCGGTAAAGAACTTGGTGTTGAAATCCGTGCACAACATGCTGATATTTTCTTAAGCATGCACCGTGTAGGATAGGAGGCACTATGTTATCTATCGACAATATTTTAGAAACGAATCAGATGATTCATGATAACAAGCTTGACGTACGTACCATTACAATGGGTATTAGCTTGCTTGAATGTGCATCTAGCTCTGGTAAAGAGTTGTGTGATCGTATTTATGATCGCATTACGAAAGAAGCAGAACACCTTGTGTCTACCGGTGAAGATATTGAGCGCGAGTTTGGTATTCCTATCATTAACAAACGTATTTCTGTAACACCGATCTCATTAGTGGCTGGTGGTAGTGATTTAACATCCTATGTTCCTATTGCAGAAGCGATGGATCGCGCTGCAAAAACAGTAGGTGTAAACTTTATCGGCGGTTTCTCTGCTCTTGTAACAAAAGGTGCTACACGGGCTGACCGCATTTTGATTGATTCCATCCCAGAAGCGTTGGCAACTACAGATATCGTATGTAGCTCTGTAGGTGTGGGCTCTACTAAAACGGGTATCAATATGGATGCAGTTCGCGATATGGGGATCATCGTTAAGAAAACGGCAGAACTTACAAAGGATAATGATGCTCTTGGTTGTGCTAAGCTTGTTATTTTCTGTAACCCTGTAGAGGATAATCCGTTCATGGCCGGTGCCTTCTTTGGTGTAACTGAAGGTGATAGTGCCATTTCTGTAGGCGTATCTGGTCCAGGCGTTGTAAAACACGCACTAGAATCTGTACGTGGTCAATCCTTTGATGTTGTAGCAGAAACAATTAAACGCACTGCTTTCAAAATTACCCGTGTAGGCCAGTTGGTAGCACAAGAGGCATCTCGCCGTCTTGGCAAACCATTCGGTATCATTGACTTGTCCTTGGCACCAACACCAGCTGTAGGTGACTCAGTAGCTCACGTTCTTGAAGAAATGGGCTTATCCTCTTGTGGTTGTCACGGTACTACAGCAGCCCTTGCATTATTGAATGATGCAGTGAAAAAAGGTGGCCTTATGGCATCTTCTCACGTAGGCGGTCTCAGTGGTGCATTTATTCCAGTATCTGAAGATGCGGGTATGATTGATGCTGTATCTTGTGGCAGTTTATCCCTCGATAAATTAGAGGCTATGACATGTGTTTGTTCTGTGGGCCTTGACATGATTGCTATTCCTGGAGACACAACAGCAGATACAATTTCTGCAATCATTGCTGATGAATCTGCTATTGGTATGATTAATAATAAGACAACTGCGGTTCGTGTAATTCCTGTACCTGGTAAAACAGTAGGTGAGGTTGTTGAGTTTGGTGGCTTGTTAGGCTATGCTCCAATCATTGAAGTAAGCCCATATAGTGCAGCTGAGTTCATTGCACGTGGTGGTCGTATTCCTGCACCTATTCGTAGCTTAACGAACTAATATTGTTTTAACCCAGTTGTTGGAGGTGTCTTATGAGTGATTATGTGCTCGATTATGTATGGGCCTTTGCTCTGGCGCTCGTCATAACCTTTGCACTTACCCCTTTGGTGAAACGCTTTGCCGTTGCTGTTGGGGCAATAGATAAACCTGATGCCCGCAAGGTACATCATGGTGCTATTCCACGACTTGGTGGGTTAGCAATCTTCCTCGGTTATATAGGATCGGTCCTCTTTAATGGATCTATCCCACATGACCATAAACTATTTGGCTTTGTGCTTGGTACCGTTATCCTTGTGCTTGTCGGCATATGGGATGATATTAAACAAATTGAGCCAAAGACTAAGTTGATGGGCCAAATCATAGCGGCAGCTATTTTGGTAGCTTACGATATTCGCGTAGACTTCATCAACCTTCCTTGGGGTGGTGTGGTATACCTTAAATATTGGTCTGCTCCATTGACTATTTTCTGGATTGTAGGCTTTACGAATATCGTAAACCTTATCGATGGACTTGATGGCTTGGCAGCAGGCATTTCCTTTATTGCTTGTATTGCTGTTTGTGCTATGACATTACAACTTGGTCAAACAGACCTTGCCTGTATTTCATTGGCACTAGCAGGTGCAACAGTAGGGTTCTTGCGGTATAACTTTAACCCAGCGAAAATCTTCATGGGTGATACGGGCTCTATGCTCCTTGGTTATACATTAGCCGCTATTTCTGTAATGGGGGCTGTTAAAACGGCGGCTACTATTGCATTAGTGGTACCAGCTATCGTGCTAGGCTTACCAATTCTCGATACATTGTTTGCTATCGTGCGCCGTAAAATCAGCGGTCGTCCGATTTTCAAGCCTGATAAAGGCCATGTGCATCATCGTTTGTTAGCACAGGGCTTATCTCAAAAACAAGCAGTGCTAATGATGTATGCTGTAACGGCTCTCTTTGGTGGCGTATCCGTCATCGTAGCAGAGGTCAATGCTTGGATTGGTATCGCATTAGTACTCGTTATCTTCTTAGGTAGTATTTATGTGGCTCGTCGCCTTGGTGTTATTACTCACAGTGATGCGGCAGGTCATCCACTACCACGTCCTACAATTGAACGCAGCGATTCAGATGAAACTATTTCCTTTGATCGTGAAGAATTGGCAAAAGCTTTAGAGGAATCCGAGGATTCCCATAAGAAATAACCATGTGGGGCGCTTGGCGCCCCATTTTTTCTATCCTACTATGTTGGAGGCAACTATGTTAAAAGTTATGACAATCTTTGGTACAAGACCTGAGGCTATCAAGATGGCTCCTCTTGTAAAAGCATTAGAAGCAGCACCGGATATGGAACCGATTGTAACCGTTACGGCACAACATCGCGATATGCTCGATCAAGTACTAAACTTGTTTAATATTACCCCTGATTACGACTTGAATATTATGAGCCAAGGTCAAACATTGTACGATGTAACAAACCGTGCATTGATGGGCCTTAAAGATGTATTAGAAGAAGCTAAACCTGATGTGGTTCTTGTACATGGTGATACTACAACTACCTTTGCAGGTGCTTTGGCGTCCTTCTATCAAGAAATTCCTGTAGGCCATGTAGAAGCAGGCCTTCGCACTGGTGATATTTACTCTCCATTCCCAGAAGAGATGAACCGCAAGTTGACTGGTTCTATTGCGACATATCATTTTGCACCAACAGCTAGTTCTGAAAGTAATCTTAAAAAAGAAAATATAAATACAGACCATTTGTATGTAACAGGCAATACGGTTATTGATGCCCTTGATACAACAGTACAAGAAAATTATGTGTTTGATGATGCTGCTATCAATGCATTAGATCCTGAAAAACGTACAGTGCTTGTTACTACACATCGCCGTGAAAACTTGGGTGAGCCTATGCGCCATGTATACCAAGCTATTCGCGATTTGCTTGATGAATTTAAAGATATTCAAGTGGTATTCCCTGTACATAAGAATCCTAAAGTTCGCCAAGTTGTACAAGAAGAACTCGGTTCTGTAGAACGTGTTACATTAATTGACCCGCTTGATTACGAACCATTTGCTAATTTGATGGCTAAATCCTATTTGATTCTTACTGATTCTGGTGGGATTCAAGAGGAAGCACCAGCTCTTGGTAAACCAGTTCTCGTATTGCGTGATACTACAGAACGCCCAGAAGCTGTTGAAGCTGGTACTGTGCGCCTTGTAGGTACTGACAAAGACGCTGTACATGCAGCAGCTCATGAATTGTTGAGCAATGCAGAGGCTTATAAATTGATGTCTAATTCCGTTAACCCATATGGTGACGGCAAAGCATCTGAACGCATCATCCAAGCGTTGCGCCATGAATTTTTAGGCGATCCTAATCGTCCTGAACGTTTTGGTAAATAATATGGATAAGGACCTTGTGAAAGCCCTCGCCATGGCAACATCAGCGGGGCTCACACTCGTTTTCTGTATAGGTGGCTTTATTGGGATTGGATATATACTAGATGGTTGGTTTAGAACTGAACCATTATGTATGGTTATATTTGGTCTTATTGGAGCTATAACAGGCTTTTATATGTTATATAAACAAGTTAAGTAGTGAGGTATATATGAATCAATATATTAAATTCATAGTGCGTGTGCTACTAACTTGTTTTTTTATTGCCTTTTTAGGCGGTATAATACAAGTTTTATGTGGCTTAGAAGTGTATCTATGGGGATGGCTTTGGGGCATTTTTATAATGGTACTCTACTTGCTTAGTTTGGCTTTGCATGGACAATCTATTGTGTCAGGAGACCCTTATAAAGCCGTACGTAAAGCTCGCAGGCAGATGATATGGCGTCTTATGTTAGTAGGCTCTTTGGTCGTCTTAGGATTAAAAATACCTGGTGTTGAAGCTGTTAGCATGTTTATAGGTATTGCACTCATACAACCGGCATTATATGTGGTGTATTGGTGGCTTAGTCGGCATTTCTGACCCCGTAAGTAGCAGTAAGAATGATAGGTGTATACCGATAATGCATTATACACAATGTGATTATGAGTAATTGGAATTGTTTACCTTGTAAGTGTTGATTATATATCTATAACGATGTATGATGATACATATATAATATATTTATATTAATTGTAAATATATAAGGTTTTTATTATGACTATGGAAGGGGTTGAGAACGTGGAATTACATGCGGGACACCATGAGGTCGTGCAGTGGTTGGGGTTAACATTTAATATTGATACCTTGATTGCTACATGGGTTACTATGGCTATTGTAATACTGGTAACAGTATTGGCCACCCGAGGACGTAAATTGGTGCCTGTAGGCTTGCAAAATATAGTGGAAGCTATATTAGAAGGCTTAGAGGGGCAGCTAGCTCCGAACTTGGGTCGTCATTGGCCGATGGTAAGTTCCTTGTTATTTACGTTTTTCTTATTTATTTTTGTAGGGAACGAACTGGGTTTAATGCCAACGTTTAAGGCTTTAACATCACCAACATCCGATATTAATACTACAATTGCATTAGCTCTATGTAGCACATTAGTGGTATGGGTTATGGGGATTAAAGTTAAAGGCTTATCCTATTTCAATCATTTTGTACAACCTTATAAGGCTTTGCTAATCCTTAATATTTTTGAGGAAATTGCAAAACCAGTTACACTTGCTTTCCGTCTATTCGGCAATATCGTAGCTGGTGAAATTTTGTTAGAAGTATTGTATAACTTGCCTTGGTTTGTACCTGTACCATGGGTTTGGATTGCTTTTAGTTTATTTATCGGTATTATTCAAGCCTTTATTTTCACAGTTCTTACTGCCTCCTACTTGGGGATGGCTCTTAGTGAGGAACATTAATTATTTTATATGGAGGATATATTATGGAAGCTCAAGGTTTATTCGCATTAGCAGCAGCAATCGCAGTAGGTTGTGGTGCCATTGGTGCAGGTATCGGTGATGGTCTTGTATCTAGCAAAGTAATCGAAGGTATTACACGCCAACCAGAATTACGTGGTCAATTGATGTCTACAATGTTCGTAGCGATTGGTTTGATCGAAGCGATGCCTATCATCGGTGTAGTAGTAGCATTTATTTTGTTATTCAGATAATAACGAGGAGGAATAACCTTGGTTGACTTAAGCCTTGGAACGATTCTTGCTCAAATGTTGAACTTTTTTATATTAGTTTGGCTATTGGCTCGTTTTGCATATAAACCATTATTGGCTATGATGACAGAACGTAAAGAACGAATTGCTAAAGACTTAGAAGCTGCAGAAAAAGCTCGTGCAGAAGCAGAGGAATTTAAAGCTGATTATGCAGCTCAAATTTCTAATGCTCGTGTAGAGGCACAAAAAATTGTTGAAAAAGCAATTCAAGAAGCAGAAAATACAACACGTGAACAATTAGCAACAGCTCGCGAGCAAATTGAACAAGAAAAAAATCGTGCTCGTCAAGATATTGCCATTGAACGTGATCGTGCTATGAACAGCTTGCGCAATGAAGTTGTTTCCTTATCTGTAGCTATGGCTGGTAAAGTTGTTGCTAAAGATATGAACAGCGAAACTAATACGAAATTGATCGAAGACGCTATTCGTCAACTTGATAGTAAAACGATAGGGTTGTGATACGATGAGCATAGAAATTGTAGCAGATAAATACAGTTCAGCTATGTTTGAATTAGCTCAAGAACAAAATAAGTTGGATCTCATGGAGGAGCAATTAGGCTATGTAGCATCTGTAATGGATGAGCAACCTGAATTAAGCTCATTCCTTGAAAATCCAACTGTTACAGAAGATGCAAAGATTAAGCTGATTGGTAAAATTTTTGAATCTAGTCTCGATAAGGTTGCTTTGCATTTTATTTATGTGATGATTAAACGTGGTCGTGATCGCTATATAAAGCAGACTATTGCGGCATTTATTAAGAAATCACGCGAAGCTCGTGGTATTCTAGAAGCTACTGTCACTGTAGCAGAACCAATCACAGCTGATATAGAAGCATCTGTACAAGCTAAATTACGAGAGGTAACGGGCAAAGATGTTATTCTATCCGTGCGTCAAGATCCTTCCATTATGGGTGGTATTATCATTCAAGTAGGGGATAAACGCATTGATGGCTCTGTATCTCGTCGCTTGCAAGAATTAGAAAAATCTTTATTAAGAACGAACTCTATTAGATAGGGGTGAATGGGTATATATGAAAATGAAGCCTGAAGAAATCACTGCTATAATTAAACAGCAGATTCAGGACTATGATGTTGACCTCAATGTCGATGACGTGGGTACTGTTCTCGACGTAGGGGATGGCATCGCCCATATTTATGGTCTTGAAAGAGCCATGGCCGGTGAGTTGTTAGAGTTACCACACGGCGTATATGGCTTGGTTTTGAACTTAGAATTAGATAATGTTGGTGCCGTACTATTGGGTGATGACTTCTTGATTAAAGAAGGTGACCAAGTACGCCGTACTGGCAAAATTATGGACGTACCAGTAGGTGATGCACTTATTGGTCGTGTAGTAAATCCGTTGGGTCAGCCTATCGATGGTAAGGGTGCTATTCAAGCGACAGAACGTCGTCCTGTAGAACATCCAGCTCCTGGTATTGCGGATCGTCAATCCGTAAATGAACCTTTGCAAACTGGTTTGAAAGCCATTGATGCAATGGTACCAATTGGCCGTGGCCAACGTGAGCTCATCATTGGTGACCGTGGTACTGGTAAAACTGCAATCGCTCTTGATACAATCATCAACCAAAAAGGTAAAGATGTTATTTGTATCTATGTAGCTATTGGTCAAAAAGAATCTACCGTAGCTCGTGTAGTACAAAAATTAGAAGAAACAGGTGCGTTGGATTATACAATCGTCGTTTCTGCTAGTGCTTCTACAGGTGCTCCATTACAATACATTGCTCCGTATGCAGGGGTTGCTATGGGTGAATACTTCATGTACAAAGGCAAACATGTACTTTGCGTATATGATGACTTAACTAAGCAAGCAGCTGCTTACCGTGCTATGTCTCTATTATTACGCCGTCCACCAGGGCGTGAAGCGTATCCAGGCGACGTATTCTACTTACACAGCCGCCTATTAGAACGTGCTGCTAAACTTTCACCAGAACTTGGCGGTGGTTCTATTACAGCGTTGCCAATCATTGAAACACAAGCGGGTGACGTATCTGCATACATCCCAACAAACGTAATCTCCATCACTGATGGTCAAATTTTCTTGGGGACAGATATGTTCTACTCTGGTATCCGTCCAGCTGTTGACGTAGGTTTGTCCGTATCCCGTGTAGGTGGTAGTGCACAAACTAAAGCGATGAAACAAGTAGCAGGCCAATTGCGTTTGGACCTTGCACAATATCGTGAATTGGCAGCCTTCGCACAGTTCGGTTCTGATCTTGATGCGGCTACTAAAGCACAATTAGACCGCGGTGAACGTTTGACTGAAATGTTAAAACAAGGTCAATATGAACCTATGAGCGTAGCAGAAATGGTTATCAATCTTTACGCTGGTACAAAAGGATACTTAGCTAATATTCAAGTAGATGATGTATTATCATTTGAAGCTGAACTTTTACGTTTTATAAAAGCTAACTATCCTGAAATTATCACGAATATTGAAACGTCTAAGAAAATTGATGAAGATACTGAAAATCTATTGAAGCAAGCAATCCCAGAATGTGTAGAAGCATTTGGTTCTACGCATACATTAGTGTCTCATAAGGAGGCGTAATGTATGGCTAGTGCACAAGATTTGCGAAAACGCATAAAAAGTGTTACCAATACGCAACAAATTACAAAAGCGATGAAGATGGTTGCTTCAGCTCGTCTTCGTAGGGCACAAACAAAAGCGGAATCTACACGTCCTTACGCAGAAAAAATTGGGCAAATCTTGCGTCATATGTCTAATAGTGATTTAGAAGGCTTTAGCAGTCCTTTACTAGAGGTACGTCCTATAAAGCGTACGTGCTATATAGTAATAGGTGCTGATAAGGGCCTTGCAGGGGCATTCTCGTCTAATGTATTGAAATTTGCTATGGAGCAATTGCATGGCAAATCTTCCGATACATATCGTGTTATCACGGCTGGTAAAAAGCCAAGAGACAGCATGAAATCCAGAGGAATTCATATCGATAAGTCCTATGCGGGCTTCTCTGATAAACCTTCCTATGAACATGCGCGTGCCATTATGCATGAAGCACTTTCACTATACGAACGTCATGAAGTTGACGAAGTCATCATGATCTATACACGTTTTGTAAATTCTATGACGCAAATTGCACAGGCTGAGCGCTTGTTGCCAATAGAGCAACCACAAGATGAGGTAAAAGGGGAAGAATATGACTTTATGCCTTCCGCTGTATCTGTCTTGGAGGCGTTGCTACCAAAATATTTAGAAATTACTGTTTATAATGGATTGTTGCAATCTGCAGCAAGTGAACTTGGTGCTCGCATGACAGCTATGACATCTGCTACAGACAATGCAGGGGAACTCATTGATTCCTTGGGGCTTGAATATAACAAGTTACGTCAATCTAGCATTACAAACGAAATTTCTGAAATCGTTGGTGGCGCTAATGCCTTGCAATAAATAAGGAGACATCTGTCGATGAGTAATAATATTGGTAAAGTTGTGCAGGTCATTGGCCCAGTTGTAGACGTGCGCTTCGATGCTGGTCATTTGCCAAGCATCTACAACGCCATCAACATCTACCATGATCATAAGGCACATGATAGACAAAAAATTGTAGTAGAGGTTATGCAACACTTAGGTGATGATACTGTACGTTGCGTTGCGATGAGCTCTACTGACGGTATGACCCGTAATATGGATGCTGAAGATACTGGTGCTGCAATTGCCGTTCCTGTAGGTGAAGGTGTATTGGGTCGTATCTTTAACGTACTGGGTGAAACTGTGGACCATGATCCAGCTCCAGTTGTAGCTGACGAAAAATGGCCTATTCATCGTCCAGCACCTAAATTTGATGACCTTTCTCCAGATACACAAATCTTGGAAACAGGTATTAAGGTTGTTGACCTTATCGCTCCATATGTAAAAGGTGGTAAAATCGGTCTTTTCGGTGGTGCTGGTGTAGGTAAAACCGTATTGATCATGGAATTGATTCACAATGTTGCTACAGAGCACGGTGGTTACTCCGTATTCTCCGGCGTAGGCGAACGTACTCGTGAAGGTAACGACTTGTGGAATGAAATGAAAGAATCCGGCGTTATCAATAAAACGGCCCTCGTATATGGCCAAATGAATGAGCCACCTGGGGCTCGTATGCGCGTAGGTCTTACAGGCCTTACAATGGCTGAATACTTCCGTGACGTGAAGAAACAAGACGTGCTCTTGTTTATCGATAACATCTTCCGCTTTATCCAAGCGGGTTCTGAAGTATCTGCCCTCTTAGGTCGTATGCCATCTGCCGTAGGTTACCAACCTACATTGGCTAATGACGTAGGTGCTTTACAAGAACGTATTACATCTACAAAAGAAGGTTCCATTACTTCCGTACAAGCTGTATATGTACCAGCCGATGACTTGACTGACCCTGCTCCAGCAGCGACATTCGCTCACTTGGATGCAACAACAGTATTGTCTCGTTCCATTGCGGAACTTGGTATTTATCCAGCGGTGGATCCACTCGATTCTACAAGCCGTATTTTGGACCCACATGTACTTGGCGAAGAACACTATGCAGTAGCTCGTGGCGTACAAGAAGTATTGCAAAAATATCGCGATCTTCAAGATATTATCGCAATCCTTGGTATGGAAGAATTGTCTGACGAAGATAAATTGACTGTATCTCGCGCTCGTAAGATTCAACGTTTCTTGAGTCAACCATTCTTCGTAGCCGAAGTATTTACAGGTTCTCCTGGTAAATACGTACCATTGTCCGAAACATTGAGAGGCTTTAGAGAAATCCTTGATGGTAAACATGATGATTTGCCAGAAGGCGCATTCTACATGGTTGGTACCATTGATGAAGCCGTTCAAAAAGCAAAGGAAATGCAAGAGAAGGGGGAATAATCCATGGCGGAACCTATGTCCCTACAGATCATCACACCTGATGCGATTGTCTTTGAAGGCAAGTCTACATTCTTTGTAGGCAAAGCCATCGATGGTCAATTTGGTGTTTTGCCAAATCATGCACCTATGATTATCGCATTAGATTTAGCGCCATTACGCATAGATCAACCAGATGGAACATCTCGTGAACTTGCCGTATTTGGTGGCTTCTGTGAAATCGAACATAATAAGGTGAGTATTGTAACCCCAGATTGCCAAGATCCATCATCCATTGATGTGGACCGTGCTCGTCGAGCTAAAGAACGTGCAGAAGGTCGGTTATCCAATCCTACACCAGATATCGATGTAGAACGCGCAGAAGCAGCATTGCAACGTGCATTATTGCGCCTGCATGTAACTAAACAACTATAAAGAAAAAGGCTAGCCATAGGGCTAGCCTTTTTCTATAGAATTTCATTTTGTTTATAGGAAACACTCATCTAACATTAAGGTCATCTGCTTATACTAAAATTTGTCATTTAAATTTAATGACTTATTGTGTTAATTTGGAGGTTTTCTAATGAACGTATCTAAAAAATCTTTCATTGCTTTTGCTGTATTAGCATGCTGTTTTGGTGCATCTACACTAGGAACACATGTAGACGCATCTTATGGTTATAAATATACTGACTCGGTTCGCCCACCAGTAGAAACTCCTACAAATGATGCTTTTAGAGCTAACATGGTTAAACAAAATGAAGCTAATAATGCTAAATATGCTGCGACTACTAATACAAGTACAGCAAGTGCAAAAGATGATGATTCAATTTATTACGTAAGCGATTTATCTGATTCCTTCCGTAGTTCATTTACTGCACTTTTAAGAAATGCTGGTTTTACAGAGCATCAACTTAGATTAATCGGCTTGATTCACTAAGTTATGTATCGTTAATAGGTGAATACAAAAAGACCGTTAAGCAATTGCTTAACGGTCTTTTTAGTGTCTCTTATAATACGCTAACACCTTTTAAGGAGTAAGCAGTATTTCTAGGTTGTTCTACTTGGAAGTCAAGTACAACTGGAGATTCAGAGTTGATGCCAGGCGCTTGATAGCGGTCACGGTCTGTTGGAATACGTTTATACGGTAATTTATCAAGTAATACAGTCATAACTTTATTCCATACAGCCTTATGTGTTGGCATTGTTAAAGAATCATCTGTTTGATTGAATCCACTGCGTACGGTGTGAATAACTTGATCATTCACATCGTAGTAATATAACAATGCATTTACCTTTGCTGCAATGTACATTTCGCGATCATCATTGTTATATGCATATGGGCTATTTACACCATTAATTTGTACGTATACGTCTTGTAATGGTACAGGCATGATAACAATTTCAGAGTTCTGCGCAGATGCAATTTGCGCAAGGTCAACAGCTCTAATTTCTGCTGTTGGCGTATTAGTACTTACGATTGCTGTATCGTAGTACGGATATTTAAGTGTGTTAGATAAGCGATCAGTCATATAACGACCCAATTGTGCTGTGTTTTCATTGCGCAACTTGGCAGGTACAACAATTGTTACCTTGCGACTAGGGAAGTTCTCTAAGTGACCATCATAATTAGAATTTGATGTGTTAATCGTCGCTTTTTCTGGGGTTCCTACAACTGGAGTAGAAACAGGTGTGTTGGCAACCTTCAAAATAGGTTGACCATTATTATCGGATTGTAATGTAGGTGTAGTTGTATCTACATTGGATTGCACAGAGTTAATAACAACCGGTTGAGCCCTATTGGATGTTAGTTGACTCATATTAATTGTGGCAGCACTTGCTGTAGCAAGGGTAGATGCCAATAGTACACCTAGTACTGTAAGTAGCGAACGTTTATAGCGTCCGAATTTACGAAACATAGTTCCTCCTCTTAATAAAACTCTTTAAATTTTTACAAACAAAACAACTGGTACTATTATATCACATATACAAAAAAAAGAAGCAAGCTTTATGCTTGCTTCTTGGTCTGGTGGACGATGACAGGATCGAACTGCCGACATCCTGCTTGTAAGGCAGGCGCTCTCCCAGCTGAGCTAATCGTCCATGTGGTGACCCGTCCGGGAATCGAACCCGGGATACCGCCGTGAAAGGGCGGTGTCTTAACCGCTTGACCAACGGGCCAGAATGGCTCCTCGAGTAGGACTCGAACCTACGACCGATCGGTTAACAGCCGATTGCTCTACCAACTGAGCTATCGAGGAATGGTACGATTGTTATTATATGTTAGATTAATTATAAAAGCAAGCGTTTTTTTTAAAATTACTATAAATCAAAAGGCGTTAATTATGACTAAAACACATAACTTTATACAAAAAATAACTTATCAAAAATAGTGATAAGCAAGTCATTAAAATTTATATAATCTATAGAGATGAATAAACATAGATAATTCCTATATTTATAAGGGATTCATAATGTATATTTTCTTAAGAGTTAGCAATATAAGTATATTGAATATAATCGGTATACATATGCATTGTAAAAAAGTTTAAACCTTTTATTTGAAAAGTAATATCAAGTAGCTTAAAAGCGTATTTATCATCTTAGATATACTCTGCATTTATAAGGTGCTTTTAACCTAATTCTTACCTCTAAAAGTCGATTGTGATAAAGAGTATAAAAATACTTTCAACCTATGATTAACTATGACTTTTATCACATCGTCGAAGTGATTTTTTGGGGACGAAAAAGGGTAAAAAAGTGATGTTGGCATGCCGAAATATATACAGCAATATTCATGAAAATTATTCTCAAAATATGAAAAAGCATTGAGAAAACTGTATAGTTGAGCCGTTGAAAGCCTGTATATTGTGTGTTACGATTGATGCATAGAGTTAATCTCGATGTGTATGAGATACATATATTTCATATACTCGAGAGTAAAAAGTTATCTCACGGTAATTAGAATTAATATTCAACTATGTTCCTGAGGAGGGATTATCTTGCGCGAGATTCAAGTATCTGAAATCACAAAAACAGTCCGTCAAATGTGTATGGACGCAGCTTACCACTTGCCAAAAGACATCTATGAAGGCTTGAAAAAAGGCCGTGAAACAGAAGAGTCTCCAGTTGGTTGCATCGTTCTCGATCAAATTATCAAAAATGCAGAAATTGCTGATGCTGAAGATCGTCCATACTGCCAAGATACTGGTATGACATTGGTATTCTTAGAAGTAGGTCAAGACGTACATTTTGTTGGTGGCGATCTTAAAGAAGCTATCAATGAAGGTGTTGCTCAAGGCTATGTAGAAGGTTACCTTCGTAAATCCGTTGTAGCAGAACCATTGTTCAACCGTAAAAATACTCAAAACAATACACCTGCAATCATCTACATCGATATCGTTCCTGGCGATAAAGTAGAAATCAACGTAGAACTTAAAGGTTTCGGTTCCGAAAACAAATCTGACGTAGCTATGTTGGTACCTGCAGATGGCGTTGAAGGCGTTAAAAATGCAGTTCTTGAAATCGTAAAACATGCTGGCCCTAACCCATGCCCTCCAATCGTACTTGGCGTAGGTATTGGTGGTACTATGGACCAAGCAGCTGTTATGTCCAAAAAAGCTTTGCTTCGCGATATTAGCACTCCTCACAAAGATCCTGAGTATGCAAAATTGGAAGAAGAAATTTTGGAAATGGTTAACAAAACTGGTATCGGTCCACAATTGGGCGGCACAACAACTTGTATCGGTGTAAACATCGAATGGGGTGCAACTCATATCGCCGGCCTTCCTGTTGCTGTTACTATTATGTGTCATGCTGCTCGTCATAAACACGTAGTACTTTAATCGGTAGGAGGTAATTACAATGGCTGAAACAATTCGCATTAATACTGAAGAATATAATGAAGAGTTTTCCCGTAAATTAAAAGTTGGTGATAGCGTACTTATCACTGGCAAAATTTACTCCGCTCGTGACGCTGCTCATAAAGTTATGACTGAAGCTTTAGCACGCGGTGAAAAATTACCAATCGATTGGACTAACAAATTCGTTTACTACCTTGGCCCAACACCTGCAAAACCTGGTGACCCAATTGGTTCCGCTGGTCCTACAACTTCTGGTCGTATGGACGCTTACACACCAACAATGCTTGATCAAGGTATCAAAGGCATGATCGGTAAAGGTTCCCGTAAACCAGCAGTAGTTGAATCCATGAAGAAAAATGGTTGCACATACTTCGCAGCAGTTGGTGGCGCTGCAGCATTGATTGCAAAATCCATCAAAAAATACGAAGTACTTGCTTATGGTGAACTTGGTCCAGAAGCTTTGGCTGAATTGACAGTTGAAGATTTCCCTTGCATCGTAGTTGGCGATACTGAAGGTAACAACTTCTACGAACAAGGTCAAAAACCTTACAGAAAAATCTAATATCACCGTTGAGTGATTAAAAGAGGCTTGCATTTGCAAGCCTCTTTTTATTTGTAGAAAATCTATATGTATCACTGTAAATGTATATATTTAATGATTATTACATTGTTTATTAGTATGATAGTAATAAATAAAACTACTTTTATAATTACTATAGTCTTATGTAATGTTCACTTGTATTGCGTAGAGTAAAGTCTACCGATTCTGTCCATTTTGTGATAATATACATATAGATTTATACATTCAAAGTGAGTGAGGCGATATCATGACTTCTGTAGAAACTATTCGTCAGTCAGTGCGCACAGCGATGGCTGAATTACTCGATTTGGCAAAGGTTCGAGAAGGTCAATTATTCGTTGTGGGCTGTTCCACTAGCGAAGTTATGGGTAAGAAAATAGGTACTGATTCCCACATTGATGTGGCTCAGGTCTTATTTGATGAGATATATAAAGCAGTTAAAGCTAAAGGCCTTAATTTAGCTGTTCAATGCTGCGAACATATTAACCGTGCGCTTGTTATGGAACGTAGCGCGGTAACATGGGAGGAAGAGGTTAATGTAGTGCCTCAACGTCATGCAGGTGGAGCTATGGCTGTTACTGCTTATGAACGTTTTGAAGATCCAGTGATGGTTGAATTTATTCAAGCTGATGCTGGTATCGATATTGGGGATACTTTTATAGGCATGCATATGAAACATGTTACCGTACCAGTGCGCCTCAGCATTAAAGAAATTGGTGGGGCCCATGTAACAGCTTGTCGTGTTCGACCTAAGAGCATTGGTGGTGAACGTGCTGCATATAATGAAGCGTTGATGTAGGGGGTTAGTATGTCAAACGTAATACCGTATTTTGTATTAGCCGTTGTGGCGCTCGGATTTTTTGCTATTTGTTACGCCGTTTTTAATCGTAATGATGGTGAAAGCCAAGCGAATCATGAGCATCGTGATAGATCTGTTACTAAGACTAATGATGAACATCATAAAGAAAAATCGGTTAATGAATCCAAGGTTGGGGATGTAACGGTTACACATGAAGGTGGAACCAATGTATATACAGCCTCCATTATGGATGACAATAAGGATTCCGAAGCTTCTGAATCTATGGTGGATCATGAAGATACATCCTATAATCGACGAGATGGGAATCAATTACATGTTGAAAATTCCTCTACAGGATATTCATTAGCCTTAGGTCATCAAGCAGAGTCAACTCAGACAGAGTCTGTTAAACCAATCTTGGAAGAACAGGAACCTGTTCAAGATTCAACTGTTTCTGGTGAATCTATCCAACAAGAATCTGCTTCCCAAGAGGTGCCAGTATCTAGTCCAATAACACCTAGTATGGATGAAACTATTGTAATGCCGGCAGTTTTAGATAATAGACTTCAAAATGTTGAACATAATGCTACTCCATTGATGGATAAGACCATTGTTCTCGATGCCGTAACAGATGAACTTCGTAATCGTGCTAATTCCGTAGAGGATACGATTGCTATGGGCGAATCTGTAGAAGCATTAGAAGCTGATGAAGCTGAGAATTTAGATGTTACGCAAATGATTGGTGGTGCTGATGAGGTACAAACAGCAGAAGGTCCATCTGTATTGGATGAAACACGCTTGTTTGACGCTTCTGAAATAGAGGCGCAATTGGCGGCAGCTAGTATGGTTGAAGAAGAGGTACCTACAGGGCAATGGGCTAAAGCAGCACATGAAGATAAATGTGTTGAGTTGGCGATTGCACCATTTGTTCATGCTTTTGGTGTATTACATGGCGATACACAACATTATGTGGAATCTATTACAAGAGATGCGTTAGCAGCTCTTAATATTACCAAGTTAGCTGAAGTTAATGCGCTTCTAGACAATATTGTTATTCAAGAAGCATTAATGAGTATGCAAAAGGCGTATGCCGCTACGAATACAGAGTGGATGAAATCCGCTGCGTTAGGTGCATTCCTGGATGTAGTACAATCACCTAAGTCTAGTACTCCGTACCTTGTAGCCTTTGATGCATTACGCGTATTGCCACATTTAACGCTAGGTCATTTCCAAGTCATGGCATTGACCCTATTATTACAATACTCTAGAAACTCTAATAACTATGGATTGATTCACTTCCAACATTACGTAGAAAAATATATTGAGCCATTCATTTCTGATTTGCCTCAAAACAATTCTTTCTATCGTCAGCTAGATTACTTACGCTGTACGCAAGAGGAACGTGAACCAATTACATTAGCTCAAGTGTTATCCAATTCCTATCCATTTGTGTTTAACTATCGTGGCTTCTCCAAGGAGGAACTCTTCCGTGCTACTGATGGTCATGGCGTCGATCCACGCTATGTGGTGCGTAGCTTGAACTCTAATCTTTATAAATTGGCATTGGTTGACGAGTCTTTAGCACCTCGTTTCTTTAGACAAACTCGCATTTCTGATTCTATGGTTCAACGTGATCTCATTGCGCTTATGAAGAGTAAACCGACTGCTTTCAGAGGTCAAGAAGCACGTGATATTATGGATGATATTTCTCCAGTTCTATTAGATTTGGCGGATGTATTTGATCATACGCCGATGTCTAAAATCAGCTTAACCTTACTAGGTCTTTACTTAGGCCGAGCTCATGTGAAAGCAACTATTGGTGAAGAATTCGATTTATCTCATTGGTTCTAATGATCAAAGAAAATAATTAAACTATAAAAGGTCTCCCTAGATGATCTAGGGAGACCTTTTTCGTTTGATTATATGTTAGAACGAATAATTGTATTATTTATTAGAAATGACGATTTGGTTACATGTTAGAAACTATTAAAACCAAATTCTTCAATTCCTTCAATATCTTTTAACGTTACAGTACGACCTGTAATATCGATAATACCTTCATCGCGAAGTCGACCGAGCTCACGACTAAGTGCTGTGCGTGATACGTTTAGCACCTCTGCCATTTGCTCGCGGTTATGCGGTAGATGAATTGTTGTAGATTGTTGGCGTTTATAAATATCTGTTAAGTATGCAAAAATCTTTTCGCGCATCCCTTTAAGTGTTAGGTAATGAACCTTTCTTGTTAAAAGGATGGCCTTTTCAGATAAATCCTCTAATAGGTTAGATAAGATTTTAGTTTGGCATTGTTGGCAATCTGGCAATGTATCGATAAATGTTTCGAGAGGGATGAACATAATCTTGGTTACCTTTGTAGCCTTAATAGTAGCAGGCCATAGTGGTTGTTTACTAAATAGCAATGCTTCACCAAAAATATCGGATTGTTCAAGGTTTGCCATGATGACCCGTTGGCCCATTACATTTTCACGTGTGAGCAAGGCACTGCCTTCAAGAATAACACCGATACCTTCCATAGGATCCCCAGAGAGGGCAATGAAATCGTTTTTCTTATAGCTATGTACAATAACCTTTGCATTATGTAAATAGCCTCTTAATTCAGGCTCACCTAATTTCTTGAATAGAGGACAGTGTATAAGAGTAGGTAGATATTGGTTGATAATATCGTTTGAAAGTATTTGCTTCATGAGCACCTCCGGTGTGACGAAGTCTATAGTAAATTAAAATGATTATTGTATAATAATAGTAGAAGGTCAAATGACCTACCTGTTCCACAAGGGGAGTCAGGTAAAATTTTTTGAAAAGTTTTTTTATTTGTTGCCCAAGCTACAGAAATTGTATCACCTTTACGTTATACTTTCAAATGTAATCAATCAGACACCTGATAATTCATCAGTGTAATGTATAGGTTTTATATTATCTAGCTTGAATGCGAGAAAGTCTCGCAAAGGAGGATTTTTAAATGAGCATGTTCTGTTATCAATGCGAACAATCTGCAGCACCAGGCGGCTGTACTGTACAAGGTGTATGTGGTAAAACTGCACCAGTTGCTAATTTACAAGACGAATTAACTGCTGCTTTAGTTGGTTTAGCACGCGCTTTAGACGTAAAAGGCCAAACTAAAGAAGGCGTTGACTATTTAATGCGTGGTTTGTTCATGTGTGTAACAAACGTAAACTTCTCTGAAGACCGCGTTCAAGAATTCATCGACGAAGTAAATGCTTATCATGCAAAAATCGATAGCGCAGCTCAAAACTTCGATTGGGAACAATTGTGGAAAGGTGAAGAAGATATCGTATCCCTTCGTTCCACATTATTGTTAGGTATGCGTGGTATGGCTGCTTATGCATGGCATGCTGCACGCCTTGGTTTCCATGATCCTGAAGTTGATGCTTGGTTCATCAAAGGCATGGTAGAATTCGCTAAAGACCACAGTGCTGAAGAATGGTTGAACTTGTTGATGGAATTCGGCCAAATCAACTTGAAATGCATGGCTATTCTTGATAAAGCTAACACTGAAACATATGGTACTCCAGTACCAACTACAGTACCTTTGACTGTAGAACCAGGTCCTTTCATCGTTGTAACTGGTCATGACCTTCACGACTTGAATCAATTGTTGGAACAAACTGATGGTAAAGGTGTAAACATCTATACTCATGGTGAAATGTTACCTTGCCACGCTTACCCTGAATTGAAAAAACATCCTCAATTGAAAGGTAACTTCGGTACTGCATGGCAAAACCAACAAAAAGAATTCGTTGACGTTCCTGGCGCATTCTTGTTCACTACAAACTGCATTATGCCACCAAAAGAAAACTACAGAGCTAATATCTTCACTACAGATATGGTAGGTTTCGACGGCTGTGCACACGTAGAAGAAAAAGCTGATGGCACTAAAGACTTCTCCGCTGTTATTGAACGCGCAATCGAATTGGGCGGCTACAAAGAAGCTCAAGAATTCACTGGTATCAACGGTGGTCACGAAGTAACTACTGGTTTCGGTCATGGCACAGTATTGGGCATTGCTGATAAAGTAATCGACGCTGTAAAATCTGGCGCAATCAAACACTTCTTCTTAGTTGGTGGTTGTGACGGTGCTAAAGTAGGCCGTAACTACTACACAGAATTCGTAAAACAAACTCCAGATGATACTGTAGTATTGACATTGGCTTGTGGTAAATTCCGCTTCAACGACCTTAACATCGGTGAAATCGGTGGTATCCCTCGTATCCTTGATATGGGTCAATGTAACGATGCTTACTCCGCTATTCAAGTAGCAGTAGCTTTGGCTGGTGCATTTGAATGTGACGTAAACGACTTGCCATTAACATTGGTATTGTCCTGGTACGAACAAAAAGCAGTATGTATCTTGTTAACATTGTTGGCATTGGGTATCCGCAACATCTACATCGGACCTTCCTTGCCTAAATTCTTCTCCAGCAATGTATTGAACATTTTGGTAGAAAAATTCCAATTGCATCCAATTACAACTCCAGAAGCTGACATGAAAGCTATCTTGGGCTAATAGGATCCATTAACTTATTAACTACAGTCCTACTTCCCCTCTCTTTTATGATTTAGGACTGTTGTTATAAATAACGCACCTTAGGTTCACCTAAGGTGCGTTTTTTATTATTTTTTTGAAAGCTATATCTTAGTGGCTGTATATTGATGGGGCCCAGTTTGTATCTACAACTTAGTTAAAAAGGAAAGACTATACTTCTTTGCTCCTCGTGACCTGATGTCGCTGCATAAGTATAGTCTTTCCTTTTTATAACTGTAGATAAGAAGGCGTCCCATCAATATACTAATTCTTAAATAGCTTTCACCAAAATAGTACTTGGAGAGGGATGCGGTTTGCACTCAATAGGTTATGCCCATTAGCAGAAAGGTTCGTGGAAAATAAGTTCCATCAATATACAAACTCATAAAATAGTTTTCACAAGAATAGTGATGGTGAGAGAATGTGTTGCGGTATATATATATAGTCCTTTTCCAAGAGACAATTATGCCTCTAATGTGCATATAGACATCTATCAATATCGATTGTTATACTATAGGTAAAGTAAGATTTTCACATTGTTTATGTGTATATAGAGGCGTGTATGAATAGTATTTTTGATATTATAGGGCCTGTTATGATTGGCCCGTCTAGTTCGCATACAGCGGGTGCTGCGCGGCTAGGTAAGATGGCGCGGTGCATTTTCCGTTCCACACCTAAAAAGGTAGATTTAACCTTATATGGCTCTTTTGCTAAGACTTATAAAGGCCATGGTACAGACCGTGCCTTGATTGGGGGCTTATTAGGTTTTAAAGAGGATGATACGAATATTCGTGTTGCTCATAAATTAGCTGAAAAAGAGGGCATGGAGTATAACTTTATCGAGTCTCCTCTTGATGTAGGTCATCCTAATGTAGTTCGTTTTGATATGTACGATGAACATAATCGTCATATGACTGTGATTGGTCGATCTCTTGGTGGTGGTCAAATTATGATTACCGAAGTCGATGGCAATGATATGTCTATTACTGGCGATGAGTTTACTCTTGTTGTATTCCATGAAGATAGACCTGGCGCTATCTCTTTGGTGAGCCAAGCATTGAGTGAGTCCGATATTAATATCGCTACCATGCGCGTGTTTCGGAAGGGTAAGCACAAGGATGCAGTTATGGTCATTACTACCGATACGGTGGTAAATCCAATTACCGTTCAGTTTATGCGCGAGTGTCCAGGCATTCAAGATGTGATGACCTTTGAAGCGTTATAGGAGGGCGAATGATGAGTTATGCATACGATACAATTGCAGATATTATTCGCTTAGCTGAGGAAAATAACATTTCCTTTGGCGATGTAGTACTGCGTTATGAATTAGAGAATTATGACCGCAATGAAGAGGCGGTTATTCGAGAAATTGAGCATCGCTTAGATATTTTTGAAATGTCTATCCAAGATGGTATTGCATATACTGATAAAACGGCATCTGGTATGTCCGGTGGTCAGGCGGCACAGCTTAATGGCCAAGCACCAAGATTTATGAGTGATATTGCGTACAAGGCGATGACTTATGCTATTGCTGTTAATGAAGCAAATGCAAAGATGTTCCGCATTGTTGCGTGCCCTACGGCTGGATCTTGTGGTGTTATGCCTGGCGCGGTGAAAGCAGTAGCGGACCATTACAAGCTAGATAGAGCAACTATGGTAAAGGGCTTCTTGGCTGCCTCTGGCATTGGCAATGTCGTAGCGAATCGCGCTTGTGTGGCCGGTGCCGTTGGCGGTTGCCAAGCAGAAATTGGTACGGCCGCTTGTATGGCTGCCGGTGCCATCGTAGAAATGATGGGTGGTACGCCTCGTCAAGTAGGCCATGCTATCGCATTGTGTATGAAAAACTTATTGGGCCTTGCCTGTGATCCAGTAGCAGGGCTTGTAGAGGTACCGTGCGTCAAACGTAATGGTTTCTATGCAGTTCATGCCATTACTGCATCTGAATTGGCTTTGATGAATATTGAAAGTCAAATTCCACCAGATGAAGTTATTGAAGCAATGAATAATATCGGGCGCGCTATGCCAGCAGCATTGCGTGAAACAAGTGATGGCGGCCTTGCGGTAACACCGACGGGTACAGCTATTGCAGAACGAGTGCAATCCTTATAGGATTGCACTTTTTTCATGCTTTCATTTGTAGTAAAATAAAGATTAGACTAGTTCAGAAAGGAGTGTGTATGATGGAACAAGCCAATCGAATATTGACTGTATTAGAAGAAGCCGGTTATGAAGCCTATATCATTGGCGGAGCAGTGCGCGATATTTTGATGCATCAAAAGCCTCATGACTTTGATATTGTGACGTCTGCACGTCCTGATACGGTAATTGAAGTCCTACGAAGTCAAGATATTCAAACGACAGATTTAGTAGGAAAATCCTTTGGTGTAGTAGTGGCTACACTAGAAGGAAAGCAATATGAAATTGCAACGTATCGCACTGAACGATATGGAGCGGATAGTCATCGACCAGAAGAAATCGCTTATGCCGATACCTTGGAGGAAGACGTGTTGCGTCGTGACTTTACGGTCAATGGCATGGCTATGAATCGTTTTGGTGAGGTTATAGATCTAGTAGGGGGACGCCGAGATATCAAGCATAAGACATTGCGAACCATTGGCAATGCACAGCAACGCTTCGAAGAAGATGCATTGCGATTATTTAGAGCATGTCGTTTTGTGGCAAAGCTAGATTTCTTACCTAGCAAAGACTTATTAGAAGCTATGCCAAAGGCATTTCATCGTGTGCCTGGGCTATCTCTCGAGAGAGTTCGTAGTGAACTGGATCGACTCATGTTAGAGCCCGCTGTGGCTAAGGGCCTTGATGTATTAGTACAATCTCGCTTGGCCGAGTGCTCTTGTCGCGTTGTAGAAAATGGCGTCGCTCGTGAAGTGCCTATTTTACCAGAGCTATACCATCTTGTGGATTTACCACAAGAAAAAGACTTTCACGAATTTGATGGTTGGTATCATACATTAGCTGTTGTATCTCATACAGAACCAGATTTAATATTACGTTGGGGTGCACTGTTACACGATGTAGCAAAGGGTATGCCGGCGGTACGAGCTGTTATTAACGGACGTTTGACGGATCGTGGCCATGATACATTAGGTGCTGAAATGACAGAATCCTTGCTTTCTCGTTTAGGTTACCCTAAGGCTTTTGTGCGCCGAGTAGCTTGGATTGTAAAAAATCATATGCGCTTTCATTATTTTGTACAAAATGGGGAAGCTAATGAGAAAAAGTGGATCCGTAAAGAGGCTCGTAGCGGTGAGTTTCGAGATAGTCAAATTATGCGAATTGCATGGGAGCAATTATCTAAGGTTTGTGCTGCCGATGTGTTAGGCTGTGGGAAGCCTTATGCATCGACTGATGGCACCTTAACCTTTGGTGAATGTATGGCAGATCTTAGCCTAGAGATGCCTATCCATACAAAGGATTTAAATTATGACGAACGAGTTATTAAGCTTGCAGGGAAAAAAGTGGGGGAAGGATTGCAGTATTTATTAGGTCAGGTACAAAATGGGGTGATTCCCAATGAACCAGATGCATTATATGATGCATTAGACCATAAGTTACGCCGTCCAGTGGAGAAATGATGAAGTTATTAAATAAAGCGTTATTACGCATGAGTGATTGGAGTCGCACTACGTGGTGCCTTGCCATACTCATGACCGTTGCCTTCGTCCTTATCGGGCGTTTAGCACAGTTACAGGTCTTTGATACCTTTGACCTAGAGAAGAAAAACTTATTACAAGTTCAAGTAGATAGAAAATTACAATCGCCGCGCGGTACAATCTATGACCGTAATGGTAAGCCTTTGGCGATGAGTGTAGTTACAAAATCTTTATATGCGGATCCGAAGATGATTAAGCAGTCTCCTCAAGAGATTGCGGATCTCATATCGCCCTATGTAACGATGTCAAAAGAGAATATTGTGAAAGCTTTGCAAGAGGATACCGCCTTTGTCTGGTTGAATCGTATGATGGATGCAGACAAATCAAAAGCGGTACAACAAGTTATTAAGGATAATAATATTGCAGGCCTCAATTTCGTCGAAGAATCTAAGCGCTATTATCCAAATGGTGTATTAGCGGCACAAGTATTAGGCTTTGTCGGCACTGATGATAAAGGTCTTGATGGTCTAGAAATGGTTCTTGATGATGAATTAAAGGGGGGCGTACAACAAGAAATTGTAGCTACTGATAATAAAGGGAATGCCATCTTTGGTTCCGTACTATCTAAATTTTTACCAGATAAGGGTAAAAGCGTAACCTTAACCATTGATGCAACAATTCAATTTATTGCAGAACGCGCTCTTGATAAGGCGATGGTTGATACAGGAGCTAAGCATGCGAGCGTTATCGTTATGGACCCAAAGACCGGTGAAATATTAGCGATGGCTAATCGTCCAAGTTATGATCCTAATAACTACAACCAAAGTGGTGAAGAGGCTTTCAAAAATATTGCGGTTACCAATTTATATGAACCAGGTTCTACATTCAAACCTATCATTGCATCTGCAGCTCTTGCAGCAGGCAAATGGAAGTTAGATACTGTGTATAATGATAAAGGGGCCTTCGCTGCCAATGGACATATCATTAGAAACTGGAATGGTGAGGGATATGGTCCTGTTCGTTTGCTAGATATTTTGAAGTACTCTATTAATACTGGTATGGCTGAAATTGGTACATTAACAGGTGCAGATATTCTCTCGAAATATGTACGTGATTATGGCTTTGGTTCTGAAACAGGTATTGAATTGCCTGGTGAAGGAGCAGGTATTTTGTATAATCCAGAGGATATGAGTAAGCTAGACGTTGCTACTATGTCCATTGGTCAAGGTATTGCGGTTACACCATTACAAATGGTTAGAGCCTTTGGTGCACTTTCTAATGGTGGGGCTATGATGAAACCACATATCATCAAGTCTTATAGTAACTCTCAAGGCGATGTAACAAGTACGACTGAAACATCTGTTGTGGGACAACCAGTTCCGGCGGAAACCGCTAAAACCATTGTAGATATTCTAGAAAAAGAAGTATCTGAAGGTGGCGGTACAAAAGCGATGGTAGAAGGTTATCACTTCGGCGGTAAAACTGGTACGGCGCAAAAACTAGATACCAAACATGGCGGTTATCTCGACGGACAATACATTGCGTCCTTTATTGGCTTTGGCCCTGTAGAGGATCCAAAATTTGTAGTTCTTGTCGTTATTGATGACCCACAAAAGGGTTCTTATTATGGTAGTCAAATTGTAGCCCCTGTATTTAAGGACATCGTATCTCAACTTGTACGGTATTACCAAATGAGTCCGTATGTTAAAGAAAGTACACCAGTAGCTGTTAAAGCTGCTAATACATTACCTGAACCAAAACCGGGAAGTGATGGTTCTGTTACATTGCCTAACTTTACTGGTTTTACTTATGGTGAAGTACGTGATTGGTTACATAAGGCGGGACTTGCCTTTAAACCGGATGGAACTGGTACGGCTACATCTCAAGATGAAAGTAGCGGTACAACTGTTCAGGCTGGTACAGCAATTACTGTTCATTTCCGTAGATAAAACGAATTCGGTCATAATTAGAAATTATAGACAGTTCGTTATATAATAGAATAAGAGACTTAGGTGCCTCTCCGGAGGCACCTTATTTTATAGATAGTTTGAATGAATGGAGATACACATGATCGAATTACGCGGTAAAGCAGTAGCAGATGCTCACAAGGCGATTTTACAAGAAAAAGTTGCAGCAGTAGGGGACTCTGTAATTACTATGGCAGTATTACTTGTTGGTGAAGACCACGGTGCTCATATGTACGCTACATTTATGGAAAAGACAGCAAAGAATTTTGGCTATGGCTTTGTATTAAAACAATTACCTGAAACGGCTACACAGGATGAAGTGGTGACAGCATTGCAAGAATTAAATAATGATGCGGCTGTTCATGGAATTTTACCGTTAATGCCGATGCCTAAACACATTGATACAGAGGCTCTTATCGATATGCTAGATCCTAAAAAAGATATCGATGGTTTAACTACGTATAATATTGGCCTTGTAACTGCTGGCAAAGGGGGCTTTGCCCCTTGTACTGCTAAGGCGTGCATGGCAATTTTAAATCACTACGATATTCCTGTAGAGGGGAAACATGTGGTAGTAATCGGTCGTAGCCAAGTGATTGGCAAACCAGTAGCGCTTATGACTCTCGGTGCACATGGTACGGTTACAATGTGCCATTCTAGAACTCCTGATTTGGCAGAGCAAGTAAAACGAGGCGATATCGTTATTGCTGCAGCGGGTCGTGCTCATATGATTACAGCAGATATGATTAAGCCAGGTGCTGTTGTTATCGATGTAGGCATTAATGAACTAGAAGGTAAGACGGTAGGCGATGTTGATTATGAAGCGGTAAAAGATATTGCGTCTGCAATTACTCCAGTGCCTGGTGGTGTAGGCTCTGTAACGACTACTATGATGCTTGAAGCTGTATATGAGGCATACCATGCATGAGATGTCTATAGCAGAAGGTATACTTGATGTAGCCCTCGATACGTTACGACAACACGATGCATCTGTGATTCATTCCGTTCAACTCGATTTGGGCCTTATGAGTGGAGTAGAGCCAGATTCTCTCCTATTTTGCTGGGAAGCCGTTACAAAAGGGACTGCCGCAGAAGGTTCTCGTATAGAAATTAACACGATTCCTATTGAAGGAAAGTGCTTGGATTGTGATAAAACATTTCCTGTAGAAAATTATAAGTTTATCTGTCCCTATTGTGACAGTCATTTCGTACAAACCATTGGTGGCCGCGAACTACAAGTGACCTCCATGGATATCGATTGATAGAAAGGTTAGGACATGCAAGTTCAAGTTAAAACTAATGTATTGGCAAAAAATGATGCCATTGCAGAGTCCTTACAACAGTTGTTTAAGGAAAAAAATATTTTTGTATTCAATCTATTAGGTTCTCCAGGGGCTGGTAAAACATCTCTGTTAGAGGCAACTTTACATGATTTGAAAAAAGATTACCGCCTTGCTGTTATTGAAGGTGATTTATTTACTGCTAAGGATGCGGAACGGATTCATGAATTAGGCGTTCCTGTTATTCAAATCAATACAGTGGGAGGTTGCCATCTTGATGCACAAATGATTCAAGATGCACTAGGTGATTTAAATCTTGATGAACTGGATATGATCATTATCGAGAATGTAGGTAACCTTGTATGCCCTGCAGAATTTGAGATTGGTGAAAGCATGAAGGTAACTGTATTATCTGTTACTGAAGGTGAGGATAAGCCTCTTAAATACCCATTAATCTTTAAAGAGTCAAAGGCTATCCTCATTAATAAGATAGATTTATTGCCTTATGTACCTTTCAAAAAAGATAAGGCCATACAAGATATACGTAATTTGAATCCAACAGGAGAGATTTTTGAAGTAAGTTGCACGGCCCATAATGGACTTGAGCCATGGTTGACATGGTTGCGTGCACAATTGGAGAGTAATCGATGAATCATTCTATTAAGAGCCGTATCGTAGCGGCACTTTTAGTAGGCTTATCTGCTACATCGGTAGGGTATGCAGCAGAGCCGGCTATTTCGACTGTGAAACAAACTGCGGTGGAATCTACAGAGAATGCAAATGATGTTGCACATACGGATGATAAGACAACTGTAGAAGCAGCGGGAATTGATGCGGCTGAGTCTGTTGCGTATATAGATAATGCACCGATTAAAGCTGTTAAAATCGATACAAAGACAAAAAAGGAAAACACTAAAACAGGATGGCTAGCTGAACAAATGGCAGTTACCGAGTTTGGTGATTCCATACAGTTTTGGCAAGCAGCTAGCGAAAATGAAGGTCCATTACCTAGCGTAACGCAAAATAACTTGGCTGATATTGGTAAGTCTTATACGGCTAATAATTTGCCAGCTTTAGGGTCTGAAGATGATTATGCTATTGATGGGTATCGCTTAGGAGATCAGTTTGTAGCGCCTAAAGATGTAGACAAGACAGAAGTGCGAGATAACTTTACTACCTATCATATGAAAGATCTTGCCGTAACTGTATATACAGGTCCTTCTGTAGAGCGCTTGGTAAATGATCCATTGCGTGGTCAAGGGGCGACGTATTTCTTTGAACCAAATACTATTACTAATATTCATAGTACGAAAAAAGGCGTCAATACAGTGCGTGATATTGGTCCTGGTAGCACGCGTATGGAATTGGTATTTGCTTATGGTAGTCCTAATGCGATGTGGCGTGATCAAAAAAATGAGACATATATTTTCCTTTATGAAGGTCATTCTGAAAATTCATGGCCACAAAAAAAGGATTTTAAGAGTCCTGTAGAGAATACAAATAGTAATAGCCAGCAACAATCTATGCTTGGTCAACAAAAGGAATATATTGCTTTTACCATTAAACAAAGCAATATAGAGGCTGTTGATATGATTAGTGGTCAAGTATGGCCTAGATTTGGTTTACCAAAAGCACCAGTATATGATTTCGAAGCGGGCAAATTGACTGCTGACGACTTCGTGTTGCGTGGCTTACAGCTAAATGATCACTTCATCAACGATTCTAATAATGACTGGAAACATCAGGGCATGCTCTTCGGCTCTGCGTTCATTGGCTATAATGAATACGGCGTAAGTGTAGATAAAAAGAATCTCATCAACCGTGTACTATTAAATATTTACACGCCAACACGTCGCGGTATTGCGATGGGCGATACTAAGTATTTATTGCTCTTTGTGTACGGTATGCCAACTCGTATCGTTGAATCTACAACGAATTCGGGCACGTCTACTGTATATGAATATAAAAATCCAGCGGCAAGCAATTCTTATTTACAGTTTGCCCTAGATGAAAAAAACCAATATATCAAATCCGTTATGTTATCTGACCGTCCGGTTAAGTAGGACAGGTCGCAGCGAGGAGGCAAAGGATATGGTTACTGTACAAGATGTAAAAGAACGTTGGGAAAAAATTCAAAACGATGATGAACGTATATTGTTTATCGTTGGTGGTCCAGGTTCTGGTAAAAGTTTGCTAATTCGTGAATTGTCCGAGCAAAAAGGTTGGAAATACTTGGAAGCTAAACAGCTTATCGAAGAAGAATTCCTACTTGTACCTCGTGATGAACGTCCTCAATTAGCAGAAGAAGTTATTTGTCGTGCTCTTAGCCGTAGTGATACTGAAGTAGTATTGCTCGATGGCATTAATGTATTCTTTGCGCCAATCTTAAATTTAGAACCATTTGAATTACTAAAAACTATTAGTAAGAAGTATCCTATTGTCGTTGGCTGGCGTGGTCACCTTGAAGGAGATCAGTTGTACTTAGAACATAACAATGATCCAAAACATGCTGTAGTTACTATTGCACATCCAGATCATGTTGTTGTAATCGACTAACTACAAAATTGAACATATTGGTAAAATATAGGGAAAACTATAAATGTATAAAGAGGAGATAGATTACTATCTCCTTTTTTGGTTGCTTTTTTAATAACTACTCCATAAAAGCTTGAAACTAAGGTATTTTATGTGGGTTTTATGAAATGTAATTTTTTTTTGACAAAATACTTGCATAGGGTATCGTTTCATGTTATTATGATTAAGCACTAAGAGATACTGCAGTGAACGAAGAAAAGCTTCAAAAAAGTTTTTAAAAAGTTCTTGACACTTAGTGTGGCAGATGATACAATTCATCTTGTCGTAATGATGCTGGCGTAGCTCAATAGGTAGAGCAGCTGACTTGTAATCAGCAGGTTGTGGGTTCAATTCCTATCGCCAGCTCCATTTTATTTATGGAGGGATTCCCGAGCGGCCAAAGGGAGCAGACTGTAAATCTGCCGTCTTCGACTTCGAAGGTTCGAATCCTTCTCCCTCCACCATCTATAGCGGGGTGGAGCAGTTGGTAGCTCGTCGGGCTCATAACCCGAAGGTCGCAGGTTCAAGTCCTGTCCCCGCAACCACAAATATTCACAGTGAAATGATCGTTCATTGTGCTGGTGTAGCTCAGTCGGCAGAGCGTATCCTTGGTAAGGATAAGGTCACCGGTTCAATCCCGGTCACTAGCTCCATACATGGCGGCATAGCTCAGTTGGCTAGAGCAATCGGTTCATACCCGGTGTGTCCGCGGTTCAAGTCCGTGTGCCGCCACCATTAAACCTCACGTTGGTGAGGCTTTTTTTATTTCTACCCATAATTTAATCCTGATTTCAATGTGACTCGTATCTGTCGACTTTTTTGTGCATTTGTATATATGGTATAATAATTTGTAGGGGAATGTTATATTCCATTGATAAATTAGGGTTAATATATTATATTAATACTAGAATGTAATTTGTTTTTGTGAAGGAGGATACAATCCTAATGGCAAAAGAAAAATTTGAACGTACGAAACCGCATGTTAACATCGGTACAATCGGTCACGTTGACCATGGTAAAACTACTTTGACTGCTGCAATCACAAAAGTATTGGCTGAAAAAGGCCAAGCTGACTTCCAAGATTACAGTATGATCGATAAAGCTCCAGAAGAACGTGAACGTGGTATCACAATTAACACTGCACACGTTGAGTATGAAACTGCTAACCGTCACTATGCACACGTTGACTGCCCAGGCCATGCTGACTATGTTAAAAACATGATCACTGGTGCGGCTCAAATGGACGGCGCTATCTTGGTATGTTCCGCAGCTGACGGCCCTATGCCACAAACTCGCGAACACATCTTGTTGGCTCGCCAAGTTGGTGTTCCTGCAATCGTAGTATTCTTGAACAAAGCTGACATGGTTGACGACGAAGAATTGATCGAATTAGTAGAAATGGAAGTTCGTGAACTTCTTTCTTCCTATGAATTCCCTGGCGACGAAGTACCTATCGTTGTAGGTTCCGCTTTGAAAGCTTTGGAAGGCGACGCTCAATATGTAGCTAAAATCGACGACTTGATGGACGCTGTAGACTCCTACATCCCAACACCAGTTCGTGATACTGACAAACCTTTCTTGATGCCTGTAGAGGACGTTTTCACAATCACTGGTCGTGGTACAGTAGCAACTGGCCGTGTTGAACGTGGTCAAGTAAACGTTGGGGATACTATCGAAGTAGTAGGCTTGAAAGAAAAAGCTGAACAATACGTAGTAACTGGTCTTGAAATGTTCCGTAAAGTGTTGGATTCTGCAGTAGCAGGTGACAACGTAGGTGCATTGCTTCGTGGTGTTGACCGTAAAGACATCGAACGTGGTCAAGTATTGGCTAAACCAGGTTCCATCAAACCACACACAAAATTCAAAGCAGAAGTTTACGTATTGACTAAAGAAGAAGGTGGCCGTCATACTCCATTCTTCTCCAACTACCGTCCACAATTCTACTTCCGTACAACAGACGTAACAGGTGTTGTAAACCTTCCTGAAGGTGTAGAAATGTGTATGCCTGGCGATAACGTAACAATGAACATCGAATTGATTACACCAATCGCTATTGAAGAAGGTCTTCGTTTCGCGATTCGCGAAGGTGGCCATACAGTAGGCGCTGGCGTAGTAACAGCAATCGAAGGTTAATTTATAATCTTTGTAGTAAATAGGACCCCAATTGGGGTCCTATTTTTGTATTAATTTATATATTGTTTATTGTATATGTAACCAAAGATACAGAATCATTCTACTAATAGTGCTACTATAAACTCAAGGAGAGCAAGGGCTCTCCTTTTGTGTTTTTATAGAAAAGGAGGTAATGTGATGGGTGAATACAAAAAGTATTGGATAGCCGTAGTAGCCGTTCTTATTATTGGTTTTTCTATTCTTGGTTATCTAGGTACTGATGTGTATCATCAAGCACCGCCAGTGCCGACTGCGTATGTATCTCAAGATGGACAGGTCTTGTTCACTAAGGAAGATATTTTACATGGTCAATCGGCATGGCAATCTACAGGTGGTCAATCGGTAGGGACCGTTTTAGGTCATGGCGCATATCAAGCGCCTGACTGGACAGCAGATTGGTTACATAAAGAAGTATCCGTGATGTTGGATATTAAATCTCAAGAGGCTTTTGGGGTTCTTTATGACCAATTGGTACCTGCACAACAAGCAGCTATTAAAGAAGTTGTGAAAAAAGAGTATTTAGGTAGTGCAGTCCGTGAAGATGGAACTGTTGTCTTATCTCCAGAACGAATTACGGCAATGAATTTAACTGGTCGTTATTTTGTTGAGTTGTACGGTGATAATCCTGATTTAACATTGACTCGTGATCATTTTGCGATGAAGGATAACACACTACCTGAGTTACAAGATCGCATTGATATGGCACGCTTCTTCTTCTGGACTACTTGGATGGCATCTACGCAACGTCCTGGTACAGATGCAACGTATACAAACAACTGGCCACATGAACCTTTGTTGGATCATAACCCTACACCTGAAAGTGTCGTATGGTCTGTTGTGAGTGTTATTATCTTATTATGTGGCATTGGTGTAGTTGTATGGTTATGGGCCTTTGGTAAAAAGGATGATGAGCATGCATTGGTTCCGCCAACAGAAGATCCAATTAGCAAGATCACATTAACACCATCTCAACGTGCATTAGGTAAATATTTGTTTACAATTCTAGCATTGTTCTTATTCCAATTGGGGATGGGTGGGATTATTGCCCACTATACTGTAGAAGGTCAAGCGTTCTATGGTATTCCATTAGCACAATATTTCCCTTATTCTATTGCGCGTACATGGCATATTCAGGCATCTTTGTTCTGGATTGCTATGGCATTCTTGAGTGCTGGTCTATTCTTGGCACCAATCATTAATGGTGGTAAAGATCCTAAATATCAAAAGCTTGGGGTGGACATCTTATTCTGGGCTCTTGTAGTTCTTGTAGTAGGTTCCTTCGCTGGTACATATTTAGGCGTAGCACATCAAATTCCAGCAGCGTGGAATTTCCTTCTCGGACACCAAGGTTACGAATATATCGAGTTGGGTCGTATTTGGCAGTGGATTGAATACATTGGTATTTTATTCTGGCTTGTACTCATGATACGTAGCATTATTGGTGCCTTCAAGCAAAAAGGGGATAAAAACCTCATTGCAGCCTTCATATTCTCCGTTATCATGGTAGGTATCTTCTATGGTCCAGGGTTATTCTATGGTGAACATAGCCATTTGGCGATTATGGAGTATTGGCGTTGGTGGGTAATCCATCTTTGGGTTGAAGGCTTCTTCGAAGTATTCTCCACTACATTGATGGCATTTATCTTTGTTACATTAGGGCTTGTATCGTATCGTGCTGGTACAGTTGCGGCGATCTCTTCTGGGGCTATTTATCTCATCGGTGGTATCCCTGGTACATTCCATCATCTATACTTCACAGGTGTTACATCCACTATCGTGGCAACAGGCGCATCCTTCTCTGCGTTAGAAGTAGTACCACTTGTACTCTTAGGTTATGAAGCTTTTGAAAACTATACACGTCTTCATAGTGCTCCTTGGATGCATCGTCTAAAATGGCCTGTGTACTGCTTTATTGCGGTATCCTTCTGGAATCTAGTAGGTGCAGGGATCTTTGGTTTCTTGATTAATATGCCTGTATCCTTATTCTACATTCAAGGTCTTAATACGACTGCAGTACATGCGCATACAGCGTTGTTCGGCGTATATGGTTTCTTAAGCTTAGGCTTTGTATTCCTTATTGCTCGTTACATTCGACCTGAAGTAGAATTCAATGATAAACTGATGAAGTTTGGCTTCTGGGCTCTCAATATAGGCCTTGCCTTAATGGTACTCATTAGCTTGCTGCCAATAGGTCTTATTCAATCATGGGCAAGTGTTACAACTGGTTTGTGGTTTGCACGTAGCGAAGAATTCATGCAACAACCATTGTTACAAAACTTGCGTTGGGCTCGTCTAATTGGCGATACTATCTTAATAGTTGGTGCAGTAGCATTTTTCTGGCAAATTGTGAAAGTTCTATTTGCAAAGAAATCCTAATCTCCAAATAAGCTGTTTGATATATATTAAATAGCATTAATCATTACCATATATTCGCTCATATAATTGTATGCGTAAATGGCATACAATGTATGAAAAATATATGACCTTAAAGTACTCTATTAATGGCGTTCCTTTCTAGACAAGGAACGCCATTTTTTGTTATACTATCTCTGTCAGGTACATGTGCCTGGCTTTTTTGAGTTGCTCAAAAATCTTGACATTGCTTGCTACGTATGATATATTTCTTTAGTATGTAGTCGAGCGTTTTCGAGTACAAGAGACAGATTTAGTAAATATAAAGCGAGGTGTATCCGGATGCGTAATGCCATTACTTTAGCTTGCACAGATTGCAAACAACGCAACTATCAAACGAACAAGAACAAAAAGAACAATCCTGATCGTATTGAAATGATGAAATATTGCAAATTCTGCGGTAAACATACATTACACCGTGAAACAAAATAATTCTTATCATTCATTACCTGTTGATTTGAGGATGTGAAAAAATGGCAAAGTCTAACTCAGCAGTGCAGCAGCGTGGTGGATTTGGAAAATTCTTCCGCGGTGTGAAAGCTGAACTAAAAAAAGTAGTCTGGCCAACAAGAAAAGAGCTTATCAATTACACAATAGTAGTATTCTTAGTGACTGTATTCATCGCTTTGGTTATTGCTGTGCTTGATGGACTCTTCGCCCAACTTTTTAATACGTTGTTGCACTTTGTTGGATAAGGGGGCCATTACATGGAAGCAGATAAGAAGTGGTATGTAATTCATACCTATTCAGGCTACGAAAATAAAGTTAAAACCACTCTTGAACTTAAAGTTCAATCTATGGGCCTACAAGATGTGATTAGCCGTATTTTGGTACCTCTTGAGGACGAAATAGATGAAAAAGATGGGGTTAAAAAAGTAGTAAAACGTAAGATATTTCCTGGGTACGTATTGGTTGAAATGGAAGTTAACGACCGCTCTTGGTATGTTGTGCGCAACACGCCAGGTGTAACAGGTTTCGTTGGTTCTGCCACTAAACCAGTTCCACTTTCTGATTCCGAAGTAGAACATATACTTAAGTCTCAGGGCTTGGATAAGAAACCAACCATCAACGTCGACGTCGAAGTTGGTGAAACGGTGCGCATTACGTCCGGGGCCTTTGAAGATAAACTAGGTGTTATTACCGAACTTAACCCTGAAAAAGGAACATTAAAACTTAACGTGGAAATGTTCAACCGAGATACCGAGGTAGAGGTAGAGTTCTCTCAAATTGAGAAAGCTCTTTAATATATAAATATAACTCTAAAAAGAGCAATCGATTTTGGTTGCCAGTGGGAGGATGTATATCCGTTACCACCACAGTATAAGCATAGGAGGTTTAATTACCCATGGCTAAGAAATTAGTTAAACAAGTAAAACTACAAATTGAAGCCGCTAAAGCTACTCCAGCACCACCAGTTGGTCCTGCACTAGGTCAAGCAGGTGTTAACATCGTTGCTTTCACAAAAGAATTCAACGAACGTACTGCTAAACAAGCTGGCTTAATTATCCCAGTAGTTATTAACGTATATGAAGATCGTAGCTTCGACTTCATCACTAAGACTCCACCAGCTGCAGTATTGTTGAAAAAAGCTGCAGGTATTCCAAAAGGTTCTGGTGTACCTAACCGTGATAAAGTAGCAAAAGTAGGTCGCGATAAAGTTCGTGAAATTGCTGAATTGAAAATGCCTGACTTAAATGCTAATACCGTAGAACAAGGTATGCGCATGGTAGAAGGTACTGCTCGCAGCATGGGCATTGAAATCGTTGACTAATAAGCGTACGACTTGCGCATAAGGCGCAAATCGGTGGGAGGGAATTCCCGTTTGACCACATAAGGAGGATATTATAATGGCAAAAGTAGGTAAGAAATACGCTGAAGCAGTAAAACTTATTGAAGCTGGTAAGTTCTACGAACCAGTAGAAGCAATTGAGTTGGTTAAGAAAACTGCAACTGCAAATTTCGATGAAACAGTTGAAATCGCTTTCAACTTGAATGTCGACCCTAAATACGCTGATCAACAAGTTCGTGGTGCAGTAGTATTGCCTCATGGTACTGGCAAAACTAAACGCGTTCTTGTATTCGCAAAAGGCGACAATATTAAAGCAGCTGAAGAAGCTGGTGCAGATTTCGTAGGTTCTGAAGAGTTAGTAGCTAAAATCCAAGGTGGTTGGAGCGACTTCGACGTAGTAGTTGCTACACCAGACATGATGGGTCAAGTTGGCCGTCTTGGTAAAATCTTGGGTCCTAAAGGCTTGATGCCAAACCCTAAAGTTGGTACAGTAACTCCAGACGTTGCTCGTGCAGTAAACGAAATCAAAGCTGGTAAAATCGAATACCGTACTGATAAAGCAGGCATTATCTCTTGCTCCATCGGTAAAGCGTCTTTCGATGATGAAAAATTACTTGACAACTACCGTACAATCGTTGATACTATTATCAAGGCTAAACCTGTAGCAGCTAAAGGTCAATACATTAAATCTGTAACCTTGTCCGCTACAATGGGCCCTGGTGTGCCTTTGAACGTGTTCAAATTGAGCAACGTTACAAAAGAGCAATAATTAAATATGTCTCTTAGCTGTAGACGGCTGGTATGTATAATGGATGAAAATCCGCCCGCTGAGGCTGACACTAGAACAACCTAGTACTAGTTCGACCTCATCGCGTGCGATGGGGTCGTTTTTTACGCTAAGATAGTACATAGAGCACCAAAAAATCTATAAGGAGGTAATCTAATGGCTGTCACTGAATCAAAAAAAGCAATTGTTGCTCAAATGAAAGAAACTCTTTCTGAAGCAAAAGGTGCTGTATTGATTGGTTACTCTGGTTTGACAGTTGCTCAAGCAACTGAACTTCGTCGCAAAATGTTGGCTGAAGGTGTTGAATACAAAGTAATCAAAAATACTTTGACTCGTATCGCTGCAAACGAATTGAATCTTGAAGGTTTCTCTGAGCACTTAGAAGGTCCAACTGCATTGGCTACTTCTAAAGAGGATGCTGTTGCACCTGCTCGTGTAATCGAACAATTCATCAAAACAACTGATAAAGAAGTTGTTACAGTTAAAGCTGGTATCGTTGAAGGCGAAGTTATGGACGCTGCTGGCATCAAAGCAATTGCAAATCTTCCAAACCGCGAAGGTATGCTTTCCATGTTGCTTTCCGTATTGCAAGCTCCTGTTCGCAACGTTGCATACGCTGTCAAAGCTGTTGCAGAAGCAAAACCTGCAGAATAATAATTACAAAGAATTATTCGTCGGCCGCATGAGGCTGGCACTATAAACTAATTTATGGAGGATACTTAAAATGGCATTGAACATTGAAAACATCGTTGCTGAATTAAAAGAAGCAACTATTCTTGAACTTAATGATCTTGTAAAAGCAATTGAAGAAGAATTTGGCGTAACTGCAGCAGCTCCTGTAGCTGTAGCAGCAGCTGGCGACGCTGGTGCTGGCGCAGCTAAAGATTCCTTCGACGTAATCTTGAAAGATGCTGGCGCATCCAAAATCAACGTAATCAAAGTTGTTCGTGAAGCAACTGGTCTTGGCTTGAAAGAAGCTAAAGCTATCGTTGACGGCGCTCCTGCACCTGTAAAAGAAGGCGTAGCTACTGAAGCAGCTGAAGCTTTGAAAGCTCAATTGGAAGAAGCTGGCGCAACTGTAGAATTGAAATAATTCTAGCCATAATAAAAGGCGTACCTTTGGGTACGCCTTTTTTGTTTAGTTACTGAATTTGATAAATTCTAGCTGCTCCGCTTTTACCAACTTCTGTTGCTATTATATTGATCGGGGAACTAGTAAATTCTTTGATATATTTATTTGGCACAATAATGATAGCACCTTTTTCTATGGATACTCTTTTTTCAAACTCCTCTACTGTTATGGTTGGCATTAATGTTTTGCCTGCTGTCCATAGAGGGTTATCTGTAGTATGTACAAATACTTGTGTTGGTGTATCTCCGGTATAATACAAAATTGATGTATAGTATGTACTGTATATATAGGTAGGTTGCATATTTGATTCAATATATGGTTTGAATTGAATCCCGGATTGATCAAATAAAATAGGGGTTACCGTTATAGTGATTGCCGTATACAAAATGGTTAATGGTGTAGCTAAACATATAGATAGTGGTAAATTCTTGTTTCTATACTGTTTTACTAATAGTATAAAGAATACTGTTGTGGTTAATGCAATGATTAGTGGTATTGGATTTAATTCAGGTGTTACTATGCTGGCTACTAGGAATAAGAGGACATATATTGCTAATGGAATGGTAACAATATATTTAAAACTAGTACTCTTATTGTAAAAGCTATTTGTAATAGCCTCAGCTCCCCAGATAATACAAGGGATTATTGCTGGTAAAGTATAGGTTATATATTTGGTCGCTACTAGAGAATAAAATAATACAATCACTATAAACCAGATAGCACCAAGAAGATAAAAATTTTCTTTCCATTTAATACTTTTGAGTCTGTAAATTACTGCTGGTGTCCAAGGTAACAGTGCAAGAGGAACAATGATTAGGTAATAATACCAAACATTGAATTTTGGATGCTCAGATACAAGTGCTCGCTCCATGTTGTGAAGTCCTAGGAAACCAGATATGAATTCCTGACCGTGAATCGAGTACATAGCGATGTACCAGGGACTGGCAATAACTATAAATAAGAGAATTCCCAAAGGATTAAAAAGTAATGTAATATCCTTAGCGAGTGAGTAATCATCCTTATCTTTTTGAGTGAACCATCGTGCAGCAATGAATAGTAATAGTATTAATCCAGGCAGAACAATACCAACTGGACCCTTAGTTACAACAGCTAAGGCTGCTGCCCCATAGGCTTTTACCATGGAATGTTTATCGTTCTTGGTGAAAGCTAGATAAGCATAGCCGAATATGGCTAGTGAAAAGAAGAAGAGGAAGCCGTCTGTTATGACTGCGTGGGAAATGTACCAGAACTGTAAGGCACTAAATAAAAGTATGGCACTTGTTACTGCTATATGCGTGGACTCTTTGATGCGATACACAAGATGGTACATAAGCGCTACACTACCACCGGCAATGAGTGTATTCGGTATACGCGATGTAAAGTCAGATATGCCGAATAGTTTATAGCTTATCATGAGCGCCCAATAGGTGAGGGGCGGTTTATCATACCAGACTTGGTCATATATCATGGGCGATATCCATGAGTTATGCTTTAGCATTGTAATAGCAGATAATACATAGTTGGATTCAACCGGATCGGTTATGGGAAGATAAGCATTATAGAAACCGTAACTCAGTACGGTTAATAAAAATAGCGCACCTATGCGCAGCATGTGATTGTTAATCATAGTGACTCCTTACTTACGTAGTTTATATTATTGTACTATAGGGCGTGTAATAATTAAACCAATGAAAGATAAAGGTTTTATCAATATGGAAATAGTTACAAAAAAAATTATTTATGAAATAATATATTGTATAGAATATTGTTTGTACAGAATACATGAAATGACTTTTATGTATACAAAATACATGCTATAATGAGCGCGTAAGATAAAACCGTTCCATTGAAATACTATTTTGTATAAAAATAGTAGAAAGAGGATTTATTATGAGAAAAGAACATGATTTCTTAGGTGAATTAGAAGTAGCTGATGAATTATATTACGGTGTACAAACAATTCGTGCATTAGAAAACTTCCATATTACAGGTAAACACTTGGACCAAGACTTTATCAAAGCATTGGCAATGGTTAAAAAAGCATCTGCTTTAGCGAATATGAAAACTGGTCGCTTAAATGTATCTATTGGTAAAGCTATTGTACAAGCTGCAGACGAAGTAATTGAAGGTCAATTTGCGGACCAATTCCCTGTTGATCCAATTCAAGGTGGCGCAGGTACTTCTGTAAATATGAATATGAACGAAGTATTGGCTAACCGTGCTTGTGAAATTTTGGGTCATCCAAAAGGAAGCTATGATATTGTAAGCCCTAACAACCATTGTAATATGGCACAATCCACAAATGATGCTTTCCCAACAGCAATCAAGGTATGTGCGATTTTGAAATCTAAACCTTTACTTGAAGCCTTACAACGCCTTGTTGATGAACTTGAGAAAAAGGCTGATGAATATAGCGAAATTTTGAAAATGGGTCGTACTCATTTACAAGATGCGGTGCCAATTACATTAGGCCAAGAAATGGGTGCCTATGCATCTGGTGTTCGCCGCGGTATTAAACGTATTAAATCTGCCGTTGAAGGTGCACATGTAATTAACATGGGTGCTACTGCAGTTGGTACAGGCCTTAACGCGGAACCTAATTATATTCATGATGTAGCATACGAACTTAGTGAAGTAGTAGGCGAACCATTCTACACAGCTGAAAACTTAATTGATGCTACCAACAATACAGATATCTTTGCTGATATCTCCAGTGGTTTGAAAGTTACTGCTCTTGTATTGATTAAAATGGCAAACGACTTCCGCTTGATGGCTTCTGGTCCTCGCTGTGGTATTGGGGAATTAAAATTACCTGCTCGTCAACCTGGTTCCTCCATCATGCCAGGCAAGGTTAACCCTGTTATCGCCGAAGTGTTGAACCAAGTATGTTATCAAGTTATCGGTAATGACTTAACAATTACATTGGCTGTAGAAAATGGTCAATTCGAATTGAACGTAATGGAACCTGTATTGGCTTACAATTTGTTCAATAATCTTTGCTACCTCAAAAACGGTGTAAATACATTCGTTGATAAATTACTCGTAGATCTTGAAGTAGATCGTGAACAATGCGAATACTGGTTGAATCGTTCCGTTGGTATCGTAACAGCATTGTTGCCACACCTTGGGTATGAAACAGCATCTTCTCTTGCAAAAGAAGCCTATACTACTGGTCGTGCTATCCGTGATATCATCTTGGAAAAAGGTTTGTTGACTGAAGATGAAATCAATCATATCCTTTCTCCTAAAGAAATGACTCGCCCTGGTATTGCTGGTGCTAATCTTTTAAAACAAAAAGGCAACTAACATAGTAAGTTGTTTTGATACATGAATAAAGCATGAAAATGAAAGACTGTCAACCCTTTTGGTTGACAGTCTTTTTTAATACTGATAGAATTATATATTGCAAAAGTAGCGTTTCCTGCTTTTGGATATAAAAACTATAACTTGAATAGTGATTAGGTTTTCTTCCAAGGTTGTGCTTGGTTAATGGAAAGCAAGGTTATTTTTGAAAATGAAATGGGCCTTGCTTTATTTGACGTTATCCGAGCAGGAAAACTGAGACCTGTAAGATGTCTTTTCCGTGCCGTTATAGAAAATGGTAGACCAGTGTGTTTTGATAGGGGTGAAAGCAAATATGTTCAAACCTGAACAGGTAGGCAAACGAACTCGTTATACGTACGCAAAAATTAACGAAGTTATCAAGATGCCGCATTTATTGGACATTCAGCGTAAATCGTATGAGTGGTTCTTGGAGAGTGGTTTACAAAATATTTTCAACGATATTTCTCCGATTAAAGACAATTCAGGTAATCTAGTACTTTCTTTCGAAGGTTTCAGCTTAGGTGAACCTAAGTATGATATTAATGAATGTAAAAACCGTGATGCTACTTACGCAGCACCACTTCGTGTAAATATTCGCTTAGTAAATAATGATCCAGAAAATATGGACATTAAAGAACAAGAAGTATTCATGGGCGATTTCCCATTGATGACTGACACAGGTACTTTCATCATCAATGGTGCAGAACGTGTAATCGTATCCCAATTGGTACGTTCTCCAGGCGTTTACTACAATAAAGAAATCGATACAATGGGTAACCGTTTGTACGATTCCACAGTTATTCCTAACCGTGGCGCATGGATCGAGCTTGAAACTGATGCAAGCGAAGTTGTGGCTGTTCGTATTGACCGTAACCGTAAATTACCAGCTACTGTATTGGTACGTGCATTAGGTTGGGATACTAATGAAAGCATCCTCGACCTCTTCTGGAATGGTAAAACTGATGAAGATGGTTTGCCAGTATATGATGAACGCATCGTTCGTACATTAGAAAAAGATACAACTCAATCTGCTGATGAAGCATTGGTTGAAATCTATAAAAAATTACGTCCAGGCGAACCTCCTACAGTAGAGTCTGCTCGTAACTTGTTCGATAACTTGTTCTTCGATGCACGCCGTTATGACTTAGCGCGCGTTGGTCGTTACAAATTGAACAAAAAACTTGGCTGGCGTCAACGTATGTTGGGTCAAACATTGGCTCAACCAATCGTAGATCCAGAAACTGGCGAAATCATTCTTGATGCAGGTGTACAAGTTGGGGAAGAACAACTTGATATCGTTGCTAATAGCCATGTATTCGATGGTGAAGGTTTCGCTGAGTTCTACATCGTAAATAACGATGGTGTAGAATCTAAAGTTATCTGTAACAACTGCAACTTGCCATACGATCACCGTACAGTCACAAGAGAAGATATGATCGCTAACATCTCTTACTTGCTCAACCTTATGGATGGCGCAGGTCATACAGATGATATCGACCACTTGGGTAACCGTCGTCTTCGTTGTGTAGGTGAATTGTTGCAAAACCAATTCCGTATTGGTTTAACTCGTATGGAACGTGTTGTTCGTGAACGTATGACAATTCAAGAAATCGAATCTATCACGCCTCAAGCGTTGATTAACATTCGCCCTGTAGTGGCAGCAATCAAAGAATTCTTTGGTTCTTCTCAATTGTCTCAGTTCATGGACCAAACAAACCCATTAGCAGAATTGACTCATAAACGTCGTCTATCTGCCCTTGGCCCTGGCGGTTTATCTCGTGAGCGTGCAGGCTTCGAAGTTCGTGACGTGCATCACTCTCACTATGGCCGTATGTGTCCAATCGAAACTCCAGAAGGTCCAAACATCGGTTTGATCAACTCCTTGTCTAACTACGCGAAAGTAAATGAATTTGGTTTCATTGAGGCTCCATACCGTAAAGTAGAAAAAATCTATGGTACAGGTGCCGATGCAGACAAAGTTGTAAAAGTTCGTGTCACTGATTCCGTTGTATATATGACAGCTGATGAAGAAGAAGGCATGACAATTGCCCAAGCGAACTCCCCAATCGATGGTGAAGGTTACTTTACTAATGAACACGTTGCTTGTCGTCGTGGTCATGATGTATTGGAAGTTACACCTGATAAGGTAGACTACATGGACGTTAGTCCAAAAGAAGTTGTATCCATCGGTACAGCTATGATTCCATTCCTTGAAAATGATGATGCTAACCGTGCCTTGATGGGTGCGAACATGCAACGTCAAGCGGTACCACTCTTGCGCGCTCAAGCTCCACTTGTTGGTACAGGTATGGAATATACAGCAGCTACTGACTCCGGCGTTTGCGTACTTGCTCGTGAAGCTGGTAAAGTTGTACGTTGCTGGGGTAATGAAATCCACGTTCTTCGCGATAGCGATGGTCGTGTTGATACATACCGTTTGAATAAATTCCTTCGTTCTAACCAATCCACATGCTTTAACCAAAAACCAATCGTTAATCGTGGCGACCATGTTGTAAAAGGCCAAGTATTGGCTGACGGTCCTGCTACTGATGGCGGTGAATTGGCGTTAGGTTATAACGTTCTTGTAGCGTTCATGCCTTGGGAAGGTTATAACTACGAAGATGCGATCTTGCTTAGTGAAGAACTTTGCAAAGAAGATATCTATACATCCATTCATATTGAAGAGTACGAATGCGATGCGCGTGACACTAAATTAGGTGCCGAAGAAATTACTCGTGAATTACCTAATACTGGTGATGACACACTTAAAAACCTTGATGAAGATGGTATCATCTGCATTGGTGCAGAAGTACACCCTGGCGACATTCTCGTAGGTAAAGCTACACCAAAAGGTGAAACTGAATTAACACCTGAAGAACGCTTATTGCGCGCTATCTTTGGCGACAAAGAACGCGAAGTGCGCGACACATCCTTGCGCGTACCTCATGGCGAATCTGGTAAAGTTGTAGACGTTAAAGTCTTCACTCGTGAAAACGGTGACGAATTACAACCAGGTGTAAATAAACTTGTTCGCGTATACATCGCTCAAAAACGTAAGATTCACGAAGGCGATAAAATGGCGGGCCGTCATGGTAACAAAGGTGTCGTTTCTCGTGTTATGAGAAAAGAAGATATGCCATTCCTTCCAGATGGTACTCCAGTACAAATCGTATTGAACCCATTGGGCGTACCTTCTCGTATGAACATCGGTCAGGTTCTTGAAACTCACTTGGGTTGGGCTGTTCAAGGCTTAGGTATGAAAATCAAAGCTACAGACCTTCACATCCAAAACGTGTTGAAAGAAGCTCGCACTGATGCATCTTACTGGGAACAAATTGACGCTATTCGCGGCTTATATGCTGAAATTGAAGAATTAGAAGCAAAAGCTAAAGAAGATGTGACTGTTCCTCATTTCGATATCGATGAAAAAATCATCGACTTGAAATCTCAAATTCTTGGTCATGTAGAATCTGCAGCGCAAAAGAAACTTGAAGCTCTTGGCGGCGAAGCTCGTTATCAAGAACTTAAAGCTATTGAAGCTAAATACAATGCACTTCATGTAGAATTCTTCGATTCTGAAGAAGACGCTCCAGAAATGGATCCAGCTCTTGTAGAAGAATTAGAAGCTATTAATAAAGTTAAAACTACATTGAACCATATTGAATCTGCTCGTGCTAAACGCGTTGAAATTCGTCATGAACTCGAAGGCCTTGGTTACGATTATGAAACATATGGCATGCCAAAACCAGATGTAGCTGGTATTCACATTGCTACACCTGTATTTGATGGTGCGCATGAAAAAGACGTATTTGAAACATTAGGCATTGCTGGTCGTTCCGATGATGGTAAAACAGTATTGTACGATGGTCGTACTGGTGAACCTATGGATAACCGTGTAACTGTTGGTTACGTATACATGCTTAAACTCCATCACTTGGTTGATGATAAAATCCATGCTCGTTCCACAGGTCCGTACTCCCTTGTTACACAACAACCATTGGGCGGTAAAGCTCAATTCGGTGGTCAACGTTTCGGGGAAATGGAAGTTTGGGCTCTCGAAGCATATGGCGCAGCTTATACACTTCAAGAGCTATTAACTGTTAAGTCTGACGACGTTGTTGGTCGTGTGAAAGCATACGAAAAAATCGTTAAAGGCGAAAACATCCCTGAACCAGGTGTACCTGAGTCCTTCAAGGTATTGCTCAAAGAACTTCAAAGTATTGGTCTTGATGTAAAAATCTTGAATGAAGATCAAGAAGAAGTTGTTATGAAAGAACTTGATGACGAAGATGAAGTGGTAGAAACTGGCATTGAAGAAGTTATGGAAGGCAGTGCAGTAGAAACTGATGAAGTAACTGTAGTAGAGCCAGAAGTAGAGGAAGAAGCACCTGCTGATAACGGCGGTGAAGACGATATCCTTAGCCAATTGGCGTTCCCAATGGGCGATTCCTCTAACGATGAAGACTAAAACTATCTATAAGGAAGGGAGCGATAGTAGTGCTAGACGTAAATGAATTCGATTCCATGCGAATCGGTTTAGCCTCTCCAGAGCAGATCTTAGCTTGGTCTCATGGGGAAGTTAAGAAACCTGAAACTATTAACTACCGTACGTTGAAGCCAGAACGTGATGGTCTATTCTGCGAACGCATTTTTGGACCAACAAAGGACTGGGAATGTCACTGCGGCAAATATAAACGCATTCGCCATAAAGGCGTAGTCTGCGATAAATGTGGTGTAGAGGTTACACGTGCAAAAGTACGTCGTGAACGTATGGGCCATATCCAATTGGCTACTCCTGTATCTCACATTTGGTACTTTAAAGGTATCCCATCCCGCATGGGCCTAATCCTTGATGTATCTCCACGTTCCTTGGAACGCGTATTATACTTTGCTTCCTACATCGTAGTAGATCCAGCTGGTACTCCATTGGCAAAACGCCAATTGTTGTCCGAGCAAGAGTACCGCGAATATGAAGCTCAATTTAACGAAGACGGTTATACTATCGGTGGTAAATCCGTCGTAATCGAAACAGTAGCTCAACGTAACGAACGTTTGGCTATTGTTCGCGAAGCACAACGCAAAGAGCGCTATAATGCGGCTCTTCGCGATGATGCAACAATCCCAGAAGCAGATAAAGAATACGAAGAATTAACTCGTGAAGAGCGTTATGAATTGGGCGCTGCTGAAGAGGTTCTCTTCGCATGTATCGACATGGGTGCTGAGGCTGTAAAAGCTCTCTTAGCAGAACTTGATCTTGAAGCATTGAATGCTGAATTGCGCGAAGAATTGAACACTGCTAGTGGTCAACGTAAAATCCGTGCAGTTCGTCGTTTAGAAGTAGTAGAAGCATTCCGTCAATCTGGTAACCGACCAGAATGGATGATTATGGACATCGTTCCAGTTATCCCACCTGAATTGCGCCCTATGGTTCAATTAGATGGTGGTCGTTTCGCTACATCTGACCTCAATGATTTGTACCGTCGTGTTATCAACCGTAACAACCGTTTGAAACGTTTGTTAGACTTAGGTGCTCCTGATATCATCGTGCGCAACGAAAAACGTATGCTTCAAGAAGCTGTTGACGCATTGATCGATAATGGCCGCCGTGGTCGTCCTGTAACAGGTCCTGGTAACCGTCCATTGAAATCCTTGTCCGATATGCTTAAAGGTAAACAAGGTCGTTTCCGTCAAAACTTGCTTGGTAAACGTGTTGACTACTCTGGTCGTTCCGTTATCGTAGTAGGTCCTGAACTTAAAATGCACCAATGTGGTTTGCCTAAAGAAATGGCATTGGAATTGTTCAAACCTTTCGTTATGAAACGTTTGGTAGAACGCGGTCAAGCATCCAACATCAAGGCTGCTAAACGCCAAGTTGAAAGAATTGGTCCTGGTGTATGGGAATCCTTGGAAGAGGTAATCAAAGAACATCCAGTTCTCTTGAACCGTGCCCCTACATTGCATAGACTTGGTATTCAAGCATTCGAACCAATCCTTTGGGAAGGCCGTGCTATCAAATTGCATCCATTAGTATGTACAGCCTTCAACGCCGACTTTGACGGTGACCAAATGGCGTGTCACTTACCATTGTCCGTAGAAGCACAAGCAGAAGCTCGTACATTGATGCTTTCTAGCCATAACATCTTGTCTACGAAAGACGGTAAACCAGTAGCAGTACCTTCTCAAGATATGATCTTGGGTACATACTACTTAACAGTTGTACGCGAAGATACTCGTGATAAAGCAAAAACATTTGCTACTTATGACGAAGTAATGCTTGCATACGAGTCTCATATCATTGGCTTGCAAGATATCCTTTATATCCGTTTACCTGACCATGGCCGTGTAGAAACTACAGCTGGTCGCTTAATCTTCAACAATGCATTATTCCCAGAATTATGGCAATACGAAAAACGTGAAGATGGCACTTACTCTTTAGGTAAGGTTATGGATAAGAAAACAGTTGGTAAATTGGTTGACCAATGCTTCCAATTGTTTGGCAATGAAAAAACTGCAGAACTCTTGGACCGTATCAAATCCTTGGGTTACTCCTTCGCTCGTCGCGCAGGTATGACTGTAGCTATTGCAGATATTAAAGTACCAGAAGTAAAAACTGGTTTATTAGACACAGCAGAGCAAGAAGTAGAAAAAGTATCTCGCTTGTATCGCCGTGGTCTTATTACAGAAGAAGAACGTTACCGTAAAACTATCCAATTGTGGACTCAAGCAACAGAAGATGTTACTGATGCCATGATGGATAATATGGCGCGCGACAAAGATGGCTTCAACCCTGTTTACATGATGGCTATCTCTGGTGCCCGTGGTAACAAACAACAGATCCGTCAGCTTGCTGGTATGCGTGGTTTGATGGCCGATCCATCTGGTCGTATCATCGACTTGCCAATCAAAGCAAACTTTAAAGAAGGCTTGACTGTATTGGATTACTTTACATCCTCTCATGGTGCTCGTAAAGGTTTGGCAGATACAGCGCTTCGTACAGCTGACTCCGGTTACTTGACTCGTCGTCTTGTTGACGTATCTCAAGACGTTATCGTTCGTGAGGACGATTGTGACGTTGTAGGTATCGATCTCGTTCGTGAACGCGCTCGTTTGGCTACATCTCCACGTCAAGCATTGGAATTGTTGAAAGACAAGCTTATTGGTCGTGTTCTAGATAAAGATGTAGTGAATGTAGAAACAGGGGAACTTGTTGTACCTGCTGAAACTATCTTGGACGAACAATGCTTAGCTGATATTGCAGAATCCGGTGTTACATCTGTCGCATTGCGCGGTGCTCACCTAGGCTCTGATAGTGATATCAACCATACTAACTTGGTTCAAAAAATTATTCTTGGTGAAAGCGATGACAGCATCCGTGCAACATTAAAAGAAACTATGGTTCAAAATATGTTGAACAAGGATACTGTACAAGCAATTGTTGACAGTGAAGGTGTAGAAATCTTCCCTGCTAATACACGCCTCACTGAAGAAGGCATCGAAGCTATCCTTAACTCCGATGTAAAAGAAGTACAAGTACGCAACAACGAAATCCACGGTATTGAAGTGGAAGCAATCGTTGAAGGTACTGGTGTTATTGAACCATTAAAAGATCGTATCGTAGGCCGTATTGCAGCTGAAGAATTAGTTAATAAAGAAACTGGCGAAGTTATCGTTCCTCTTAACGGTGAAATCACAGAACCATTGGCTGATGAAGTTGTAAAACACTACGAAACAGTTAAAATCCGTTCCGTATTGACTTGCCGCAGCCCTTATGGCGTATGTCGCAAGTGCTATGGTCGCGACCTTGGTACAGGTGGTCAAGTTCAAGTTGGTGAAGCTGTAGGTATTATTGCAGCGCAATCCATCGGTGAACCTGGTACTCAGTTGACAATGCGTACATTCCATACAGGTGGTGTCGCAGGTGACGATATTACACAAGGTTTGCCACGTGTCGAAGAATTGTTCGAAGCGCGTAAACCAAAACGTAATGCTATCATCGCAGAAAACGAAGGTACAGTTCGCGTTGTACCTAACGAAGGTAAAAAAGGTACTAATACTATCTTCATCACTGGTGAGGACGGTATTGAACTCGATTACCTCATCCCTTATGGTTCCCGCATTATCGTTAAAGACGGTGATGTTGTATCCTTGGGCGCTCGTTTGACAGAAGGTTCTATCAACCCTCATGACATTATGCGCGTAATGGGTACTGAAGCAACTCAACGTTACCTCGTATACGAAGTACAAAAAGTATATAAATCTCAAGGTGTAGAAATTAACGATAAACATATCGAAGTTATCGTTCGTCAAATGCTTCATAAAGTAAAAGTTGAAACAGCTGGCGATGCTGATATGCTTCCAGGGGATATGGTCGACGTTAATACCTTTGACGAAGAAAACCGTCGTCTTACTCTTAATGGCCGTGAAAATGCTACTGGCAAACGTACATTATTGGGTATTACTAAAGCTGCTTTGGCAACGGATTCCTTCTTGTCTGCTGCGTCCTTCCAAGAAACAACACGTGTTCTTACAGATGCCGCTATTAAAGGTAAAATCGATCCATTATTGGGCTTAAAAGAAAACGTAATTATCGGTAAATTGATCCCTGCTGGTACTGGTATGAGCCGTTACCGTAAGATTGAGGTTGTTAAAAACACACCTGAAATTATCGATATTACAGAAGAATCTGCTGTAGAAGAATAATCTATAGGGATACTATAAAAGAGCGTGCCTTAAGGCGCGCTCTTTTTTATACTAAATATGTTCATCAGGCTGTAAGAAGCATATGGAATAAATAGAATAATAAATCTAATTAAATAGTCATTTTGAATATATGAAATAAAATAGATCAAATAAATGGCTAATTATAATTTAATTATATCTATTTTGCATACATAAAATGAGATGAATGAAAATATTATAAAATTTATGCATAAAAATGAGTGCAAAACACATAAATTTGTATAAAAATAACAAATGAGTTTATATAGTTCGATATAATGAAACGCACGGAAACGTGTACACATAAAATGCAGTTGTATAGCGGTGTAGACCGTCGAAAAACGTTTGACATGAGCTTGTGTAATTGATATACTTACAGAGTGCTCAGGGGCAAGTATGCCTAAGTAGCATAATTTCGTAAGGAGAATTTACTATGGACATTGCCCATCTGAAGTCGATGAACAAAACAATCGGTGCCAAGCAAACGTTGAAAAACATTGCACGAGGAACTGTGAAGTATGTGTTCGTAGGACGCGATAGTGATGAACGTGTAGTTGAACCTATACGAACAGCTTGTTCTGAACAGGGAATACCTGTGAATGATAAGCACACTATGGATGACCTCGGTCGTGCGTGTCGCATTAAGGTGCGGGCCACAGCGGTAGGTATCCTACGTTAATCTTGGTAATATCCGATGTAACACTTTGTTATGACGGATCAATTATAAATCTCAAATTTGGAAAGGAGGTGCCCAAATGCCAACAATTAATCAGCTAGTACGCAAAGGTCGCATGAGCTTGACTAAAAAATCTACAGCTCCAGCGCTTCAAGAATCTCCACAAAAACGTGGTGTATGTACTCGTGTGTACACAGCTACTCCAAAGAAACCAAACTCCGCGCTTCGTAAAGTTGCCCGTGTACGTTTGACAAACGCTATTGAAGTAACTGCTTACATCCCAGGCATTGGTCACAATTTACAAGAACACAGTGTTGTACTTATCAGAGGCGGTCGTGTAAAAGACCTTCCAGGTGTGCGTTATCACATCGTTCGTGGTGCATTGGATACAGCTGGCGTACAAAACCGTATGCAAAGTCGTTCCAAATACGGCGCGAAAAAAGCTAAAAAATAATTTTAGCCATTAAACGAAATTAACACACATCATTATAAAGGAGGAATTGAACATGCCAAGAAAAGGCCCTGTTCCGAAACGTGATGTACTTCCAGATCCGGTGTACAACAGCAAATTAGTAACACGTTTCATTAACAAAGTTATGTACGATGGCAAAAAAGGCATTGCTGAAACTATCGTATATGATGCATTCGAAATTATTCGTTCCAAAATGGGTCAAGACCCAATGGAAGTTTTTGATCAAGCATTGAAAAATGTTATGCCTGTACTTGAAGTACGTGCTCGCCGTATCGGTGGTGCTAACTATCAAGTGCCAGTTGAAGTTCGTGCTGATCGCCGTCAAACACTCGGTATTCGCTGGGTTGTTAACTACGCTCGTCTTCGTGGTGAACGCACTATGAAAGAACGCTTAGCAGGCGAATTGATGGACGCTTTCAACAATGCAGGCGCTGCAATCAAGAAAAAAGAAGATACTCATAAAATGGCAGAAGCTAATAAAGCATTTGCTCATTATCGTTGGTAATAAGAGGTGACAACTGTGGCAAGAGAGTTTTCCTTAGCAAAAACTCGTAATATCGGTATCATGGCCCACATCGATGCTGGTAAGACAACAACTACAGAACGTATCCTCTACTATACAGGTATCGTTCATAAGATCGGCGAAGTACATGAAGGCGCTGCTACGATGGACTGGATGGAGCAAGAACAAGAACGTGGTATCACAATCACTTCTGCTGCGACAACTTGTCAATGGAAAGAACATCGTATCAACATCATCGATACTCCTGGTCACGTTGACTTTACTGTAGAAGTAGAACGTTCTCTACGTGTACTTGACGGTTCTGTTGCGGTATTCAGTGCTAAAGGCGGCGTTGAACCACAATCCGAAACAGTATGGCGTCAAGCTTCTAACTACGGCGTACCTCGTATCGCTTATGTAAATAAGATGGATACTGTAGGTGCTGACTTCTTCAACGTAGTTGACATGATGAAAACTCGTTTGGGTGCAAATTCCGTAGCTATCCAAGTGCCAATCGGCGCTGAAGATACTTTCGAAGGCATCATCGACTTGATGACTATGAAAGCGGAAATTTACAAATCCGACGATGGTAAAGAATATGAAATCACTGATATCCCTGCTGAATATCAAGAAGTAGCAGAAGCTCGTCGCGAAATGATGATCGATGCTATCGCTGAAACAGACGACGATATCATGATGAAATACTTGGAAGGCGAAGAACTTACAGTAGAAGAATTGAAAGCAGCATTGCGTAAAGCTGTTATTGCTAACCAATTGTTCCCTGTACTTTGTGGTTCTTCCTACAAAAACAAAGGTGTACAAATGTTATTGGACGCTGTAATTGATTACATGCCAGCTCCAATCGACATTCCAGCTATTAAAGGTGTAGTTCCTGGTACTGAAGAAGAAACTACTCGTCCTTCTTCCGATGAAGAGCCATTCTCCGCATTGGCATTCAAAATCATGGCTGACCCTTATGTTGGTAAATTAGCGTTCTTCCGTGTGTACTCCGGTACATTGGAATCCGGTTCTTACGTTTTCAACTCCACTAAAGGTAAAAAAGAACGTATCGGCCGTATTCTTCAAATGCACGCTAACTCCCGTAAAGAAATCGAACGCGTATACTCTGGTGACATCGCTGCGGCGGTTGGTTTGAAGGATACTACTACAGGCGACACATTGTGTGATGAAAAAGCTCCTGTAATCCTTGAATCCATGGAATTCCCTGAACCAGTTATCTCCGTTGCTGTTGAACCTAAAACAAAAGCTGACCAAGAAAAAATGGGTACAGCTCTTGCACGTTTGGCAGAAGAAGATCCTACTTTCAAAGTTCGTACTGATGAAGAAACAGGTCAAACTATTATCTCCGGTATGGGGGAACTTCACTTGGATATCATCGTTGACCGTATGAACCGTGAGTTCAAAGTAGACTGCAACGTAGGTAAACCTCAAGTAGCATATCGCGAAACTATCCGTAAAGCTGTTAAAGCTGAAGGTAAATTCGTTCGTCAATCTGGTGGTCGTGGTCAATATGGTCACTGCTGGTTGGAATTGATTCCACAAGAACCAGGTGCTGGCTTCGAATTTGAAAATAAGGTCGTAGGTGGTGCAATTCCTCGTGAATACATCGGACCTGTAGAAAATGGTGTTAAAGAAGCTATGGAATCCGGTGTTATCGCTGGTTATCCAATGGTTGACATCAAAGTTATCGTATTTGACGGCTCCTACCATGACGTTGACTCCAACGAAATGGCCTTCAAAATTGCTGGTTCCATGGGCTTTAAAGAAGGTGCTCGCAAAGCAGATCCTGCATTGCTTGAACCATACATGTCCGTAGAAGTAGACGTTCCTGAAGAATACATGGGCGACGTTATCGGTGACTTGAACTCCCGTCGTGGTCGCATGGACGGCATGGAAGCTCGTAATGGTAACCAACATATCAAAGCATATGTTCCATTGAGCGAAATGTTCGGTTACGCAACTGACCTTCGTTCCAAAACTCAAGGTCGCGGTAACTACTCCATGACATTCGATCATTACGAAGAAGTTCCTAAGAAAATTGCTGAAGAAATTCAAGCAAAGAAAAACGGTTAATCTTATATTAGATTAATAGAATTACTATTTTCCTCGGAGGATAATTTAAAATGGCAAAAGAAAAATTTGAACGTACGAAACCGCATGTTAACATCGGTACAATCGGTCACGTTGACCATGGTAAAACTACTTTGACAGCTGCAATCACTAAAGTATTGGCTGAAAAAGGTCAAGCTGAATTCCAAGATTACAGCAACATCGATAAAGCTCCAGAAGAACGTGAACGTGGTATCACAATCAACACTGCACACGTTGAGTATGAAACTGCTAACCGTCACTATGCACACGTTGACTGCCCAGGCCATGCTGACTATGTTAAAAACATGATCACTGGTGCGGCTCAAATGGACGGCGCTATCTTGGTATGTTCCGCAGCTGACGGCCCTATGCCTCAAACTCGCGAACACATCTTGTTGGCTCGCCAAGTTGGTGTTCCTGCAATCGTAGTATTCTTGAACAAAGCTGACATGGTTGACGACGAAGAATTGATCGAATTAGTAGAAATGGAAGTTCGTGAACTTCTTTCTTCCTACGAATTCCCTGGCGACGAAGTGCCTATCGTTGTAGGTTCCGCTTTGAAAGCTTTGGAAGGCGACGCTCAATATGTAGCTAAAATCGACGAATTGATGGACGCTGTAGATTCCTACATCCCAACTCCAGTTCGTGATACTGACAAACCTTTCTTGATGCCTGTGGAAGACGTATTCACAATCACTGGTCGTGGTACAGTAGCAACTGGCCGTGTTGAACGTGGTCAAGTAAATGTAGGCGACACAGTAGAAGTAGTAGGCTTGAAAGAAAAAGCTGAACAATACGTAGTAACTGGTCTTGAAATGTTCCGCAAAACTTTGGACTCTGCAGTAGCAGGTGACAACGTAGGTGCATTGCTTCGTGGTGTTGACCGTAAAGACATCGAACGTGGTCAAGTATTGGCTAAACCAGGTTCCATCAACCCACACACAAAATTCAAAGCAGAAGTATACGTATTGACTAAAGAAGAAGGTGGCCGTCATACTCCATTCTTCTCCAACTACCGTCCACAATTCTACTTCCGTACAACAGACGTAACAGGTGTTGTAAACCTTCCTGAAGGTGTAGAAATGTGTATGCCTGGCGATAACGTAACAATGGATATCGAATTGATCACTCCAATCGCTATCGAAGAAGGTCTTCGTTTCGCGATCCGCGAAGGTGGCCATACAGTAGGCGCTGGCGTTGTAACTGAAATCGAAGGTTAATTTAACCTTTTATGCTCATCGTAGTGATGCGTTGAGCACAATACATGCAGCATTCAGAGCGGCAGTAATGCCGCTCTAGTGTTGTGTTTTTAAACTATGAAGTAGAAGGTTGCCTCTGCGGAGGAGAATTTCTATGGAGCAGCCCATTCACGAAATGGACGACAGGAGGAATTATTAATAATGGCTAAACAGCAAAAAATCCGTATTCGCCTTAAGGCATACGACCACAAAGCTCTCGATCAAAGCGCTGCTAAGATCGTAGACACTGCAAAAAGAAATGGCGCTATGGTATCTGGTCCGATTCCATTGCCAACAGAAAAGAATATCTTCACAATTCTTCGTTCTGTACACGTAAACAAAGATTCTCGTGAACAATTCGAAATGCGTACACATAAACGCTTAATCGATATTCTTGAACCAAATTCGAAAACAGTAGATGCTATCACTCGTTTAGATTTACCAGCTGGTGTATCTATTGAAATAAAACTATAAGGAGGTGCGATAATGTCTAAAGCTATTTTGGGTAAAAAATTAGGAATGACTCAAGTCTTCACAGCTGAAGGCCAATTAGTTCCTGTAACAGTAGTGGAAACTACCCCAAGCGTTGTAGTGCGCGTTAAGACTGTTGAAACAGACGGCTACGAAGCAGTACAAATTGGTTACGGTTCCATTAAAGAAAAACATTTAACAAAACCTGTAAAAGGTCAGTTCGACAAAGCTGGCGTAGCTCCAGTTAAATATCTTCGCGAAGTTCGCGTAGCTAATGCAGCTGACTACACAGTAGGCCAAACTCTGGCAGCTGATATCTTCGCAGAAGGTGAATTGGTGGACGTAGTGGGTACAGGTAAAGGTAAGGGTTTTGCTGGCACAATTAAACGCCATAACTTCTCCCGTGGTCCTGAAACTCATGGTTCCAAATCTCACCGTGAACCTGGTTCCATCGGTCCTATGATCTCCGGTGGCGGCGGTAAGGTATACAAAGGTAAAAAACTCCCTGGACAAATGGGTGGTTACAGAGTTACCGTACAACGCTTATCCGTTGTGAAAGTTGATGCTGAACGTAACCTTTTATTGGTTAAAGGTGGTATCCCAGGCGCTAAAGGTAGCTTGGTTATGGTTCGCAACACGGTTAAACCTGTTAAATAATCATTTGTCGAAAGGAGGATTATGTAATGCCTACAGTAGCAACATATAATCAATCCGGCGTTAAAGTCGGTGAAATACAGTTAAACGATGCAGTATTCGGCGTTGAAGTTAACGAAGCCGTAATGCATCAAGCCGTAGTTCGTCAATTGTCTAACGAACGTCTCGGCACACATGCAACAAAAACTAGAGGTATGGTTCGTGGCGGTGGCCGCAAACCTTGGAAACAAAAAGGTACTGGCCGTGCTCGTTCCGGTTCCAGCCGTTCCCCAATTTGGATCGGTGGCGGTACTACATTTGGTCCACAACCTCGCAGCTATTACAAAGCTATGCCTCGTAAGGCTAGACGTTTAGCAGTTAAATCTGCTCTTAGCGATAAAGTGAATAATAGCGAATTATACGTTTTGGAAGAAATCACATTAGCAGCTCCTAAAACTAAAGAAGTGTTGAACATTATCAATAGCTTCAACGTTGGTGATGCAAAAGTATTGTTCATCACTGAAGGTGATGTAAATGTTGAACGTTCCGCTCGCAACATCCAAGGTGTTAAAGCATTGGCTTGCGAAGGTATGAACATTTTCGATCTTCTTCATTACGATAAGCTCTTCATTACTAAAGGTGCTGTCGCAAAAATCGAGGAGGTACTTGGATAATGCAATTACATGATGTACTAATCCGCCCGGTTATTACCGAAAAATCCACTATGCTTATGGAAGAAGGCAAATACACTTTCCGTGTGCCTTTGACTGCAAATAAAGTGCAAATCCGTCAAGCAGTTGAAAAAATCTTCAATGTAAAAGTAGAAAAAGTAGCTACTATTCGCGTTTTAGGCAAAACTAAACGCATGGGTCGTACACAAGGTAAACGCAGCGATTACAAAAAAGCTATCGTTACTTTGAAAGCTGGCGAATCCATTGAATTCTTTGAAGGTGTCTAAGAGTCTAGTTGTAAGGAGGCCCACTAATGGCAATTAAATCATTTAAACCGTACTCCGCTGGTCGCCGGTTTATGACAGTATCCGCCTTCGACGAAATCACAGCAAGCAAACCAGAAAAATCTTTGCTCGCTAAGATTTCCCAAAAAGGTGGTCGTAACAATACTGGTAAAATGACAGTTCGTCACCAAGGTGGCGGTCATAAACGTCAATATCGTATTATTGACTTCAAACGTACTAAAGATAATATTCCAGCTAAAGTAGCAACAATCGAGTATGATCCTAACCGTTCTTCTCGTATCGCTTTGCTTAACTACGCTGATGGTGAAAAACGCTACATTTTAGCTCCTAACGGTCTAAAAGTTGGTGACGTTGTATTCTCCGGTCCTGAGTCCGATATTAAACCTGGTAACTGCTTACCATTGGCTAATATTCCAGACGGTACACAAATCCACAATATCGAATTGAAAATCGGTAAAGGTGGCCAAATCGTTCGTTCCGCTGGTACATCTGCTCAATTGATGGGTAAAGATAATGGCTACGCTATTCTTCGTTTACCATCTGGTGAAATGCGTCGTGTTCGTCAAGAGTGCCGTGCAACAGTAGGTGTTGTTGGTAACGCTGACCACAGCAACCTTGTAATTGGTAAAGCTGGTCGTCATCGTTGGATGGGCGTTCGCCCTGGCAACCGTGGTGTTGTAATGAACCCTTGTGACCATCCACATGGTGGTGGTGAAGGTAAATCTCCTGTTGGTCGTAAACATCCTGTTACACCTTGGGGCAAACCAGCACATGGTGTTAAAACTCGCGACAAGAAAAAAGCTTCTAACAGCTTAATCATTAAACGTCGTACAAAATAGGATAAAGGAAAGGAGATAAAATAGTGTCCAGATCTATTAAAAAAGGCCCTTTCGTAGCAGATCATTTGCTTAAGAAAGTTGAAGCTTTAAACGAAACTAACGAAAAGAAAGTTGTAAAAACCTGGTCCCGTGCCTCTACTATTATCCCAAGTTTTGTAGGCCACACAATTGCTGTGCATGATGGTCGCAAACATGTACCTGTATTCATTACAGAAGATATGGTAGGTCATAAATTAGGTGAGTTCGCTCCTACACGTACTTATAAAGGTCATGGTAAGGACGAAAAATCTACAGGCAAAAAATAGGAGGAAATAATACATGGAAGCAAAAGCAATCGCTAGACATATCCGAATCGCGCCTCGTAAAATCCGTATCGTTGCAGATTTAGTGCGCGGTAAAAACATCGGCGAAGCATTTGCCATCTTGAAGTTCACTCCGAAAGTTGGCGCTGATGTAGTAGAAAAAGTTATGCGTTCTGCAATCGCAAACGCTGAACATAATTTCGATATGAATGTTGACAATCTTTACGTATCCGAGATCTTCGTTGATCAAGGCCCTACATTAAAACGCATTCATCCTCGTTCCCGTGGTCAAGCTTTCAAAATTTTGAAACGCACTAGCCATGTAACAGTAGTAGTTAAAGAAAGAGCTTAAGAAGGAGGGAAACAGAGTGGGTCAAAAAGTTAATCCACACGGTTTGCGTGTCGGTATCGTAAAAGATTGGGACGCAAAATGGTATGCAGATAAAGATTTCGCTGCTAATCTTCATGAAGACGTAAAAATTCGTAACTTCTTGAAAGAAACCCTTTTCATTGCTGGTATTTCCCGCATTGAAATCGAGCGTACAAATAAACGTATTAAATTGACTATCCACACTGCAAAACCAGGTATGGTTATCGGTCGTGGTGGTGCTGGTATCGAAGATATCAAAAAAGCAATGACTCGTTTCACTGATAAACAAGTGGACGTTAACATTGCAGAAATTAAACAAGCAGACATGGATGCAATCTTGGTTGCAGAAAACATTGCTAGCCAATTGGAACGCCGTATCGGTTTCCGTCGTGCAATGAAACAAGCTGTAGGTCGTACAATGCGCTTAGGTGCAAAAGGTATTAAAATCATGGTAAGCGGTCGTCTTGGCGGCGCTGAAATCGCTCGTAGCGAATCCTACCGTGAAGGTTCTATTCCTTTGCATACACTTCGTGCAGACATCGACTACGGTACTGCTGAAGCTCATACAACATATGGTTGTATCGGCATTAAAGTATGGATTTACAAAGGTGAAGTTTTGCCAGAAGCAAAACAACCTGCTAAGAAGGAAGAAGGTGGCAAGTAATGCTTATTCCAAAGCGCGTAAAACATCGTAAGCAATTCCGCGGCCGTATGAAAGGTCGTGCTATGCGCGGTAATACAGTGTCTCATGGTGAGTTCGGCTTGGTAGCATGCGAACCATCTTGGATCACTAACCGTCAAATCGAAGCTGCCCGTATTGCTATGACTCGTTATATCAAACGTGGTGGTAAAGTATGGATTAAAATTTTCCCTGACAAACCAATCACAGCTAAACCAGCTGGTACTCGTATGGGTTCCGGTAAAGGTTCTCCTGAATACTGGGTAGCAGTAGTTAAACCAGGTCGTGTAATGTTTGAAATGGACGGTGTGCCAGAAGCTACAGCTCGTGAAGCTATGCGTCTTGCAAGCCATAAACTTCCAATCAAATGCAAATTTGTTGTTAAGGGTAAAGAATTGGGTGGTGACGTAAATGAAGGTTAATGACATTCGCAATATGAGCGCTGCCGAAATGGAACAAAAAGTTTCCGGTCTTAAGGAAGAGTTATTTAACCTCCGTTTTCAGCTTGCAACAGGTCAATTAGAAAATCCTATGCGCATTCGTGAAGTTAAGAAGACAATCGCTCGTATTAAAACTGTACAACGTGAAGTTGAACTTAAATCTGAAAACGCATAATAACAGATTTGTTAAAGGTTGAAAAGGAGGCTTAAAATCGTGGCAGAAGAAAGAAACGTACGTAAAGTCCGCGTAGGTAAAGTTGTAAGCGACAAAATGAATAAAACTGTTGTTGTTGCTGTAGAACGTAAAGTACCTCACGCATTATATAACAAGCCAATGGTTAGCACTAAACGCTTCAAAGCTCATGATGAAAACAATGAGTGCCAAATTGGTGATACAGTTAAAATTGTAGAAACTCGTCCACTTTCTAAAGATAAATGTTGGAGAGTTGTTGAAATTCTTGAAAGACAAAAATAAGAGTGATGTAAGGAGGAATAGACGATGATCCAGCAACAAACAATTTTGAATGTTGCCGACAACACTGGTGCAAAACGTATTATGTGTATCCAAGTCATGGGCGGTTCTTATCGCAAATTCGGCAATATCGGTGACGTAATCGTTGCTTCTGTAAAAGATGCATCACCCGGTGGCGTTGTCAAGAAAGGCGACGTAGTCAAAGCTGTTATTGTTCGTTCTAAAAAAGGTATCCGCCGTCAAGACGGTTCCTATATCCGTTTCGATGAAAACGCAGCAGTAGTTATTAAAGATGACAAGACCCCTCGTGGTACTCGTATCTTTGGACCTGTAGCTAGAGAGCTTCGTGAAAAAGACTTCATGAAAATCGTTTCTTTGGCTCCAGAAGTATTATAAGAAGGAGGAACGCAGCATATGGCTAAACTACAAATCAAAAAAGGCGATACAGTTGTTGTTATCTCCGGTAAAGATAAAGGTAAGCAAGGTACAGTAATTGCAACTGAACCTAAAAAAGAACGCGTATTTGTTGAAGGCGTTAACACTGTAAAACGTCATACAAAACCTTCTCAAGCTAACCCACAAGGCGGCATCGTTACTAAAGAAGCTGGTATCCATGTTTCTAACGTAATGATCGTTGACCCAGAAACTAAAACAGCTACTCGTATCAAAAAAGTTGAAGGCAAAGACGGTAAATTCGTTCGCGCTACAGTTAAATCTGGTACAGTACTTAAATAATCAGGAAAGGAGGAGCTAAATAAATGTCTCGTTTATTTGAACAATATAACTCTGAAATTAAAAAGAGTATGCAAGAAAAATTCCAATACGGCAACGTTATGGAAATCCCTAAATTGGAAAAAATCGTTATCAACATCGGCGTTGGTGATGCAGTAGGCAATGCAAAAGCATTGGAAGCAGCAGTTAATGATTTGACTATCATTGCTGGTCAAAAACCTGTAATCACAAAAGCTAAAAAATCCATTGCGAACTTCAAAGTTCGTGAAGGCATGGCGTTGGGTACAAAAGTTACTCTTCGTGGCGAACGCATGTATGAATTCCTCGATAAATTGATCAATGCGGCATTACCTCGTGTACGTGACTTCCGCGGTATCAGCGCAACAGCATTTGATGGCCGTGGTAACTACGCTTTGGGTCTTAAAGAACAGCTCATCTTCCCTGAGATCGAATATGATCAAGTAGAACGTGTTACTGGTATGGATATCATCGTAGTAACAACTGCTAAAACAGATGAAGAAGCTCGTGAATTGTTGACTCAATTCGGTATGCCTTTTGAAAAATAATAGGAGGAACATATAGATGGCTAAAAAATCTATGATTGAACGCGAAAAGAAACGCGCTAAAATCGTTGAAAAATATGCAGCTAAACGTGCAGCGTTAAAAGCAGCAGGTGATTATGAAGGCTTGTCCAAATTACCAGCAAACGCATCCCCAACACGCTTACACAACCGTTGCAACTTAACTGGTCGTCCTCACGGCTATATGCGCAAATTCGGTATCAGCCGTATTGCGTTCCGTGAATTGGCGTACAAAGGACAAATTCCTGGTGTTAAAAAAGCCAGCTGGTAATATTAGACGAGAGGAGGTTTTTAGATTATGGTAATGACCGATCCTATCGCGGATATGCTTACGCGCATCCGTAATGCAAATGCTGCACTTCATGAAACGGTAAACATTCCTGCATCTAGAATGAAAGCAGCTGTTCTTGACATCCTTTTACAAGAAGGTTTCGTAAAGAACGTAGAAAAAGAAGAAAACACTTTAAAAGTAACTTTGAAATATGGTTCCAATAACGAAAAAGTTATTACAGGAATTAAACGTATTTCCAAACCTGGTTTACGTGTTTACGCGAAAAAGGAAGAACTTCCTCGTGTACTTGGTGGTTTGGGTATCGCAGTTATTTCTACATCCAAAGGCGTTATGAGCGACAAACAAGCTCGTAAAGAAGGTCTTGGTGGCGAAGTAATCGCATACGTTTGGTAATAGTAGCAATAGGAGGTAGAAATAATGTCACGTATCGGTAGAATGCCTATCGAGATCCCTGCAGGCGTTACTGTTACATATGATAACCATCATATGAACGTAAAAGGTCCTAAAGGTGAATTATCTCGCGATTTGCATCCAGATATGAATATCACTGTTGAAGGTAACACAATTACAGTAGCTCGTCCTTCCGACAATAAAGCTCATCGTTCCCTTCACGGTTTGACTCGCGCTCTTGTTGCTAATATGGTAACAGGCGTATCTGAAGGATTCACAAAAACTCTTGAAATCAACGGTGTTGGTTACAGAGCGGCTAAACAAGGCAATAAATTAGTTCTTACACTTGGCTTCTCTCATCCAGTAGAAATGGAAGCTCCAGCTGGTATTACAATTGAAGTTCCAGCTCCTAACAAAATCGTTGTTTCTGGTGCAGACAAAGAAGTTGTAGGCGCAGTAGCAGCTGATATCCGTAAATGGAGAAAACCTGAACCTTACAAAGGTAAAGGTATCCGCTATGAAGGCGAAGTTGTTCGTCGCAAAGCTGGTAAAGCTGGTGCAAAAGGTAAATAGTAATATCATCTATATGAATGAAAGGAGTGAATATCTTGCCTCGTAAATCTAGTAGAAATATCGCTCGAGCAAAACGTCATCTTCGTATTCGCCGTCACATCTCTGGTACGGCAACTTGCCCACGTTTGAACGTTTACCGTTCTTTGAGCAACATTTACGCACAAGTAATCGATGACGTAGCAGGTACAACTTTGGTTGCTGCTAGCTCTTTAGATAAAGATTTGAACTTATCCTATGGTGGTAACGTAGCTGCTGCTAAAGCTGTTGGTGAAGCAGTTGCTAAAAAAGCTATCGCTAAAGGCATTGACACTGTAGTGTTTGACCGTGGTGGTTACATTTACCACGGCCGCGTAGCAGCCCTTGCAGAAGGTGCTCGTGAAGCAGGCTTAAAATTCTAAGAAGGAGGAACTATAGACATGGCGAGAATTGACTACACCAGTCTTGATCTTAAAGAAAGAGTAGTATTCATCAACCGCGTAGCCAAAGTAGTTAAAGGCGGTCGTCGTTTTTCCTTCAGCGCTCTTGTAGTTGTTGGTGATGGCAACGGTTATGTAGGCGTTGGCTTAGGTAAAGCAGCGGAAGTACCAGAAGCAATTCGCAAAGGTATCGATGATGCTAAGAAAAATATTGTAAACGTAGCAATTAAAAATGGTACAATCCCTCACAGCGTAACAGGCGTATTCGGCGCAGGCCGCGTATTCTTGAAACCAGCTGCTGAAGGTACTGGCGTTATCGCTGGTGGCCCTGTTCGTGCCGTATTGGAATTAGTAGGTGTTCGTAACATCTTGACTAAATCTTTGGGCTCTTCTAACCCTAACAATATGGTTCGCGCTACAATCGAAGGTTTGAAAGATTTGAAACGCGCTAGCGAAGTTGCTGAACTTCGTGGTAAAACCGTTGAAGAAATTTATAACGCGTAATAAGGAGACAAGAAATGGCACAAGTTAAAGTAACATTAACAAGAAGCTTAATCGGTCGTCCTGAAGATCAACGCGCGACAGTTAAAGCTTTGGGCTTGAAAAAAACTAATTCTCAAGTTGTAAAAGAAGTAACACCTCAAATCGAAGGTATGCTTCACAAAGTTAGACATTTAGTAAAAGTTGAAGAAGTTTAATACTGATAAGGAGGTGCACTGAATGAAACTTCATGAATTACAACCAGCTGCTGGTTCCAAAAAAGCTCGTACTCGTGTAGGCCGTGGTTTAGGTTCTGGCTTGGGTAAAACATCTGGTCGTGGTCAAAAAGGTCAAAACTCCCGTTCTGGCGGTGGCGTTCGCTCCGGTTTTGAAGGCGGCCAAATGCCTCTTTATCGTCGTTTACCAAAACGTGGTTTCAACAACGTTTTTGCTAAACAATATGCTGAAGTTAACGTAGAACAATTGAACCGTTTTGAAGACGGTGCAACAGTTGATCCAGTAGCTCTTATTGAAGCTGGCATTTTGAAAAATGTACGCGATGGCATTCGTATTTTAGGTAACGGTACATTGGAAACTAAAAACTTAACAGTTATCGCTAATGGCTTCACTAAATCTGCTGAAGAAAAAATTACAGCAGCAGGCGGAAAAGTAGAGGTGATCTAGGGTGCTAGATAGCCTCTCGAACATCTTTAAGATTACCGAATTACGTAATAAGATTCTTTACACATTAATGATGTTTGCCATCTTTAGAGCTGGTATCCACATTCCTGTTCCAGGCGTTGATGCGTCTGTTATCGAATCCTTGTTTACATCCGGTAACCTATTCGGTCTATTAGACTTGTTTGCTGGTGGTGCGCTTAGTAAGTTCTCTATCTTTGCAATGAGTATTACACCTTACATCAATGCTTCCATCATCATGCAACTGCTTCAGTCTGTAGTTCCTCAGTTTGAAGCATGGAGTAAAGATGGTGAAGACGGGCGTAAGAAAATAGCGAAGGTAACTCGTTATGGCACCGTAGTCCTCGGCTTTGTACAAGCCGCAGGCATGGCATTTGCTCTTAGAGCAAACAACGCTTTGGTAAATAATGATTTCCTTAGTGTATTCGTTGTGGCCATCATCCTAACAGCAGGCACATGCTTGTTGATGTGGATTGGTGAACAAATCACAGCATATGGTATAGGTAATGGTATTTCCTTGATCATCTTTGCTGGTATCGTAGCTCGATTACCAGATGGTTTAGAAACTATTTATCAATATATCCAAAACGGAACAATCAATATGTTCCAAGCATTCTTATTTGCTGTAATTGCTCTTGCGATGATTGCTGTCGTAGTTGCAGTTACACAAGGCCAACGTCGTATTCCGATTCAATATGCTAAACGCGTAGTAGGTCGTAAAATGTACGGTGGTCACTCTACATTCTTGCCGTTGAAAGTTAATCAGGCAGGTGTAATCCCAATTATCTTTGCGTCATCTGTGTTGATGTTCCCTGTGACAATTGCGCAATTTATTGACAATGAATATGTTCATAAAATTGCAGATCTCTTTACATGGGGTACGCCGTTACAAACGGCATTGTATGCATTATTGATTTTTATCTTTACGTATTTCTATACTGCAATCTCTATCAACATTACAGATATGGCAGATAATATGAAAAAATACGGTGGTTTTATCCCAGGTATTCGTGCGGGTAAACCAACTGCTGATTATGTGGATAACGTGATGACCAAGATCACTTTGGCTGGCGCTGTATTCTTAGCTGTCGTTGCTATTATACCGAATTTCCTCGGTAGTATTACCGGCGTCCAAGGCGTATACTTTGGTGGTACGGCTCTCCTTATCGTTGTAGGTGTAGCACTTGATACAATGCAACAAATTGAGTCGCTCATGGTAACACGCCACTATAAAGGCTTTGTGAAATAGGAGGGAAACAATATGTATATTCTATTAATGGGACCTCCTGGTGCTGGTAAAGGCACTCAGGCAGCTCGACTTATTGAAAAATACGGTATTCCCCAAATTTCAACAGGTGATATGTTCCGCGCTGCGATTAAGAACGAAACACCTCTTGGAGTTGAGGCTAAGAAATACATCGATGCTGGTCAATTGGTACCTGACAGTGTAACTGTTGGTATCGTACGTGATCGCTTGGTGAAAGATGACTGCAAATCTGGATTTATTCTTGATGGATTCCCAAGAACAACAGCGCAAGCTGTGTCCTTGGATGCAATCCTTAAAGAATTAGGAATTTCTTTGGACGCTGTACTTAACTTAAATGTTCCTTCCGAGGAATTAGTTAAACGTATTAGCGAACGAGCTGTTCTAGAAAATCGTGCTGATGATAACCCTGAAACAGTACAGAAACGTCTAGCTGTGTACGAAGAATCTACTAAACCTTTAATTGATTACTACCGCAACAGCGGCTTATATGAAGAAATTAATGGTTTACAAGATGTAGACGCAGTATTTGCTGACATCATTAAGGCTTTGGAGAAATAATCCATGATTATTTTGAAATCGCCCCATGAAATTGAATGTATCCGCAAGGCAAGTAAGCTTACAGCAGACACGTTGTCCTTGTTAGTAGAAAAGGCTAAACCTGGCATCACGACGCTTGAGTTAGATACAATTGCCGAAGAATATATTCGCAGCCACGGTGGTATACCAAGTTGTAAAGGGTACTATGGATTCCCTGCTACAATCTGTGCTTCTATCAATGATGAAGTTGTTCATGGTATTCCGAGCGCTAAGCGTAAGCTTAAAAACGGTGATGTCCTCAGTATTGATCTTGTATCATCTATTGATGGATATCACGGCGATTCGGCTGTGACGATTCCTATCGGTCACGTCAAACCAGATGTGATGAAATTGTTAAAAGTTACAGAAGAAAGTCTGTTCAAGGGAATTGAACAAGTGAAAGTTGGCAACCGTATCGGTGCTATCGGTCACGCTGTTCAAACGTATTGTGAGAAACATGGTTACGGCGTCGTTCGCGACTTCGTAGGTCATGGTTTAGGCCGCGAAATGCATGAAGATCCGCAAATACCAAACTATGGTAGTCCTGATCAAGGACCTTTAATGAAACCAGGTATGGTATTGTGTATTGAACCGATGATTACAATGGGTAGTTATCGTGTTCATGTATTAGGGGATGACTGGACAGCAGTTACCGTAGATGGTAAACCTGCTGCTCATTTCGAACATACAGTGGTTGTTACAGAAAACGGCCCTGAAATATTAACCATGCGTGATGAACCGCGGTTAATTAAATAAAACAGGTAACCGGAGGAAAAGATATGTCAAAAGAAGACGTTATTGAGGTGGAAGGTACGGTAGTTGAGGCTTTACCGAATGCCATGTTCCAAGTTGAATTGGAAAATGGTCATATCGTATTGGCTCATGTGTCAGGTAAAATGCGTATGAATTTTATCCGTATTCTTCCTGGTGATAAAGTTACTATGGAACTGACACCGTATGACTTAAATCGTGGTCGCATCACCTATCGCTTCAAATAAGCATAGGGTCCACAAAGGAGGTACTAATGAAGGTTCAACCATCAGTTAAAAAGATATGCGAAAAATGTAAAATCATTAAACGCAAAGGCCGTGTAATGGTTATTTGCGAAAATCCAAAACATAAACAAAAACAAGGATAATCTGATAGGAGGTGGATGATTAGATGGCACGTATCGCCGGTGTAGATTTACCTCGTGATAAACGAGTGGAAATTGGTTTAACTTATATTTATGGTATTGGTCCAACTTTAGCATCTGAAATCATTGCTAAAACTGGCATCAATCCTGACACACGTGTTCGTGATCTTTCTGAAGATGAAGTAGCGAAAATCCGTGAATTGTTAGATGCTGATTACAAAGTTGAAGGTGACCTTCGTCGTGAAGAAGCTCTTAACATTAAACGCTTAATTGAAATCAACTCCTATCGAGGCAAACGTCATCGTATGGGTTTACCACTTCGTGGTCAACGTACTAAAACGAATGCACGTACTCGCAAAGGTCCTAGAAAAGCAATTGCTGGTAAAAAGAAATAAGATAAAGGAGGGATAAAGCGTGGCTAAAAAAGTTGTTAGAACTAAAAGAAAAGAAAAGAAACATATTGAATCCGGTGCGGCTCATATTCGTTCTACATTCAATAACACTATCGTAACTTTGACAGATACAAACGGTAATGCGTTGTCTTGGGCTTCCGCTGGTGGCTTGGGCTTCCGTGGTTCTCGTAAATCCACTCCATTCGCTGCTCAAATGGCTGCTGAACAAGCTGCTAAAGCTGCAATGGAACATGGTCTTCGCACTGTTGAAGTATTCGTAAAAGGTCCTGGATCCGGCCGTGAAGCTGCAATCCGTGCTTTACAAGCTGCAGGTCTTGAAGTTACTTCCATTAAAGACGTAACTCCAATTCCTCACAATGGTTGTCGCCCTCCAAAACGCCGTCGTGTATAATTAATAGCGGCCGATTTGATACGGTGCTATAATTAAACTATGAACGTGTGTTGTATAGGAGGATGTTCCTGATGAGCGAAGAAAAGAAACTTAAAATCGAGAAGGTGGACATCGCCGAAGGCGGTCGCTATGGTAAGTTCGTATGTGAACCATTAGACCGTGGTTATGGTATCACTCTCGGTAATAGCTTACGCAGAATTTTGCTTTCATCCTTGGATGGGGCAGCTATCACCTCTATCAAAATTGATGGAGTTCTTCATGAATTCTCTACTATTCCTGGTATTCGCGAAGACGTTACGGATATCATCCTTAACTTAAAGCAATTGTGCATCAAAGTTGAAGAAGATGTGCAACTACCATTGGAAGTTCACTTTGACTTCCAAAAGGATGGTGTATTGACAGCTGCTGACTTAGCTGAGCAATTCCCACCAGAAGTGGAAGTATTGAATCCTGAACTAGTGATTGCGACTATGGATGAGACAGCTCATTTCGTAATGGACGTAGTGATTGAACGTGGCAAAGGTTACGTTCCTTCTACGAAGAATAAAAAAGACACAGATGTAATCGGTTGTATTCCAATCGATTCCATCTTCTCTCCAATTCTTCGTGCCAAATACGAAGTGAGTGATGTTCGTGTAGGCAATGAAATGGACTTTGACAAACTTACATTAGAAGTTTGGACTGATGGTTCCATTACTGCTGCTGATGCAGTGGCAAAATCTGCTGCCATTATGATTGGTTATTTAGGGAACTTCACTAAATTAGCGCACTCTGCAGATGTTGTAGATGTAAACACAGGTGAAGGCGGTATCGTTGTTGATCCAGTAGGTTCTGATAATGAAGAACCAGCTGTAGATGACGGCCCAGCAAAGATTTCCATCGATGAGTTGGAACTCTCTGTTCGTGCGTATAACTGCTTGAAACGTGCTGGCATTAATACAATTGCAGATTTGCTAGACAAAACCATTGATGACTTAGGAAAAGTTCGCAATTTAGGCAAAAAATCCATCGATGAAATTGAAGAAAAACTCAACAATCATCCAGGTGGTTTTCAACTTAAACAAAAAGGCGAATAAGGAGGAAGACGAATGTACAGAAAATTAGGCCGCGACAGCTCCGCTCGTAAAGCGTTGTTCCGTAGCATGTTAACATCTTTCTTCCAATATGAGCGTATTGAAACTACAGAAGCTAAAGCGAAAGAACTTCGCTCTTTAGCTGATCAAATGGTAACTTTGGCTAAACGTGGTGATCTTCATGCACGTCGCCAAGTTCTTGCATACCTCATGGATGAAAGCGTAGTAAAAAAATTGTTTGATACAATTGCTCCAAAATATGCAGACCGTCAAGGTGGTTACACTCGTGTAATCAAAACTGGTCTTCGCAAAGGTGACGCTGCACCTTTGGCTATTATCGAGTTAGTTTAATCAAACTCATACGGTGTTGTAACTTATGTTGCAGCACCGTTTTTTTATTGTCAATTTTATGGTACAATCGATGAGTATAATATCGTAATATATTAGCAGTTATCGTAAATATTAAATGTCTATTGTTAACCTTTTACAGAATACCTTAGATACTATTTCATTCTATGTGTATGAACAGGACATATTATATTGATGCTAGTAGGCTCAATATGGGAATGATTGATTTGTAAATGGTTCTACTTTTATAGAAACGAAATTGACTAGAAAGATATGAGGTTATCCATGAATGAAAAAGACATTATGATTGAGGTCAATCATATGAGTCATATCTATACCGATGAAAATGGCAATGATGTACATGCATTAAATGATGTAAATTTATCTATTAAGCGCGGTGAGTTTGTTTGTATCATCGGTACGAATGGTAGTGGTAAAAGTACACTAGCTAAGCATTTCAACGTGTTATTACAACCTAGTGAAGGTCATATCAATGTATGTGGCTATGATACGCGTGATGAAGCGCATATTTGGGATATACGCCAACATGTGGGCATGGTATTCCAAAACCCTGATAATCAAATTGTGGCAGCTGTCGTAGAAGAGGACGTTGCCTTTGGTCCAGAAAACTTAGGTATTCCTAGCGCAGAAATTAGAAAACGTGTCGATGCAGCGTTAGAGGCTGTAAATATGACTGAATATAGAGAACATGGTCCTCATTTGTTGTCTGGTGGCCAAAAGCAACGTATTGCCATTGCCGGCGTACTTGCAATGAAACCAGATTGCATCGTCCTTGATGAGCCAACAGCTATGCTAGACCCTAAAGGTCGTCGTGAAGTGCTTGAAACAGTTCATAAACTCAATAAAGAAGAAGGTATCACTATCGTGTACATTACACACTTTATGGAGGAAGCTGTTACGGCTGACCGTGTGGTGGTAATGAAAAATGGCGTGAAGTTACATGATGGTACTCCTCGTGAGATTTTTAGCCATGTAGATACCTTAAAAGGCCTTGGCCTCGATGTACCTGTGGCGTCTGAAATTGCTTTCAAATTGAATGAAAAAGGTTATGAAGTAGGTAAGAGTATCATCAACAATGAAGAATTAGCAGAAGGTCTAAAACATTCTAAATTGGCTGATCAATTACTAAGTGAACATAAAGGTGCTAATACGATTAGTTCTCCTATCAATGAAAATTCAGATGTAGTAAGCGGGGAGGGCGTACACTAATGGCGATTGTATTAGATAATATTACCTATACCTATGGTGTAGGTACTCCATTTGAAAAAACGGCTCTTCATGGTGTATCTCTTACTGTTGAAAACGGTGAGTTTTTAGGCATTATTGGTCATACTGGGTCTGGTAAATCTACCTTTGTACAACATTTGAATGGCTTATTACATCCTACAACAGGAACCGTTACCGTTAATGGTGTAGATATTAGCGCTTCTACAGAGGAAGCTAAGAAGATGCGTCATAAGGTAGGCATGGTGTTCCAATATCCAGAACATCAATTATTCGAAGAAACCATTGCCGAAGATATTGCATTTGGTCCTAAAAACTTAGGCCTTAGCGCAGATGAAGTGGATGAACGCGTACGTGATGCCATGAAATTTGTAGGTCTTGACTATGACACTTATGCAGAGCGTTCTCCATTCCACCTATCTGGTGGTCAAATGCGTCGCGTTGCCATTGCTGGTGTAGTGGCGATGGATCCAGACTTCCTAGTTCTTGATGAGCCATCTGCAGGCCTTGACCCATTTGGTCGTGAAGAAATCTTTGAAGAAATTATTCGTCTTCATAAAGAAAAGGGGATTACAGTAATCCTTGTATCTCACAATATGGAAGATATTTCGCGCATGGCATCTCGCCTTGTAGTCCTTGATAAAGGTCGCATCGTTCTCGATGGAGAGCCGATGGATATCTTTAATAATCATCGCGATGAATTACAGGCTGTTGGTGTAGACGTACCACCAGTATCTGTCACTATGGAGTATTTGCGTGAACAGGGACTAGATGTGTCTAATCGTGTATTATCTGTAGATGATGCAGTACAAGCCATTCTAGAAGGAGGTAGCCATGTTAAATAATATTACTATAGGGCAATACTTCCCAGGAAACTCCTTCTTACATCGCATGGATCCTCGCGCAAAGATTATTGCTACCACAATATTCGTAGTAGCTATCTTCCTAGCGAACTCTCCTCTTGCGTATGGCTTAGTAGGGGCATTTACAATCTTTGCTATGTTGCTATCACGATTGCCATTACGCTTGATGTGGTCTGCTATTAAACCTCTTTGGATTATCATCGTATTTACCATGGGTATTCATATCTTTACAACACCAGGTAATACAATCTTCCAATGGTGGATTATTAATATTACAGATCAAGGCTTGGCTATGGGTCTACAAATGGCGGCGCGATTAATCTTTTTAATCTTGTTCTCCTCCCTATTGACCTATACAACATCACCAATTCGTTTGACCGATGGTATTGAACATTTGCTCAATCCATTCCGTTGTATTGGTGTGCCAGCTCACGAATTAGCAATGATGATGACCATTGCATTGCGATTTATTCCTACACTACTAGATGAGACAGATCGTATTATGAAAGCTCAATCTGCTCGTGGTGCAGACTTTGTGACAGGCTCTATCATTCAACGTGCTAAAAACATGGTGCCTCTCTTAGTACCATTATTTATTAGTGCTTTCAGACGCGCTGATGAATTAGCTATTGCCATGGAGGCTCGCTGTTATAGAGGCGGTGTGAATCGTACGCGCATGAAAGAACTACAAGTTACCTATGTAGATTATATCGGTGTAGGAGCTGTCATTTTAGTTACCATTGTACTCATCCTTTTATGGTGGCTTGATCTATGAGAAATATACGGATTATAGTCGCTTATGATGGCACTGACTTAGCAGGCTATCAAAAGCAACCTGACGATAAGGGCTTAACGGTGCAAGGTTGTTTAGAATATGGATTGTCAAAAATTTGTAATGAACCAATTCAAATCTACGGCGCTTCTAGGACAGATGCAGGGGTACATGCGAAGTTTCAAGTCTGTACATTCCAAACATCTGGAGCTATACCGGCAGAAAATATTCCTCGCGCTATGATTGCTCATATTCCAAAGGATATAGTTGTTCTTGAGGCGATGGAAATACCCCTCGATTGGAAGCCGCGATGGAATATATATGGTAAAGAGTATGTATATACTATCCATAATCAACTCATCGCGAATCCACTGACAAAACGATACCACTGGCACGTTAAGAAACCTCTTAATATCGAGCTCATGCAGGCTGCCGGTAATGAACTGTTGGGCACGCATGACTTTACTACCTTAAAGGGAACGAATTCAACGCCTGCTGATCCTGTAAAGACTATCATGGGCATCCATGTAGAGGCCGAAGGCCCTCTTGTTACTATTTCAGTAGTGGGCAATGGGTTCCTATATCACATGGTTCGCAATATTGCAGGATTACTTGTCGATGTAGGGCTGGGAAGACGCAAGGTAGAGGATATTAAGGGCTATTTAGCGGCTAAAGATCGCCGTGTTATAGGCAAAACAGCGCCAGCCCAAGGTTTGTGCTTAGAGGAAATCTTCTTTACCGAAGAACGGCAGCAAGAGGTATTACAGAATAAATATTCTATATAATTTTGTATAGACTACATTCTCCTATAATTTATTTAAAACGATAACCATTAATACTAAAAGGATACTACTTAGCATGTAGTATCCTTTTCTCTTATAATTTTTAGTTATAATGCCTTAATTTATACCTATTATTATGTGAAATGATACATTGTAAACCCAAAATATACATGATACAATGACGATATAGACAGGTTCGTACTATAAAACATTAACATAGTAAGGTAGACTCTTGTCAGCAGTGTAATTTTTATCCTAAGGAGGGTGAATCTCTTGCAAAAACGTAAAGATTTTATCTGGAAAATGGGCGGCCAACAAGGTGAAGGTATTGAGAGTTGTGGCGAAATCATGGCGACAATCCTCGCTAAAGAAGGTTATTCCTTGTATAGCCAACGTTTGTTTGCATCTCGTATCAAAGGTGGTCATACTACATTCGCATTGCGCGTTGCATTAGAACAAGTTATGTCCATTGGTGAAGGCGTAGACTTCTTGCTTTCTCTTGATCAAGAAACAGTTGATATGCATGGTTCCGAAGTTCGCGATGGCGGTTACATCATTTGTGACAGCAAAGTAAATCCTGACTTCTCTAAATTTGAAGGTACAAAGGTTAATTGCTTGTCCTTGCCAATTTCTGAAACAGCAATGAAACAAGGTTCCATGTTGATGCGTAACATCGTTGCACTTGGTATGTCTGTTGCACTTCTTGGTTTTGATACTAAGATGTTCAAAGATGCGATTGCTGCTAAATTTGCGAAAAAATCCCAAGAAATCGTGGATAAAAACTTGGCTGCTTTTGACGATGGTCATAGCCTTGTAATGGAAAAATTAGGCGATGTTGAAATCGATACATTGCCAGCTCCTGGTAAGAAAGATCAAATGTTCTTATTAGGTAATGAAGCATGTGCTTTAGGTGCTATCGCAGCGGGTTCCCGTTTCATGGCATCTTATCCTATTACTCCAGCATCTGAAGTAATGGAATATATGATTAAAAACATGGATAAATTGGGTGCTACAATCGTTCAAACAGAGGACGAAATCGCAGCATGCATGACAGCTATGGGCGGCGTATACGCAGGTGTTCGTGGCTTCACATGTACTTCTGGCCCTGGTCTTTCCTTGATGGCTGAATCCTTATCCATGGCTTCCATGGCTGAATTGCCAATGGTTGTTATCGACGTTCAACGTTCCGGCCCATCCACAGGTATGGCTACAAAGGTTGAACAATCCGATATTGATGCGGCTTGCTACAATGCACATGGCGATTACGCTGGTATCGTAATTTCTCCAACATCTATCGAAGAATGCTTCTATGAAATTCAAAAAGCATTCAACTTGGCAGAAATGTACCAATGCCCAGTTATCTTCATGCCTGACTTACAACAAGGTTTGAATAAACAATCTGTTCCTTCCTTCGACTTGAACCGTGTGCCTATTAACCGCGGTAAAATGATGAAAGAAGCTGACCTTCCTGAATTGGAACAACCTCATTATTTCAAACGCTTTGAATTGACTGAAGATGGCATTTCTCCTCGTACAATTCCTGGCATGAAAAATGGTCTATTCCTTTCTACAGGTCTTGAACATAATGAAGAAGGTAAACCAGCAGAAGCGCCTACAATGCACGTAGCGCAAACTGATAAACGTTTCCGCAAATTGGAAACTGTAGCTGATAACTATGAACCATTCTTGAATAATGCTAAATACGACGAAGCAGATGTACTCGTTGTAGGTATGGCTTCCAGCCGTGGTGCTATCGAAGAAGCAGTTGCTGAATTCGATCAAGAAGGCGTTAAAGTTAACCATTTACAATTGCGCTTGATTAAACCATTCCCAGCAAAACAATTACAACCATTCATGGATGCTGCGAAAAAAGTGGTTATCGTTGAACACAATGCAACAGGCCAATTGACTAACTTATTTAAAATCAACATGCATAAGAAATCTAAAATTTCCAGCTGCTTGAAATACGATGGTAATCCATTCACAAAAAGTTATGTGAAAAATGCTATTAAGGAGGTCCTATAATATGACAACAGCTAAAGATTACAGAAACGATATTCGTCCAAACTGGTGTCCTGGCTGTGGCCATTATGGGGTTCAAGCAGCAATTACTGATGCTGTAGCAGCAAGAAATATTCCACCAGAAAAATTAGCAGTAATTTCCGGTATCGGTTGCTCTAGCCGTATCGGTGGTTATTTCTACGCATATGGTGCACATACAACTCATGGTCGTGCGCTTCCTTACGCACAAGGCGTTAAACTTGCTAACCAAGACTTAGAAGTTATCGCTTGCTCCGGTGATGGTGATGCATTCGCTATTGGTATGGGTCACACTATCCATGCTTTCAAACGTAATGTAAACATGACATACATCGTTATGGATAACCATGTATATGGTTTGACTAAAGGTCAAGCATCCCCTCGTTCCGACATCGGTTTTGTTACAAAAACAACTCCTCGTGGGGCATTCGAATCTCCATTGTCCGTTTGTGAAACTGCAATTGCTGCAGGTGCTACATTCGTAGCCCAAGGTTACATGATTAACCGTGCAGAACTTGTTGATTTGATTCAACAAGCAATGGATCACGAAGGTTTCTCCTTCATTAACGTATTCAGCCCATGTGTTACTTATAATAAACACAACAGCTATGACTGGTTCAAAGAACACCTAGTTGCATTGCCAGAAGGTTATGACCCAACAGATCGTGCAACAGCACTTAAAACTTTGGGTGAAACAGATGGTTTGGTTACAGGTCTTATTTATCAAGATACTACTAAACCTTCCTTCGAAAAAGCTATGGCTGCAGCAAATGGTGGTCCACATCCTCGCCCATTGACTGAAGATGTTGTAAAACCAGATCAAGCGCTATTTGATAGCCTTTGCAATCAATTTAAATAATCTTATTTAAAGCGAGTCATTTATGATCTGTACCCCTCTTTACTGGATGTCCAGTAAAGAGGGGTTTTTACATTATTAATCGTATGATTACTTTAGCGTGTCATGAATAGTATGGTTATTTTATAGTGATATAAGTAATATGGTTACTTTATTGTGTTATGAATAGTATTCTTACTTTACGGAGTTTTTCTTAATTGATATACTAATTTATAATTTAGGATATTTATAATTAAGTAAAAAATTGAAACATATAAGTATATGAGGCTGTTATTTCAGAATATGAGGCATAATGGAAACGTATAGATGTATTACTTACTATACGATTCATTAAGGAGAGGGAATGAGTAACGTGTCGAATGAATATAATGAAGCATTGCTAGAGCCACTTAAGTATTACCGGGAAGAGTTAAAGGATGCCTTCCAGCAAGTCACCGAGGAGTACTTTCAAGATTTAGTCAATCAATCCAAGGTAGATATCGATACTAATAAAGTATTGATAGATAAATACACCTCTGTATCAGAGAATCGAGATCAATCGAATACATCATATAAACGATTTGGCATTATTAAAAAGGTTGATATTGTTATCGGTATAGGGGCCATTATTTATGGTATCTATCAGTTTTCACAAAATCATGTAGATATTGTATCTATCATTATTTGTATTGCGGTTCTAGTTCTATGTGTAGGTTTATATCTGTACTGGATTAAGCCCAATAGTAAGAGCCTTGAGGAAAAGCTTAAGGACTTAGATGCGACCTTAGCTCAAATGCGCCAAGAAGGTTATGAGATGATGGCGCCTTTGAATAATCTCTTTCATAGTGAAATGACTATGGAACTCATAAAAAAGGCGATTCCTTTTATTCATATGGATTCTAATTTTAATATTGAACGATATGAACAGCTCGTTAAAGACTATGGATTCTTAGAAAAGGGCGATGTGAACCATTCCACATTAGATATTGCATCTGGCGAAATTTTAGGAAATCCCTTTGTGTTTCTTAAGCGCATAATCCACTGGATGGACGACTATACCTATGAAGGAACATTAGATGTTACCTATACAGAGGAGTATGTAGATTCTAATGGGAATTTGAAGACTAGAGATGTTAACGAAACACTACGTGCAGTCATACGACAACCTGGTCCGTATTATGCCAATAGAGTATCCTTAGTGTATGGCAATCATGCGGCACCTAACTTAACATTTCATAGAAAACCACCGGAAAAAGGATTCTTTAATTTTGGTGGTGCCAAGAGTCGATTAGCGAAAGGCATTGCTAGTCTTAGAAAGAAAGGGCAAGACTCATTGGAGGATGGAGGTAATTTCCAAGCCTTAGCGAATGAAGAGTTTGATGCTCAATTTAATGCATTAGATCGAAATAATGAAGTTGAGTTCCGAGTATTGTTTACGCCATTAGCACAAAGCAACTACAAGGATATTTTTGAAAACTCACCGTATGGCGATGATTTTGTATTTAACAAAGAATGTAAAATTAATGAGATTAAAGCTGACAACTCTCAAAACTGGGATTTTGATACTTCGCCATCTCAATATTATGATTTTTCATTCGAAAAGATTAAAGAGAAGTTCATTAATTACAACTGTAGTTACTTTGATCACATGTATTTCTCATTCCTGCCAATTTTAGCAATTCCTGTGTATCAACAAATGGCGTCTAATGATTATATTTATGGTAAGTCGTATAATTTTAAATATAATGATTACATTACAGAAATGCTAGCCAATAAAATGGGGCTTAACTTATTTGTTCCTCCTAATGCGGCTCAGCGGAATAATATAAAAACAATCCTTAAGACGAGCCACCATAAAAATGAAGGTGACTCAGAAGTGATTAAGGTAGATGCCTATTCGTATAGAACGATTGAACACATAGATGAAGTACCTGTGCGAGCGGGTAATGGTAGAACCTATTATGTACCAGTTCGCTGGGATGAGTATGTGCCGGTTACAAAACAAGAATTTATAGAGGTTTCAGAAATCAAATCTACAGGAGATGATTTCAATCATATTAAAGGCTTAGATCATTATCAAAAATCTGAAGATAATAGGGATAGATCCTTTGCATATGATCACTTTATGGCAGGTAAACTATATCGACAAAATCAGTCTCTAGGCGATTTATTAAATACTATTTATGAACAATGTGGAGGTACTAAAAATGGCTAATCAACTCGACGAAATGAATCCGGAAATTATGTCTGAAGGCAGAGATGTAAATGTTATTGCGAAGGTAATCCCTGTAGAAACTAGTGGTTTTGAAAAAATGTTACCTACTATTCTTATGGCTATCGGTGTTATTGGTATCGTTTTAGGCATAGTTATTGACAAGTATCTGGTATCCATTATTGGTGCAATCGTGCTAATTTATCCATGGTGGAGATTAAAACAAATTAGCTCAGAGTTTAATATGATGGAACAAAGAATCCAAAATGCTGCTTCTGAAATCGACAATTATATGGAGCAACGTGTGGTGATTCTTTCCAATGCGGCTAAATTAGTGGAAAAATCTATTGAAGTAGATAAAGATATTCTTGTAGATATTGCTAAGTATAGAAGTGGTAATTTCTCTGAAGAGTCTAGAAGTGATGTGAACTCTCAACTTAACAAGGCTACAAGAGCTCTTAATGTGGCTATAGAAAATTATCCAGAATTACAAAGCCAAGATACAATTCGCGATGCAATGCAACAAAACTCTTATTTGCAAAAAGAAATTACTGCAGCTAGAACGTTGTACAATGATGCGGTAAATACTTGGAATAGAGAAATCTTTGAATTCCCATTTAAAAAGATTGTAGCTGCTAAAGAAGGTAGAACTACAAGAATTCCATTTATTGCTGATCAAGAAACTAAAGAAAAGGCTAAAGGCGTTTTCTTTTAAGGGCTAAGTAATGGGGCGTTAGTGTATAAAGGGCATACTATAAAATCTGACATTAGTATATAAGGGGATACTATGAAGTCTTATGAAAAAGGGATTAGCTTGTCTATCTGGACATTGAGCTGGCCTATATTTATCGAAGTATTCCTACAGCTGTTAGTAGGTAATATAGACCAAATAATGATGAGCCATTACTCTCCTCAAGCGGTAGCAGCTGTGGCTAATGCCAATCAAATTTTAAATATCTTTATTATGCTCATCATTGTTATGAGTACAGCTACGACGATTTTGATTGCCCAGTATTTAGGGGCTAAGAATCAGTCTAAGCTATCTGAGGTGTGTACGGTCAGTTTGGTGTTGAACTTTTTGTTTTCATCTGTTGCGGCCGTATTCTTTATCACCTGTCATGAATGGATTTTTACATGGCTAGGTATACCTCCCGAAACGATGAGTGATACGTCGATATATACGACCATTGTGGCCGCAGGATTACCGATTCAGGCTATGTATTATGCGCTGGTTGCCGTATTTAGAGGCCATTCATTAACGCGTGTTACTATGTATATCGCGTTAGTTATGAATGTTATCCATATCACAACTAACTATGTATTAATATTTGGTCATGGTCCCATACCAAGCCTTGGTGTACTAGGGGTATCAATTTCTACCTGGTTATCTAAGGTGGTAGGCCTCGTAATTATTGGCTATACCTTTAAGAAGTTGCTTACTTTAGAGGTGAGCTTCAAATTTTTAAAACCATTCCCGTGGCATACGGTTAAGTCTTTACTGAATATCAGTGTTCCCTCTGGTGGTGAAACATTAAGCTATCAGCTATCTCAGACAACGATTATGAAAATGGTCAACATCCTAGGGCTAGCTGTTATTAATACAAAGGTGTATGTATCAGTTATTGCCATGCTTTGCTATGTATATACCATAGCATTAGCAAATGCATCTCAAGTTATTGTGGGTTACCTGATGGGGGCTAAACGACAAGCTGAGGTGACAAATCGCGTATGGCATTCTATGTTGTTAGCCATTGCCATTAGTGTAGGACTGGCTACGTTCTTTTATATTACCAGTGATATTGTACTATCCATATTTACTACGGATCCAGAAATCCTATCGTTAGCACATAATGTATTACTGATTGAGATTTTTCTTGAGTTAGGTCGTGCCGTTAATATTGTTATGGTTGGCTGCTTACAAGCAGCAGGGGATATTAGAACACCGATGCTCGTAGGCATTTTTGGCATGTGGTTATGTGCTGTACCATTGTCCTATCTATTTGGAATTTACTGGGAATGGGGGCTCGTAGGCATTTGGATTGCCATGGCGGTAGATGAAATTTTACGAGGTTTATTATTTGTATATCGCTGGTATAGTGGGAAGTGGAAAAATAGACGCCTCATAGAGGCATAGTCTTATATTTACACGATTTCAATATACTTTTAGTAGTTTGTAGATATAGTTAGCCTTACATTAGAGAGTGTAAGGCTAATTATTTGTGAAAGTAGGTTTATATGAGTAAGACAGTAGGCATTATTGGCTTAGGTCTATTAGGTGGTTCGTTGGCGAAGGCTTTAAAGGCCTATACCGATTATGAGGTGGTAGGGTATGCTCGTCGCCAAGAGGTTTGTGATGCGGCCATTCAGGATGGGGTGGTAAAAGCTGCTTGGACTGAGGTAGAACCATTGATTGAAAATTCAGATATCGTTGTATTTTCATTGCCTCCAGATACAAATGCAAGACTATTTACAGAAATGGCACATCTTTTTAGACCAGGACAAGTGGTGACTGATGTATCTAGTGCAAAGGAAAACTTTGTACGAGCTGTATATGATTCTATTCCGAAAGGGACAATTTTTGTGTCTGTTCATCCTATGGCTGGCTCTGAAAAGGGTGGCTACGAAGTATCTCATAAAAACCTATTTAAAGGTATGGGTTGGATTGTACTAGAGGATAAGGCCTCTGATGTATATAATGAAGAGGTTGCTCAAGAACTAGCTGAAATGGGACGCGCTGTAGGATCACGTATTGAATTCGTCGATATCTATGCTCACGATGCGTATTTAGCTATGGTGAGTCATATGCCACATTTATTGGCATCCATTTTAACTCAAGTTTCCGGTGGTGATGAATTAGGCGAGTTGCGCATGAAATTATCTGCAGGAGGCTTTAGAGATTGTACACGTGTTGCCGGTGGTTTGCCATCTATGTGGCGTGAAATCATTTATGGTAATAGACACAATGTAATTGAAGGTCTTTCACAAATCGAATCCGAAATCAAACGGGTAAAAGAGATACTTTCACAAGAAGATGAAGGTCAAGCTTTAGAATCCTATCTTGAACGAGGAAGAGAAATCCGCGGTAAATTACCATATTTAACCGGTCAAATAAAGAATAGCTAATGATAAATAATTATTAGCTAAGGCTATACATTGATTAGCACTCATAGAATACTGACAATGAATAATTAACATTCATTTGAACTTGATGTATATTTATGTAGCTGAAGCAACGCGGTTTATGCAGTATAATGTGTATACTAGGGTTCGTAAAGAATATACATTTAACATATTATTTAGTTAAGGAGATACCATGAGTTTGTTACAAGAAACTTGTGACGCTATTAGAGGTCGCAGTCATGAAATTGAACAACATATAATCGATAATTGGAATGCAGGGTCACCTGTAGAACAATATGGGCGACTTGTAAACGTGGTGGCTCAATATGGTGCGGCTACAAATCAGGAACATTTAACGGTTCCAAAGCCTTGTATGATTATTGCCTCTGCCGATCATGGCGTGGCCGATATGGGCGTAAGTGCGTATCCAAAGGAAACAACTGTAGGGATGACACAAAACTACTTAATTCCTAAAGGGGCGGGTGCCAATTCCTTAGCTAATTACTGTGGTGCTCAAATGGAAGTCATCGATATGGGCATTGATGCAGATATGAGCTGGGTACCAGGACTCCGTAGTCATAAACTTGGTATGGGCACAAAAAACTTTGTTGAAGAACCGGCCATGACACGTGAACAAGCCATTGAAGGCATTGAAACAGGTATCCGCCTTGTAAAAGAGAAAATCGACGAAGGCTTTAATGTTTTCTTAGTAGGGGAAATGGGCATTTCCAATACTACTGCTAGTGCTCTTATGACAGCCAAGTTTGCAGGACTCACTGCAGAGGAAGCTACAGGGCGAGGCACTAATATTTCTGATGAGCGTCTAAAATTAAAGCAACGCATTGTGCATGATGTATTAGAAAAATATAAAAATATTCCGAAAGATGATGCAATCGGAATTTTATCCTCTGTGGGCGGCTTTGAATTTACATGTATCGTAGGTGTTATTCTAGGTGCTGCAGCGAATAATGCACTTGTTATTATTGATGGTTTTAATACATCTGCTTGTGCATTGGTTGCTAAAACATTAGTTCCACAGACGATGGATTATGTAATGGCATCTCATTTATCTGCTGAAAAAGCGGCTAAATCTTCTTTAGAAAATTTAGGCCTTGAAGCCTATGTTGATTTAGGTCTTTGTCTCGGTGAGGCCTCTGGTGGGTCCATTCAAATGGGGATGCTAGATCTTGCCGTTCATATGTATTTGGCTGTTACAGGAGGTAAGGCATGAGAACTTTTACAATTGAACCATTACATGCGCCATCCATGGAAGCATGCCGATTACGTATCGATAATTTAACAAAACCTATTTATAGCCTTGCAACATTAGAGTTAATAGCTGAGCGTTTTGCAGGCATTCTGGCAGATCCTCAACCAAATCATTTGCGATATGGTGTACTTGTGGTGGCGGCGGATCACTTGGTAGATGGTCCTCAAAATAGTCAGCATGGCAGTGAAAGCAACGCAGCTATTAAGCGTTTCAATGATGGTAGAACGGCTACGCAAGGTGCGGCAAATAAGTTACAAGCAGCTGTACATGTAGTAAATATAGGCCTTGAACAAGATACGACAGATTTGACGAATATTGACCAAAAGGTTATCCGTAAGGGGTCCCACTTCTTTGGTGTAGAACCTGTTATTTCTCGTGATGAGTTAGAAGCGTCTATTGAACTAGGCTTTTCCTATGCTGATAAACTGCACAACGAAGGATTACAAGTCGTTGCTCTTGGTAACATAGGGGAGAGGGCATTCCTCGATTCCCTTGTAACGACTGCAACTATTACAGGTTGTGCTTATGACGATATTCTAGTCCATACTGAATGTGGACCTACCATTGAGCAACGAGCTGCTCATATTCATTCCTTTGTAGATCGTTTCAACATTGATGTTGATGATTGGTCTGCTTTGAGTGAAAGCGAGCGTCGTGATGCGGTATTGCATTTGCTTCATGTCGCAGGTGGTTTAGATATTGCATTCTTAACTGGTTTTATCTTAGGTGCTGCTAGTCATCGTATGGCGGTAGTATTTGATAATGCCGTAACAGGTGCAGCTGTATTGGCTGCCGTTACTATTGATCCATTAGTTAAGGACTATATATTCCCATCCGCCGCATATGAGGAGCCAATCCATAAGGAGCAATGTCGATTCTTAGGTGTAAAACCATGTTTGCACTATAACTTACAAATTGATGAAGCATTGGGCTCCACAATGGGACTATCCACTATCGATGCATCCATGCATATGTTAAATGATATGAAAACCTTCGTGGAAGCTGAGGTTAAAGCAGCTGAAGATGGAGCCGGTAAAGGTAGACAAAAGAACAAAGATTAATCTATATAAAAGAGGGAGTATTAAATCCCTCTTTTTATATGTTTTATGCTCAATTATGCAAAATTAACTGAGAATTTCATGGAAAAACCATTGACACTATATGTGTAAATTGATATTATTATAGGGCAGTCAGGACAGACATAAATTGTTCTTGACGACAGATTGATGATTATGTTATATTAATTATCGGTTCTGTATGCGGGAATAGCTCAGCGGTAGAGCACCGCCTTGCCAAGGCGGGGGTCGCGAGTTCGAATCTCGTTTCCCGCTCCATACATTCCTCGATAGCTCAGTTGGTAGAGCAATCGGCTGTTAACCGATCGGTCGTAGGTTCGAGTCCTACTCGAGGAGCCATTTATGACTCACTAGCTCAGTTGGCAGAGCACCTGACTTTTAATCAGGGTGTCCCGCGTTCGAGTCGCGGGTGAGTCACCATTCTGGCCCGTTGGTCAAGCGGTTAAGACACCGCCCTTTCACGGCGGTATCCCGGGTTCGATTCCCGGACGGGTCACCACATATGGACGATTAGCTCAGCTGGGAGAGCGCCTGCCTTACAAGCAGGATGTCGGCAGTTCGATCCTGTCATCGTCCACCACATGCGGGAATAGCTCAGCGGTAGAGCACCGCCTTGCCAAGGCGGGGGTCGCGAGTTCGAATCTCGTTTCCCGCTCCATTAATGTTCCTCGATAGCTCAGTTGGTAGAGCAATCGGCTGTTAACCGATCGGTCGTAGGTTCGAGTCCTACTCGAGGAGCCAATTTCATATGGCCCGTTGGTCAAGCGGTTAAGACACCGCCCTTTCACGGCGGTATCCCGGGTTCGATTCCCGGACGGGTCACCACATGGACGATTAGCTCAGCTGGGAGAGCGCCTGCCTTACAAGCAGGATGTCGGCAGTTCGATCCTGTCATCGTCCACCAACGTAAGCGGTTATCTTCGGATGACCGCTTTTTTGTTATAGAAATAAAAAGTAAGAGTACAACTGTAGTAGTTGTACTCTTTGCACTTTATGTACTTTATGTAGCAGTTGGATTTTTAGTATTTAACGCGGCGCGTACATGATGATATAGACACCTACAAGACATACGAGACCGCCGATGATATCATATGTGTCTGGTCGTAAACCATCGATGAGCCAACCCCATAGGATGGAGAGGGCGATAAATACGCCACCATAGGCTGCGTAAACTTTGCCGAAGCTGGCTTCTGGTTGGAAGGTAGGGATGATGCCGTATAAAAATAGGATGATGGCACCGGCCAGTAAATAGACAGGACTTTTGTCGTCACGCATATACAGCCATACTAAATAACCGCCACCAATTTCAGCTAAACCAGCTAATATAAAGAAGAAAATAGATAATAGCATAATAACCTCACAATATTAATTGAAATCTATTCTCTATTTTACAACTTGTTGCGGTAGAGGGCAATAAAAAAAGCCTGTACACGTATTTGTGTACAGGCTTTGAGTCGTTCTTATAAACGTGCTGGTGATTCGCTTTGTACATAGTCCATAAAGGTATGCATTGTTTCAGATTTAGAGTTATTTTTCTTGAATGCGAAGCACACTTGTAGTTTAAATGGTTTTTCTAAAGGTATGAAGCCATCATTGATATTTAAAGAATTTAAGATTTGGCGTGCTACGATGCAGCCAGATTTATTTTTTTTGCAGTAGTCGATCATTGTATATGGGTTGGATAAACGGCTGCCTCTAATATGTAGATTTTGTTGGCCGTTACCCACATAGTTTTTCAATGTGCGATACATAAAGTACTTAGGTGGATACATAAGCAACGGTTGTTGCTGAATTGCTTTCAAACTAGCAACTTCCATACCATCGATAATGTTTGGAGCATAGTATACGAATTCGTCCTCCCGAAGGGCCGTAGATTCATAGGCTGACATATCTTTGTTGTTTGGTAAGTAGAGGAGAGCGATGTCAATACGATTTTCGCGTAAGTCGAGCATCAATTCTTCTTCTTCCATGTCGTAAATGCTAACTGAAAACTCAGGATGGTTTTGGAAGAAGTGAGATACATAGCCATTGAGGCGGATATCACCTAAACTACGTAATACACCAATATTTAATATTGGACGCTCTACCTTGCTGGCTAAACGAATCGATTGGATAGCGCGTTCCAATGTGTCAAGAACTTGCTCTGCTTCTGGTAGGAATAACTCGCCTTCAGGCGTCAAACGGCTACCTCTTGTAGAGCGGGATATTAATTTCACACCAACTAGACGCTCTAATTTTTTCATTTGAGCGCTGAAAGCTGATTGTGTAATATTCATAGATTGTGCAGCTAATGTAAAGCTTCCTGTTTTATTATAGGTAATAAAACTTTGTAGCTCTTGCATTGTAGGTAACTCTTTCATAGTATTCCCCCAATATTGACATAAAACTCCAATGATACCTATTACCTTTCTTACTCATATTGTAGCATACTATAATTGTTTTTTCATCTAAATCTATAAAATATGATGAATCATGCACAATCGATATAGTGGGCAATATTATCGTAAAAAATCGTGATAAATAAATGCGATTATGCACTTATTTCAATGACTTTCACAATTATCAATAATTGACATAAGTAAATGAAAATGATATTATACATGGGTACCATTCTGTGTAGGTACAGGTTTATATTAATCTTATGAGGTGATAATCACATGGCAACGAGAAGAGAGGCTCGATTCAAACTTTGTCGTCGCTTTGGTGTGAACGTATTCGGTCACGCAAAAGCCTTGAATCGCGTCAAAAAAGACCAACGTCAGAAAAAAATGTCTGAGTATGGCACACAATTATTAGAAAAACAAAAAGTTAAAGCTTACTACAACTTGCTAGAACGCCAGTTCGTACGCTATTATGATAAAGCGAAAAAAATGCAAGGTGTTACAGGTCAAAACATGTTGATCCTTTTGGAACAACGTCTTGATAACCTTGTATATCGCATCGGCTTCGGTAACTCCATTCGTCAAGCTCGTCAAATGGTAAACCATGGCCACATCTTGGTAAATGGTCGTCGTGTTGACATTCCATCCTACTCCTGCAAACCAGGTGATGTTATTGAACTTCGTGAAGCTTCCCGCGACAACGAAATGTTCAAAACTAATTTCCAAGAACTTCGTTCTTTCGAACTTCCTTACATTGAAAAAGACTTGGAAGGCTTCAAAGGCACTTTCACTCGTCTTCCTCAACGTGAAGAACTTCCTATCGAAGTTAACGAAACACTTATCGTCGAATTGTACTCCAAATAATTTGGCGCTTATGGGAAAACCACTCAGAATTGGGTGGTTTTTTCTTTATGACATATCACTGTTAATGGGCTATAACAGTGTAAAAAACAATTGACATAGAACACCAAAATCTGTATACTATTTTGAGTAAGCTTTAGTCGTGTTTCCATTAGCCCCGGAAGCGAGGACTAGCTGATTTTGGTAGAATTATGACGTTATTAGGAGGATATGCAGCATGAAAACTACATTTATGGCCAATCCGAACACAATCGAACGGAAATGGTATGTTGTTGACGCTGAAGGTAAAACTTTAGGACGCCTTGCTGCCGAAGTTGCAAAAGTTCTTCGGGGCAAAAATAAACCAACTTTCACACCACACGTAGACACTGGTGACCATGTGATCGTTGTAAACGCAGAAAAAATTCGCGTAACTGGTAAAAAATTGGAACAAAAGGAATACTTCCGTCACTCTGGTTACCCAGGTGGTTCCCGTTTCACTAAATTGTCCATGATGCTTGAAAAACAACCTGAACGTGTTGTTGAAATGGCAGTTCGTGGTATGCTTCCAAAAAATAAATTGGGTGCACAACAATACCGTAAATTAAACGTATACGCTGGTCCTGAGCATCCACATGCAGCTCAAAAACCAGAAGTATTAGAAATTTCCGTACGATAATCTAGAGGGAGGAACATATAATGGCAGTAGCACAATATTACGGCACTGGTCGTAGAAAATCTTCCGTTGCTAGAGTTCGTCTGGTACCGGGCACAGGTAAAATCACTGTTAACAAACGTGAACTTAATGAATATTTCGGTCGCCAAACTTTGGAATTGATCGTAAAACAACCTTTGAACTTGACTAATACAGTTGAACAATACGATGTAATCGCAACTGTAGCTGGTGGCGGTCCTTCCGGTCAAGCTGGTGCAATTCGTCACGGTATCTCCCGTGCGTTATTGGACGTAGATGGCGAACTTCGTCAATCTTTGAAAAAAGCTGGCTTCTTGACTCGTGACCCACGTATGAAAGAACGTAAAAAATACGGTCTTAAAAAAGCCCGCAAAGCAAGCCAATTCTCCAAACGTTAATATTTGGAAAACAGGTTATTACACCTGCAGACAATGTCTGCAGGTGTTTTTTTTACTATGATTAATATAATATTGTCGCTAGAGTGGAAATTTATTTTTACGTTTACATCTATATTTAATTCCCCTATAATAGAGATATATCATCGAATTTTTTCGAATATAGATTTTCATATAGGAGAACTCATATGATTTATAATACAATTCAATACGTAGTAGATAATGGTATCGGTACGTTGACATTTAATCGTCCTGCAGTGGCGAACGGTTTTAACATCGAAATGTGTAAGGAGATTCTTGAGGTCTTAGATAAAGCTCACAACGATGAAAGTGTGCGTGCATTGCTAATCAATGCAGAGGGTAAAGTATTCTCTGCTGGCGGTGACTTAACAGAAATGGAACGGGCTGTAAATGATGGCGATACAGAATCCTTGTTTGAAATTGTTGAGCTCGTAGCTCAAATTTCTATGGCTATGAAACGCTTACCTAAACCTGTTATTATGAGCCTTCAAGGTGCTGCAGCAGGTGCGGCATTTAATATGGCGTTAGCAGCGGACTTTGTGGTAGCAGCTAACAATGTACGATTCATTCAAGCGTTCGTGAACGTAGGTCTTGCTCCTGATGCAGGCGGGTTGTTCTTGTTGACTCGCGCTATTGGTATGAACCGTGCTATGCATATCGTTATGACTGGCGAAGCTGTATCTGCTGAAAAAGGCAAAGAATGGGGCTTTGTATATAAAGTTTGCGAACCTGAGGACTTAGAAACTGCTACAAGACGTCTTGTTGAAAAATTAGCTAAAGGTCCTGCCCAATCTTACCGCGTTATGAAAGAAATGATGTGGAATAGCTTCTTATCTGGCTGGGAAGAGTACAAGAAGTTTGAAGTAGAAAATCAATGCTCCTTAGGTCTTTCTGAAGACTTTAAGGAAGGTGTACGAGCTTTCACAGAACGTCGTCGCCCTAAATTTGGTCAAAAATAATAATTATTCTCTTGTAATTCTTTGAAATATCATGTATTTTATAAGCAGTTACTAATATAATTCGAACCGATGTGGCTCTATATATTGAGTTACATCGGTTTTTGCTTTCATAAAAAAGCAAAAGTGTATATAATAGTACTATTATAATAGTTTTAGGAGGTCATTATTACATGGCTCAAGATACAATTAAATGTTATGACGGTCCTAGTGATGTAGTCCAAGCATTGGCGGAGGATTTTATTGATTTTACTAATGATGAAATTAGCCGTACTGAAACGTGCATCGTTGGTATTACTGGGGGTACTGTTATAAATGGTTTGTTAGAATTACTTAACTCTCCTGAATATATTGAGCGCCTTAATTGGGAACGGATATTCTTCTTGTGGACTGATGAGCGTTTCTTACCACAAGCGCATGAGGATAATTACTTCAATCGCGTAAAACCTCATTTGCTATGCAAGGCAAAGGGAGCTGCTCATTTCTTGCCAATTAATACGGATTCTAAAACCGTACATGAAGCGGCTGAAGAATATGAAAAAGAGGTTCGCAATGTCCTAAAGGCATGTAAAAAATCTGGTCTTGATTTAGCGTTGCTTGATCTAGGCGAGGATGGTCATACGGCAGGATTATTTGCAGGCTCTCACGCACTGCGCGTAGCTGATCAAGATGTAGTGGCCGTTGAAGATGGCAAGGTATGGGAACGCATTTCTATGACATTTTCTTTCCTAGCAAAATCTGATGCTGTCTGGTTTACTGTGACTGGTGAAAGCAAGCGAACTGCATTGACAAAGGTTTTATACCAACGCGAAGATTACGAGGATTTAACGTGGGAAAAACGCATTGGCCGTACATTGCCTGGTGCTGTGCTTTCACAAGAAGCTGTGACCTGGTATGTGGACAAGGCAGCCTATAATGATGTACACTAAAAGATGTAAGTTTTAGTAAATATAAAGGAGATACATATGGGATCTATAGGAACACCTGAATTAATAGTTATATTAGTGATCGCTTTAGTTATCTTCGGACCTGGTAAGTTGCCTGAAGTAGGTAAAGCTATTGGTAAGGGCATCAATGAATTTAAAGATGCTATTTCCGGCCCTAAAAAAGCTGTTGATGAAACGAAAGAAGCCGTTAAAAAGGCGACTACTATCGACGTAACAGCAGGGGCTAAAAACGACGATAAACATAAAGAAGCTAATGATTAATAGGAGGTATCACTATGTGTAAAGATTGTGGTTGCGGTGAAGATAATGGCGTTGTAACAAAGGTATTTACTGTACCTGGTATGATGTGCAATAACTGTAAAGAAACTGTTGAAGGTGCATCCCTTGGTTTACCTGGTGTTTTGAGCGCAGAGGTAAATTTGCCAGAGAAAACAGCGACTGTTTCTTTTGATCCAGAAAAAGCATCTGTTGAAGTTATTACAAAAGCTGTTGAACGTACAGGCTTTGAAGTAGAAAGCGTTGCAGATGGTGTACAAGAACATAGTCATGGTTTACTAGGAACATTGAAACGTTTCTTCAAATAATCGAACCCATAGGGCTGTATTGAAACACTGTTTCGATGCAGCCTTTTTTCATAAAGAGGTAATAAAATGTTACGCAAGTTTGATGCTAAAAATTTCAAGTGGGATGGCGTCGATACCTTGGTATATAAACAAGATGGTAGCCCTTTTAAAGATGTAACACGTCAAGTTTTATACGATGGGGCCTTTGATATTCCATGCCAATTCCGCTATTTTGAATGCTTGCCAGGTGGGTATTCTACGCTTGAATATCATGAACATACACATATGGTTATGATATTCCGTGGGAAGGGTCAAGTCTTATTAGGCGATGAGATCCATGATGTAGAAGCTGGTGATTTTATTGAGATTCCAGGTAAAACGATACATCAATTCCGGGCTAATAAAGGAGATTATATCGGATTTCTTTGTTTGGTTAACCAAGATCGGGACAAGGTGAAATTATTAACTCCTGAAGAGATGGATACATTGCGCTCTAATCCAAAGATTAAAGAATTTTTGGAAAGTTGCTAATTTATATGGCGGTTATGTGTAATGACCGCCATATAGTTTTATAATCAACAGTAACTGTTGATATGTGTAGTTTGATAGGGAGGTTCTATGAATACCTTTACACGCGCCGCACTGACGGTACTGGTAGGACTTGTGATTTGGTTCTTGCCTCACACAGAGGCGATTAAGCCTGAAGGCTGGCATTTATTAGCTATCTTCACGGCTACAATTGTAGGTTTTATTTTACGACCTTGGCCAACAGGTATTATGGCACTCTTTGGTATTGTTGCGGCAGTAGCAACAAATTCTATTACCATGGTGCAAGCATTAGGTGGTTACGCTGAGGCTAATGTATGGCTTATCGTGGCTGCCGTATTCTTTTCTAGAGGCATTATTAATTCTGGTCTCGGTAAGCGCATCGCGTATACTCTGATTCGTTCATTTGGGACTAGTTCTTTAAAGTTAGCTTATGCATTGGCTTGTACAGATCTTATTATTTCTCCTGCCACGCCATCTAATACGGCGCGTGGGGGCGGTATTATTTTCCCAATCGTACAAAACATTTCCTTAGCGTTTGACTCTGAACCGAATGGTAGTACAGCACGTCGCATAGGGGCGTACTTGATGACTACGGCTCATACGATAAACACAATAACCGTAACAATCTTCTTAACTGCGTGTAGTGGTAACTTATTGATTACATCATTAGGGGCCAAATTATTTGGCTATGATATTTCTTGGTGGGAATGGTTCCAAGCAGGTGTCATCCCTGGTGTACTTTGCATGATTTTGATGCCTTGGTTTATTTATAAAATCTATCCACCTGAAATTAAAGAAACTCCGCAAGCAGCTGAAATGGCTCAAAAGGAGTTAGATGCGCTTGGGCCGATTACGAAGGCTGAAATTTCTGTGGCTATCATCTTTATACTTTGTATCTTACTTTGGGCTACAGCGATTTGGACGAAGTTACATCCTACAGTAGTTGCTATGATGGGCGTTCTTGCTTGTGTAGTTACAGGCTCCCTTACCTGGGAAGATATTCTCGGTGAACGCACTGGTTGGGATATCCTTATCTGGATGGGTACACTTGTAGGTATGGCTGGTTTACTTGGTAAATTAGGTGTTGTAGCTGTATTTGCAGATTTTGTAAGTCAACATCTTGTAGGTATTGATTGGTTCTGGGCATCCTTTATTATCTCTGCAACCTTTGTATACTCTCAATATTTCTTTGCCAGTGGTACAGCGCGTATTACAGCGTTGTTCTCCGCTTTTGCAGCAATCTTGGTGGCAATGGGTGCACCAATTCCGTTTACCATCTTGCTCTTTGGTTTGATGAACAGCCCTGGCTGTACATTAACGCATTACAGCTCTGGTGTAACACCAATCTTCTTCGGTGCAGGCTATGTACCACAAGGAACATGGTGGCGTGTAGGCCTTGCTATTTCTGTGGTTAGCTTCTTAATTCACTTCTGGGGTGGTACCCTCGGTATGTGGCTATTCGGTATTCTATAATGCCTATAAATCCCTCACTACGGTGAGGGATTTTTCATTTAATCTGAGGACTATATAGGTTTGTTATCTATTTATTTTGTATGATTGCTATATAGGTGTTGTATCCATTAGTGTTTGCTATAGTTTTTATATATGGTAAACTTTAAAAATTTATATAATAAATCTATAGAATATTTATTGCACGACATTATATAAAGTGTTATTATTATTTTATGATTACAGATTACTTTAGGAGGAAACATGTTGGGTTTAGTCATTAGCTTGTTGATTATCGCGCTCGTCGTGATTATTAAAGACATTCGAATTATGAACAACAACTTAACACGTTTTTGTCTTAAAGGTTCCACGAATGGTTTAATATACAATCAATAAGATTTGACTATACGGTTTGTTTCTTATGTGTATTTATTCCAAGGGATACATAGGTCGTTTATGTACATAGGAATTCTGTAAACAAAAGGAATATCATTTGTAAACTTTTAAGACGATTCATAAGAATCGTCTTTTTTTATTAAGTTGAAAAGTATCCAAGTGGATGCTTTCAAGAAAAGTGAGGAGATTAACATGAGTTGTAGAAGTGACAATTTAAAAACAGGCGTAGCACGTGCACCACACAGATCTTTGCTAAAAGCTCTTGGTTTTGTTGATGAAGAAATGGGCAGACCAGTCATTGGTATTGCGAACTCTTTCAACGAAATTATCCCTGGTCACGTGGGCTTGAAAAATATTGTACAAGCCGTAAAAGACGGCATTCGCAACGCAGGTGGTGTGCCAATCGAGTTCAATACAATTGGTATTTGCGACGGTTTGGCTATGAACCACATCGGTATGAAATACTCCTTGGTAACACGTAATATCATTGCTGACTCCATCGAAGCAACAGCTATGGCAACACCGTTTGATGCTATGGTATTCATTCCAAACTGCGATAAAGTAGTACCTGGTATGTTGATTGCTGCAGCTCGTCTTAACATTCCATCTGTATTCGTATCTGGTGGCGCTATGCTTGCTGGCGTACATAATGGCAAAAAAATTGGTTTGTCTGACGTATTCGAAGCAGTAGGTAAACATCAAACTGGTGAAATGGGTGATGCTGAGTTAGCTGAAATCGAAAACACTGCATGCCCTACATGTGGTTCTTGCTCTGGTATGTACACAGCTAATACAATGAACTGCTTAACTGAAGCTCTTGGTATGGGCCTTCCTGGCAATGGTACAATCCCTGCTGTATATTCTGAACGTTTACGTCTTGCTAAATTGGCAGGTATGCAAGCTGTAGAGGTATTGAAAGCAAATCTTCGCCCTAAAGACATCATGACTCGTGAAGCCTTTGAAAATGCAGTAGCTCTAGATATGGCGTTGGGTGGCTCTTCTAATACAGCACTTCATTTGCCAGCTATCGCTCACGAAGCAGGTGTTCCATTGTCTTTAGATGACTTTGATCGTATTGCACAAAATACACCTCAATTGTCTAAACTTTCTCCATCTGGTAAATACTTCATTGAAGACTTGTATGCTGCAGGTGGTGTATCTGCGGTATTGAAACGCTTAGCAGAAAATGGTCGTTTGCATACAGATTGCAAAACTGTAGCTCTTAAAACACAAGGTGAAATTGCAGAGGCTGCTCATGTTGTGGATGAAGATGTTATCCATCCATGGAATAATCCAGTTCATGAAACAGGCGGTATCGCAGTCCTAAAAGGTAACCTTGCAGTAGACGGTTCCGTTGTAAAAGCAGGTGCCGTAGATGAAGATATGCTCGTTCACTCTGGTCCAGCAAAGGTATTCAACAGCGAAGAAGAAGCTGTTGAAGCTATTACAGGCGGTAAAATCGTTAAAGGCGATGTTGTCGTTATCCGTTATGAAGGTCCTAAAGGTGGCCCTGGCATGCGTGAAATGTTGACACCAACATCTATGATCGCAGGTATGGGTCTTGATAAAGATGTAGCATTGTTGACTGACGGTCGTTTCTCTGGTGCTACACGTGGTGCATCTATTGGTCACGTATCTCCAGAAGCAGCTGCTGGTGGTACAATCGCGGTTGTTGAAGATGGCGATATCATCAACATCGATATTCCAAACGGCAAATTGGAATTGGCTGTTTCTGATGAAGAAATCGCTCGTCGTAAAGCAGCATTGAAACCATTCAAATCCAATGTAACTGGATACCTTAAAAAATACGCTCTTCACGTATCCTCTGCAGCACAAGGTGCTATTGAAGTGTTGGAAGACTAATATTAGACTTTAATTTAATACTATCTAGAGGAGATGGTGACCATGCATAAGTTGTATGATTTTATGGAGGCTCGCGAGAGACTTAGCACAATCACTGTGAAAACAAAATTGCTTCACAGCGATGTGTTCTCCGATGAATCTGGCAATGATGTATATATCAAGCCAGAAAACTTACAAATAACAGGTTCCTTTAAGGTTCGTGGTGCGTATAATAAAATCGCAAAATTAACAGAAGAAGAAAAGGCGCGCGGCGTTATCGCCGCGTCTGCCGGCAACCATGCACAAGGTGTGGCTCTTGCGGCAAAACGCCTAGGCATTAAAGCGACAATCGTTATGCCAAAACATACGCCTCTTATCAAGGTGAATGCGACGAAACAATATGGTGCTGAAGTCGTATTATCTGGTGAGATTTATGATGAAGCTTACCAAAAAGCGATGGAGCTCCAACAAGAACACGGTTATGTGTTCGTTCATCCTTTCGATGATGAAGATGTAATTGAAGGGCAAGGTACAATTGCGTTAGAGGTTCTTGAAGAATTGCCTGATGCAGATGTATTGTTAGTTCCTGTAGGTGGCGGCGGCATTGTTTCTGGTATCGCAGCTGCTGCCAAATTAAAAAATCCTAGCATCAAGATTATTGGTGTAGAACCGGAAGGTGCTGCTAGTGCCATCGCTGCATTAAAAGCTGATCATCCTGTACCACTCAATGAAGTGGCTACCATTGCAGATGGTACTGCTGTGCGTCAAATCGGCGAAACTACATTAGAATATATCAAAAAATACGTAGATGAAATTGTTACTGTTTCAGACTATGAATTGATGGAAGCATTCTTATTGCTTGTAGAAAAACATAAGCTAGTTGCAGAAAACTCTGGTATTTTACCACTAGCAGGTCTAAAAAAATTAGACTGCAAAGACAAAAAAGTGGTAGCTATTGTCAGTGGTGGTAATATCGACGTACTTACTATTTCCTCTATGATCAATAAAGGTCTCGTATTGCGTGGCCGTATCTTTACGTTCTCCGTTAACCTTCCTGATAAACCAGGTCAATTGGTTGCGGTATCTCAAATGCTTGCCGATGCGGATGCAAACGTTATTAAACTTGATCACAATCAGTTTAAAAACCTTGACCGCTTCCACGAAGTGGAATTGCAAGTTACTGTAGAAACAAATGGTGAAGAACACATCCAACACATTATTGATACTTTCAAAAATAATGGTTACATTATTAAACGATTAAATTCCAGCGAGATTTTATCTGAATAGCTGGTTGAAAGGGTTCCTATGAGCGCAGAAACAATCAATGGGGCACGCATTGTCCTTGAAACATTGCATCGCCTTGGTGTAACTGACATGTTTGGTTATCCAGGTGGCGCGGTAATTCCAATTTACGATGAAATTTATAGCTTCCCTGAAATTAAACATTATTTTGTTCGTCATGAACAAGGTGCAGCACATGCAGCAGATGGTTATGCACGCGTATCCGGTAAAGTTGGTGTATGTCTTGCTACCTCTGGTCCTGGTGCAACAAACCTTGTAACAGGTATTATGACTGCGTATATGGATTCAGTACCTATGGTAGCCATTACTGGTCAGGTTGGTCGTGCATTTATTGGCAAAGACTCCTTCCAAGAAGCGGATATTCAAGGTATTACAATGCCAATTACAAAACATAACTACCTAGTTCAAGATATTCGCGACTTACCTCGCATCATTAAAGAAGCATATTTTATTGCTGGTACAGGCCGTCCTGGTCCTGTTCTCATTGATATTCCAAAGGATATTCAAACAGAAAAAATATCCATGGCGGAATACAATAAATTATATGAAGTTCCGATTCACCTTGAAGGATATGATCCAACCTATAAAGGTCACCAAGGGCAAATTAAAAAAGCGGCTACTCTCATTAAAAATGCAAAGCGCCCTCTTATTATTGCCGGTGCTGGTGTATTGAAATCTGGTGCTATGGATGAGTTAAAGGAATTGGCAGAAAAAGCTCAAATCCCTGTAACAAATACCTTAGTTGGCCTTGGTGGCTTCCCAGGTAATCATGAGTTAGCTCTTGGTATGGTAGGGATGCATGGCTCTGTAGCGGCTAATAATAGTACGGAAGAAGCTGACCTTGTTATTGCTGCAGGTATTCGTTTCCACGACCGCATTACAGGCCATCCTGATTTCTTCTGTAAAAAAGCTAAAATCATTCATATCGATATCGATCCAGCAGAAATTGATAAGAACGTCACTATTAACGTACCAATCGTAGGTGATTTAAAGCGCGTCTTAACCGAACTGAATACACTGGTGGAACCTACAACTCATGAACCGTGGATTGCTCAAATTCGCGAATGGCAAGCGGAATACCCTATGGTAATTCCTGAATCTAAAGATGGCGTATTACATCCACAATACGTCTTGTCTGAACTTAATAGGATTGCCAAAGAAGATGCAGTTATCGTAACTGACGTAGGTCAACATCAAATGTGGGCGGCTCAATTCTTAACTCATAAAAAACCACATACCATTGTTACATCTGGTGGTGCAGGTACAATGGGCTATGGTTTACCAGCTGCAATTGGGGCTCAAGTGGGGGCACCTCATAAACAAGTTATCCTTGTTGTTGGTGATGGTGGATTCCAAATGACCTTCGAAGAGCTCATGATGGTTCGCCAATATAATTTACCAATTAAGATTGTTATCATTAATAATGGTTACCTTGGCATGGTTCGTCAATGGCAACAAATCTTTAATAACCGCCGTTATTCCTATGTAGATTTGGAAACGAGTCCAGACTTCTTGAAATTGGCAGATGCCTTTGATTTGAAAGCTGCTCGTATCGATAATGTAGAGGATTTCAATAAAGAATTTAAATCTTTCATTACATCTGATGAAAGTATCATCTTGGATTGCCGTGTAGCAAGAGAAGATAATGTATTGCCGATGATTCCAGCTGGCGGTACCGTAAGTGGGATGATGGGCAAGAAAGGGGTGCTATAATGGCGAGAGAACATCAAGTCTTAGTGATTGCAAAAAATACAGCAGGCATTGGTGCACGTATATTGGCACTCTTTAACCGTCGTGGCTTTAATGTTACAAAAATGACATCTGGTATTACCAATACACCAGGCTATGCACGCATTACCCTCACCGTTGAGGCCGATGATCGCATCCTAGATCAAATTCAAAAACAAATTTACAAGCTCATTGATGTTGTAAAGGTTAAAGTTTTTGAAGATCATGATGTAGTATGTCGTGAATTGATGCTCATTAAGGTAAAAGCAACGGCTACAACACGGTCACAAATAGTACAAATTGCCGACGTATATCGTGGCAATGTGCTCGATATTTCTCCTACTTCTATGATTATTGAAGTAATTGGTAGCGTAGAAAAATTACGCGGTTTCATTCAAATTATGGAAACTTATGGTGTCCTTGAAATTGCCAAAACTGGCATTACAGCAATGAGCCGTGGAGAAAAGATTTAGGAGATGGTTGTGTGAGTAGTGAATTACTCCATTATGAAGACGTCAAGTTTCGTCGTGAAGGCCGCGAAATTTTAAAAGGCATTAATTGGCATGTTGAAGAAGGAGAGAATTGGGCCTTATTAGGTCTTAATGGGGCTGGTAAATCGACGATGCTCAGCATGATTCCAGCTTACCAAATTCCTACAACAGGATTATTACGCGTATTTGGTCATGAATTTGGTAAATATGCATGGCCTAAGATCAAGGCCCGATTAGGCTTTGTTAGTTCGGCGCTTGGACAATTCCAGTCCACCTTGGATAAACAAGTGGTAGAAGATGTTGTTATTTCTGGTGCTTTTAATAGTATTGGTATTTATCAACAGGTAGAGCCTGAAGTACGTGAACGAGGACTGCAATTATTGTCTGAATTTGGTTTGTCCTATTTGGAAGGCCATAGATTTCATACACTATCTGCTGGTGAACAGCGCCGTGGTTTACTAGCACGTGCTATTATGGCTAATCCAGATTTGCTCATTTTAGATGAGCCTTGTTCTGGACTTGATTTGCCTGCTCGTGAGCAATTCTTAAGAACTGTTGAGAATATGGCACGAGAGGAGCATAAGCCTTTTATTTATGTATCTCATCAAATTGAAGAGATTATGCCCAGTATTACACATGTAGCTATTATTAAAGATGGCCTCATTGTGTATAAAGGCAAGAAGCGAGACATCTTGACAGATGAAATTCTAAGCGACGTATTTGGTATTGATGTATCTGTTGTATGGGAGAAAAATCGCCCATGGATTATAGTTAAGTAAGAGCTAAAACTGGGATAATTCATTTTTTCTTAATACAAAAAGGGTACAAATTTAAGTTGTAGATTAGTCTATTTGACTATTCGATAAATTACGATATACACTACAAATCTTGCATTTATTTGTGAGATTGTGTACAGTATATATATTAAATATTCTATTGAATATATATTGGAGGTTGTCTAGTATGGCAGGTAAAATTTTAGGTACTACAGTTTATTATGATGCAGATTGTAATTTGAGCAAATTGGAAGGCAAAAAAATTACAGTTTTAGGTTACGGCTCCCAAGGTCATGCGCATGCATTGAACTTGAAAGAAAATGGTATGGACGTAACAATTGGTCTTCGTGGTGGTTCTTCTAGCTGGAAAGCTGCAGAAGAAGCAGGCCTTACAGTTAAAGAAACTGCAGAAGCAGTTAAAGGTGCTGACATCGTTATGGTATTGATTCCAGACGAATTACAAGCAGACGTATATGCACAAGATATTGCTCCTAACTTAAAACAAGGTGCATACTTGGCATTTGCTCACGGCTTCAACATTCACTTTGGTAAAATCGTACCTCGTGAAGACATCAACGTATTCATGGTAGCTCCTAAAGGCCCTGGTCATTTAGTACGTCGTACATACCAAGAAGGCTCCGGTGTTCCTTGCTTGTACGCAGTAGAAAAAGATCCATCTGGTGATACTGAAGAAGTTGCATTAGCATGGGCTTCTGGTATCGGTGGTGGCCGTTCCGGTATCTTGGAAACTAACTTCAAATCTGAAACTGAAACTGACCTCTTCGGTGAACAAGCTGTATTGTGCGGCGGTGTTACTGAATTGATCAAAACTGGTTTCGAAGTATTAACAGAAGCTGGTTATGAACCTGTAAACGCTTACTTCGAATGCTTGCATGAAATGAAATTGATCGTAGACCTTATCTACGAAGGTGGCTTCCAAAAAATGCGCCACTCCATTTCCAACACTGCTGAATATGGTGACTACCATGCAGGTCCTCGCGTAATTACTGCAGAAACTAAAGAAGCTATGAAACAAATCTTGGCTGATATCCAATCTGGTAAATTCGCCGACGAATTCTTGGCTGACTCCAAAAATGGTCAAAAATTCCTTAAAGAACATCGTGAAGCAGCTGCTAACCATCCAATCGAACCAGTTGGTGCAGAACTTCGCAACTTGATGAGCTGGTTGAAATAAGAGATTACATTAGTAATTTCTTGATAAGCATAGGCTTACTGAAAGCGACCCCATTTGGGGTCGCTTTTTATTGAGTAATACAAGTACGTATGATATAGTTAACGTAGAGTCAGTGTAGTATATTTTGGTATAAGGAGAGATACTATGAGTTCTACAACTATTATTATCATCGTGGCGGTTGCAGTCATTTGGGCCATTTTGTTTGCCGTATTTATGAAGTTCAATAAAAAACGACAAGCCGGTGAACAACAATTTGTACAAGAGAATGCTAATAAAGCGATTCTTCATATTTATGGTAAATCTGTAAAGGTTGATGGTAAGGACCTTTCTACTATTGATCATAAAACTGGTCAATATGGTCAAGTCATTGTGGCAGTAACACCAGGAGAACATACCATTGAATCCGTATATTACACAACGGATAATGTAGGCACTAAAACAAAGAATGTTGAAACACAGCCTGTTACTATCACAATTCCAGTACAAGCAGGTAATGAATATAATGCGGCTATGTATTTCTATTCCGCGGAACAACGTAAGGCGTATTATAAAGGTGACGTTGACGATGCCGTTTTAGAAGTTGAACTAGAATTAGAATCTGGTTTTACAGCGAATACCCATGCTTATATCATCGTGTACCGTGAATGTAAATAAATTAGTATAGAAACTGTTTAATAGAGCTATCGTTGTGGTAGCTCTATTTTTTATAAGTCGTTGTTGGTTATTAGCATATTTATTTGTGATATAATAAAGAATAATATATGAAAGGAGAACAATATGGATTTTTACACGTTGGCCTATGTTGAAAGTCAGGCTGTGACAGGCCAAACATGGGGCTTTATCGTTTTTGTTGCCATTCTTTTAGCACTGCTTGTTCTAGGTGTACAGGTATTGCGAAATGGTTTTACTAATCGCTATCGTGATTTATTGGTTATTTTGTCTTTAGTTGTAGTGTTTTTCTTAGGACTGGAGTATCAAGAATATAACCGAATGAAAACATACTCTGAAGACTCTTCTCGTATGGCTCAATTTCTACATTCGTTTAGTACTGATCAATCCATACCAAGTGAACAACTGGCGGTTAACTCCTTAAAGATTCGTAATGGTATGATTTTAAAGGTTAATGATGCTTATTATGAGGTTCAGTTCAACCCAGAGTTTTCAACCTATACGATTACCCGTGTCTATAAGGTAAGCCCTACTGATCGAATTCATGATGTCGAGGATGTATTACCATAAGGAGGACCACATATGACAGAAGCTATGGCCGTCTATGGGATGGTCTTTGCCAAACTCGCCATTGGTCTCTTGGCGATTATTTTACAAATTAACTTAATGGGGAAAGGGAACTTAGCTCCAACCTCTGCACTTGACCAATTGCAAAACTATGTACTTGGTGGTATTATTGGTGCCATCATTTATAATGATCAAATTGGTATTTTACAATTTATGTTAGTCCTCATTTTATGGACTATTCTTGTAATGACTCTTAAGTTCTTAAAAGGTAATCTTCGTTTCTTTAAAACAATTCTAGATGGACATCCAGTCATTGTAATTGAACGAGGTCATATTTTAACAGATGAATGTATGCGCTATGGTATTCAAGCTGCAGAGCTTAAATTGAAATTGCGTACTGCTGGTGTTCAGTATGTAACCGATGTAAAACGTGCTGTACTAGAACAAAATGGTCAGTTAAGCGTTGTTCAATTTGGTGATGAAAATATTAAATTTGACCTTATTGATGATGGTCAGATTAATCATTTTACATTAGATGTAATTGAAAAAGGCCAGGATTGGCTAGAAGAAGAAGTTGAAAAGCAAGGCTATAAAATTAAGGAGGTATACATTGCAGAATACAAAGATGGGGAAGTTGTTATTTACCCTTATGAAAAAAAACATCGCCCTCAAATTGTAAAAACACTTAAAGATAAGACCTCTCATACAAAGGATAAATTGAAATCTAAATTGTAATGTTTCTTGGTCTTATAGTATAGTTAAGATAAGTATTATATACTACTCTTATAGACATACAAATATAGACATACAAACGATATATAAAATGTTTTTAAGCCCACTATTCGTAGTGGGCTTATATAGAAAGGAAATTAGTGAATCGTAAAGATTTAATTGATAGATTACAAGCATTATATAAAGACGAAGATAGTCGGGTAACGGTAAACCCTCATGCAGGGCAGAAGGTAGCTATCGTCTATCCTAATACATATTTTGTAGGCATGAGTAATCTTGGTCTCCACATTATTTATGAGGAAATCAACTTACGCAATGATAGCGTATGTGAACGTATCTTCTTGCCTGAGAAAAAGGAATTAGAAGCATACGATAAGACTAAGACACCGTTGATGAGTGTTGAAACACAGCGGCCTATGCATCAATTTGATGTGGTGGCCTTTGACGTGACCTTTGAAATGGACTATTTTCATATTCCGTTGATGTTACGTCATGGACGCGTACCTATTATGGGGAAGGACCGCACCGAATTTGATCCTATCGTTATTGCCGGTGGCCCATGTGCTACCTTTAATCCTGAGCCATTTGCTGACTTTATCGATGCTTTCATCATCGGTGAAGGGGAAGGTATCGTTAGTCGCGTTCTAGATATCATTCGCGATGGCAAAATGGAGGGTCTAGATCGACATGCTATTTTGCGTCAATTAGCGAATGTATCTGGCGTGTACGTCCCATCCTTATATGTGCCGATTTATAGCGAAGATGGGGGCTTTAAAGGCTATGATATTGCAGACGGTGCGCCGAAGACGATTAAACGCCACTTTGAAATGCTCACTAGTGGCGGCGAAACCGTAGTAGCAACAAACTATACAGAATTTGGCGCTATGTACATCATCGAGGTGGCACGTGGTTGTGGACGACATTGTCGATTCTGTATGGCCGGGTATTGTTTCCGTGTACCGCGCGTACGACCTTTAGACATATTAAAAGAAGGCGTAGATAGAGCAGAGAAATTAGGTAAAAAGGTAGGCCTTATGGGGGCCGCTATTTCTGATTATCCAGAGGTAGATGAGTTAGTTACTTATATTCGTTCTAAAGATATGCGTTATTCTTGCGCATCCTTGCGGGCAGACTCCTTAACACAAGCCGTTGTAGATGGCTTGGCAGATAGTGGGCAAAAGACGATTACCATTGCGCCAGAAACGGGCAGTGAACGATTGCGGCGCGTAATTAATAAGGGTATTAGCGAAGAGCATTTACAAAATGCTGCCACTTTATCCGCTAAGTCTGGTATCCAACATATGCGACTCTACATTATGATTGGGTTGCCAACGGAAACTGACGAAGATATTGAAGCAATTGTAGGTCTGGCAGAACGGACGCAAGCCCATATGGCAGAGGTAGGCTGTAAAGGTCGTTTAACGCTCAGTATCAATCCATTTATTCCAAAGCCTTTTACACCATTCCAATGGATGGCTATGGATCATCAAAAAACGGTGGAGAAAAAACTTCAATATATTAAAAAAGCATTGCAAAAGAACCGTCGTATAGAGGTGCTCGTTGAATCACCTAAAGAGGCGTATATCCAAGGCGTACTAGCTCGTGGTGATCGCCGTCTTGGTGCTGTTCTTGCGGCATGTGCAGCAGATCGTGGCAGTAAGTCCTTTAAGTCTGAAATGAAGGCAGCAGGCCTTGATATGGACGATATGAACTATCGTGAACGTAGCTTTGATGAATTCTTGCCGTGGAGTCATCTCGATATGGGCATGGATGAGGGATATCTTGAAATGGAATGGAAACGTTCCGTCGATGAAGCGTATACACCTCCATGTGTACAAGGCTGTAAGCGCTGTGGTGTTTGTAAATAGGAGGCACTCATGAATGAATCTGTAAAACGTATAGATGTAAAAGGTCCTCATGGTACTTGGTCCTATGAAACTCCTAATTGGGCAGATCGTTTTCCTATTACAATAGGTGATACGTACCGTCATGGTGGTGTATCTCAAGAGCCCTATGAATCACTAAATTTAGCATTTCACGTAGGGGATGAGCCTAAGTATGTTCGTGAAAACCGTGCTATTATTGCTGAATATTTAGGTGTTGAACCAGAACGAATCTCTTGTGGTAATCAAGTACATGGTTTAAAAGCTGTAGAAATCACAGAAGATCTCGTTGGTGCTGGAGCCTTTGGAGAGGATACAGCTATAGCCGATTGTGATGCTGTATTTACAAAATTACCGAATGTACCGCTATTTTTATTTACTGCTGATTGTGTAGCTGTAGGTATTTATGATGCTAAGCATCACGCTATCGCTACGGTACATGCAGGCTGGCGTGGTGCCATTGGTCATTTGCCGGTGCTCACTATTGAGGCTATGAAAGAAACTTACGGCACTGAGTTCAAAGACTGTTATGTATATCTTGGGCCTAGCATTGGACCAGAATCCTTTGAAGTCGATGTAGAGTTAGGAAAACGTTTTGAAATAGCTTGGCGTGGTATGACCGACCGTAGTGTGGCTGATATTGTAAACTATCCAGGTGATAAACTAGATAAAGCCTATATCAACTTATGGAACTTTATCGCCGAAGGACTTATGGTGAATGGTGTGCCTAAAGAAAATATCGCTATTGGCGGTACCGATACAGTAACAGATAGAGTTTGTTATTCCTATCGTCGGGAATCTGGTAAAACAGGTCGCATGGCTTTATTTGGCATGCTACAAGAATGGTAGTATATACATACATAGATTTATAGGCTTTATAAGACCTAAATGATGTACAATCAATACTAAATACTATATAATAGAATAGTCTATACAAATATATTTTATGGTTTTATATATAGATTGAAGGGGGATCACATGATAGAAGAATCCCTACACGCTATACAGCAGCGCATGGCGGATGCTATGGCGCGCGTTGGTCGCGTAGATACAGCATTATTGGTAGCGGTTACCAAGAACCATCCCGTATCAGCGGTGGAAGAGGTGGCGCGTCTCGGTGTAACTCATGTGGGTGAAAACCGTGTACAAGAGGCCAAAGAAAAACAGCTCACCTATAAAGGTCCACAATTAACATGGCACTTGATTGGTCATTTACAGGTCAATAAGGTGCGTCAAGCGGTGCCTATGTTTGATTTAATTCATTCTGTAGACAGCCGTAAATTATTAGATGAAATCGAAAAGGTGGCAGCAAAGCACGATAAGGTACAAGATGTATTGTTGCAAGTTAATGTAGCTCGCGAAGCATCTAAAACGGGTATGACCGTTGAAGAGTTTCCGGAAATACGAGACTATGCAAAGACATTACCTCATGTCCGTGTTCGGGGCTTGATGTGTATGGCACCATTTTTCGATGATCCAGAGGAAGCACGTCCAATCTTCCGTATAGCCAATGCCTTGTATGAGGATATGAAGGGCTATTTTGAAGAAGGGCAGATTCAATATTTATCTATGGGGATGACTCACGACTTTGAAGTCGCTTTGGAAGAAGGGGCTAATATTGTTCGTGTAGGCACAGCAATTTTTGGGGAACGTGTGTATTATTAAGGCTCGGGTTGCCTAGTAATCGGTAGCGTTATGTATTAGGAGGAAATCCAAATGGCATTGGGAGATTATTTAGACAAAGCAAAAAACTTATTCTTAGGCAAAAATGATGATGACTATGAATATGATGATTATGACTACGAAGATGATGAGGAATATGAAGCTGAACCAGCTCCAGTAGCTCCAGCAGCACCTGTATCCGGCGCATCTGAATTTCATCCACGCAAGGTAGGAGGCCAATCTACGATGACACAACGTCCAACAGCTATGAAAGTAGTTGTAATTGAACCAAAAGTATTTGAAGATTCTGAAAATATTACACATCAATTGCGCGACATGCGTCCTGTATTGATTAACTTTGAAAATACAGATCCTCATGAAGCAGCGCGTATTGTGGACTTCGTATCTGGTGCGACATTTGCATTGGATGGCAAATTGGAAAAGGTGGGTAAGGACATTTTCATGTGCGTACCTGTAAATATTTCCATTGATTATTCTGATAATGAAAGTAACAAAACTGAGCAAAACGAATACGCTTGGGAAAACAAATAATTTCTCTATAAACGGTGGTGACAACGATGTTAGGTAAAACCTTATGTATTGGCGTTGGCTCGATGGGGGGCGCTTTATTGCGCGGTGCATTACAGCATGGCGTGTTGAAAGCAAGTGATACGCACATTCTAGTACGTCGCGAAGAACAATGTAAGGCTCTTACAGAGGAGCTTGGTGTAGTAGGTTTTACGACTATGCCTAATGTGCATGAGTACAATACTATTCTCTTGGCTGTAAAACCACAAGTGTTACCATCTGTATTAGAGACGTTAAAAGAAGTACCTTATGGGACTGTTATGATTTCCGTTGCTGCAGGTATTACCTTAGATACTCTAGATGCAGCGATTCCGCAAGCTAACTGGTTTAGAGCTATGCCAAATACACCGGCTTCTATCGGTGCAGGCATGACGGCTCTTGCAGGGGATGATGTAAATACAGACTTAGGTCGCGCTGTGCAAGCCTTGTTTGAGGCTGTCGGCGAAGTGGCCGTGGTAAGCGAAGCTGATTTAGATCGCTTAGGTGCACTATCTGGTGCGGGCCCTGGCTATATGTTCGTCATTCTTGATGCGTTAGCTGATGCGGGCGTTCGCATTGGATTGCCTCGTCACTTGGCCATCAAGGCAGCGGCTCAAACGATGTATGGTGCTGGTAAGATGGCTCTTGAAAGCGGCAATCATCCAGCAGTACTACGAGATCAAGTAACAAGTCCAGGTGGCACGACCATTGCCGGTATTGGTGCCATGGAAAAAGGTGGACTTCGCAGTGCTCTCCAAGACGGCGTAGTAGCATGTCTTGCTCGGTCGAATGAATTGGGGAAATAATTTTGGCAGATACTAGTAAATTAATTCGATATTTTGAAGCCAGTGGCAGCGGTGAGGAAGCTCGCCGCATGCTAGACTTGGCTGAGCAGGTTGTAAAAGGTCGCCCTTATCGCGTGGCGGACTTTACGAGCCCTGCAGGTCTTGTCATTGCAGATGCAATCAAGGCTAACTACCCACAGCTTATCGTTAAGACCGATGGTGGCTATGAAGGGGCGGAACGTATCCGTATCGCCTTTGTAGATAGCGACTTTAACGGTACGGTGGACATGGGCATTCGCGCCCTTAAGGTAAATTGGGACCCACGGTTCCGATTGCTTACCCATCGCGATGTGCTAGGCTCCTTGATGGGGCTCGGCATTGATCGCTCCAAATTTGGTGACGTTATCGTTCAGCAAGGGGGCGCTCAAATTATGGTGGATGAAAGCGTAGCAGACTTTGTGATTCAAAACTTCACAAAAATCGCTATGGTTTCCGTGTCTGTAGAGGCTATTGACCTATCAGATATTGCACCAAAAGAAGAAAAAATTAAAGAAGTCCGCACTACAGTTGCTTCGTTGCGCTTAGATGCGGTGGCAAGTTCTGGTTTTAGCGTGTCTCGTACTAAATTGGTGAGCGCTATTAATGCAGGATTATTGCAAGTAAACTGGCAACCAGCTAAGGGTGCATCCCAAGAGGTTAAAGAAGGGGATGTAATCTCTATGCGTGGTCGTGGCCGAATGAAGGTAGAAGCCATTACAGGTACATCTCGTAAGGGGCGTATCGGCGTATATCTGAAACGATTCATGTAGGCAATTGAAAATCGGCTTGACCATCAAGCCGATTTTTTTATATATAGTAGGACAGCCATGGTATCCATAACATTTCAACCTACAACTGAAGATACAATTCTATTCGTTGGTGGCGGGGAGGTCGCAGAGCGACGAATACAGCTCTTTATTGATGAGCCGTGCAACATTGTCGTGATTGCTCCCAATGTAACAGATACGATTAGCCAATGGGCAAAGGATAATCGTATCACTTGGCACGACCGTGCTTTCACAATGGATGATGAACACCATATTATAACGAGCAGTTTGTTCTTTATCTGCACAGATAATAGCGAATTAAACGATACGTTATATAATATGGGGAAAAAATACCACGTTTGGACTAATCGCAGTGATGCCCCTAGGGCGTGCAGATTTACTGTGCCTTCATCTCTTGAACTAGGCGATCTTCATATCGCTATTAGCGCTAATAACGTAGGACCTCGTATCAATCGCCTCGTAAAGCAAGATATGATGAATCGTTATGGTCAGTTGCAAAAGGCTATGCCTAGACTTAAAATATTTAGAGAAGAAGTAAAGTTACTACTTCCTACCCCAGAGGCTCGACAGAAATTTTGGCGAGACCATCTGACCGTAGAAACTTTTGAAGCCATTCTCAAGGGAGAGTGGATGACTATAGAGGAGAAACTTGACCATGAAATTAGTGGTATTAGGTCTAAATCATAGAAGTGCCGCTGTTGAGGTGCGTGAGCGTTTCTCGTTTGATAAGGACGAGGTCGCTTCAGCACTGAACCGCCTCTATGAATTCGACTGTGTAGCAGAATGCGTTATATTGTCTACATGCAATAGAACTGAAATCTATGCGGCTTTAGAAGGTGTAGAGTTCCCTAAAGAATATATGCTGGCTGTGTTAAAGGATTTAAAAGGTGCCGACCACATCGATGAAGATGCCTTTTTCTTCTATGAAGAGCGCGATTGCATTGAACATCTATTCCGCGTATCTGCAAGTCTTGATTCCCTTGTGTTGGGGGAAGGTCAAATTTTGAGCCAATTAAAAGGAGCTTATATTCAGGCTTATAGCGCAGGTTGCACAGGCACAATTTTTAATATCTTATTCCAACGTGCTATCAGTGTTGGTAAAAAGGTACGGACGAACACAGGTATTGCTAATACGCCTGTATCCGTTAGTTACACCGCTGTTAACCTTGCGGAGGACAGCCTAGATAAACCATTATCTGAAGCGACGGTGCTCATCTTAGGTGCTGGCACCATGAGTGAGTTGACAGCAACGCATCTACAAGCAAAGGGCGTAAAAACGATTTTTGTATCCAATAGAACCTTTACTAAGGCAGAGGCTCTAGCAGAGCGATTTAATGGTAAAGCTGTTAAGCTAGATAACTTTGTAGATTACGCTAAAGATGCGGATATCCTCATTACATCTACAGGGGCGCCGCACTATATTATTACGGAACGTGAAGCAAAGAAAATTACCTCCCTTCGCAAAGGTGAGCCAATCGTTATGATTGATATTGCGGTACCACGCGATATCGATCCTGCTGTGGCAGATATGGAAGGTATTTATTTATTCAATATTGACTCCCTTGAAAGCGTAGTAGAAGAAAATAAGGCACAGCGCGAAGAGGAAGCTCGTCGTGCGGAGCCTATCATTCACGATGCTATTGAAGAATTATTGGACAAATTGAGCTATTTAACGGTGCGTCCTATGATGGCATTGCTTACTGAAAAAGCAGAACGCATTCGCCGTCGTGAATTGCATCGGGCATTAGCAAAATTACCTGATATTTCTGATAAAGAGCGCCGCATTATGGACTCTATGAGTCGCATGATCATCCGCAAAATGTTGCGTGAACCGATGATTCACTTCAACGAAATCGCTGGTACAGAGGAAGAAGGTTTGTACTGGGATTTATTCAAAGATATGTTTAATCTTGAGAAAGAAGGCTAAGGCCATGAGAGACCATATTCGAATCGGCACGCGAAAAAGTGCCCTTGCCCTATGGCAGGCTGAACATATTAGTGCAGAGTTACAACGTCTGTACCCAAACATTACGGTCGAGCTAGTTCACTTCAATACAAAGGGGGACCGTATCTTAGAAAAACCACTGGCTCAAGTTGGTGGTAAAGGTTTGTTTACAGCTGAATTAGAAGAAGCTATGCACAAAGGCGACATTGATATCGCCGTACATAGCTTGAAAGATATGCCTACAGAGTTGCCAAAAGGGCTAACTCTTGGTGCTATCTCTGCTCGTGAAGTGCCTTACGATGCGCTTGTGAGCCCCATGTATAAAACATTAGATAAATTGCCTGAAGGTGCTCGCGTCGGTACAAGTAGCTTGCGTCGTCAAGCGCAATTATTACATGTCCGTCCCGACCTTAAGGTCGAGGTTATCCGCGGTAATGTACAAACTCGTTTGAGTAAGATTGAAACAGAAAAACTAGATGGCGTTATCTTGGCACAAGCCGGTCTTAAACGGTTGGGCTTAGATGATCAAATTACCCAAGTATTTAAAGCGGATGAAATGATTCCTGCTGTTGGTCAAGGGGCACTCGCTATCGAGTGTCGTGCTGACGATACGGAAATGCTTGAAATGCTAGCTCCTATTAACGACGAAGCTACACGCTATGCTGTTGAAGGGGAACGCAGCTTCTTGCGTCAGTTAAATGGTGGTTGCCAAGTGCCGATGGGGGTACATGGTACTATCAATAAAGGTCAATTGACCTTAAAGGCCATGATTGCATCCCTCGACGGTAAAACTGTGTACGAAGGAGAAATTTCTGGCCCAGCAAAGAAAGCTGAAATTCTTGGTAAAAACCTTGCAAAAGCCTTATATGAAGAAGGGGGCAAACATATTGTGGATGCTCTCATAGAGGAAGGAATCATAAAATGACAGGTATGGTATATCTAATCGGTGCAGGCCCTGGCGATGTTAAACTCATTACTGTAAAAGGTCGCGAATGCATTGAAAAAGCAGATGTAATTGTATATGACTATTTAGCAGATGCTCATTTGTTAGAATGGGCTCGCCCAGATGCAGAGTTGATCTACGCTGGTAAACAATGTAAAGATCACACAATGCACCAATGGGAAATCAACGAGTTATTAGTTCAAAAAGGTAAAGAAGGAAAAATCGTAGCGCGCTTAAAAGGCGGTGATCCACTCGTATTTGGACGCGGTGGTGAAGAGGCGATGGCTCTTGGGGAAGCTGGTGTACCATTTGAATTCGTACCAGGCGTAACATCTCCAATCGCAGCACCTGCTTATGCAGGTATTCCTGTAACACAACGCGCTATGGCTACATCCTTTGCGGTTGTAACCGGTCATGAGGATCCAACTAAAGCAGTATCTGGCATTCATTGGGAAGGCCTTGCTACAGCGGTTGATACACTTTGCTTTGTAATGGGTGTTGGCAATTTACCTACCATTGCAGAAAAATTGATGGCTCATGGACGCCCAGCTTCTACACCAGTTGCGCTTGTTCGTTGGGGTACAAAAACAGTTCAAGAAGTTCTCGTATCTACCCTTGAACATGTAGTAGAAGACGTAGAAAAGGCACAACTAAAAGCGCCAGCTATCATCGTAGTAGGCGATGTAGTTAACCTTCGTGAAAAATTACAATGGTTCGATAATAAACCGTTATTCGGTAAAACTATTGTAGTTACACGCGCTCGCTCCCAAGCTAGTGCATTCCGCGAAAAATTAGAAGCTCAAGGTGCTAATGTAGTCGAAGCGGCAGCGATTAAAACATCTCCATTGGAGTTGTTTGATGAAGATCGTCGTATCATCAATAATACAAAACAATACCAATGCATTGTATTCACATCTGGCGAAGGAGTTCGTTACTTCTTTGATGCTCTTTACAAAGAGGGCAAGGATACACGTGCATTAGGTAATTCTAAAGTAGCAGCTATTGGCTGTGCTACAGCTCGGGAACTTCAAAAATACGGCATTGTTCCAGATATTATTCCTGTAGACTATAAAGCTGAATCTGCTGTAAAGGCTCTTGAAGAAGAACTTAAAGCAGGCGACTCCGTATTGCTCATCCAACCAAAAGTAGCGCGCGACGTAATTCCACGCTCTTTGCGTCATCACGATATAGATGTAGATATTTTGCGTTTATATGAAACGACACAAGATACATCTCAACAAGAAGCATTAGTCAATGCATTAACTGCAGGTACTGTAGACTACATTACGTTTACAAGTTCCTCTACAGTAACCAATACAATCCAATTATTGGGCGATGATGCATTAAAATTATTAGGCAATACAAAGATTGCTTGCATCGGACCTATCACAGCTGCTACAGCTATGAGTGCAGGTCTTAAACCAGCTGTTATCAGCGATGTATATACAACTGATGGCTTGGTAAATGCTATTGTTAAGGACATTTAGGAGGATTACATGTACGATTTAACATACCGTCCTCGCCGCTTGCGTATCAATCCAGAAATGCGTGATTTGGTACGGGAAACGACACTCGACGTAACTGATTTAATTTATCCATTATTTATCGTTCCTGGTGAAGGTATCAAAAAAGAAATCGATACGTTGCCAGGCCAATACCACTTATCCGTTGATGAAGCTGTAAAAATGGCTCAAGAGGTATATGATCTTGGTATTCTTGGGGTAGAAATCTTCGGTATTCCTACATATAAGGACGAACAAGGTTCCTCTGCATGGGATATGTCCCAACCTGTACAACAAGCTATCAAAGCCATCCGTGCAGCTGTGCCAAACCTATTGGTGGTAGCTGATGTTTGCTTGTGCCAATACACAACAACAGGCCATTGCGGCATGATTGATGATCATGAAATCTTAAATGATGAAACATTGCCATTGCTTTGTAAAGTAGCGGTAAGCCAAGCAGAAGCAGGTGCTCATATGGTGGCTCCATCCGATATGATGGACGGCCGTGTAGGTGCTATCCGTGAAGCCCTTGATGCGGCAGGTTATACTAATGTGTCCATCATGAGCTATGCTGCAAAATACGCATCCGCTTACTATGGTCCATTCCGTGGTGCCGTTAACTCTGCTCCTAAATTTGGTGATCGTAAATCCTATCAAATGGACCCAGCAAATCGCTTGGAAGCTTTCAGAGAAATCGAACTCGACATCGCTGAAGGTGCAGATATTATTATGATTAAACCAGCATTGTCCTACTTGGATATCGTTCGCGAAACACGTGACCGCTATGAATTACCTGTGGCGGTATACAATGTATCTGGCGAATATGCGATGGTTAAATCCGCTGCAGCAGCTGGTCTTATCGACGAAGAACGCCTCGTTATGGAAACAATGCTTTCTATGAAGCGCGCCGGTGCTAAAATCATCATTACGTACCATGCTATAGATATTGCTAAATGGTTACAAAAGTAAGGAGAAACCATGTTCCAACTCGGTAAATCTGAAAAAGCCTTTGAAGAGGCTAAACGTTATATGCCAGGTGGCGTAAACAGTCCTGTTCGTTCCTACCGCAGTGTAGGTTCTAACCCTCCGTTTATTAGCAGTGCTAGCGGTAGCCGTATTTATGATATCGATAATAACGAATACATCGACTATGTGTTGAGCTGGGGCCCTATGATTTTGGGCCATGCGAACCCTGAAGTTATTGCAAGCTTACAAGAGGCAATTCCTCGCGGCACTAGTTATGGTGCGCCTACACTACTAGAAACAGAATTGGCTAAGAAGGTACAAGCCTTTATGCCATCTATGGAGGTTATCCGCCTCGTTAACTCTGGTACAGAGGCCACTATGAGTGCTTTGCGCGTAGCTCGTGGGTATACTGGTCGCGATCGTATCGTAAAATTCGTTGGCTGTTACCATGGGCATAGTGATGCGCTTTTGGTAAAAGCTGGCTCTGGCCTTGCTACCTTTGGTGTGCCAGATAGCCCTGGCGTTCCACAAGGCGTAGCAGAAAATACCATAACTTTGCCGTACAATGACTCTGATGCAGTTCGCAAATTATTCGACGACATCGGCGATACTATTGCGGCGATTATCGTAGAACCTGTAGCAGGCAACATGGGCTGCGTGCCTCCAGAACCAGGCTTCCTTGAAACCTTGCGTGAAGTAACTAAGGCTCATGGTGCATTATTGATCTTTGATGAAGTTATGTGTGGCTTCCGCGCTAGCAGCGGCGGTGCTCAAAAACGTTATAACATCAAACCTGATCTTACATGTTTAGGTAAAATCGTTGGCGGTGGTATGCCACTTGCTGTATTTGGCGGTGCTCGTGAGATTATGAACCAAATTGCACCAGCTGGTCCTATTTACCAAGCCGGTACATTAAGCGGTAACCCTATTGCTGTTACCTCTGGTCTTGCAACGCTTTCCATTTTGCAACGAGACCCAACAATTTTTAAACAAGTTGAAGATGCAACCATAGCTCTTTGTGAAGGTTTTGAACGTTTGGCAGCTCAATACAATGTGCCTGTTGTAGTGCAACGGGTAGGCTCCATGTTCACCATCTTCTTCACTGATAAACCAGTTAAAAACTTCGATGATGCAGCAGCTTGTAATGAAGAACAATTCAAAATGTTCTTCCATCATAACTTGAGCCATGGTATCTACTATGCGCCAAGCCCTTATGAAAGTAACTTCGTATCTATCTGCCATAAGAGCAGTGAAATCGAACGTACATTGGCCGTAGCTGATGAAGCTTTCAAAAAAATCGGTGATACATTAAAAAATTAGTGATACATTATTATAAAATCAGTAATTCACTATTATGAAAGCATATAGTTTGTAGTTGTTTATGTATCGATGTAGGTGATGAACATGCAGTTTTACAAGAACTTAAAGCGTGCTCGCGTGCGCATGGGCAAAAGCCAAATCGAAGTAGCAAAGGCCGTAGGTATCAGTAATGCGGCGCTTTCAAATTACGAAACAGGGTATCGCGAACCAGATTTAGATACACTCTGTGCCCTGTCTCGCTATTATGGATTGACCTTGGATGAGCTGTTAGATGTAAATGGAGAACAACACGAGCCCATCTATGATCTCAGTCCTGTACTCAAAAATAAATACATCGCCTATAAAGGTGAAGTATTCGAGTTGAAAGACTCACAAAAACGTGCGCTCTTGCGCGAGCTAGATAATCTATTTACTAAATTTGAGAAATCAAAGGTAGAAGATAAAAGTAGCAAGCCAAAAACGTACAAACATGGGAACCCACATATCAATCGAGCGGGCCTAGCTAACAGCGCTGGTAGCTTAGCGGCACGACGAAATATAAAGTAGGTTAATATACTAAATTATAGATTGAGTGGAACATGTTTATTTGAACAACTGAATTAGAGTGATTTAAAAGCACCATCTATCTTAATGGGAAACGACACATAAATCGGACCTAGGTAGATGGTGCTTTTGTATTACTATATTGTAAATGCCTGTGCTAACGCTTTGAGATTTTTTAGGTTAACTATAAAAATAAATTAAAGATAACAATATTAAAATATCAGTTGGTGATATAAGTTGGTTTAATATATAATTGAAATATAGAAGTGATCAAGATGAGTTAATGTGGTCTATTAAATTTAATATAGGGAGATAAGAATGTATTTTATAGATGAAATTATAGATTTTATTAATAAAAATGTTGACTCTTGGTTGATTGCGACTTTGATCTTGTTATGGGCAATAATATTTCCTCAATATACAGGGATTCATTTTAATGGTGACTTTAAGCGTCCAGGTTCTATTGAATCTACTCTAACACGAATTATTGCAATCCTCATGCTTATCGGTCTGTTTATAGTGGAATTTGTTTTTGACAATAAATAAGATGATTTATTTTATTTGTTTAGGACGGAATTATGAATGTAATAGAAAGATTGCTCTTTGAAGAAGGTTATTCTTTTTTCTTGGTGTGTGTAATATTAATTTTTTTATTTTTGTTTCCACAGTTTTCTGGGGTGAAAGAGAGTAAACTATTAATTAAATATAGAATTTCTCCACGGCTATTTATATTGTTTATGTTGATACTTGTGATATTAATGCATTATGGTCTAAGCCTTTAAGAATATAAAAGTTTCTAAGCCAATTGAACATGACATTATTGATGAATTGATAGCATGTATGGTTGATAATGCATCCAGTAGCGGGGTTATGTCTACTGAAGAAAGGCTTAACCTCTTAGCCAAATATAATACTTAGCAAAGAGCTGATGAGGATAGAGAGAACGAGCTTGATTAGAATGAAATAGATAAATAATGGGGGAATATGAATATTGGAATAGTTTTGCTTTTAATAGGAGTAATTCTTTATATTATAGGTAATATTGCAGATACGGTTCATTATGATGTTGGTGTATCTACAACTCATTATGGAATTGAGGCAACAGGTGCGTATACAGATTATGTGGGAAATATAAATGATGCTTAAATATGGGATTCAGATTATAATCGAATAATTTATCAATATTGGTATAATCATCCACAAGAACCATTAGAGGTTTATAATGGTCCGAGCGGGCATGCTATGCTAATTAAAAGAACACCGTTTGGTGTATTGCAACACAAAGGTACTACTTATGGGGATAATAGAGATTGGTATATTAGTAGAGATTTTGATAGGTATAATGGAAGATTATATTATAGAAGGGTAAGGATGTAATAAAGATATATGCGAATAAGTTTATTGAAAGAACTTGGGGCAAATTTATTTAAATATATGTTTGGTGGTATTGTAGTAGCCTTTATACTAATTATAATTGTTGGTATCACTACTCGATATTATCATTATAATGACAATTCTTCTGCATTAATCAGATATGGATATTCTCTCTACAAAGAGGATTTGATTGATGAGATAAACTGGATTCGCATTGGTGATAAGTTTATGGTGAAGAATTCTGACTATACTGACTTTAAGGCAAAGTATAATCAGAGTAGATTCTTAGCTGATATAAATGATAATAAGGACAAAATTAGTGCAGGTCTTAATACCAATAGCATTAGAGTCCAGTTGAAAGAAGACTTTATACGAATTAAATATAAAATGGTGGATTGATAAAGATGGTTTTCGATAGGGTTGTTATTAATAAATTAAAAATAATTATATTTGTAGTAGGAATAATCATAGGCTCATTTAGTGGTGCTCTTGTATTAGAGAAAATAGATAATACATTGGAATCCATTTATTCTGGTAGACAAGCTCTTATTTGGAATGAATATAAAAGTTTTGATCATCGTGAGCATTTTACTATCAATGCCATCTATCCTTTTAAATATGAAATTGGTAGTGTTAGACCTTATTTTATTGTTGATGCAGTAAGTAATAGTAATATGGATACAATAGAAAAATCTTTAGCTTTAAATGGATGGCAACAAATAGAGGCTAATACATTTAAAAAAGAAACTAGTGGAGACGTATTAAAATTATCTGTAAAACCTATTAACATGAATGAATTTATGATTGTATATTATTACTAACTTTTACAAATGGAATCCATACTATTAGTTATGTGCTAATCGTAATAATTAATGAATAGTTATATAGGTAAAGTTATTCAGAAATGTATTAGTGGAGTTAGAAGAGATTATGAACGCTGGGCGTATCTTATGTAGTATTTTACTAGCTATGTATGCAATATATATTATACGAAATAATACAATAACTATTGCAGGCGCAAATGTTAAGAGAAGCCTTGTTCTTACAATGATACAATTAGGTCAATTATTGATGATTGAATTAATGGTTATTTTCGGTGGGACGATTTTACATAGCTTTTCTATTTTTTCGTTAATACTTGCGGTTCTTCTTTTGTGGGAAATGTTTGCACTAAAGCAAAATCTCAATGAATATTTTATGTGCAAGGAAGGAAAAAGCTATGGCATTAGTATTATAGGAAAAGGTCGAATTGCTGTGTCTGTAGGACAGAGTATCCTTTTAATCTTTCTTGGAATCTGGAGTTGGTAACATTTAATTAGCATTAAAGTTAACAATAATTCATAATAAAATATTAAATAGAATTACATCTTTATTATCCCTATTTACTTATTTTATAATAATGAAAATTAAGATTAGTGGTGGAATATGAATAAAAGTTATTTTAAATTGAGTAGTTTGCCTTTTGCAGTTAAGTTTTATGTCGGTTTTGCTTTATTTGTATTTCTACTAATGGGGCTTACTTTTTTACATGCGTATATTAATAGACCTGAACAAATGAAAAGCCTTCAATTATATGAGCAAAAATTAGAAAGCATATCCTCGAAAAAAGTAAATGAAAAGTATTATACATCTGGTAGAAATGCTCAAAATAATAATCTTGAAATTACGTACGACTCTCTTACAATTGGAGATGTTAAAGGAGAACTTTCAAAACAAAATATAGGCTGGAATGAAATCAACAAAAATCGTATTGTTGGACATGATTATGATACTAATATTTATCTCGAACTATTTAAAGAACGAGGCTCTGATAAAGTGACTTTAATATTACAAAAAAGAAATTAATTATGGGTAGCAAAATTGTACTATCTCAACAACTAATGCATAAATAGAACTCCAAATGGAAGCAGGGGTTGATTAGTAGTTGAGGAAAAAGATAATACTAATAATTAGCATATTAGGAAATATTTTTCGCTGTTTTTACTTGGTGGCTAGTTTGTTAGCAACTCTACTAAATAAATCTAGTATATAGGCAGTATAAAGGACTTTGAGGGATGAAATTTAAAACAATTTATTCTGTTGTTTGGTATACATTTATAGGCTGTTTTTTCGTATGGCTAATTTGTGGATTAGGCTATAGGTTTTTGTTTAATGATACTGTTGAGCAGTCTAGAATGGAACTAACACAAGCTTTAAATGCAGCTTTCCCGAGAGATCACTATATAATTGATGGAGATGTATATGATTCGAACAGAAGAAATCTATTATCTATAGGAGTATCAATAAACATAAAGAAGGATTCACTACATAAAGATATAAAATCAATAAAGCCCTTAAATGGAGAATGGACTTTAATTGATCAGACTGCGTCTCGTTATGTATATGAAAATGAATCGTATAGAGTATATGTAACAAAGTATTCAGAGAATGATGGATATATTGTAGTGTTAGCACGTAATAATTGGTTAGAAATATTGCATTTATAATTCATTATTAGGGATAAAAGCTTTTGCAGATTGTTATATTATAGTGAGCTTATGGAGAAATATTACAATTATATAAATATGAATAAAATAATAGATTTTTTTAAGAGTTTACTGCAGCTATCCAGGATATTGGTAGGTATATTTGGTCTATTTCTCTTTATAGGTGGGGGTTGGTTATATCATGATTTACAGTATCGGTATGTAGTTGATAGCAGATACAATACAATTTTTGATAAGGCTTACAGTGTATATCTCATTAATAAAGGTATTTCGATGGATATTATTAATGATAAAATTTATGCGATGAATGATGATGTCTATGTTATTATCAATCAAGAGAGCAATACAATTATCGTATATTATTTAAATCTAGAAGATGTTGAAACTATAAGTAATTTTACTAGATTACAACAACAGTATTACGGTGATAAGATGATCTTACAACCTATTGAAAGTTTAGGTCCATCTGAAACATTTGATATGTATAAGAAATTGTCAGAAGCACCTGGAAGGTTTAAATCACAAGGTAGCCGAATTTCTTTTTAATAGCAGTATAATTTTAGACTCCAAGTTCTAACAATATAGTTAGGTCTTTAAGTATTTATTGTTAAGGGCTATTTTATTTATATACTTTAATATAAAAAAGGCGTTATATGAGAAAAAAATTGTTATTAATATTTTTAGTATGTGTTGCTATTCTTTTTGTAACTATCAATATTAGAGATTCTATGCAACGACCATTTCATCGTGAACGAGTAAATAACTTTATTACGGTTGCTAAAGATATAATCCAAAATAATGACCAACTAGAGATTACTGAAATAGGTGAAGGTGGACGTATGAAAGGTGGTGGGTGGGGGAATCATATCCACTTTAAATCAAATCTTTCAGAAGAGAAGACTGTTGAGTTAATTATTCCTCCATTACAAGCTATTACAGGCAATAAGATGATAGGTAAAGTATCTGATTCAAGGATAACTTCTTATCAATTTGGCTTTGCACAATTTGGTGGAGATTTACTTTATACCGGACCATATGATGGGAATTGGGAGTTGCTAGTCATCAGTCAACCTTAGAATGTAATAATATTAAATCAAACTGCAGATAGTTGATTATGTTTAATCAGCTATCTGTTATTTTATTATGTTATCTATATCGAATAATTCCTATTAAAATTACTAGAATTTTACGATTTTATGAGTGTTTTATGATAAAATAAAAGGTATGAATACTTCAACAACTAGGTCTATTACCTATAATGGCGACAGAATTGAATATGAGTTAACCATCAAGCGTGTGAAGAACATGAACATGCGCATTACAAAGGATGGTGTGATCCATGTGTCGGCGAATGCCTATGTGCCGGATTATAGGGTGGACAAGTTTGTTATTGAGAATATGCCATTCATTGAGCGAGCTCGTTACAAGATTGATGCATTGAATGCCAAGCGCGTCGATGCGTTGCAGTATGTGAATGGTGAAAGTTTATCAATCCTCGGCATTCCTGTTACGTTGCGCCTAGTTGAGCAGGACGGAAAGCCTCATATTGGCTTTGACGGAAAAGCCATCCTTACTATGGTGGTACCTCGTGGTACGACCTTTGAGGCTAAGCATAAATTAATGCAAAGTTATTGGCGTAATTTAGGGGAGAAGGTCTTTGTTCATTGGGCAAAGGTCGTGTATCAACGCTACCACAAGCAAGGTATTGATGTGCCTATGCCAATCATAAAACAGCAGCGTATGAAGAGTCGTTGGGGTTCTTGTACGCCAGCTAAGCAGCTCATAAAGATGAACACCCGTTTATTAGAGGGGCCACAGGCGTATATTGAGTACGTTATGATTCATGAGTTTGCTCATTTTAAATATTTAGACCATTCTAAGAACTTTCACAATCTAGTGGCACAGTTTTTGCCAGATTGGAAAGCTCGTAAGAAGTCATTGAACGTGTATTTTGCTCATCGCCCTTAAAGGAGGTGTACCATGCAGCCATTTGTACATTTACATAGTCATACAGAGTTTAGTTTGCTAGACGGTATCAGTCGTTTGCCTGACATGGTACGTCGTGCGAAGGAGTTAAATCAGCCAGCCCTTGCCATTACAGACCACGGCAATATGTACGCAGCCATTTATTTTTATAAGGAATGTATGGCCCAAGGCGTTAAACCGATTATTGGGTGTGAAGTATATGTCACAGAAGGTAGCCGTCTTGATAAGCAGGAAGGTCGCAGCCGTGAACGATTAAAACATCTTATTCTATTAGCGGAGACCATGGAAGGGTATCGTAATCTCGTAAAAATCGTGTCGAAAGCCTCTACTGAAGGGTTTAATTATAAGCCACGTGCTGACCGTGATTTATTGCGACAATACAGCAAGGGCATAATTGCCCTCAGTGCTTGTATTCAAGGGGAGATTCCTCAGTATATTTTGCAAGATAATATGGAAGGCGCGAAGCGATCCATTGAATGGTATATCGAGACGTACGGCAAGGATAATTTCTTCTTAGAAATCCAAAATCATGGCTTGCCAGAGGAGGCAAAGGCTCAAGAGGAGATCATTAAGCTCAGCAAGGAATACGGTCTTGGCATCGTAGCATCTAATGACTTCCACTATGTTTTAAAAGAGGATGCAGATGCGCAGGATATTAAGGTATGTATTTCGACAGGCCGACGTCGTGCTGAGGTAGATCGCTTAAAATTCCCGAATGATGAGTTCTATCTAAAATCTGGGGATGAGATGACGGAGCTATTTGGACATATTCCAGGGGCCATCGAAAATACCTTAAAAATTGCAGATCGCTGTAATGTAGAGTTTAATTTTGACGAACATCATTTGCCGCACTTTGATGTGCCAGAAGGGGAAACGTCTAAGACCTATTTACGTAAGGTTTGTGAACGAGAAATTCCTCGCCTTTATGGGGAAACATCCGAAGAATTACAAAAACGTTTAGACTACGAGTTAGATGTAATTGGTACCATGGGCTTTGAGGATTACTTCCTCATCGTATGGGACTATGTACGCTATGCCCGTGAGCACGACATCTTAGTAGGTCCTGGTCGTGGTTCGGCAGCAGGTTCTGTAGTTGCGTATTTACTTGGCATTACAGGCCTTGATCCATTAAAGTACGATTTGCTCTTTGAACGGTTCTTAAATCCAGAGCGGGTAAGCATGCCTGATATCGATATTGACTTCTGCTACGAAAAGCGTGGTCAAGCCATCGAATATGTGACGCGAAAATACGGTCAAGCTCGTGTGTCTCAGATTATTACCTTCGGTACAGAGGCGGCTCGTGCGGTTATTCGAGACGTAGGTCGCGTGCTCGACTTGCCTCTAGCGGAAGTAAACCGCATTGCTAAGATGATTCCCAACGAACTAGGGATTACCTTAGATAAGGCACTGCAAGGTAAAGAGTTAAAAGCTTTATACGAAGCTGATCCAAACGTTAAAGAGTTATTTGATTTTGGTAAAAAACTAGAAGGGATTGCGCGCAATTCGTCCACTCATGCAGCGGGCGTCGTAATTTCTGCAGACCCTCTAGATGACCACGTACCAGTACAAAATGCCAATGAAGAAGGCTTTGTAACGCAGTACGATAAGGATAATATCGAGGAATTAGGCCTATTAAAGATGGACTTCTTGGGTCTCCGTACCTTAACGGTTATGGGGGATGCCTTAAAGCTCATCAAGGCGAACCGTGGTATTGACCTCGATTTAGATGCTATTCCACTAGACGACAAGGCGGCTTGTGATATCCTCACAAAGGGTGATACATCTGGTGTATTCCAGCTCGAATCAGAAGGTATTACTAAGCTCGTTATGGATCTTAAGCCTGAACATTTTGAAGACTTAATTCCATTGGTAGCCTTGTACCGTCCAGGCCCATTGGGCTCTGGCATGGTAGCGGACTTTATCGACCGTCGTCACGGTAAAAAAGAGGTTACCTATTTACATCCTATCTTGGAACCGATTTTGAAAGATACCTTTGGTGTAATCTTGTACCAAGAACAGGTTATGCAGATTGCATCCGCCATGGGCGGATTCTCCCTTGGTCAAGCGGACTTAATGCGCCGCGCCATGGGTAAGAAAAAGGAATCCGTTCTAAAGGCTCAGCGCGAATCCTTTATTCAAGGTTCTATTAATAATGGTATAGAAGAGTCCATTGCGAACGAAGTATTTGACTTGCTCGTATACTTCGCGGGCTATGGCTTTAATAAATCACATAGTGCGGCCTATGCGTACATTGCGTACCAAACGGCGTATTTGAAAGCCCACTATTTCCCTGAATTCATGGCCGCTACTATGACTAGCTTTATGCAGAACATGCAAAAATTGACCTACTACATCAATGCCTGCAAGAAGCACAATGTTAAGGTGCTTGGCCCAGATATTAACTATTCTGAACGCAGCTTTGCCGTACAAGGTGATGCTATTCGTTTCGGCCTTGGGGGCATCAAGAATGTAGGGGACAATGCCATCGATCGCTTGATTACTGAGCGCAATGAGCACGGTCTTTACACGGATATTGTGGACTTCTGCAAACGTGTAGATAATAAGGTGGTTAATAAACGACTTCTTGAAAGTCTCATTCGGTGCGGTGCCATGGATGGTTTCAAGGAAAACAGAAATCAATTGTTGCATATGTATGAAAGCGCCCAAGCTGTTGGCGCTAAAGAGCAAAAGGATGCCGCTATGGGGACCATGAGTCTCTTTGGCGATATAGAGGAGTCTGTAGATTTCATCCCTGTACCTAATGTGGAGGATTTATCGGAGGACGATAAATTGAAGGATGAGAAGGAATATACAGGCTTTTACATCACAGGCCATCCATTACGAGGCTATGCTAAGGAATTAGAGGGCCTCTTTGAATTAGGTGCTCTCGTAGAAAATCCAGAGCAATACGACGGCCAAACAATTACCTTTGGCGGTTTGATTGAAAATAAGACGGACCGTATGACGAGACGAAACGAGGTTATGTCTATTCTTCGCATCGAAGATTACTCTGGTGCAGCCAATGTGGTGGCATTCCCAAAGGTCTTTAGTCAAAGCCAACAGTTCTTGGCTGTCGATATGATCGTTAAGGTAAAAGGCTGCGTTGATGCGGATGAAAAGGGTGTGCAAATTATTGCAGACCGCATTACGCCATTAAAGGTAAACTATAGTCAGGCTAAACATGTAGCTATTCATATTTATAGCCAATATGACACGCCAGAAAATAGTGAAGCCTTAAAACGGGTATTAACGAACACCGCAGGCTCTGTGCCAACGTCGTTATACTTGCACCGACAACGGAAACGCATTAACTTGCCACCGAATATGTGCTTTGACCCTAGTGATGAATCCATCAATGCTATTGAAGCTATTCTAGGCGATGGCTCCGTAGAGGTACAATAATATATGCATAAGAATCTCAATAAAGGTTAAGGTAGTAATAAATATATTCACTACTTAATAACACATGTTGCGTAGGGCACAGATAGCTTTTACCAACATTGATATAATATATGAACATCCAAAAGGGATGGTTTTCATAGGAGGAACAATGAAACGTACAAAAATCGTATGTACTGTAGGTCCGGGAACGGATAAATTTGGTATCTTAGAAGATATGATGCGAGCTGGCATGAACGTAGCTCGTTTCAATTTCTCTCACGGATCTCATGAAGAGCAAGCCGAGCGCATGCAAATGGTGCGTGATGCGGCGATGATTGTAAATAAACCAATCGCTTTATTGCTTGATACAAAAGGCCCAGAGGTACGCCTTGGTCTATTTAAAGAGGGAAAAGTGTTTCTCGAAGCAGGTCAACAATTCACGTTGACTACAGATGATGTGGAAGGCACAAAAGAGATTAGCTCTGTTAACCACAAAGGTCTTGTAGGGGATGTGTCCGTAGGGGACAAAATTTTATTGGCCGATGGCCTTGTAACCCTTACTATCGATGCTATCGAAGGTAATAATATTATTACCACAGTTCAAAATAGCGGTGAAATCGGTAACCGTAAACGCGTAGCAGTGCCAGGTGTAGCACTTAGCTTGCCACCTGTATCTGAACAAGACGAAGCGGACTTACGCTTTGGCTGTCAACAAGGTGTGGACTTTGTAGCAGCATCCTTCATGCAACGCGGTAAGGACATTGTAGCCATTCGTCGCATTCTTGAGTCTGAGAAAAAAGATATCAAGATTATTGCAAAAATTGAAAATGCTGAAGGCGTTAAAAATATCGATGAAATTTTGGAAGTAGCGGACGGCCTCATGGTTGCTCGCGGTGACCTCGGTGTAGAAATCCCTGCCGAAGAGGTACCAGTACTTCAAAAAATGATGATTGAAAAATGTAATGACTTGGGTAAACCAGTTATTACGGCAACCCAAATGCTGGAGTCCATGATTCAAAATCCACGTCCTACACGGGCAGAAGCAAGTGACGTAGCCAATGCCATCTTGGATGGTACGGATGCGATCATGTTGTCTGGTGAAACAGCAAATGGTGCTTACCCAGTAGAGGCGGTTACGACTATGACTCGCATTGCTGAGGTAACAGAACAAGCTGCTATTTACGATAGTAAAAATCGTGCTCGTCAAGATGTGGATATGACCACTACCAGTGCTGTATGTTTAGCAAGTGTGCGCATCGCTCAAAACCTTGGGGCTGCTGCTATTTTGACATGTACTGAATCTGGTCATACGGCGATTAGCACTGCTCGGCATCGTCCGGCTTGCAAAATTATTGCTGTAACACCGCATGAAGAAACAATTCGCCGCATGCAATTATGCTGGGGCGTAGAGGCTATTAAAGGCCATGAAATCGTTAACTCTGATGAAATGGTTAAACAAGCTATTACAGGTGCTTTGGGTACAGGTGCTATCGAGTCTGGTGATCTTGTAGTTGTTACAGCTGGTGTACCATCTGGTGCCACAGGGACTACAAATATGATTCGTGTTCATATTGCTGGTCAAGTACTCTTATCTGGTAATGGTATTTTGCGTAAATCCGTTACCGGTACTGTATTCATTGCTGCTAATCATAAGGGCAATTATGAAAGCTTCAAAGACGGCGACATCCTTGTGGTAGGCACAATGGAGCCTGAATTGATGACTGTTGCTAAACGTGCAGGTGGTATTATTGCTGTAGAGGATGGGTATACATCCGATAGTGCTATTGCGGGCATTACCTATGGTATTCCAGTTATTTTAGGTGCTAAAAATGCTCATGAAGTACTTTTAGAAGGTCAAGAAGTAACAATCGACGGTGAACGTGGCAAGGTGTTTGCAGGCATTGCAAATGCTCGATAATCTCTATGAGTGATAATTAAATAAGGAGGGATAATATGAATCCATATAATGTAACAGGACCTACTGCAACTGAGGTTGCACAGGTTGAAAGTATCGTATCCCAACGATTAAAAGGCTCTTTTTTGTGGATGGTGGTAGGCTTACTTACGACTATTGGCGTTGGTATAGCGGCATTGGCAAATCCTAATTGGTTACGTTTTGCGTACCAAAACTTTAATATTATCCTATTAGTTGAGCTTGGCGTAGTATTCCTATTCAGCGCGCGTGCGTATACTGCTAATGTTATGACATTGAGAGGTATGTTTTTCTTATATAGTGCGTTGAATGGTCTTACATTGACGCTCGTATCCTTGCGATACAATGTATTTGAAGTAGTCATCCCTGCGTTAATCGGCACATTGGCCTTCTTCATTGGCTTTGCAGTGGTAGGGGCTACTACAAAACGTAATTTATCATCCCTTACACCGTATGTAATGGCTGCTTTGCTGGGCATGATCATTGTATCCTTGGTGATGATGGCAGCTCGCTACTTTAACTGGGCTGTACTCAGTGGCTTTAGTGATACTGTGAGTCTAGTTTTAGGCTATGTAGGGGTTGTAGTATTCTCCATCTTTACGGCTATCGATGTGAACCGCATTAAAAATAATGTGACACAAGTAGCTCTTATGGAGGATGAAACAATTTTAGACCGCATTGAAATCACAGGTGCTTTGAGCCTATATTTAGATTTCATTAACTTATTCTTATCCTTATTGCGCATCTTTGGTAATAAGCGATAAAAGGAGATACTATGGACGATAGAGAATGGCAAACCTTTGTCACCGTTGTCGATGAAGGCAATATTACAAGGGCTGCAGAAAAACTATTTTTATCGCAACCAGCGCTTAGTTATCGGTTGCGCCATATGGAAAAAGCCTTGGGCCATTCTCTGTTGTTGCGTACTGCTGAAGGAATTGCCCTTACGGCACAAGGCGAGATTTTCTATGATTACTGTAAAAGAATGATGCAAGATCAAGAGGCCTTAGAAAATGCTATGAACTCAGCGTCTGGTAAGATTCAAGGAACCTTGAAAATCGCATCATCTATCAATTTTGCAGACTATGAACTACCGGCCTTACTGAAATCCTTCCGCGAACAATATCCAGATGTGCATATTCAAGTAAAGACTGCTTTCAGCCATCAAGTAGTAAAAATGTTCAATACTGGTGACTGTATGGTTGCCTTTGCTCGTGGCGGATATGATGTATCTGGTAAATCTGAATTACTATTAGAGGAACCGTATTGCTTGGTGTATAAGGAATTAGTACCACCAGAATCTCTTGAAAAGGTACCATTCATTAAATACCAAACCGATGCATCCGTAGCCAATATCATTGAAACGTGGTGTGCCGAACATTTTGAAGAGCCACCGAGCGTTGCGATGGATGTAAACTCTATGAGTACGTGCCGTCACTTTGTACGGGCTGGCCTTGGCTGGTCTATTTTGACCTATATGGGCCTTGGATCATGTAAGGACAGGGATATTTACGTAAGTCCATTGCGTAGTAAAGATGGCACATATATCACTCGTGATACCAACATGGTGTACACAAAGGATGCAGAAAATCTTGTGGTAGTTAAAACATTCATTGAGTATGTTCGTGATTACTATAAAAAACATACTGTCGTAGATAATAGTATTTTTAGAGAATATAAAGGATAGATTATACAAATCGAGTCTATATAAGGCTTTGCAAACGTCTATCCATGCTATTTCAGTATTAGACTTTTTCGATATAATCAGTCATAATAAAGGTGTCTCGAAAGAGCAAGGCAGTAACCATGTAAGTGCATGTATACCCCCTTTGGGGACGTATACATGCATTTTTTTCATTTGGGGCTGCAAATCTATGCTCAAAATGCATAAAAAGTATGAATGGTAGGTATAAAAGTTTTTATAACCCCTATAAAGGTAATCTATTATTCATAATTCTTTTAAGCATATATAATGAGTGTAGACAAAGCCTCCTAGAGTTCAATAGATGATAGTCGCGTATCACGAATCTCAAAGGGAGTGTTAGGATGATATACATGCCTAGGTTTTTAAGAAAGGAAAAAACATGGAAAGACTCGTAAAATTAGCCATTATCGTGCTAATTCCAATTATCCTCTGGTTTACAACTCCACCAGCAGGGCTTTCTGCGGAAGCGTGGCGCCTCTTAGGCTTCTACATTGCAGGTATCGTAGGTTTGATTTTAAAACCATACCCAATTCAAATTATTTTATTAGCTGTATTATCTGCTTCTGCATTATTCTTAGACAATGCAAAAGATATCTTGGTAGGTTATGGCTCCACAGCATTGTGGATGATCATCGCTGCGTTCTCTTTGAGCGTTGCGTTTGGTAAAACTGGCCTTGGTCACCGCGTTGCATACCATTTGATTAATGCATTCGGTTCTACTGTATTGCGTCTTGGTTATGTAACAGCACTTCTTGATTTAGTATTATCTCCAGCTACACCTTCTAACACAGCACGTGCGGCTGGTATCGTATATCCAATTAACTTATCCATTGCTGAATCCATCGGTTCTTATCCTGGCGATACTGCCAAACGCGGTGGTTCCTTCATCTTGATGAATGGTTACTTCGTAACAAAAATTACATCCTTCATGTTCTTAACAGCAATGGCTCCTAACGTGTTGGCGTTGGACTTTGTTACTAAAATCACTGGTCTTAACATGACTTGGGCTGAATGGGCTTTGGCCTTAGCTCTTCCAGGTCTTGTAATGTTAATCTTCGTACCACTTGTAGGTTACTGGATTGACCGTCCTGAAGCAGTAAAAATTGACAATAAGAAATTGGCTGCTGATGGTCTTGCCAAATTAGGACCTATGAAAATGTCTGAAAAAATCTTGGCTGTTGTATTTATTCTTGCTCTTATCGGTTGGGCATTGCCTTCCATCGGTTTTGACTTGAGCCCAACAGCAGTAGCTTTAGTTGCTATGACTGTTGTATTCTTCGCTGGTATCATCACTTGGGATGACATGGTTCAAACTAAAGCTGTTTGGAACACATTCATCTGGTTTGGTGCTATCCTTGGTTTATCTACTGCTTTAACAAAAGCTAAATTCTTCGCTTGGCTTGCAGCATTTATGCAAGCAAACTTGGCACTCGATGTATCTCCACTCGTAGTTGTATTGATTCTTTCTGCTATTAGCGTAGTCATTCGTTACTTATTCGCTTCCAGTACTGCATATATTGCATCTATGCTTCCAGTATTCTTAACTGTAGGTATGGCAGCTGGTGTTAACCCTGTTATGTTTGGTTTAGTATTGCTTGCAACAAATGCGTTTGGTGGTCTTGTAACTCACTACGGTGCATCTCCTGGTCCAATCATCTACTCTGCAGGTTACAATAACTTGAAAGATTGGTGGACTGCTGGTGCAATCTTAGCAGTATTGAGTTGGATTCTACTCTTTGTAGTAGGTATTCCTTGGTGGACTTTCATCGGTATGATTTAATCACCATGTAATTTTATAATCAACATTGTTTTAACGGCACGGACCAGACATTCGCGACACGTCTGGTCTTTGCCATTTGATATATTTTTAGTGAAAGGATGCAACATGGCACAATTAGTAAAAGCTGCACAAGCTGGCTTCGACGAAAAAAATGATGCATTAGTAACGGTTGAACCGATTGCTAGCGGTATCGAAATTGAATTAACATCCAAAGTTATCCGCCAATACGGAGATCAAATTAAATCCGTTGTTTTAAACACAGTTAAAGAAGCTGGTTTTGACGGCGTAAAAGTAATCGTACAAGATAAAAATGCTTGGGATTACACAATTAAAGCTCGCGTATTAGGCGCATTGGAAAGGGGGAGCAAAGCATAATGGCTAACGATAAAACATTCCCAGAAGTTAAGACAAATCCATTAACAGAGGCTGCTAAAAAACGCTTGTCTCGTTCCATGATGTTCGTACCTGGTAATACACCTAAAATGATTAACAGTGCTGATATTCACGGCTCTGACTCCATCATGATCGATATCGAAGATTCCGTGCCTATTACAGAAAAAGACACAGCTCGTCTTTTAACTGCAGAAGCATTGAAATCTCGTAAATTCCGTGCAGAAACAGTTGTTCGTATCAACCATCCTACACAAACTCCTTATGGCTATGACGATCTTGATGTAATCGTTCCAGCTAAACCTGATATGATTCGTTTGCCTAAAACTGAAGACGTGTCTGAAGTTGAAATCGTAGCGAAGAAAATTGAAGAAGTAGAAAAAGCTAATGGCTGGCCAGAAGGTACTATCAATATTATCGTAGCTATCGAATCTGTTCGTGGCTTGTACAATGTTCGTGAAATCTGCCATGGTCCTCGCGTAGTTGCTATCGCTCTTGGCGCTGAAGACTATCGTGCTGACCTTCGTACAGGTAAACATAAACCAGCTGTTGAATTATTGTTCGCTCGTCAAACAATTCTTCATGCCGCACGTGAAGCAGGTATCCGTGTAATTGATACTGTATTCTCCGACGTGAAAGACCCACAAGGCTTCCGCGAAGAAGTTGAATTCATTAAAGCTTTGGGCTACGATGGCAAATCTTGTATCCACCCAAGCCAAATTAAAATTATCCACGAAGTATTCACTCCTGACGAAAAAGAAATCGCTCATTCCGTTAAGGTATTGAACAGCTATGCAGATGCATTGCGCAACAATAAAGGCGTAATCTCCGTAGATGGTAAAATGATCGATGGTCCTATCGTAGTACGTGCACAACGCGTAGTTGATAAAGCACGTGCAGCAGGCATTAAAGTTGAATTAGAGGAAGGAGCAGAATACGATGTTAAATAAAGTAGGTCGCGATATCCCAACAAACATTCCAGCACTAGAAGGTCGCGAAGTATATCAAGGTGAATTCGCTATTGAACCTAAAGCTCATCGCGCAGGTAAACCTGTACACATGAGTCGTGTTGGTACTAATAAAGTACTTGCTTCTATTGATGAAGCAATCGAAAAAGCTGGCGTAAAAGATGGTATGACATTGTCCTTCCATCATCACTTGCGCAATGGCGACTATGTAATGAAAATGGTTATGGAACGCGTTCAAGCAAAAGGTATTAAAGACATTACAATTGCGTCTTCCTCCTTATCCCCATGCCATGAGTTCTTAGTAGAAATGATTCAAGATGGTACTGTAACAGCTATTGAAACATCTGGCTTGCGCGATCGTCTTGGTAAATTCTTAACACAAAACCCAGGCGTATTGAAACGCCCTGTAGTGATTCGTTCCCACGGTGGCCGTGCTCGTGCTATCGAATCTGGCGAAGTTCATATCGACGTAGCTTTCATGGCTGCTCCTACAGCTGATCCTCGTGGTAATGCTACTGGTCGTATGGGTAAATCCGCATGTGGTGCACTTGGCTATGCTAAAGTTGACTCCCACTATGCAGATACAACTGTTATTATCACAGATAACTTAGTTGACTATGTACACAACTATGCAATCCCTCAAACTGACGTAGATTATGTTGTTGAGGTTGAAAGCATTGGTGATCCAGAAGGTATCGCTTCTGGTGCGGTAGGTTTCACTAAAAATCCTATCCAAATTAAAATTGCTGAATTAGCTGGTGAATTCCTTGACCAAGCTGGCATCATTAAAGATGGTTTCGTATTCCAATTGGGCGCTGGTGGTGCTCCATTGACTGTGGCGAAATTTATCGCTGAAAAACTTCGCAAACGCGGTGAAGTAGGTGGCTTCGCTATCGGTGGTGCTACTGGTATCTTGACTGGTATGCTTGAAGAAGGTTTGATTCGTGCAATTTACGATACTCAAACATTCGATACAACTGCAGCAGCTTCTTTAGATAAAAACCCTGCACACATCGAAATGTCCGCTTCCATGTATGCTAACCCATGGACTGACTGCACTACAAACTACCTAGACGTAGTATTCCTTGGTGCTACTGAAATCGACCTTGATTTCAACGTAAACGTAATGACTGACTCTAACGGTGTATTGATGGGCGCTTCTGGCGGTCACTCCGATACAGCAGCAGGTGCTAAATGTACAGTTATTACTTGTCCATTGATCCGTGGTCGTTTGCCAATGATCCGTGACAAAGTTGCAACTGTAATTACACCAGGCTCCTCTGTTGACGTACTCGTTACTGAATACGGTATCGCAATCAACCCAGCTCGTACTGATTTGATTGAACGCTTCAAAGATAGCAACTTGCCTATCTTCACAATTGAAGAATTACAACAATTAGCATTTGATTTAGTAGGTAAACCACAAGATATCCCTGTATCTGATAAAGACGAAGATATCATCGCAATCGTAGAATATCGCGATGGCTCTATCATCGACGTGGTTCGTAAACCTCTATAATTGAGTAGTGCTGAAAGTCCGGGGAATCCGGAACAGTTCCGCCATCGGCTTATCATCCTATGCTGATTAGATAATATAAAGACCCTATCCATTGTCCTTGGACTCATGGATAGGGTCTTTTGATGTTTATATAATGCTTTGGTACTAGCTAAAAAAATATTCACAAAATCTGATGTGGCAAAAATAGTACATGGATATAGTTATACTTTTACTATAAGAAGATTGGAGATCTTTAGGAGGTAGTTTCTATGTACCGTTGTATTGCTAAGTTAGAGATTGACCTGGAGGGGTTAGGTGAATTTTATAGTGATGTAGGCGAACTAACTATGTATCAAATAATATCAGCTTGGTTACAGGATGATTTAGATGGACCTAATCCTGAAAATACAGTTTTTGGTGTATCAGAGTATGCCTTAGACTGGATGGCTGTGTTGCCTGGAGATATTTCTTATCGCAATCTATTTGATATGGGGAGTTGTAAACTTGGTAATCGTTCTGAAAGTATTGATTATTTATATGCGCAATTTTTACAAACATTAGAAAGTATGAAACGATTTGAACCTGAATATAAATCCTTATGCTTGGATTATATAAACGTGATGCCACAGCATATAGAGATAACTCTAACCTGCTGTAAAAATGTAGACTTTTTATTATTATTAAAACGTTGGTTACGTAGTTGTAGTACTTATAAACATCCGATATACTATAAAGTGAAAGATGTGTATTATGTGAAATTTAAAGGAGTGTCAAATGGGGAATGTATGGAGATTACAAACAAAAACAGATAGTAAAGATGGTAAAAAAATATCTACTTATTGTAAAGAAGAATCTATTGCAGCTGTAGGGTGGAGTATCAATGATGATCAAATAAAAGAGTATAATGCAGAAGCTTTTGATAAAATTCAATCTATCAGAGCTAGTATTCAATCTAAAGATATTTATTATAAGGTTCTTGAAGAGTATAATTTATTCAATATTAAACCTGGTAAGAAGATAGTTGCTGTAGAAACTATAAAACGAGTGAAGCCAGGGGACTATATTTGGATGCGTGATAATGGTATTTATTATCTAGGGCGTGTAAACGAAAACTCTAATTTTATGTATAATTGTGACAAGGATGCATTAGATTTTGATGCAGCTAATCAAATTACAGGAGTTAAGTGGGAACGGATTGGTGATGAAAGCCAGGTGCCAGGAGCAGTCGCAACAGCCTTTATTCGAGGGCGAACTATACAACGTATAAATAAAGACTATATGTTTGAATATGCTGAATATGCATTTGGGGGAAAACCATTAGTATTAGAGCATTCAAATAGAGAGTTTTTACAACAATTGTTTTATGATTGTTTATCTCCAAATGATTGTGAGGATTTAGTTTGTTTATATTTATACGATAAGGCAAATTATATCGCAATTCCATCTACAAATAAGATAGCTACTGAATTATATGAATGTGTGTTAGTTAATCCAATTAATGGTAAATTAGCATATCCTCAAGTGAAAAAAGGAAATAAAGAATTAAATATTAATGATTATATAGAGCTGATTAAAGACCATCCGAATAAAGAAGTATACTTATTTACATCTGAAGGTAAGGTTCAAGGTGATACTCATATAGATAATATACATAGTATTTCTCCGGATGAACTTTATAGTTGGGCAAAAGAAAAAATAGAGGGAAATAGTTGTTTAATCCCTGAGGGTATTGTAAAATGGTATAAACTAATACACTCATCAGAAAAATAGTTGAAAATTAGGAGAGAGCATATGAGCCAAGTATTTAAGCAAGATCTAACAGACAACTCTGTTCGCCCTGGCGGTTTGTTTTTCGTTGAGTTATTAATGCCAGAGCAGTGTGATATGCCTAGCCGCGATACAATGGTAGAGGTATTTACAAAGCATTTAGGCACTGTTGATTGCTTTAGCTATGGTGTTGAATCTGCTGGTTTTGCGCCTCAGGATTATAAGGTTCATTATGAGGATAATGATGCTGATGTTCCACCGACCTTGATGGTGACGAATTGTGAGAAAATCGATAAACCTGTACTAGATGATTTTGAACGTAGTCAGGTGTGGGATTGTCCAAATGTAGACGAGTTGCTAGATGAGTGCCAATATAGAGTATTTGCTACAGATATGTTAGCGTCAGGTTTAGAGCCTAAAGAACGTGCTGATATGCTCGTGAAATATGTAGATGCACTGCTAGAGCTATATCCATCTTGCAAGGCCGTTGTCTTTGGACCGTCTCGGAAGGTCTTAAGTCGTGACACTATTGAAAATCATCCAGATAAAAATGTGACTCGTTTTATTTATTATGCCGTAAATGTGCGATATTTTAGCATTCAAGGCACAGATGACATGATGGTTGATACGTTAGGTATGAGCACTTTATTCTACCCTGATGTGCAGTACCATTTTCACGGCATGAATCCCGATGAAATCGTAAATCATGCGTATAGTGTGTTGTACTATATCTTTGAGCACGATAATCCTATTGATGACGGGCAAACAATTGCAGGCTTAGAAAATGGAGATATGAATCCAGATATTAAATGGACGGTTCAGTATGAAGACTCCTTAATTCAACCTGTTCGAACTGTTATAGATATTAATATGGGAGAATATGCATCGGGTACTCGTTAGTTGTTAATCGATGAAAGGTGTGAGCATTATGAGTAATCAACGTATTTTTGACATGGAACTTGTGAAAGTTGAAAGTTTGGAGAAAGCTGTTAGGACTCCATTTTATCAAACTGATTCCACAGGTGGCTCAGTATGGGTTATTAAACCTGGGCAAACCTTACCAAAGCATTACCATCATAACTCTGATGATATATGGGTTATATTGCAAGGTAAGGGGGTATTTTATCCAACGCCTGATACAGAGGTGCCTTTTACAAAGGGACAAGTTATAGTATCTAAAAAGGGTGAATGTCATGGCGCAAAAAATACTGGGACAGAAGATGTTATCTTTGTAAGTATCGTTGCTCCTGTGCCTGCTGATTATGATCCTGTTAGTACAAATTAATATGAAAGCACTTTATAGTATTTTCTTATCTTGTGATAGAGATATATTTATACTATAAAGTGCTTTTTGTTTTATACAGTCATTCCTAGCAAATATCCTTTTTCTATTTTTAAAGGCTATTATTTTGGTGTTACTATTCCTATTTGTTATTTCTATATTCTATATAATTCCATTGACAGAGGACTTTTGTTTTCTTAAGATAGTAAGGTATGTAATATCTTAAGTAGTAGAAAGGAATTATATGAACTCATCTACACCAGAGCCTCAAAGTGGGGCCATCGATTTCAAAGACTTTACAAAGCGGCGTATGCTACACGTAGTCTTACCTTTATTTATTGTTTCCATCATTGCCTTCTTAGACCGTGTTAATATTGCCTATGCAGGCTTGACCATGAAAGAGAATTTACCATGGTTAACGCCAGAGGTATTCGGTATGGGGGCCGGTATTTTCTTTATTGGCTACGTTTTATTTGAAGTGCCAGCATCCTTAATAGCTGCTCGCTGTAACGCTATGCATTGGGTGGCTCGTATCATGTTTAGTTGGGGTCTCGTATGTATTCTTATGACGACGATGACTACAGAGTTGGAGTTTTATATTTATCGATTCTTACTCGGTCTATGTGAAGCCTCTTTATATCCTGTAATTTATTCGTTACTGATACCGAATTGGTTCTTGCCAAAGGAACGTGCGAAAGCGATCTCCTTGATGTTAACATCTTTATTGTTCTCTAACATCATTGGTGGTCCATTGGCAGGTATCTTGCTAGATACAACATTCTTTGGTTTGCATGGTTGGCGCACACTCTTTATCGTTGAAGCCATTCCTGCTGTAATTTTTGCGTTCATTTTCGCATTCTGGATGAAAGAACGTCCAGATCATGCATCTTGGGTAACTGATGCAGAAAAAGCGTATATCAAGGCTGAACTTGAAAAAGAAGAGCAACAAAAGCAAGCTGTAAAGAAATATACTACATGGCAAGCTTTAAAAGATCCAAAAGTATTACGTTTAGCGTTAATTTACTTCTTATGGGTTATTGGCTTCTGGGGCTTTAGCTTCTGGATGCCTCAAGTTCTTAAAAGCTTATCTGGTTGGCCGCCAAGCGTAGTAGCATGGTCTATTGCGATTCCGATGTCTGCTGCATTACTTGTACAAGTATATTGTGGTTATTCCTCTGAAAAGCGCAATGAAAAACGTTGGCATGTTGCTACTACATTGTTCATTGGTACTATTGGCTTCTTAGCAACACCACATAGTTCATCCCCAGAAATTAGTTTATTCTTTATCTGCTTAACTGCTGTAGGCGTTTACGGTGGCATGGGTGTATGGTGGACAATGCCAACAACCTTCTTATCTGGTGCTGCTGCAGCGGGGGCGATGGGACTCATTAACTCTTCAGGTAACATGGGTGGCTGGGTAGGTCCTTACATGCTTGGTTTCATCAATGGTCATACAGGCAGCTTTACTTATGGTTACTATGTAATGGGCGCTTGTATGTTCCTTGCAGCTCTATTGATTTTGACATTGCCTAAATCTATGGAACACAAGGATGACTAAGTAGTCCTGCATCAAATTTCAAAATTAAAAGAGCTATATCTCTAATACATTCACATTGTAGCGAATGTATGGGGTATAGCTCTTTTTCTTTAGTAATAATGCTGTTTTATGTATAATGAGAATAATAGAATCTACAGGATAAAAAAGAGAGAATAATATGTATAGAACGTTATTTTAGCAACCGTATTAGCAACTTTTACAATAGGCACATCTGTAAATGCTGTATCTTAAACTTAAGGAGACAAAAGATTGAAAGCGTGTAGACCCAAGTTTGATGAAATTTCATCATTTGATGAATTTAATAAATATTATTGGTATCGTGATGAACTTTCACAAATATGTAAATCATTAGGATTAGAATATAGGGGGACAAAACAAGAACTCAATCATATTATTGAGCAGTATTTTAAAGGCAATTTAATTAAAAAATCATCAATAAAAAATAGAAGAAGGCAAGTGGAAACTATTACTTTAGATACACCATTACTTGAATGTAATTTTTCCTTTAATACGAAGTTTAGAGAATATTTCTCTGATTTAATAGGTGTTTCACGATTTAAATTTAATGCTGATATGGCTACTGCCTGGAGAAAAGTAAAGAGTGAAAAAAATACAAGCTTTACAATTGGAGATTTGCTGAAAGTATATTATGGTGAATCAGATTATGCAAAGTATGACAATTCGGTTTGTCAATGGAATCAATTTTTTAAGGATTTTTGTGCAGATGAATGTAGTTGTAATTATTCGAATAAATTAAAAGTAGCATCTATTATTTGGAAAGAAGTTAGAGATTCAAAAAATGAAAAAATTTATTCAAATAATCTTTTAACTGAATATGCATATAAATTGGAAGCGTATCGCAAGTAGAAGCAATTCGTCATTGTAAAGATGTATGGGAAAACGAGTAATTAAATCTATAAAAGAATAACGATAAAAGCACCTTATATCCTATGAGAAGAGTCATTTGTGATGACTTTTGTATAGGTATAAGGTGCTTTTATTTATTTCTGATTTCTTTATTGACTTTGTTTTATTACATCCGGTACTTTCCCAGGATTCATATCGAGGTTTAAATCTGTCGATTTGAATGGTGAAGGGTTAGCTTCTGGTGGTTGTACTTTGAGTTCTGGGTGCAACCATTGTAGTTGTTTTAGTTCCCAGTCGTATTTGGCACCATCATTTTGTAGTTGGCGGATATCCTTAAAGACATCATCGATTTGGTCGCTATGTTTATTAGCCATCCCTTCTAGGATGTAAAGGCGACCAGCGACACTATCGACGGAGGCTCCATCATGGTCTTCATCGACGCGCCATTGTAATTCTGAAATTTGTATTTGCTGGAAGATTATGACAATAACCAGCACGATAATAACGCCCCACATGGGTGTTTCTTTAGCTTTCAAAAGGGCCCGCAATTTAGATGCGAGCCCAGATGGTTTGTTCATTATTGACGATCCTCGAGTTGTAATCCAGGTAATGGTAATTTGGAATTTACAAAGTCTAACCACAAGCGAGAAGCGTGGGAGAGGTAATGACCTTTTTTCCAAATAACATAAAGGGTATGAATGATTTCTGGTACGAGTGGACGTACAACGACCTTCGAACCAACCTCAGTGTTTTCACCAACCTCAGGGCAGAGGCGAGATGGCAACAATGCGATAGCAAGGTCTGCACTAACTGTTTGCAACATGAGATCACGTTGGCTTGTTTCAAATACGATATGAGGTTGGAAACCGGTATGTTTACAAGCTTTGATGATTTCGTCATGCAAGTTAAAGTCGTCTTTGTGCAATACGAAGGATTCATCAGCTAGCATTTCTAAACGAATTTCTTTTTCTTTCGCTAGAGGGCTAGATTTTGGAACGATAACGGAAAGTGGGTCACTAGTGAGGTAGAAGGACTCAAATTCTTTAGGATTTGGTTTCGTACAAATGATACCAATATCAATTAAGCCTTCTTGAACACTGATCTCAACTTTTTTAGAACCTTGTTCATAAAGTTCTAGTTCGATTTGTGGATATACTTTTTTGAACTCCCCTAAAAGCTGTGCAAAGATAGGTGCATCGGTAATTGGTGGAATACCAATTCTGATGGAACCTTGCTCCAAACGAAACTCGTTTTCAAAATCAGTTTTAAGATGTTCAAACATGAATACTACGCGTTTTGCGTGGGTTAAGAAGATGGTACCCCCATCAGTAAGTTCTACAGATTTAGCATTACGCATGAAGAGAACAACACCAAGTTCGTCTTCTAAAGCTTTAATAGTACGGCTGATAGCGGATTGGGAGATGTGCAAATTCCGCGCAGCTTTACTAAAGCTTTTTTGATCAGCTACTTCAACGAAGTATTTCAAATGATGAAAATCCATAATTACCCCCCTAAAAATAAAACTTGGTTATAGGAAGTGACCTAAACTAAATGAGAATAGTTATTACTATAACGCAATTAGCTATTACTTTATGTAAAGCATGGATAGCAATATTGGCAAAGCGACAGTCACTGTATGTGTTGCGTTGATAGGGCCCAGCACGTTATAATGTGCTTATAGGGCTATATCAAGTTATGATATTAGGAATTATGGTTGTGCCCAATACAAAAGTATGTTCACACATAATGCCATATTATATATAACATATATATTATTGCATTATTTTTTCATGTGCGCAAGTTTGTAATGGTTGTTATTCCTAAACATAATGATAGATTAAGCAAGTGTTCTATTTTTGCTAAATGCTTAAGGAGGCAATAATCACATGAGTCGTAAATTTAAAACTATGGACGGCAACCAAGCGGCTGCTCACGTTTCTTATGGTTTTACAGAAGTTGCTGCGATTTACCCAATCACTCCATCTTCCCCAATGCCAGAACACATTGACGAATGGGCTGCGTCTGGTCGTAAAAACATCTTCGGTAACACTGTTCAAGTTGTAGAAATGCAATCTGAAGCAGGTGCTGCTGCCGCAACTCACGGTTCTTTACAAGCTGGTGCATTAACAACAACTTTCACATCTTCCCAAGGTTTGTTATTGATGCTTCCTAACTTATACAAAGTAGCAGGCGAATTACTTCCAGGTGTATTCCAAGTAGCTGCTCGTGCATTGGCTGCACACGCTTTGGCTATCTTCGGTGACCATCAAGACGTAATGGCTGCTCGTGCAGCTGGCTGCGCTATGCTTGCTGAATCCTCCGTACAAGAAGTAATGGACTTGTCCGCTGTAGCTCACTTAACAGCTATTAAAACTCGTGTACCTTTCATCAACTTCTTCGACGGTTTCCGTACATCCCACGAAATTCAAAAAATCGAAATCTGGGACTATGAAGATTTAAAACCATTAGTTGACATGGACGCTGTTAAAGCATTCCGTAAAAATGCTTTGAACCCAGATGCTCCTGTAACTCGTGGTACTGCAGAAAACCCTGACGTTTACTTCCAACATCGTGAAGCATCCAACAAATTCTACTTGAACGTTCCTGACGTTGTAGAACACTACATGAACGAAGTTAACAAATTGGCTGGTACTAACTACCAATTGTTCAACTACCATGGTGCTCCTGATGCAACTGACGTAATCGTAACTATGGGTTCCTCCGCTCAAGTAGTTCAATCCACTGTTGACTACTTAAACAAATTGGGCCGCAAAGTTGGTTTCATCAACGTTCACTTGTTCCGTCCATTCGCAACAGATCGTTTGTTGAAAGCTCTTCCTCAAACAGTAGAACGCATTGCAGTTCTTGACCGTACTAAAGAACCAGGCGCTTTGGCTGAACCATTGTTCTTGGACGTACAAGCTGCTGTAATCGACGGTGGCCGTAACGTAAAAGTTATCGCTGGTCGTTATGGTTTGAGCTCCAAAGACGTTATCCCTGCAGACATCGTAGCTGTATTCGATAACTTGGCTGCTGAAAACGGCAAGAAATTCTTCACATTGGGTATCAATGATGATGTTACATTCTTGTCCTTAGATCGTGCTGAAGGCGTAGAAGTTGAAACTCCTGGTTTGACTGAATGTAAATTCTGGGGCTTCGGTTCTGACGGTACTGTAGGTGCGAATAAATCCGCTATCAAAATCATCGGTGACCACACTGACATGTATGCTCAAGCATACTTCGACTACGACTCCAAAAAATCTGGTGGCGTAACAATGTCTCACCTTCGTTTTGGTAAAAACCCAATCAACTTGCCTTACTTGATTACTGAACCTCAATTCGTAGCATGTCACCGTCAATCTTACGTACATGAATACGACTTGATCCGCGGCATCAAAAAAGGTGGTACATTCTTATTGAACTGTACTTGGTCTCCTGAAGAATTAGACGAACATTTACCTGCTAAATTACGTCGTCAAATCGCAGAAAAAGAATTGAACTTCTACATTATCAATGCTGCGAAAATCGCTTCCGAAATCGGTTTGGGCGGTCGTATCAACATGGTAACTCAAGCTGCATTCTTCAAATTGACTGAAATCATCCCTGTAGATGATGCTGTTAAATACCTTAAAGAATCCGTAGTAACTTCTTACGGTAAAAAAGGTCAAAACATCGTTGACATGAACAACGCTGCTATCGATCAAGGCGTTAACGCTTTGGTAAAAGTAGATGTTCCTGCTAGCTGGAAAGACGCTGTTGATGACGGCAATCACGCAGTTAAACCTGGTTGCGAATCTTGCCCATCCTTCGTTCAAAATATTGCACAACCAATCAATGCACAAGCTGGTTATGATCTTCCTGTATCCACATTCTCTGGTTACGAAGATGGTACATTACCTGCTGGTACTGCTAAATACGAAAAACGCGGTCCTGCATTGTTCGTTCCAAAATGGTTACCAGAAAACTGTATCCAATGTAACCAATGTTCCTTCGTATGTCCACATGCTACAATTCGTCCAATCTTGGCAACTGAAGCAGAAGTGGCTGCAGCTCCAGAACATTTCGATACAATCCCTGCATTGGGCGCTAAAGACCTTCAATTCCGTATCGCTGTATCCCCATTAGATTGCTTGGGTTGCGGTAACTGTGTTGATATCTGTCCAGCTCCTAAGGGCAAAGCTATCGTAATGACTTCCATCGATTCCGAAATCGAACAAGCTGAAGCATGGAACTACGGTGTTAACCTTCCTGTAAAAGAAAACCCTATGAAGAAGGAAACTGTTAAAGGTTCCCAATTCGAACAACCATTGTTCGAGTTCTCCGGTGCTTGCGCAGGTTGTGGTGAAACTCCTTACGCTAAATTGTTAACTCAATTGTTCGGCGACCGCATGATGATTGCCAATGCAACTGGTTGTTCCTCCATCTGGGGTGCATCCATGCCTGCATCTCCATACACAACTAACCAACAAGGTCAAGGTCCTTCCTGGGCAAACTCCTTGTTCGAAGACAATGCTGAGTATGGTTATGGTATGTACATCGGCGTTAAGAAAATTCGTCAACAATTAGTAGAATTAGCTTCTAAAGCTGTAGAAACTGCTACAGGCGAATTGAAAGAAGCTTTGGAACAATGGATCGAATTCGCTAACCTTGGTGCAGCAACTCGTCAACGTTCCGAACGTTTAGTAGCAGCTATCGAAGCTGAAGGTGCTACAACTCCAGAATTGAAAGAAATTCTTGAGAAAAAACAATTCTTGATCAAACGTTCCCACTGGATCTTCGGTGGTGACGGTTGGGCATACGATATCGGCTTCGGCGGTGTTGACCATGTATTAGCTTCTGGCGAAGACATCAACATCTTCGTATTCGATACTGAAGTATACTCCAACACTGGTGGTCAAGCTTCCAAATCCACTAACGTAGCAGCAGTTGCTCAATTCGCAGCTTCTGGTAAACGTACTAAGAAAAAAGACCTTGGCATGATGGCTATGTCTTATGGTTATGTATACGTAGCACAAGTAGCTATGGGTGCAGATAAAAACCAATTGATGAAAGCTGTTGCAGAAGCTGAAGCATATCCAGGTCCTTCCTTGATCATCGCTTACAGCCCATGTATCAACCATGGTATCAAAGCTGGTATGGGTAAAGCTCAAGAAGAACAACGTAAAGCAGTTGCAGCTGGTTACTGGGATCTTTACAGATACAACCCTCAACTTAAAGAAGAAGGTAAAAATCCATTCTCCTTGGATTCCAAAGAACCAACTGAAAGCTTCCAAGACTTCCTTAAAGGTGAAGTTCGTTACGCTTCCTTGGCTAAAGCAGCTCCAGATGTTGCAGAAGAATTGTTCGCTAAAACTGAAAAAGACGCTAAAGAACGTCGCTTAAGCTATGTTCGCTTACAAAAAGGTTTCGAAGACGTAAAATAATTCGTTATTTAACGACTAAGAACTAATAAGAGGCACCCTCTCGAGGGTGCCTCTTTTGTATATAAAATTATATCTTCCATATATTTGGGCCTATCTTACATTAATATGGGCACGCCATGACTATGTTATTCCTATGTTACGAATACTTTTACCATAGGTAATATACTAGGAATTTGATATAATATTAGATAGTTATGTAGTTATACGTAAGTATATTGCATTGATACATTGATAGATAACAAGGTAAATTTAATCGTAATATAGAGGTGCTTATGGCTAAGGATAACCAACAGATCACAACAGATGATATGCAACAAACAATATATAAAGAGTTAGGCTATAAATCCTATCCATTTCCATTTACAACACCTGCGTATTTAGAAGCGTATGGTACACTTGTAGGACTTAATACTCCGCCCGCAAAGACAGCTCGTGTCCTTGAATTAGGCGCAACCTATGGTGGAAATATCATCTCTCAAGCTGTACATAATCCAGAAGCGACCTTTGTTGGTATTGAGCTTTCCCAAGATCAAGTAGAGAAGGGGAATAAAATTATTAGTGATGCTAAGTTGGATAATGTATCTCTAATTCAAGGGGATATTATGAACTTTGATGAGACTCTAGGGACCTTTGATTACATCATCGCTCATGGTTTTTACTCTTGGATTAGGGATGAGATGAAGGATAAATTGCTTGATATTATATCCCATCATTTGGCTGATAATGGCATTGCCTATGTATCTTATAATACATATCCTGGCTGGCATACGATGGAAGAGGTACGTCAGCTCATGCTATTTGCTAATCGTGGTCATGATGAATTAACACATAAAGAAAAGGTATTGCGTGGTAAGACTGTGGGCAGCTTAGTAGGTTCTCAAATTCTTAATTATGACAACCTTAAAGATCGTAATAGTAAATTCTTAGGTGCTTTGCGTTCTGTTATGCAAAAAGATGATTATTATGTAGGTCATGACCATTTAGAACCTCATAATGATCCATGCTATTTTTACCAATTTAACGATCATTTGAAGGCCCATAATCTAGCGTATGCATGTGATGCAGATTTAACATTGTCTATGGTTCGTACCTATGATGAAAGTATCGCAGATAAGCTTGAAAAACTAGCTCCTAATAGCCAAGTAGATCAAGAACAATATTTAGACTTTATGCTTGACACAACATTCCGTAAGTCTATTATTTGTAAAGCAGATGCTGCAAAGAATATTAGCTATGATGTAGCTAATCCTGAAAAGGTGAATACAGTACCTGTACGTACTATTGTGAATAGTTTTGTATTCCAAATACTCTTTGATGAAGAAGCGTTAGAAATGTTTGATAATGGGCTCGTAAAAGATACATTCCAAGCGCTTATTAAAGATGGTGGTACGTTCAATATGATTGAAGCTCTCGCCATTCTAAAAGCCGCTCACGATGCTGCTAATGACTCTGAAGATGATTTAGAACCAGCTGTATGTAGCTTATATAAAGCTATTGTTGAACATATGGTACGCGGTGGTATTCGCTTCTACAAAACATTCCCTGATAAACAGGAATATATGGAAGGTCTATCCTATGTACCAGCACGTTTTACAAACTTTGTGAAAGCTATTGCTGACGGTGGTAGCGAATATATTTATGGTGCAAACATGTTCAATGATGCCATTGGTGATATTTCCGAAGAGGATTTATTGTTCATGGAATTGTTGAATAAACCTAAAGCTAAATCTACATTGATCAAGAAGATTAAGGATTCTCTCTTTAGAGCTGATAAGGCCCAAACTGGTAAGCATCAAAATGCTATGGCGGAAGCCTTCTATAATGAATTAACCAAGCGTATGGAGCAATTAGGCTTTATTAGAAGTAAGAAAACTGATGGTCTTTCATAATCTATCGCTAGAATTCTAAGAACATATTTTAGGGTTCATATAATCTTCAGAATGAACATAAAACCCATTACACTTATAACATTTATGTGTATTAAGTAGTAATGGGTTTTTGTTTTATATAATTTAGTTTAATCTTTTTTAATAATTATTACATTTAGTTATTTAATATTGCCAAAAAAGTATAGTAAATCGATAAAATTAATGAGAAATAAATGAACCATATATGAAAAGTGTGGTATACTATGTATGGGTATTTTTGTGAACATCATCCGATGTGTTGTGGATGATATTATAAATTGTATTAGTTACAATGTTGTTTTTATTGTATTATTTGTAAAAGGAGTCTTTTATGGCATCTAAGAAGGCCGTTCTAGTATATATACTAGAGATCCTGAAAAGTGAAACGGATGCTAATCATACTTTATCTCAAGAGGAGATTCGCAGTATATTAGCCGAGCGGTACGAGGTATCCGTCGATCGGAAGACCTTAGGCCGTCATTTAAATGATTTATATGAATCTGGTGATTTTGGTATTCAATGTGAAGAGTCTGCCGTAGGAGCAGATGGTACTATTCGCCGTACTGATTTCTATATGATTCATACCTTTGAAGATTCAGAATTGAGATTATTAATTGACGGTATTTTGGCATCTCGTCATATTACCGCATCTCAACGTAAGGATTTAATTAGTCGTGTTGCTAAATTGGGTAGCTCTCATTTCAAGCCCCATGGTATTGATATTGAAAGTGCTACGGGTTACCTTCATAGAAGTCAGGACTTATTCCTTAACATTGATCTCATAGAAGAAGCAATACAAAAGGGGAGAAAAATTTCCTTGGCTTATTGCCAACCTGACGTGGATAAACGTTTACATATTAATCTTGGTCCAGATAATAAGGAGCGAAAGTATGTATTCAATCCATTCCAACTAGTTATGAATCGGGGACATTATTACCTAGTTGGGAACCACGAAAATTATGATGACATGTCTACATTACGTGTCGATCGAATTGCACATATTACGGTGCTTAGCGAACGTAGAAAACCTTTACGGGAGATAAAGGGCTATCATCAGCAACGCACCTTTAATGTGTCACAATATGTAAAAGAACATATCTACATGTTCGGCGGTGAATCCGTTACCGTAAGCTTTAAGGCGAAGCGCTCCATTGTAAATCAAATTTTAGATTGGTTCGATGGGAATGTAGAATTCACTAACGTTACATCTGATGACGTTGTATGCCGTGTACGTGTTAATCATGATGCCTTCAAGTATTGGGCCCTTCAATATATGCAAAGTGTGAAAGTACTTTCACCAGCATCCTTAGTAGCAGAAGTAAAAGAAGCTATTAAGGAAGGCCTAGAACAATACTCATAATAAAAGAGCTAGTTGATCGGTGAATCAACTAGCTCTATTTTTATATATGTAATTTTCAAATGTACGATTTCTAATTTATAGAACGTGCATTTTTTCTGCTTCTCGGTAATCCTTAAGGACTGGACGAGGCGGTAATTTGCCCATGATACTCACTACGTAGATTGCGATGGAAGAGAAGATGAAGCCTGGCACGATTTCGTAAAGACCAAGGAATCCAAATTGTTTCCAAATGAGTACTGTTAAACCACCTACGACGATACCAGCAATACAACCATGATGTGTCATACGTTTCCAGAATAAGGAGAACAAGATGGCTGGACCAAAGGCGGCACCAAAGCCTGCCCATGCATAGGCAACCATTGTTAAGATGTAGCTATCAGGGTCCATCGCCATATAGATGGCAATCAATGCTACGATAAGTACTACGATACGACTTACGAGTACTAATTCCTTATCACTTGCTTTAGGATGAATGATATTGGCATAGAAGTCGTTAGAAATAGCAGAAGCTGTTACTAATAACTGTGCAGATGCGGTACTCATAATAGCTGCGAGTACTGCAGACCAGATGAGACCTGCTACAAATGGTGTAAAGAGACGTTCTGTCATGATGAGGAATACAGTTTCCGCATCAGTGCCTACTAAAACATCAGGCAACATGTATACGTGACCGATGAGGCCAACTGCAATGGCCGCCATAAGGGATAAGATAACCCAAACCATGGCGATATTTGTAGATTTCTTAAGCTCTTTCGCATCAGAGATAGCCATGAATCTTACGAGGATATGAGGTTGACCGAAGTAACCAAGACCCCAACCAAGAGAAGAAATTAAGCCGATAGCCCATGTGAACCAGTCGGATGGATCACCAAATAAGCTAAGTCCTTGCGGGAACTCATGTTGAATGAGTTGGAATGTTTCAATAGGGCCACCCATAAACATGGCAGCCGTAATTGGTACTGCTAAGATAGCAAAGAACATTAATGCCCCTTGTATACAGTCTGTCCAAGATACAGCGAGGAAGCCACCGAGGAATGTATAGAATACGACGATGCCTGCTGTAATAAAGAGAGACACTGTGTAATCAAGACCAAAGATGGTATTGAACAACTTGCCACCTGCTACAAAGCCTGATGATGTATATATCAAGAAGAAAATCAAGATAAACAAGGCGGAAATGACAGCTACCGAATGGGATTGGTCGTGGAAACGATTCTTCAAGTAATCCGGTAAGGTTAAACTGTCGCTGGCAACCTCTGTATGGTTACGCAAGCGTCTAGAAACGAATTTCCAGTTCGCCCATGTACCCAATGTGAGGCCTACGGCAATCCATACACCAGAAATCCCCGTAGTATACGCTAGACCCGGTACACCCATGAGCATCCAACCACTCATATCTGATGCTTCCGCACTAAGTGCTGTAATCCATGGTCCTAGTTGTCGGCCACCGAGGATGTAATCACCAATGCTATTAGATTTCCTGTAATAGTAGACCCCGATATACATCATGAGTCCTAGGTATAAGGCAAAGGCGATTATAATCATTAAGTTGTCTTGTGTCATGCCTATATAAGACCTCCTTAGGTTTAATTTGTATTCTATAGTATTATAAATAATTCCTATTGTACCATATATTAGCGCTTTAGAGTGTAAAAATTTCGTGATATTACGTAGTTTCTATTCAAATTTTAAAGATTAGTTTTCTACATATGCATTAGACGTTGGACTAATAAATCGTTTATACTAATAAGCCCAATGGCATATGAAATATGTTAAAATATAAGAATGGAAAAACGATATTTCGTGTTTTGTATACGAAATTTCGTCATTGATAGTCGTAATTATGGTCTTGTATGTATATTTCTGGAACGTGAAAGGAGGTACCTATGGAACAACAGCCAGCTTCAAAACAAGCTATTACATCACAGTCGGTTGATATGAAGCAACAAGCTATGATGAAACAACAGGCATTACGGATGTTGGAAACATACTTTGGGTATACCTTCTTTAGACCGGCTCAAGAGGCTCCTATTGCTTCCTTATTATGCAATGAAGATGTAATTGGTATCATGCCAACAGGGGCCGGCAAGTCTATCTGTTTCCAGATTCCTGCTCTTTGCAAGCCGGGCCTTACTATCGTGTTTTCGCCACTGATTTCCCTTATGAAAGACCAAGTAGATGGTCTATTAGTGCAGAACATTCCAGCGGCACTCATTAATAGTACCCTTACCCAAGCGGAGTTTAATAAGACTATGTACGAGGTACGCAGTGGTAAGATTAAGCTCTTATATATTGCACCAGAGCGACTAGGCTCTAATTTCTTCTGTAATGTATTGCGAGCATTGCCTATAGCTCAAGTCATCGTTGATGAGGCTCACTGTATTTCTGAGTGGGGACATGACTTTAGACCGTCCTATCGGCTCATTGGTGAGTGGCTCAACTCGCTACCGAAGAGACCTATCGTAGGAGCTTTCACCGCGACGGCTACAAAATATGTAGAAAATGATATCAAGAAACTATTAGGCCTAGATAATGCGAATGTGTACGTAACGGGTTTTGATCGACCTAATTTATCCTTCTCTATCATTCGTACACCAAAGCGCATGGATTATGTAGTCCATTATGTGCGCCAACACGCCAACGAAAATGGTATTATTTACTGTGCGACGCGCAAGGATGTAGATCGGGTGTATGAAAATCTAACCCGTGCAGGCATAAAAGTAGGTCATTATCACGGAGGTCTCAGCGATGAGGTGCGCCGTGAGATGCAAAACGCCTATGCAGATGATAAACTGCAGGTCATGGTGGCTACCAATGCCTTTGGCATGGGCATTGATAAAAGTAATGTGCGCTATGTGTTGCATTACCAAATGCCGCGCAATATGGAGTCCTACTATCAAGAGGCGGGCCGTGCAGGTCGCGATGGAGCACCTGCAGAATGTATTTTGCTCTACAGCGGGCAGGATGTACAGGTTCACAAGTATCTAATTGAACAGTCCATCGAAACTCCTGAGCGGCAAGAGGTGGAACTACGCAAGTTGCAGTCTATGATTGATTACTGTTTCTGCAGTAATTGTTTGCGTAAATATATGCTTAACTATTTTGGTGAAAGCACCGTTTGGACCACATGTGACAATTGTAGTTCTTGTAAAGGTTCCGCCGATAAGGTAAATGTAACGAAGGAGGCGAAGGCCATCTTCCGTGCCATTATGGGGACCGATGAACGCTACGGGGCATCTATGATTACCTCTATCGTGCGCGGTGAGCGAACGGATCGCATCATGCGGGCAGGCCACGATGCATTGCCTGTCTTTGGTTTACTAAGCAATGTAGACGAGAAATCGATTAAGGGCCTTATTCAACAATTTGTGGCCTCTGGCTACTTGCGTAGCTCTACAGGTAAGTATCCTGTGCTATCTTTGACAGCTGGTGCTGAGGAAGTCTTAGCGGGGCATAAAGAGGTAGAGGAAATCAGACAACATGTGTCTGTACCATCTCGCACTAGTCGGACTACGTCCACTGTGGCACGAGGAAAATCTAGCTCCGGTGCAGGTGGTTTATTTGAACACTTACGACAACATCGCAAGCGCTTAGCTGAAGAGGCTGGCCTTCGACCATATCTTATCTTCCCGGATACTGTGCTTATTGACTTAGCTAATTTACGACCAACCACATTGGGTGAGTTTGGCAATGTTAAGGGCGTAGGGGAAGCAAAATTGAAAAAATATGGCCTCAGCTTTTTACAGGCCATTGCAGAATATAAGGGATAATAAATTTTACTGTATATATGGTAGTGCTATGTATTTTTTAGTATGATAGTACTATATATTGTAAGACAGAATGTTAGTGTTATTCGACTTAGTATACATAGATTTAGGGGGATATATGAGTCTAGCAGATACACAATACCTCGGTATTATTGAAAATATTTTAGAACATGGTACATATGGTCAAAATCGTACGGGCATTGCGACCTATAAATTACCTCATCAAATCATGCAATTCGACTTACAAGAGGAATTTCCCATTTTGACTACAAAGTTTGTAGCTTTCAAAACAGCGGTAAAAGAATTGTTGTGGATTTGGCAAATGCAATCCAACGATGTACGTAAATTACAAGAAATGAACGTACGTGTATGGGATGAGTGGATGCGCGAAGATGGTACCATTGGTAAGGCTTATGGTTACCAAATTGCAAAGTACAAACAATTAGACAATCTCATCAAAACTATCAAAGAAGATCCAGATAGCCGTCGTATGATTGTAACCTTATGGAATATTGAAGATTTAGATGATATGGCATTACAACCATGTGCGTATGAAACATTATGGGATGTAGCTGACGGATACTTGAACTGTATGCTCATTCAACGCAGTGGCGATATGGGCCTAGGCGTTCCATTTAACACGGCTCAATATGCAGCATTACAATGCATGATTGCGCAGGTAACAGGTCTTAAACCTGGTAAATTTACTCATGTTATTAACAATGCTCATGTGTATGAAAACCACGTAGAAGCATTGCGTGAGCAATTGGCACGCCGCGATCAAGCGTTGCCAGCGCCAAAAATTGTAGTAAATCCAGACGTGAAAGATTTCTACGATTTCACACCAGAGGACGTTACATTAGATGGCTATGAACATCTAGGTAAATTGTCCATGACTGTTGCTGTATAGCATAGTATTCATGACCCTTATTAAATAGCATAATATGTATGGCTGTTGCCATATGGGTGTTCATAACAATTGCTAAATAGTATTACATTTATGACTGTTGTCATATAGTATGAATCGAAAGAGGGCAGTATGTTAGCATTAATCGTAGCCGTAGCACATAATCGTGTAATCGGTAAAGATAATACCTTGATTTGGCACTTGCCGAATGATTTGAAATTCTTTAAAGAAAAAACTACAGGTCATGTCATCATTATGGGTCGTAAGACCTTTGAAAGCTTGCCGTTCTTGTTACCAAATCGTGAGCACTGGGTGATTACCCGCGATAAAGGATTTGATGCGCCTGAAGGGGTTACGATTTTCCATAGCCCTGAGGCGGCTGCAGAAGCGGCGCGTGCTCTTGATGCGGCCTATGTCATCGGTGGTGCTCAAGTATATGAGGCTTTCTTGCCTTACGTAGATACGATGTACATCACAGAAGTAGACCATGAATTTGAAGGGGATGCATTTTTCCCAGAGTTTCCAGAGGATGCTTTCACCATTGAATCCGTTGTAGACGGCATGGTGGATGAAAAGAACAAATATCCTCATCGTTTTGTAACCTATCGCAGAAAGGCATCTAAATGAGTGAAAGAATGTTTGCCATTATCGGCAGTGAATTAAATGTTAAGCCAAAGCAGGTGCAAGCTGCCGTAGAATTGTTGGACGAAGGCAATACGGTGCCATTTATTGCGCGTTACCGTAAAGAGGTAACAGGCGAATTACAAGATGAGCAATTGCGTACCATTGAAGAACGCATTAAATATTTGCGCAATTTGGAAACACGTCGTCAAGAAATCATTGCCTCTATTACAGAGCAAGAAAAGATGACAGACGAGTTGATGAAAGCCTTAGAGGCTGCTACAAAACTTCAAGAATTAGAAGATTTGTATTTACCGTACCGTCCTAAGAAACGTACGCGTGCCATGATTGCCCGTGAACGTGGCTTAGAGCCGTTAGCGGAAATGATCCTTAACGATACAGTGACCTCTGGCGATCCGTTAGAGATTGCTAAAGAATTTGTAACAGAAGAGGTACCAACCCCAGAAGACGCTATTCAAGGTGCATCTGATATCGTAGCGGAAATCGTAAGCGATAGTGCAGACTTCCGTGCGTACTTGCGCAAAAAGATGTGGAACGAAGGCTTTATTCAAGCTGAATTGGCTGGTGATGAAGAGGTACAGCAACAGTTCTTGCAATATGCAGAATATGCTGAACCAGTTCGTCAAATGCCGTCTCACCGCATCTTGGCGGTTAATCGCGGTGAAAAATTAGGGGCCTTAAAATTAGCTCTTACTGTGCCTGGTGATACATATGTAGCGTACATGGTGCAAAAGTTAGAGAAAAATCCAAAGTCTATCTTTGCAGATTATAAAGCAGCGGCCGTAGCAGATGCGTACAAACGTTTAATTTTCCCTGCTTTAGAGCGCGATATCCGCAATGAGTTGACGGAAAATGCAGACGAACAAGCTATCAAGGTGTTCGGTGTAAACCTTAAAAATCTATTGTTACAACCGCCTTTGGCCGGTCATGTTATCATGGGCCTTGACCCTGGGTACCGTACAGGTTGTAAGATGGCTATCATCGACCAACAAGGTAATGTGCTAGATTACGGTGCCTACTACTTAACGAATAGTGAAAAGCTTCGCAAGGAAGCACAAAAGGTGTTGGCTGATAAAATCCGTAAGTTCAAAGTTACCCTCTTATCCATTGGTAATGGTACTGCATCTTACGAAACAGAGCAGTTTGCATCTACCATGATTGAAGAGGAAAAATTAGATTGTCACTATATCATCACCAATGAAGCTGGTGCGTCTGTGTACTCTGCATCTAAATTGGCCATCGATGAATTACCAGATTTAGACGTAACAATTCGCGGTGCCGTATCCATTGCACGCCGCGTGCAAGATCCATTGGCTGAATCTGTTAAAATTGATCCTAAATCTATCGGTGTAGGTCAATACCAACATGATGTAAATCAAAAACAATTGACTCATACTTTAGATCAAGTGGTTGAAACCGTAGTAAACCACGTTGGGGTAGAGCTTAACACCGCATCTCCAGCTATTTTGCAACATATTGCAGGTATTTCTAGTACGGTGGCTAAGAATATCGTTGCGTATCGTCAAGAGAATGGTGTATTTAAAAGCCGTAAAGAATTGCTAAAAGTACCACGCTTAGGTCCTGCAGCGTTTACGCAATGTGCTGGTTTCCTTCGCTTGCAACACGGTAAAAATCCATTAGATAATACATCTGTCCATCCTGAGTCCTATGAATTGGCAGAACGCATTATTGGTGAGTTAGGATTTACCTTAAAAGATTTGCAAGATAAGGCACAACTAGAAGCGTTACAAGTGAAATTACCGCTCGTTGATGCGGAGAAAATGGCCGCAAAACTTGATGCGGGTGTACCAACTGTACGAGATATTCTAGCTGCTTTGGCAAAACCAGGTCGTGACCCTCGTGAAGATTTGCCAGCACCACTTACGAGAAAACATGTAGTAAGCCTTGAAGATATCAAAGTCGGTACTGTGGTAAAAGGTACAGTTCATAACGTAGTTGACTTTGGTGCCTTCGTAGACTTTGGCCTTAAAACTAATGGTCTTTTGCATCGCAGTGAATTATGCAATAGCCGTCAACATCCATCCGATGTACTGGCTGTAGGCGACATCATCGAAGCTCAAATTATTTCTGTTGATGTGAAGCGTAATCGTATCGGTTTATCTGTAAAAGCATTACAACCAGAAAAGCCAAAGAATAACGATAATAACCGAAACAGAAATAACAATGGTCAACGTCGAAATAATAATCGTGACAACGGTGGCCGTCAAAACAATAGAAATAATGGAGAACGTCGAAAAGCATAGTTATATATAACTACGTGGTCCTTTTTGCTTCATTATTCTATGCAATCTAGTTAATCTATATTAATAGATATTAAATGAGATATATTATTGACTAAAAGTCATCATATAGAAAACCGCATCCTCTATGGTGTTAGAGGGTGCGGTTTTTCTATATAGCTTAAAACTATGTATATTAATGCAGAAGTGATATATCGAAAATAGTATATCTGATTGAAATATTTAGATATAAGGAGTATGATGAACTCATAGAGGAAATCTTCCTCAATCTATATTCCTACATAGGAGGTAATGCTATGAGCTTGAACCTTAAAGAACGATATGGACTTTTAATTAATAATGAATGGGTACCGGCATCTGATGGTGCTGAATTCAATGTATATAACCCTGCTAATGGCGAACAACTCGCTATCTGTGCAGAGGCTACGAAGGACGACGTTGATAAAGCGGTAGATGCTGCAACAGAAGCTTTCAAAACTTGGAAAAAAGTATCCCAAGTAGAACGGGCTGATTACTTGTTAAAAATTGCTGACGCTATCGATGCGCACAAAGAGTACTTGGCACAAGTTGAAACTTATGACAATGGTAAACCAATCCGTGAAACTTTGAATGTAGATATTCCACTTGGTGCTGACCATTTCCGTTACTTCGCTGGCGTACTTCGCTCCGAAGAAGGATCTGCTCAAGTATTTGACGAAAATACATTGAGCCTTATCGTACGTGAACCAATTGGCGTTGTAGGTCAAGTGGTGCCTTGGAACTTCCCATTCCTAATGGCAGCTTGGAAATTGGCACCATCTCTTGCAGCAGGTTGTACAGTTGTAATTAAACCTTCTAGCCATACATCCCTTAGCCTTTTAGTATTAGGCGATATTTTGAAAGATATCTTGCCAGCAGGCGTTGTAAATATCGTAACTGGTAAAGGCTCTAAATCTGGTCAATATATCCTTGATCATCCAGGCTTCAGCAAACTTGCTTTCACAGGCTCTACAGAAGTCGGTCTTGATGTATATAAAGCAGCATCTGAACGCTTGATTCCTGCTACATTAGAATTAGGTGGTAAATCTGCGAATATCTTCTTTGAAGATGCGAACTGGAAACAAGCTCTTGATGGGGCAATGCTTGGGATCCTCTTCAACCAAGGTCAAGTATGCTGTGCAGGTTCCCGTATCTTCGTACAAGATACAATTTACGATAAATTCGTAGCTGAACTTTCCGCATTATTTGATAAGGTAAAAGTTGGTTTACCTTGGGAAGAATCTACACAACTTGGTTCCTTGATTTACGAAGATCAAGTTAAGAAAGTACTTAGCTATGTAGAACTTGCTAAAGAAGAAGGCGCTCGCATTGCAGCTGGTGGTGTACGCGTTACTGACGGTGAACTTGGTAAAGGTTGTTTCATTAGACCTACACTTATCGTAGACGCTACAAACGATATGCGCGTAGCTCGCGAAGAAATCTTTGGCCCTGTAGCTGTTGTTATTAAATTCCACAGCGAAGAAGAAGTGATCGAACAAGCTAACGATAGCTTATACGGCCTTGGCGGTGGCGTATTCACACAAAACCTTAACCGTGCCATCCGCGTGGCTCGAGCAATCGAAACAGGTCGTATGTGGGTTAACACATATAACTCCATCCCAGCAGGCGCACCATTCGGTGGCTATAAACAATCTGGTATCGGCCGTGAAACTCACAAAGTTATCCTTGAACACTATACTCAAATGAAAAACATCATTATCAACTTGAGTGATAAACCATCTGGATTCTACAATTTAGATTAATAAAATATAAATCTCTCCAATAAACTATAACAAAGAGGCACCAATTTAATTATTGGTGCCTTTTGTGTTATTCATTATAATATTGTTATAGATAAAATACACTTTTATGATAAAGAGGATTAGAATAATTGTTGTGTACGTATATGTGTAAAAATAAGGAGAGGTGAAATAATGAGGTCTATTCCCATCAAAAAATTATATAATCCCCAATATGATCTCTTATCTATTAGCGATAAGGAGGAATTGTTAGATCAGATTGGAGAAATATATAATCTAGAATTAATATCTTTTAAACACTTTGCTGCATTTAGACAATCTACATATACGGCAGTATATCGTTCACATGATGGTATAGACTTTGTATTTGTTCCTGGCGATACTGTTACGTTAGGGTTTGATTTTAAAAATAAACCATTACAGGATATTTTTAATGATGAAAATTTAGTGGAGCTTGCCTATCCATTTGTGGAGGGATATGAAGAGGAAATCTTTAGTGAAGACGATGTTCAAACTAAGATTCGCGAAACACTAGAAGATGAAGCAGTACTATCCAACATAGAAACGTATTTTAAACATAATTTTACTCAAGAAGATGAGTTTGTAATCCATCCATTATTGGTACAAAAAGAGTATAGTCAAACTTGTTGGACACCTATTTCAGATGAGGAACTCAGACAAAATAAAGAATGGCAACAGATGATAGAAAAAGCCGAAAGCAAGGGGCTTTCTGAAACAATGATTCATAATACCATTTGTTTATATCAAACAGACGATAACAATTGGTATGGTAAACTTTATGAAGAAACCACATTTAAGGAATTGTTACAGAACATAAAAAAACATGGGTACTCCTTACCGACACGAAGAGAGTGGGAGTATTTAGCTGGCAAGGGGTGTAGGACTATTTTTCCATGGGGGAACAATATAGATTTTTCTATGAACTTAAAACATATGGAATGGATGGATAATGATGGAGAGTATACATTAGAAAAGGAAAACTTTTTTGGCTTGATTATAGGTGATGATCCGTATTGTAGAGAAATCGTATATGATGAAGATGAATTTTCCTATAAAGGTGGAGATGGTGGCTGCAATATATGTGGAGGCTTAGGCGTTATGTGGGGCTATTTACCTGTTTCACCATACTTTCAAGATAGTGAAATGGTAATTGGCGATAATATAAATGGAGGATATGATTTCTTTAGACGAGTTATAAGGATTAATGACAATATGAAATGATGTTGCATATAATAATTCTAAAATATCTAATGATAACGTCGTCTCATACGTAAAAGAGGTACCCTAGACGGTACCTCTTTTATTAATATTGAGATAAGCGGAATATTTTTCTATACTCTTCCGGTGCATCAGATCCATCAGATGGTTTTATGATGACTCTAATATATATTTTTTCTTTGAAATCTGGATATGTTGCAGCATATTCTTTGCAGAATTGATCCATACGATTGTAAAAGTTTATTACATCTTGATTTTGTATAGCCGAATAGGGGATAGGCATTTCAATATACAAAGAAGATGTATCATATGTGGCATAGGATAGCTCCTCTGCCGTTAGATAGTTTTTCATTAATGGGAATGCTGTTATCAGTGGAATGTTGGTTATCAGTATTCGATCAACTTGTGGTACAACAGGTGCAGAGGTGTGCATGACTTCAGATATTTCAATAGGCATTTGTGGATATTTGTCAAAGGTGACTTGCCATGTATTATTCCTTTGTGACTCCAAGTGATATGTTAGATTAGGATAATTCTTATTTATATATTGTTGAACTTCATCTTCACTGTAATGTGAGAGAAGATGACAACCCGTTGTTAGAATGAGTGAGACGATAATGAGCGGCAATAATACGAATCGTTTTAGGGCAAATGGTTTCATTGTATATTCCTTTTGTACTTCTTTAGAAAGTTCAGTAAATCGTAATTGCTTAACAGGTATTGCTTAATTATTGACGGAATTTTGAAGTATATTATTTTAATTATATTATACCTAAAATATATTTTTACTCATATAGTTGATTAATTCCATACAACTCTTCGATAAACTATAACAAAGAGGCACCTCATAGGAGGTACCTTTTTTGTATTGTAAGGCTATTATCTATGAAAATAGACGGTATGTTATAATTGTAGTCATACGAAAACGTGTTGTTTTGAGAGGGTCGTATAAACCATGATTTACTTAGATTATGTATTAATTATAGGCATATTGCTTAGTGTTTTACTCTTTCTTTTGGTTGGCGTATTTTACTATAGTAAACCTAAGCTTTTAAAGGGGCTAAATATTTGGTTCTTAGTAATACTTAGTGTTCTTTTGAGTTATTTATTATATCCTTTATATGAATTGACAGATTATAGAGAAGAATTTACGTCAATAGTTATTATCGCTGCGATAATTATTAAAGTAATTATCAATTTATCTATATTTATGATAGCTGATAGAATAACAACGAAATGGATTTCTAAATTATTATTAATTATATGGGTTGTTCTTGTTGAATGTTTGTATATGCCCATTCATTTATCATACATTGTTTTCCTTTGTGTATCAGGTGGAATCGTTTTAATAGAACGGTTAAGAGAGAGAAGAAAGTCTATTTAGCTTAGATTCGTAATTACTCTTATAGCGCTCACCTTCGAAATATGATATACTATTCTAACGCGCATAATTCGTGCGCGATAGGAGGAAACACATTTAGATGTTAGAAAAATTTGAACAATTAATGATTAGCGAACCTGTTCTAAGAGCGTTAAACGATATGGGCTTTGAAGAGCCTACGCCAATTCAACAGGAAGCTATCCCAGTAGCCATGAGCGGTAAAGACATGATCGGTCAAGCTCAAACAGGTACTGGTAAGACAGCAGCATTTGGCTTGCCTGTATTGGAACGCGTAGACGGGAATGAGCGTCACGTTCAAGTAGTTATTTTATCCCCTACACGAGAATTAGCTATCCAAGTAGCTGAAGAGCTTAACAAAATGGCTCAATACACGAATATCACAGCACTACCTATCTATGGTGGTCAAGATATTAATCGTCAGTTCCGTGCCTTGAAAAAAAATCCACAAATCATCGTTGCCACTCCAGGCCGATTGATGGACCATATGGATCGTGGTTCTATCCACTTTGACCATGTGAAAGTTGTGGTATTGGACGAAGCCGACGAAATGTTAAACATGGGCTTTGTTGATGATATCAATAAAATCTTGGGTGCTATCCCAGAAGACCATCAAACATTGTTGTTCTCCGCAACTATGCCTAAAGCTATCCAACAATTAGCTGAAACATATTTGACAGAGCCAACATTGATTCGTATGAAACCGACTCAAGTTACGATGGACTTAATTGAACAATATTATATCGAAGTGCAAGACCGTCAAAAATTCGATGTTCTTTGCCGCTTGTTCGATATTCAAACACCTGAACTTGCTATTATCTTCACACGTACAAAACGTCGTGTTGATGAAGTAACTGAAGGTCTTAAGAAACGTGGTTACATGGCGGAAGGCATCCATGGCGATTTGTCTCAACAAAAACGGGACAGCGTAATTCGTCAATTCCGCGAAGGTACCATCGATATTCTCGTGGCTACTGATGTGGCAGCTCGTGGTCTTGATATTTCTGGTGTATCTCACGTATATAACTACGATATGCCTCAAGATCCTGAAAGCTACACGCACCGCGTAGGTCGTACAGGCCGTGCCGGTAAAGCTGGTCAAGCTTTCACGTTCGTTATCCCTCGTGAAATGGAGCATTTACATGCTATCGAGCGTTTAACAAAACGTAAAATCGCACGCCGTCGTGCACCTTCCTTAGGTGAAGTTCTTGAAGGTCAACAACGTTTGGCAATTGAAAGCCTCGTTGAAATGACAGATAATTTAGAAGCATTAGCGCCATTCAAATCTAGTGCAGAGGAATTGTTGAATGATACAGATTCCGTAACACTTTTGGCAGCAGCTCTTAAATTGTTAACAAAAGAACCAGATACAACTCCTGTAAATATTACAGAAGAAAAACCATTGCGCGTACGCCGTCGCCGTGAAGGTGGCCGTAGTGACCGACGCCGTGGTGACCGTCGTAGAGATGGTGATCGCCGTCGTGATGGGGATCGTCGTCGTGATGATCGTCCTCGTCGCAGCCGCGATGATCGCAGAGGTGAACGTCGTGATGACCGCCGCAGAGATGATCGTAGATCTGATCGTCCACGTGGTGATAAAAAACCTCGTCATCAAGGTGAAGGTTTCAAACCTTACTTTAAAGACTAATAAAATGTGGATTGCTTTCGGGCAATCCATATTTTTTATTACTTAATAGTTAATACTATCTATCTTGATAAGTATTGAGAATTTTGATATAATAAATAATAATTATTTCTTGTAAATGGTCGATAATGACCTATGCCTTATAGATTTCCAAGTGGAGAAAGGTAGATTATTATGGATATCGCACAAATTTTGCGTAGCCAAGGGTTTAAAGTAACCCCACAACGTATTGCGATTTATGATGCCTTGCGTGGTCATCATGATCATCCAACAGCAGAAATGTTGTATCATACGTTGCGTCCAGAACATCCAAGCATGAGCTTGGCTACAGTGTACAAGACGATGGAGATTTTTGAAAAAATCGGTCTTGTAAAAATTTTAGAAGTTGGTGATGAGCGCGCTCATTACGATTGGGACACACAAGCTCATTCCCATATCCGTTGCATCCGTTGCAACAAGGTAGAAGATATGATGGGCATTGATTTACAAGCTATCAAAACAATTGCTGATCAAGGTAGCGAGTATCAAATCACAGGTCAACATATTACCTTTGAAGGTGTATGCCCTGAGTGTGCTAAAAAAGAAAGCCATTAATACATAACCCCTGTCGCGAAGGGCTCCTTCACGGTAGGGGTTTTATTAGTTATTTCTATGGGTCGTCGTTTTAGTTAGTATTTAATTAGCAATTAGTAATTAGTATTTAGTAATTAATTAGTATTAATTACTATTTCATTAGTATTTATCAATAAGATTATTAGAATCATATAAAGGAGTATTATGTTTGTCATCGGTAGTCACTTATCAATTAGCAAAGGTTATTTAAATATGGGGAAGGAAGCTACTAAAATTGGGGGCAATACATTCCAATACTTTACGCGTAATCCTCGTGGTGGTAGTATGCGTGCCCTCGATGTAGAAGATATGAATAGCTTGAGTGCCTATATGAAAGAACATAACTTTGGTACATTATTAGCTCATGCACCTTACACGTATAATCCATGTGCAGCAAAAGAAGATTTGCGCACTTTTGCAAAACAAGCCATGACAGAAGATCTAGAGCGTATGGAATATTTACCAGGCCAAATGTATAACTTTCACCCAGGCAGCCATGTAAAGCAAGGTGTAGACCAAGGCATCGAATACATCGTGGAGTGCTTGAATGAAATCTTATTCCCTGGCATGAAGACAACCGTTCTCTTAGAAGTTATGGCTGGCAAGGGTACCGAAATCGGCTCTCGCTTTGAAGAAATTGCTCGCATCATCGACGGCGTCAAACTAAAAGAGTATATGGGCGTGTGCGTTGATACGTGCCATATCCACGAAGGTGGTTACGATATTGTCAATAATCTAGATGGTGTTATCGACGAGTTTGATCGTATTGTAGGCTTAGACCGTTTAAAAGCCATTCATTTGAACGACTCTAAAAATCCTATGGGCGCTCATAAAGACCGCCACGAAAAAATTGGGGAAGGTCACATTGGTATCGATGCGATAGCTCGTATTGTGACACATCCTAAATTGACGAACTTGCCGTTTTATTTAGAAACACCAAATGAATTAGACGGCTATGCGAAAGAGATTGCTATGTTGCGTTCTATCGTAGAGAATCAATAATCAAGCTAAAATATGGCTTTAGTTATATAATTCTTTGTATAGCTACATTTATATAAAGTATAGGGAGAGCTGGAAAGGGGGACAAAATGCGTTTTTTACATACTGCCGATTGGCATTTAGGACGTATTTTTTATGGTCAGTACTTAACCGAAGACCAAGCTCATGTGTTGGAGAAACAGTTCTTTTCTATTTTAAAAGATGAAAAAATCGATGGCATATTGCTAGCAGGGGATGTATTTGATCGAGCCGTGCCACCCATTGAAGCCGTTGAGCTGTGGGACTCTATCATTACCCGTCTCGCTATGGATTATAAGGTACCACTTTTTGTGGTAAGTGGTAATCACGATGGAGCAGAACGCCTTGAGGTGGGACGCTCTATGTTGAGCCGTTCTGGCATTCATATTTGGGGATCCCCTCATCATGCATTACAACCTTTTGAATTTGAAGGTGCCGACGGTAAGGTCGCTATTTGCCCAATGCCCTTTAGCGAGCCGCGTCGCATTGGGGATGCTTTAGGGTTGGGGGCAACTGTATCAAAATCTGTTGATATAGATATGACCGAGGACTCCCTGTTCTCCTATGTGGAGACTAATGAGCAAGAGCCAGTCTCACTTAATTTACATAATTACGATCAAATGTATCAGGCTTGGAGTGACTACTTGTATAAACAAGTACCAAAGGGTATGCGTAGTATTGCCATTAGCCATGCTTTTGTAATGGGCGGTGAAGTAGGGGGTTCTGAACGAACTTTATCTGTCGGTGGTAGTGAACAAGTAAGTCCACAAGTCTTTAAAGACTTTCACTATACAGCCCTTGGACATCTGCATGGACCGCAACGGATGGGGGCAGACTATATTCGTTATAGTGGGTCTCCATTAAAATACTCTTTTGATGAGCATACGCAGAAGAAGTCTTTTACCATCATAGATATGGATACAAAAGGTAAGGTAGATATTAGTACCATTCCTGTAGAAGCGAAGCGCGACGTAGTGATTTTAGAAGGTTATTTTGAAGACCTGTTAAACAATAAGGAATTACAGGCTAAACATAAAGATGATTATGTACAGGCCCGATTGCTTGATACAATGCCTATTATGGATGGGATGGCTAAGTTGCGCCAAGTGTACCATCGCTGTATGACCATTGACCTAGTAGGTCGTGTGGCAGCACCTATGGCTGACATGGGGGATGCAGTCTTTAAAGAATTAAATGAGCGTGAATTGTTTAACCAATTTGCCGAAACCGTGTGGAAAGAACCATTAACAGAGCGTGAGCAACAATACATCAACTCTGTATGGGATCGAATTCTAAAGGAGGACTAAATGAAGCCTATATCTTTAACTATAGAAGCCTTTGGTCCTTACCGCGATTCGGTTACCTTGGACTTTAATGAGCTTCAAGACCATTCTATGTTCCTCATCTCTGGTCCTACGGGGGCCGGGAAAACGTCTATACTTGATGCCATGGTGTATGCCTTATATGGTGAGCCTAGTGGGGAAGTGCGCAAAACAGATGCTATCCGCAGTGATTTTGCAGAACCACATCGTATGACGAGGGTAGATTTTTCCTTTGCTATCGGGGATGCTCAGTACCGTGTTGAAAGACTGCCAAAGCAAATGGTTGCGAAGAAACGTGGTACAGGTATGCGTGAACAGAATGCTAGTGCTACTGTATACGAAATGAAAGATGGAGAGTGGAAGGTTATTGCTACCTCTGCGGCTGCTATTCGCGATACTGTTCAACGTATCATAGGCTTTCGTAAGGATCAATTCTTACAAGTGGTTCTTTTACCGCAAGGGGAATTCCGAAAATTACTAGTAGCCTCCACCAGTGAACGGGAGGAGTTATTACATACACTCTTTAGAACCGAGTTGTACCGAAGATTACAAGATGCCTTAAAAGCTGCTTATGATGACACAAAAGCAGGGATTGAAGAAAATCTAACAAAACAAAATACATTGCTGCAATCCATTCCACATGACGAAGATATACCAGTACTAACCATTGAACATGTACGAGATCTTTTGAAACATAGAGAGCCTCATCGTGATGCTCTTGTTATTGACCGTGATAAAGCTGTAACTGTAGTGGAGCAGTTCAATACGTTGCGAAATGAGTGGGCCTTATATAACCAAGCACAACAATCTCTTGCAGAGGCTACCTCTAAATTAGAACTCGTGAAAGCAAGAGAAACGGAGCGTACTAGCTTACGTGAAAAGGTTCAGTTCCTTACCTCTTTAACGCCAAGTTTTGAGCTATATAAACAGGTTTGTGATAAACAATCTGTGTTAAAAACCTTGGAAACATCACTTTCAGAGGCTGAAAACAATGTGGACAGTGCAACTCAATATGAGTCTAAATGTATAGAGGCTTATGCAGTATTAGAAGCTCAAGCTGAAACTATGCAAGCTAAGCGAACTACGCTGGCCCAAATGGAACAGCAATCAGAAAAATTTGATGAGTTAGCACTGCTAAATAAGGAATTGAGCACATTAAAGAGTACATTAGTAACACAGGACCGTGAGAAAAGCGAAGCTGCGTTACAGTCTCAGCATAAGACAGTAGCTGATTTAGAGGCGAAATTAGTTGCGGATAGGCAACAGTTACAAGGTAATAGCAAAGTCTTAGACTCTATTCTTCGTATCCAAGAACAGTTAAGTCATTTGCAACGATATTCTGAATTGGTCGCTGAGAAACAGAAGGTTCAAAATGATATCGATGCTAAAGATAAGGCATTAGCTACGCTTGATGAATTCGTAAAGAATTCAAAGGTGCAGCTTGAACGGTTAGAACATTTGATGGCAGAAGGGCGTGCCTTTGAACTCGTTCATTTAGTCGTAGATAACGAACCTTGTCCAGTATGCGGCTCTACAGAGCATCCACAGTTGGCAGCCAAGCCTGAGTTATATCCCACTAAAGAGGAGATAGAAGAGGCTCGTGCCGTGCGTGATCTTGAGTTACAAAAGCAAGCTAGTGAAATTGGTCAGAAAGAAACGTTAGCTCTTCGTCTACATGAGTTAGATCAGCAAATTAAAGACCAAGTTTCTCAGTTGAAGTCATCTATTGAGAGTTTTTCAGAAGAGGCTTTTGCTTCTATTCAACATGACTTGTTATCCAAAATGGAACAGCTTACAACCTTGCGTAGCGACACTGAACAACTGAGCAACACTATAGCTAATACTGAGGGGGACCTTAGTGCGGCTAAAGATACACTATCGAAACTGGAGATGGCTCATAAGGAACTACTTGATAACTTGCATAATTTAGAGGTTCAGATTAGTACGGTACAGGCTAAGATTGATGCTCTTTCTGAAAGCTTGCCAACTACGGATGTAGCTGCATGGCATAAAGAGATAGAATCATTGGCGTCTGAGCTTACAGACTACGATGAACAGGTGAAAGTTTGTAAAGTAAATCTAGATTCTGCTAGAGAAGTGCTCAATGCTAAACGGGGACGTCTAGAAACCTTATCTGCCCAAGTGCAGGAAGAAACAAAAAATCTTGATGTACTCAATAAAGACTATGTAGAATCATTGCAATCGATTTCTTTATCTGAAGATGACTTTATAGATGCGTTGGATGATTATAAGGCTTTAGATACGTTTAGAACTGAACTACATGCATTGGACGAGGCTTTCAATAAAGCTCAAGCTGTATATGATGCGGCATTGAAGCATGCTCAATCTGTAGTGAAGCCAAGTGATACCGTTTCCAATGAAGTATATGATGCAGCAGTAGAACAGCGTGATGATTTAGTGGGTTCTCTTGCGGCTTGGGATAGAGAAACGAAACATATTGAAACGACACTAGTTTCTCTAGAAACACTTGAACAAGCTATGGGAGAAGCCCGTGAGGAAGTGACTTTCTTAAGTCGCCTAAATGACTTGGCAAATGGCGGTGAACAAGGGTTTAAAAATGTAACCTTTGAGCGCTATGTATTGGGAGCTATTTTAGATGAAGTCGTATATGCAGCTAATTTACGTCTTCAAACGATGAGCCGTAATCGCTATTCCTTGGAACGTTCTGACTATACTGGTGGTGGACGGGGCAAACAAGGCCTCGATCTGGCAGTCATGGATGCTTTCACCGGTCAATCAAGACCTGCGAATACCTTGTCTGGTGGTGAAACATTCTTGGCCTCTATGGCACTTGCCTTAGGTCTTGCGGATGTCATCCAAAGTTATGCAGGTGGTATTCATATGGATACGATGTTTATCGACGAAGGCTTTGGTACCCTCGATCCTGATACATTGGAACTCGCTATGGAAACACTGGTGAAATTACAATCATCAGGTCGTCTTATCGGCATGATTTCCCATGTACCTGAATTAAAGACTCGTATACCGGCCCACTTAGAGGTCACACGTGGTGACGATGGTAGTACGGCAAAATTTGTTATTAACTAGCTATAGAATTGTCAAATGTGATACTATTAAAAGAGGAGAATTCCTACAAAAACATACTGGAATTAATTAAGGAGGTCCTATGAAGTTTTCATTTGCTCATAATAATATAAATGTTAAGGATCTTGATAAGAGTTTAGCATTCTATAAAGAGGCCTTGTTGCTTGAGGAATCTCGCCGTTTAGAAGATCCAAGTGGTGCTTTCACTCTTGTATATTTAAAAAGTCCATATACAGCGCATGAACTAGAACTTACATGGTTGCGCGACTGGGATCGCCCTTATAATTTAGGGGACAATGAATTCCATTTAGCGTTTTATGTAGATGACTACGAAGCAGCTCTAAAAAAGCATAAAGAGATGGGCGTTGTAGCGTACGAAAATGCTGATATGGGTATTTACTTCATTGCTGATCCAGACGGGTATTGGACAGAAATCATTCCAGCAGGTAAATACTAATGGAATATATGTTAACTCGTTTAGAGTGGCTGGTTGGTCCTGATAAAATCAAAACCTTAAAAGATACGTCTGTGGCTCTCTTTGGGGTTGGTGGCGTTGGTGGTGGTGCCCTCGAGGCACTAGTTCGAGCTGGTGTGGGACGCATTGTTCTTATCGATGGCGACTCTATTGCACCTAGTAACTTAAACCGCCAAATGATTACGACTCATGACACAATTGGAGAGCGTAAGGTAGAGGTCGCAAAGGCACGAGCACTTTCTATTAATCCAGATGTAGTGATAGAAACTCATGATATTATGTATACTGAGGAAAATTACCCTGGATTTATTCAAAGCTTGAACGTTGATTATGTAATCGATGCCATCGATATGGTAACGGCAAAACTTAATATTATTGAGGTGTGTCAACGTGAAAGCATCCCTGTTATTTCTTGTATGGGCGGCGGTAATCGCTTTTACCCTGAAAAACTTATGATTGCTGATATCAATAAGTCTCATACATGTCCTTTGGCGCGCGTTATGCGTCGGGAGCTCAAAAAACGGGGTATTAAAAAGCAATTAGTTTTATTTTCTACAGAAAAACCAACAAAACCACAGTTCCGCGGCGAAGCAACAAGCCCTGGTACATGTAGTTTTGTGCCACCAGTGGCAGGTTTTATATTAGCAGCACATGTGTTGCGTACAATTTTGGAGGTACCTGAACAATGAAAAAAGCAAAAATCCATATGGCTGACGGCGGCGATATCGTAATCGAATTATTTGATAAAGAAGCTCCTGGCACAGTACAAAACTTTATTGATTTGATTAACAAAGGTTTCTATAATGGCCTTCGTTTCCACCGTGTAATCCCTGGCTTCGTAGCTCAAGGTGGTTGCCCTAATGGCAATGGTACAGGTGGCCCTGGTTACACAATTAAAGATGAATTGATTGGCAACCCACATAAACATGAACGTGGTGCATTGTCTATGGCTCACCGTGGTCCTAATACTGGTGGTAGCCAATTCTTTATCGTATACGAACCACAACCTCACTTGGATGGTGTACACACTGTATTCGGTAAAGTAATCGAAGGTATGGACGTAGTTGATGGTATTCACCAAGGTGCCATCATGGAAACTGTTGAAGTAATCGAAGGTTAATCTCATGAATGATGTATCTATTAAACATCCAGAATGGCTATATATCGATGTAAATGGTAAAACATCATATGGGTATGACCAAGAATGGTTCACTGATGAGTGGCAACGCTTGTCTGGTTGTGGTCCAACATCGGCATCACAAGTATTGGGTTATTCGCTGTTTAGGGATGGCTTATTAGATCTGGAAACCACATCCGATCAAACGCTTGCTTTAGAACGGATGAACTTAGTTTGGAAATATGTAAAGCCACGCTTTGGTGGTGGTGTTTATAAAACTCAATGGATGGAACGTGGTCTTACTCGTTTACTGGAGGATAAAGACCTATCTTATGATGTACATATGTTGAATGTATCTCCGTTCTGCGCATCTCGTGTAGAGGTGGAGGCTGCAGCTCAGTTTATTCATGATGCATTGGCACAAGATGTGCCTGTAGCATTTTTGAATCGTCATAAGGGTAAAGAAAAAGCTCTTTATACATGGCATTGGGTTCCAATTCACAAGATATTTATGGATGACGATGATATTCGCTGTGGCATCTTTGATGAAGGTGAAATCCGTGATTTCTCGTTAGCAAATTGGATGAAAGACACTATTTTAGGTGGCGGTTTCTGTTATATTAGTCGTAAAGATTAAGTAACAGAGTAATTAACGTAATATACATACGCATCGCAATCATCTGCGGTGCGTATTGTAGTATAAAAGTAGGAGGTACTACATGAGTCAATGGATTACAGAGGAACAAACTCCTCATTTACGTCTTAGCGCTGAAGCAGAAGAAGTATTATACTCTGGTGAATCTGAGTTCCAAAAAATTGAAGTATTTAAATCAAAAGAGTACGGTACGATGCTCGCATTAGATGGTGTATTCCAAACGTCTGAGCGTGAAGAATTCATCTACCATGAAATGATGAGTCATGTTCCATTGTTTTTACATCCAAATCCTGAACGTGTATTGATCATCGGTGGCGGTGATGGTGGCGTAGCTAGAGAATGTGTACGCCATGATTGTGTAAAAGAAGTAACAATGGTTGAAATCGATGGTAAAGTCGTGGAGCTTGCTAAACAATATTTGCCAACTATTGCTAAAGCTATGATTGAAAACCACCCTAAATTGACTGTAAAAATTGGTGATGGCATTGGTTTCATGGCAGAAGCAGAAGATTACTATGATGTAATTATTGTAGACTGCTCCGACCCAATCGGTCCTGGTGAAGGTTTATTTACTGAAGAGTTCTATAAGAATACATTAAAAGCTCTTAAAAAAGATGGCTTATTTGTACAACAAACAGAATCTCCTATGTTACATCAACCGCTCGTAGAGAAGGTATTTGGTTATGTAAATAATCACTTCCCAATTGCGCGTTTGTATACTGCATTTATTCCAATTTATCCTGCAGGTATGCATTGCTTCACATTGGGTTCCAAAACATTTGACCCATTAACATGGACACCAAATCGTGAACAAAACTTTGAAACTAAGTACTATAATGCTGAAATTCAAAAGGCTGCCTTTGCTTTGCCAAATTTTGTAAAAAACTATTTGCCAACTAAGTAAATAATATGTATAATAGGGAAGCACCATTCGTAAGGTATAACTTATGAATGTGCTTCCTTATTTTTATGAGGAGAAAGAGTTTATATTAGGGATAACACACTTTTTCATTTTATTTGTAAAAGTTAAATGAAATTGAGAAAAAGGTGTTGACACAAATCTCTAGAACAGATATAATTCTCTTTGTTACGAAGACAACGTCTTCGATACCTACAAGGTGGTGGGTATGGTGAAGCGGTTAACACGGCGGATTGTGGCTCCGTTACGCGTGGGTTCGATCCCCACTACTCACCCCATAACCTACACATCATAATCACTGTAGGGGTGTCGCCAAGTGGTAAGGCAACGGACTTTGACTCCGTTATGCGCTGGTTCGATCCCAGCCACCCCTGCCAACATGACTCACTAGCTCAGTTGGCAGAGCACCTGACTTTTAATCAGGGTGTCCCGCGTTCGAGTCGCGGGTGAGTCACCAAATTAAAACTCACAAACTTCGGTTTGTGAGTTTTCTATCTCTATTCATAGAGTATTTGGTTATGATTGTATGTATAAAATCAATCAAAAATAAGTTGAAAAAATCTTTGAAAAAGAGGTTGACGATTTAAGATTAGATTGATATACTATACAAGTCGTTAGGGCTTAGAACTAACGTAGCAGATCTTTGAAAACTGAACAATGATAGGTAAT